>CAWJTC010000003.1:0-653138 GCA_963845725.1 uncultured Acidobacteriota bacterium
GTTGATTAAGATCATCCGCGATGTAGATGTTGCCAGCACTGTCCAATGCTACTCCGTAGGGAAAATATAGCTCAGCGCTAGTCGCTGGTCCGCCATCACCAAAGTAGCCCATCCCCCCGTCTCCGGCGACGGTTAAAATGATGCCAGTGGACTCCGTATCCTTCCGGACGCGTTCCCCGCCCTGATCCGCGATATAGATGTTGCCCGAGTTATCGACCGCCACACCGTAAGGACTCGATAGCTCAGCGCTGGTAGCAGCCCACCGTCGCCGGAGGAACCATATTCGCCGTCCCCAGCCACGGTCGAGATGATGTCAGTGGACACCGTCACTTTGCGGATCCGGCCATTGTCTGTATCCGCGATGTAGATGTTGCCAGCACTATCCACAGCTACGCCCCAGGGGTAATAAAACTCAGCGCTGGTAGCAGGTCCGCCGTCGCCGGAATACCCGATCGTGCCGTCTCCTGCCACCGTGGAGATGATGCCGGTGGTCTTTGCCACCTTGCGAATGCGTTCATTAAAGCAATCTGCAATGTAGAGGTTGCCGGCCGTATCCAACGCCACGCCGGTGGGGCTCCTAGCTCAGCGCTGGTCGCCGGACCGCCATCGCCGGAGTAGCCGTACGTGCCGGTTCCCGCCATGGTGGAGATGACCCCTGTGGAGGCTACCACTTTGCGAATGCGATAATTATCATAGTCCGCGATGTAGATGTTGCCAGCGCTATCTACTGCCACGCCAGTGGGAAAATCGAGCTCAGCGTTGGTTGCCGGCCCACCATCGCCCGAGTAGCCATGAGTACCGTTTCCCGCCACTGTGGTGATGATGCCCGTCGCAGCCGTGACTTTGCGGATACGAGCATTTACTGAATCTGCGATGTAGATGTTGCCAACGCTGTCAACTGCTACGCTGAGGGGATCATCTAATGCAGCGCTCGTAGCCGATCCCCCGTCGCCGGAGTCGCTCCGAGTGCCGTCTCCCGCGACCGTCTTGATGATACCTGGCGCGGGAAGTACAATGCCGCCTCCGAGCCAGCCCAGAGCGATGGGGCTGCCCCAGCCAGTGACCAAGTCATAGCCTGTAACCGCGTTATACCATAACGATTGGCTACAGCAGTCGTTATTCCCGCTGCTGATGTCGTGCAGGTAATTGCTGTAGCTCGAGCCCAAACCGATCGGATAGATAGTTGGATTGAGAAAGCCCATGACTGCTTTGCCATTAGCTTTCTTGCTTTGATTGACAAGCGCCACGAAACCCGCCCATCGCGGCGCGGAGAAGCTAGTCCCTCCCCAGTTCGTTGCGCATGATCCGCTGTAGCAGATGTAATTCAGGTAGTCTGCCTGTGCTGCAATGTCCGGAACGTTTCGGTACGTTGTGGAACCTTTGTTTGAGGAATTGATCACACCACTCAGTTGCTGATAGCTTGAAATCGCGAGATGGTCAGGAGAAATGCCGCCGCCACTGTCGATCCATGCTGTCTCCGACCGCCATGCACCACCTGGGCCGGTCGTCGTCAGGTCTGTTCCACCCACCGCTGTAACGTAGGGGTCTTCCGGCGGATAGTAGTAGGGTGTCGAATTGGGATACGCTCCCCAGTCCCCTGAAGCAGCAAGAAAACTCTGCCCCTGTGCCGAGAATTCCTCGAAGATCGGCTCGTCGCTGCTCGGATCGTCCGGCTCCCACACCCAGGAACAGCTTAATTGATTCAGTTGCGGGAAGGTACTCTTGTCCGACGCCATCCGGTTCAAGATAGTGACATCTCCACCGTTTCCAATCGAAGTAGGGTTTACTTCATAAACGTTCACTTGAGACAGCCCAGGAGCCATGGAAATTGCCTGTTGGATATCGAGTGCTGCTTCGGAGTCGTTACACGAGCCGCAGACTCCATTGAATCCAGCCAGAAGGACGTTATTGATCGGAACGTTAAGTGTCTGCCCCACGTTCCTGAAATATGTCTGCACATCACTCAGATTGTAAGCCGAGAACTCTACCAACCCTAATACCTGGCCGGAGCCAGTAAGGGACGTTCCACCGTAGTAGGCCGCCCTCATATCACTTCCAATGAAGCTGCCACCCGGTCCGGAGCCTGTTCCGGCACCTCCACCAGCAGTGACACCAGGTCCTGATGCGGGCTGTGGTATTGAGAAGTTATCCAGACCCGCGATGTGCCAGAGGTGGATGTTCACGTCTACCGACGGTTCTCGGTCCGGAGCATAGAATGTTCGCTTCTCAGTCGGGTGCTGATAAACGCCAAGAGTCAAGTGAAAAGCTTTCTGGATATCGCTTACCGACGCACTGAGTCCGATTACCATTCGATTTGGGAAAGTCTCGGTCACAGCCATGTTGTTCGCCTTAGCAAAGGCGACCACGGCATCGTACTCGTCCTGAGTTGGGCCGAAGCTCTCAGTGAACTCTTCAACTGTAAGATACTGGCCATAGGAAGGATTTTGGGGATCGTAAAGCTGTTCCAGAAGATCATCTAGCTCAGCCTGGTTTCGCAGCGGCAGCATGATCGCGAGATTCAAACGCAAGGTGCCCGGTAGCACTCCAACGATGGGCGCTTGCCCATTCAGCGTTTGCTCGCGGACATGCCGGGTTGGCAATTCCCGTTGTGCCCACGTCGGCACTGCCGAGAAAAGCAAAAGCAATGTTGCAGCCAGGATTCTGGCGTCCATTGCAGTTCGCCACGACATCTCATTGTGCTTCATAAAATCTCCTCCTCTTATCCTGGGTCGAAACAGTTTTCCCAGGCACCAAAGAAACCGGAAGGCGTTTTTCTAACATATATCGGGCTCTCGTCTGACGTCTTTGTTTGGTCCGTTCGGATTTCGTAAAGGAGCGACCTAACCGAAGGCAAGATAAAGTCCGATCCCGCCAATTCGACCTCGCCAAAATCCGTTCGGGGGCAAGAAGTATTTCAGCGGATCATGAGGCTGCCGCAATGTTGACGAGGGCTTGCGGCAATCAGGTGTGCCGAGCGTTTCGATACCCAATGCGGCACAGCAAGCTTTTCTGCTGCTTCTCAAAAGTGCTTCCGTTCGCGCTTGGGCGACGGTGAGTGACTGATGTCAATGATGATACGATAGGCGGAGATCGCTAACGCCAACCTACTCTGAATCAGTCGCCATTAGCATTTAGAGGGGTATCTGCTTGACTCAGGCAGCCACAATATGTGCTGTGCGGGGACGGCGGAAGAGTACCCTCGGAATCTGACTGAACTGGAAGCGAACTTCGGCATCGAGGAGGCATGTCGGGCGTATTTGACGCTGCGGTGGCCGGCGGGTTTTCCTCTGTCCCCGCTGCGGATCAGGGAAGGCATGGCCGGTGCGGGGTCAGTGGGCGTGTGCCGGGTGTGGGTGCCAGACCTCAGTGGCTGCCGGAACGATCTCTTCCAGGACACGCGGACTCCCGTTACCCGTGTGGTTTCGCGCCATGTGGTGGGTGACGACCCAGAAGAACGGCGCCAGCGCGTTGGGACTGCAACGAGTGCTGGGGGCTGAAGAGCTATGAGACGGCGTGGATGTGGGCTACACAAATTGCGCCGTGCCATGGCCAGGCCGGGGCGCGACCTGTTCACTGGCCGAGTCGAGGTGGACGAATGCTTCTCCCATCCGCCCTAAATCGATCTCTGATTCAGGGCTTTCGGGCAGCGATATCAACTCGGATCACATTCAAGTAGTCGGCGGCAGATTCGAGAGCTTGCTCAGCATCATGGTGAGAAACAAATCCGGTGTCATCATAAAGGGCTGCATTGCGCTTCCGGCGGAGACGATCAAAGACGACCAGCAGCCCAGAATGTTTCTTGTCGATGCGCGACCGCATGAAATCAATAATGGCGATGTGGTGGCCAGGCTGACTTCTCGCACGGAATCCATGGCTGAACATGAACCCGAGGGAAGATTTGAGCATTGCTTCGTAGGCTTGTTGAAGACAAGCTTCTTCATCAAAAGCGAGAATTTTCTGAGCCGAGGCCAGCTTCTTATCCGCGCTCGTCAGAAAGCGTTCAATCTGCGCCCAATCAACGGTGTGCGGCTTCACTTTCTTCATTTGAACCTACGAGCGGAATACGCCTATTGTGCCAGACGTTCTCTAGAAACGCATCCTTCCGAGCGCGGCGCGAGGCGAATTCCTTCGGCGTTAGGACGATGTAGTTCAATTCGCGCCCGAGTTGCCGCTCAAGCCTTTGCATGACCTGCGCTAAGATTTCCTCGCGAGGGGCACCAATCACGAGCACGTCTATATCGCTCGCAGCGTCCTGTTGATTGCTTGCAAACGACCCGTACAAATAAGCCTCGTCTATTCCCTCAATTTTCTTGAGGGATTGCGCAATCACGGGAGCCGCACCAATGGTTTTCGCAACGATCTTACGCACTTCATCAAAGAGCGGATACTCCCGGTTCAGTTGAAAATACTTTTGGCGACCAATCACCTCCGACTGAAATAGACCATGGCGCTCCAGGCGTCCCAGCTCTTTCGACAGATTCGAAGGATCGATGCTCAGCCGCTCCGCCAAGTCCCGCAAGTGATGGCGGGCCCTCGGGTTTGTGAAGTAATAAGCCAGCAGTTGCTGGCGTGCTTTAGAGCGAAAGTCAAGCATGTGGTAGCAATATACCACATTTGTGGTAATAGCTGACAACAGCAAGTGGAGGATTGCTCGGTAATGCCGAGGTGAAACTGCTGCTTGCGGGGGCTTTCTGCAACTGTCTTTCCGAACCCACGATTTCAACCCACGATTCGCACGGCTCTAACGTCTTCTCAAGGACTTAGGCGGCCACCTGGAGTCACTTAAGTTGTTGAAACTACAGCATAACGTAGCCCTGAAAAGGCTGGCGTCGGCGGTTCAACTCCGTCCCTGGCCACCACATTTCAAAGCAGTTAACTGCACTTTTTATTTTCCGTATTACCCGCAGTTTACCCGCAGTTGCCCGCACTACTGCACCAAACCCCTCACTGGAGCCGTTTTCTCCAGGTTTTTGACCGGATCGGGTTTAGCCGCCTTTCTGCCGCGGAATAGCAACTCCAGGAACATCCCCTGGGCGAGTTGTTTGCCGTCGACGGTCGCCCGGGTGCTTTCGGGCACATCGGGAAAGTGCACCAGCGAGCCATCGTCTTTCTTGACGACCAAGTCGTTGCCTGAGACATATGACCTGCCCCCAGCTTTCGTTCACGTAAGAATACGACAAGTTTCAGTGACTCCCTCTCCGGTTTGAGCCGGGATGGGGGAGCGCGAGGGGCAAGGGATGGCGTTTGAATCCCTTGCCTCTCGCACAGCTGTGTAGAAGCCAGCCGCCTGCGCCTGAGCAAACTCTTTCGGGGTTTGATACCCCAGACTGCTATGCGGACGCTCCTCGTTGTACTCCTTCCGCCAGGCCCCGATCTTGCGCCGCGCATCGAACAGGTTCTGAAACCAGCTCATCGCCAAACACTCTTCTCGCAGCCGTCCGTGAAAGCTCTCGACACGCGCGTTCTGCGTCGGCTTTCCCGGCTGTATGTGCAGCAACTCGATCTGCCGCTCCACACACCACGCCAGAAAATGCCGGCTCGTCAGTTCCGGCCCGTTGTCGCAGCGGATCGCTTGCGGCAATCCCCGCTCATTCACGATCTGCTCCAGCACTCGCGTCACTCTCCGGCTGGCAAAGCTCGTATCCACTTCCAAGGCCAAACACTCTCGCGTATAGGCATCCACCACGCTCAGTACCCGGATCGTTCGTCCGCACGCCACCGCATCATGTACAAAGTCCAGCGCCCACTCCTGGTTCGCCGAAGTCCGCGCCACCAGCGGCTTTCCCTCGCGTACGCGATGCTTCCGCTTCTTTCGCCGTATCCTCAACCCCGCCTCGCAGTAGATCCGATGTAGCCTTTTGTGATTCACCTGTTCTCCGCTTCGTCGCAGCAACACATGCAGGCGACGATACCCAAAGCGCGGTTTCTCTCGCGCTAACTGCACCAGCTTCGTCCGCAACGGCTCATCCGTTCGCCGGCTGCGATAGCGGTACGTCGTCACCGCCAGCATCATCAGCCGGCACGCTCGCCGCTCGCTGAAGGCATACTCCTGTTTCACCTGCTCGATAGCTGCCTTCAGCGCTACGAGCTCCAGCCGTTTTTTCGGATCACCGACTGCAGCGCTTCTTTGTCCAGACTCAGGTCTGCCACCAACTTGCGCAGTTTCGTGTTCTCGTCGCGCACTTGCTTGGCTTCCTGCGCCTGGCTCACATCCATCCCACCGTACTTCGACTTCCAGGCGTAGATCGTGTGCTTCGACACTCCCGCCTCCCGTGCCACGTCTTCCGCTTTACGTCCCGCTTCCAGTTGTTTCAACACCCCTATGATCTGCGCCTCTGTGTGCCTGCTCTTCGACATACCCGCTTCCCCTTTCTTTCGTCCGAAATCATACTCGGACTTGTTCGGAAAACGGGGATCAGGTCACATAGACGACTTCGCCACGCTCGACCTTGACGGTCTGCTGTGCTGGTCCGTGAGTGACACTGGTTTGGGTTTGCACTTGGGCATACGCTGCCACGGTCAGGAACATGCAAGCAATCGCTGCCGCAAACAAGTGGGTGGATTTTCGTGCGCTTCGATGCGAGTTCATATGTGTTCTCCTTAAGTTTTATGAATTGCAAGGTTTCAAACTGCCCTGCTCAGTTAAGTTGTGCTTCTGTGGTTCCAGAATCCGTAAGTGATGCGTGAACGATGTAGCGTTCCGGTGCGCTTCCAATAAAGTGAAACGGGAAGCAAGTCACCAGCGTTAAGGAAGGTTTGGACCTGGGCTGTAACACTCCCACGTTGCTTGGATCCACGACTTTTATCTGGTCCACAACGTAGGTCTCGGTCCGCTCTCTCCCCTCCAACTCAATCCGGTCGCCTACCTTTATGTCCTTCAGCCCGCGAAAAAAGCCGTCTCTGTGACCGGCGATGCCGATGTTTCCGTTCTCCCCCAGTTTCGCGCTGCCTTCGATCCGGCCAACACCGCGGTTCAACGTCAGATCATCCGTCCCCTCCAAGACCGCCACTTCAAGGCGGATCTTGGGAATTCGCAACACTCCTAAAGGAGCCGCGGAGTGCGCTTTTCCGACCACACCAGAAAGTCGGGTTCCGAAGGCGTCTTCGGTGACGATCCCACCCCCTCTGGGGCGGTGGTCGGAGGCGCCGCTTGCTTCAGTGCTTCGAACTCCCGCACCGCGGCCCGGGACGTTATGGCCCCGTGAATTCTGGCCGCTACGTAGATCGCCAGCAGTGCCACTCCGGCCACCAGCAGCGAGCGTTCGAGCACGGTTCGGATTGCGAGAGTTACGCGTTTTCCTCTCCAACCGTTCGCCGGCTCTGCGTTCGCTGCCAAACCGCTTGTGTGTTCTTCGTGCTTCATGGATGTACTATGCCGCCTGAAAGCGAACGGCACATCACGAGATAAGTGGTTTTTCGACTACCACTGCCGGGGCATGAGCGGGATACCTAAGAAGAGGGACTAGCAGAGTACTCATTGAGAGAACACGATGAGACCTCTCTGCTCTGCGGTCATACCAAGAGGTCCGAACAAATGGGGGCGGCACAACTGTGCGTAGCGAACGACTGTCAACACTTTCATCATCAAGCACTTTGCAAAATGCTGAAATCAGGACGCCTCTTCAGAAGCAAGTGAGATCCTGGGTGCGGACTTTTCTCAGATTCCAAGACGCTTTTTGTAACCTATTGATAAGGCTTATGTTGCATAATGGCTGGAAGCCATGAGCGATAGAATTTTGTTGCTATCGCTCACTAGAGTTTATAATATGAGCGATAGAAATGATGGCTATCGCTCATGACTTGGAACTGGCAGCAGCCTGATTGGCCCAAATTCGCCTGGAATCCGTCCCGCCTCACCGCAGCCGAACAGCACTTCCTCGTTGGCGGAGGGACATTTGTCGGCGCAATCAAGCATCTTGGAGAAGAAGACCACAATCAGCTGACGGTCGAGGCGATGAGCTCGGAAGCGCTGACCACTTCGGAAATCGAAGGCGAGATTCTGGATCGGGCCAGTGTTCAGTCATCCATTCAGCGCCAATTGGGATTGGCAGCGGAAAACCGGCGCGCGGCACCGGCAGAACGCGGTGTTTCGGAACTGATGGTCCACCTCTACAAGACCTTCGCCGCGCCGCTTTCGGACGACACGCTGTTTGAGTGGCACCGCATGCTGATGACTGGCAGGCAATATCTGACGGATATTGGCCGCTACCGGACAAGCATTGAGCCGATGCAGATTCTCTCAGGCGCAATGGGCTCGCCGAAGATTCATTTTGAGGCACCACCATCGGCGAAGGTTCCATCGGAAATGGAGCGATTCATCACATGGTTCAACCGAACCGCTCCCGGAGGTGCGGAGCTATTGCCAGCGCTGACAAGGGCAGGGGCTACTCACCTGTACTTTGAATCGATCCATCCGTTTGAGGACGGCAACGGCCGCATCGGCCGTGCGCTCGCGGAAAAATCCATGGCACAGAGTCTAGGGCAGCCGTCTCTTATCGCGCTTGCGGCAACGATTCTTGCGCGGCGCGCGCGCTATTATGCGGCGCTGGAGGCGGCCAACAAAAGCAATGAAATTACCGAATGGCTCGCTTGGTTTGCCGGCACGGCAATCGAAGCGCAGCGGCGCACCCTCGCGCTCATCGAATTTCTCATCGACAAGACGAAGCTGCTCGACCGCATCTGCGGACAGATCAACGACAGGCAGGGAAAAGCGCTCCTTCGGATGTTCAAGGAGGGGCCAGAAGGATTCGAGGGCGGCATGAGTGCCGGCAAGTACGGCACCATCACAGGCGCGTCTCCTGCGACAACGACACGTGACCTTGCTGATTTGGGGGAGAAAGGCGCGCTAATCAGAGAAGGAGAGCGCAGGCATGCACGCTACAAACTAAATGTTCCGTTGCGGCACGTGCCGCATATATCGGTGAATGAACACGGGGAGATTATCGAGGGCTGATCTCATCACAGGTGCGTCGAGGCTTCATCGAGCAGTAAGCTTGACTTGGTGGCGGGGGCGTGCCTGATATTACAGTATGAGCTCTGCAAGCACGGAAGGAACGCTGCGCGATTGGAGATACGGGAACACACAGGCGGAACGCCTCTGTGCCGCTGTGTTGCATTTAGAGTCCAGAACCTTCGGGACAGCTCATAGGATTCAATGGGTTCGCGCCGACTCGCTCTCCGCGATAGGCGTTACGTTACTCCTGCAGTTGCTACACAGCGCGGTATCCTTGAGGTCGATCCACTCCACCGCATGGGACGAGGCCATGACGCAGCGGTAGTCATCGCAGTGAGTCAAGTTCAATGTGTGTCCTACCTCATGGACCGCCTCTTTTATTATTCGCTGGCGAAATAGCTCCGGGTCGGGCGGAAGGCCATAGAACTCCTGGCGCAGGCGGTGCGTCGAGAGCACGGCACAGGAACCACCCATCTGCGCCTCGCCGAAGACAAAGGTAAGAATCGGGATGTATAGATCGACGGCCGCGATGCCCAGCATTCGCCAGGAGTCGGTGGTTAGAAAGCTCTGCATGTGCTGCAGAATTTCCGAGGAGTGATACTGCTGCCGTTCTCCATGGAAGGCGAACTTCGGATCGAGCCTAACCGGGAGCACTTGGCAGGGGATGCCAAGAATTTCTTCGACGGCTGGACGCAGATCCTTCACCACCCTGTCATCGACGTTCCCGATCGGCAAGAGTTGCAGCAGCTTCATCACGTGCCTTCATCGGGAGACTTCATCGGGCTTTAACAACGTGCGAGTCCAGCCGTACTTCTTCAGCTTGTGGTAGAGCGTGACTCGGTCGATGTCGAGGAGATCGGCGGCGTGGCTCTGATTACCTCCGCATTCCTCCACCACCCGCAGGATATGAGCGCGCTCCATCTCCTCAAGGGTCTTGCTCGAACCGCCAAGCCCAGAAGCGCTTTGCGGCTTGAAGATGAAGTCCCCTTCGTTCAGCTCTGGCTCTTGTCCCACAACCATAGCGCGTTCCACGGCATTCTCCAGTTCACGAACGTTCCCCAGCCACAACTGCTGCTGCAATTGATTCATGGCCGCAGCCGAAACCCGGGTGATGCGTTTGTTCATGGCCAGAGAAAACTTGCGAACGAAGTGGTCCACGAGCACAGGGATATCTTCGCGGCGCTCGCGCAGCGGCGGCAACTCGATGCGGAAGACGTTGAGCCGGTAGAAGAGGTCGGGGCGGAACTTGCCTTCCTCGATCAATTTCTCCAGATCCTTATTGGTGGCGGCGATGCAGCGGAAATCCACCTTAATGATTTGGTTGCCGCCCACCCGCGTAATCTCGCGTTCTTGCAGCACCCGCAGCAGGTCGGTCTGCGTTTTCAGCGTGATGTCGCCAATCTCGTCCAGGAAAACCGTTCCGCCCTCAGCAATCTCAAACTTACCTTTCTTGCGGTACTGCGCTCCGGTGAAAGCGCCCTTTTCGTGTCCAAAGAGTTCGCTTTCGAGCAGCGTCTCCGTTAGAGCGCCGCAGTGAATAACCACCAGGGGATGAAATTTTCGCGGACTGGCCTGATGGATGGCGCGCGCCACCAGCTCTTTCCCGGTGCCGCTCTCTCCCGTGATCAGCACCGTCGCGTCCGTTGGACCAACCGTTTCAATCGCGTCGAGAACTTTGCGCATAGGACCGCTCTGTCCGATCAGTTCCTGCGGTCGAGCCACCTCGGCAACCGTCTCCCGCAAGAGCACATTCTCCTGAGCCATCCGTTTATGCGCCAGGGCGTTCTTTACCAGATGCGCAATCTCATCCGGATCCAGCGGCTTGGTGACATAGTCGTAGGCGCCGTTCTTGAGGGCGGCTACCGCGGTCTCGACCGAGGCATAGCCGGTCATAATAATCACCATGAGTTCTGGGTCGATTTCGTGCATGCGTCGTTGCAGTTCGATGCCGTCGGTGCCGTGCATTTTTATATCCACCAGAGCCGCATCCCAGCGTTGTTCCGCCAGACGCGTCAGCGCATCACTCGCATTTTCTACGGTAGTTACCTCGTAGCCTTCCTCGCGGAACCATTTGCCCAGCGAGTCACGCACACTCAGTTCGTCGTCTACGATCAGCAGCTTTCCCTCGGTGCTCATATCAATTACCTCACCTTCATCGCGACATCTCCCTCTCCAACGGCCACCAGGGAAGCGCCCGGGGCATCAGCCGGCAGGGTCACGGTGAAAGTCGTGCCTCGCCCCAACTCGGACGCGACCTCGATGCGTCCGTTGTGCTGCTCCACGATGCCGCGAGTGATTGCCAGGCCCAGCCCGACGCCGCGGCCATTTTCTTTTGTCGTCATAAAAGGTTCGAAGATCTGCGGCAACACGTCAGGAGCGATGCCCGTGCCGTCGTCGCGTATCTGGACCTTGACCCCCGCCTCATCCTTGCCCCACCTGGTTTCTATCCACAGATTGCCTCCTCGAGGCATGGCGTCGATGGCATTCATGATCAAGGCCAGAAACACTTGTTCCATCTGGGCCGGGTCGCAGGGCACGCGTGGCAAATCGTCCGCAAGCTGCAATTGCAATTGGATCGCATTCAACTCCAGCTGATGCCGCACCAACAGCAGGCAACGATTGATAACAGCGTCTAAGTCAGTGGGTTGCACGTTGATGGGCGCGGTTCGTGAAAGCACCAGCAGATTCTTCACCAGTTCTCCGCAGCGGCGGCTTTCTGCTGCGATCAGATCCAGACATTCCATTGCCTCTTCTCGCTTTTCACGCTCGGCTTGGCCGGACCCTACCCACTTGCGCAATAATTTCGCGTATGTGAGGATCCCAGAGAGAGGGTTGTTGACCTCGTGCGCCACGACTGCCGCCATCTTCCCGATCGAGGCCATCTTCTCCACGTGCAAGACATGATCGTGCGCGCGCTTGAGTTCCTCGGTTTTCTGCTCCACGCGATCTTCGAGAGTCTTGGCCCAGGTGACACTTTCTTCGTTGGCGTTCCGCAACTGTAGGCTCATACCATTGAACGAATGAGCCAAGTCTCCAACCTCATCGTGGGATCGTACCTCGATTTGGTAACCAAGCTCCCCATCGCAGAGATGTTCGGTGCCCTTCTTGAGCGCCAGGATCGGCTTGCCGACCACTCGCCACACGAATAGCCAGCTCAACACCGCCACAATCAGCATCGCTCCGGCCGTGTAAAACAACATGCGGGTGCTGCTGACCGCAAGTTGCGCGTCGGCCTTGGCCAGCGAAAGATTGGTATCGAGCACACCCAGGACTTGCTGGCTTGCAGGATGGGCATGACAGTCTGCGTTCGAACAACTGGCTTGATTCTCGATAGGAGTGATGATTCCCAGCACGCGCTGCCCCGCGTCATCGCGATAAATACGAAAGCGATCCGGGCGATTCAGGCGGGCCAGGGGCTGCGATTGATTGTGGCAGCCGTAGCAGGCCTCCGCTTTCTTGTCGAGAACATGGCTGACTTCCGCCGCATCCGTGGAGTAACTGATCCGGCCCTCCTGGTCAAACACGCGCACCTTGACCACGCCCGGCTCGTCCGCAATGGTCTGGATGGTGCGGTAGAGCCCCTCCCGATCGTTGCGCAGCATGTAATACGTGGTGCTGCGCCTGATCACGTCGCTCACCCGTTCGGCGCTGGCCAAGGTGGCTGCTTCCAGGTGCTGGCGGTGCAGGCGAATGAGGGAAAACCCCAGCAGGCCGAAGACCAAGGTCATGGAAACCGCCAGCAGAAAGACAAGCTTTACGCTCAGGCTGTGCGTCCAGTGTGGACGCCGTTCCGGCGCCAATGTCTTGGGGTCAAGAGCGGGCATGAGTGAATCCGCGCATGGCGGTCGCGGCCGTTTCTACCGGAATTGCAACCCGTAGGGATTGGGCAAGGCCGGTTTCGCGCGCCGGTGGAAAGACTGGCAGATATTTGACCGCCATCCAGAAAATTGCGAATGCCGAGGCCACCAGGCTCATGGTGATAGCAAGTTCGGTCCACTTCGGAAAGTAGTAAGTGCCAGAACTGGCTTCCATTCCGGTAATCGCGACGTTCATCCGGTTGGTCACGAATCCCAACAAGGTCAGCACCGAACAGAAATACAGCGCGGTGGGATTTTCGTGAATCCGCCGCCGAAACAAGAGCAACATGGGAATCAGCAGAAGTGCAATCTCCAGCAGGAACAAATACGTTTCCGTTCGCGGCAGCAGCAGCAGGTGAAAAACGCCGCGGTGCGCCAGGTCGATGAAGCGCAAGGTCAGGTAGAAGGACAACGCCACCGCCAGCACCCGCCCCAAACCGGTAAGTAAGGACTGCTCCAATTGTTTGCCAAACGCTTTGCGGCTATGCCAAGACTCGAAAATGGCCATGGCCAAACCAGCGCATATTGCGGATAAGAAGAAAAACACTGGTTCCAGCGGCGAATACCAAAGCGGATACAGCTTGCCCGGGACGATCAGATAAAGGCTGCCAAGGGATGATTGGTGCAGGGTGGAAAGGATTACGCCCATGATGACTACCGGAATCATCACGCCCCGCAACCAACCGAGCGCCCGCTGCCAACCCAGGCGTTCCAATACCGCGGGCGCGAACTCCAAAATTAGAATCGTCGTGTAAAGCATCACGCACCACGCGATTTCAAACATGACCGAGTGGTCGTTCCACATCACCACCGGATGCCAGACACGATAGGGCCTGCCCAGATCAATGATTAACGAGCAGATAAACATCGAGTATCCGAGGAACGCCGTCAGAATCATGGGCCGCAAGATAGGACGGTAGCGTTTGAGGTTGAACACGTGGACGACCGCCGCCAGAGTGAACCCGCCACCCGCCAACGCGACGGAGAACAACTTAAATCCGACCCAAAGTCCCCACGGGAACTCGTCGCTCAGGTTGGTCGAGGCGCCTAATCCCCTCGTGAATCGTAGAATCAGCGCATAAGCTCCCGCCAGAAGAACCACCCAGAGCACACTTTTCCAGAATCCGAATCTAGGTTTGTTCATTTTCGTTCTTAGCTCGTCTCTTGTCTGCACGGCGAGGTTTCCTTTCGTTTTCTTCGGCGGCCGCCACTTCGACCCGCCGGTTCGTGATCCACCAGATGCCTCCCAGCAGAACCCCTCCCAGCGTGACGACATCGGGAACTTTGGAGAGCACTCGAGAAGTCAACAAAGGCATGGGCTCGGTGAGCATGTCGCCGTAGCCGAATTGCTCAAAGGGAACGCTGGAGAGCAGTAGCACCGACGTTCCACCTACCTCGTTTAGACCGTAAATGTGCTTTACGTACTGGCCAGGGTTGTCACGAATACGCTGCTGCGCTTCCTTGATGAGGTCCTCGCGTTCGCCAAACTTAGTAGCTCCCGTTGGACAGATTTCTGCGCAAGCGGTTTGCTTGCCTGCTGCCACCCGAGCCGAGCACATCGTGCACTTCCGCACTTTGGGAAGCAGCTTGTTCCACTCGTACTTGGGAACGCTGAAGGGACAGGCCAGCATGCAGTAGCGGCACCCCATGCAGCGGGCCTCGTCATAAATTACCGGTCCCGAGGGAGTTTTGCGTAGTGCCGCCACCGGGCATGCAGAAGCACACGCGGGGTCCTGACAATTCATGCACAGGCGTCGCATGTACTTGTCGCCCTTGGTAAGCACGGCGGTATATTTGTGATCGGACTGTTTCTGCTCCGCCGCGATGCCATCGTTGTAGGGCAGTTTGTTTTCTGCGGCGCAAGCCACTTCACATTGTTTGCAGCCGATGCACATGGTTGCGTCATACAACAGAGCTTTACTCATGGGAATTACCCCTTCTTTCTCCCAAAGCAAGTCTTGCGTTCCCGTGGAATGAAATACCAGGCCAGCTTCCGCTCCACCGCGCGGCGGACCTGGAAACACAACCAATCGGCTTTGGCGAGTGTTGGAAAAGAAAAGACCGGGTCCGGAGAAGTGAACATCCGGGCCCGGCAGGGCTGTTCCATGCGAGAAAGCGATCAGGGTCGAAGCTTTCCGGCTGGCAACGGATTGGCGGGTTTTCCGTTCCGTCCGCCGAATTGAGCCGGACATATTCATATTCGCCTTACGCCTTCCTCGACCGCAGACCGGTCGTCCTGACAGCGCCGGTGCAGCAGAAGGAACAGCCAATCATTACTTCTGCAAGCTACGAACGTAGGTCACAATCATCTTCACCTGGTCGGGCGTCAGAGTCTTGACCATGCCCGGATGCTTCGGTTTTTCTACAACCTCTTTTGCCAGGTCGCCATCCGATGCCTTCTTAGCTTCGTCTGAAACCAGGCTGGGAATCTTGGCTGCAGGCTTGCCCGCCGCATCCACTCCGTGGCATGCCGCGCATTTCGCTTTGTAGAGGCTTGCTCCGTCATCGCCCGCCCAGGACAGACTAGGAATTAGAATGAATAGGACCATCGCGAGCGTCATTACCACTAACACCAGCTTTCTCGTCTTCATGATTTCCGTTCCTCCCCCATAAAGATCGCAACCGGGGCTAAGCAGCCGTTGTCCTCGCTTTTCTAAGTCCGTTGCGAATATGAACAGAAAAACCCGGCATTCCAAAGAGTTGTTGCGAGAACCCGACAACTCAGTGGCCGCCTAGTGAAAGTTTCAACATTTCCGGGAACCGCCGCAGTGATTCCCGTCACCTTCGCTCGTGACTCCAGGCCTTAGGGGTAAAATACGCAGGAAGGGAGGGCACTATCATGGCGCGCGGTGATGTCCCCTCTGCAAGCCCGCGAAACGAAGGATGACGCGGATTTGCGGGGACCGCGGGTGTGGGGGCAGTGGCGCTCGGAGATTTATCCAGTTGAGCTGATTTCGTCCCGAACCTTTCGTTTAGGTTCTATCACCCGGCATTTTACATTGAGCGTCTTCTGATTCGTTATAGCGCGGGCAACTCCACCAAGAGCCTCTGATCCGCCATCGCA
Source organism: uncultured Acidobacteriota bacterium (assembly GCA_963845725.1). Classification (GTDB taxonomy): domain Bacteria; phylum Acidobacteriota; class Terriglobia; order Terriglobales; family Acidobacteriaceae; genus JABCZH01. The sequence continues at coordinate 15,875 of CAWJTC010000003.1, forward strand.
TTGGCCCGACTAACTCACTACCGTCTGATCCTTGCTTCCTGGCACCGGTGCCAAATGCTCGACGATGCGGCCCCGCGCCTTGCTCGAACCAATGATCAGAAGACGGTCACCCTTTTGGAGAACAGTATCTTGCTGCGGAAAAACCACGTCACCGCCCCGTAAAATGGCAATGATCTCGAGATCGTTTCCACCTACCTCTTGATAGCAAGCCTCGACGGTCTTTCCGATGAGAGCGCTCTCCGGCCGCAGAACACCCACATTCAACTGCCTTCGGCCGGGCAAGCTGATCGGGATGCCGGAATCCAGAAGCGCCACCATGTCGATGTGCCCAATTTTTGCCGCCCGCGGAATCTGCCGGGTGCCAAGCAGCCTAAGCGCCAACTCAACATTCTCCACGTAACGCGAGGGAGATTGTGCCCGCCCGAGAACCTGCGCCTCGTACAGGCTGTTGTACTTCAAGTGCGCTGACAACTGCGTCTGAACTAGATAGCTCAGCAGGACTGCAAAAGCCGCTGGCGGGAGCAGTTGATACCCTCCCGTCATCTCCGTGACCATCATTAAGGATGCGATTGGCACCCGCGCCGCCGCCCCGAACGTGGCCGTCATTCCCAGAACTACAAACATGGCGGGCGGAAGGTGAAACAGCAACGCCAGCGATCCTCCGAGCATTGCTCCCACGAAAAGCGTTGGCGCGAACACTCCGCCCGAACCGCCCGATGAAACCGTAAGAGCAAAAGCGACGATCTTCAGGAAAATCAGAATCAGCAACAGCTTCACTACAAGCCCGCCGTTGATTGCTTCCTGTATCCAGCCGTATCCTCCACCCAGAACTTGCGGGAATTTCAGTGCGATCAACCCGACCCCGAGGCCCCCGATGGCGGGCTTAAACTCCTGGGGGATGGGAATCGCGCGAAAAGCGTCGCGCAGCCCGTAAAACGCCATCGGCAGGAGCGTGGCCAAGAGGCCGCCTGCGACACCCAGCACACCCAGCCAGACATATTCCAAAACCGGAAGATTGCTCGAGGTGGGTGGAAAATAGAACAAAGGCTGCCAGCCAACGAAAAAGCCGTTCACCGCATAGGCAACCACTGCGGCCAGCATCGTATGCAGAAGCGCTCCCGCCTCGAATTCCATGCTGCCGTACAGCACTTCGATCGAAAAAAACGCCGCCCCGATCGGTGAACGAAAAATTGCCGAAAGACCAGCCGCCATCCCCGCCAGAACTAGAACTTGTCTCTGTTCGTCGGAGCGATGTGCGATCGTGGCATAGATCGAACCTACTCCAGCGCCGATCAGGGCGGTCGGTCCTTCACGGCCCGCAGAGCCACCCGATCCGATGGTGATTGCTGAAGCCACTAATTTCAGCGGCGCGACCCGCGCGCGAATGAAACCCCCCGCGCGATGAAAAGCTTTGACCACGGTGTCCGTACCGTGGCCCTCCGCTTCCGGCGCAATGTTGTAGACCAAAAGTCCGGAAAGCAATCCCCCTAGAGTGGTCGCGATTGGAATGAGCCAGAGCCCGTGTGGCCCGATCGTCTGCCGAAGTATGCCGCCCTCTTCGGGCAATCCGGGAGGATGGTAGCCGGCCAGCCAGTTGAGGAAGAAGTGTTCAGATATTCGCAGGGCCCATGTGAAGATTTGTGCGGCAAGCGCCCCCACAACGCCTAGAATCACAGCCTCGCCAAGCAACCGGGGTTCGGCTTCCTTTACCACACGGCCCTCCTTTCAATATGGATGCGGCGGGCGCCGCGAGGTTGGTTTTGTCCTCTTGTACTTTGCCGGAGAGTAACATAAATACGGTGATTGCCCGTGACCCGGATCGTCTTTGATCACATCCTATTTGCCACCGATTTTTCGGTGGACTCCACCACAGCGTTGCCTTACGCCGTGGCCATCGCGCAGCATTTTGGCGCCAAGCTCTATCTCGCCTACGTCATTCCTCCTGAGGCGTATGACCTGATTCCTGTGGCCGAGCGCGACTCTGCGCTCGAAAATATGCGCCGCCATGTGGAACAACAGATGACGGGATTGCGAACCTCGCCCTTGCTCAAAAACCTTCCCCATCAGGCGCTCGTCGACCACGGAGACGTTTGGCCAACGCTCTCGGCCATTGCGAAAAAGAACGCAATCAACTTGATTGTAATCGGCACCCATGGCCGGCGCGGCGTCGAAAAACTCCTGCTGGGATCGATCGCCGAGGAAATCCTGCGCTGCGCGCAAGAGCCGGTTTTGTTGGTTGGGCCAGAAAACTCTGTGCCGCCGGAGACTGAGGCCAAGCCCCGGAAAATTCTTTACGCGACAGATTTCTCTCCGGATTCCGAACCTGCAATGCACTACGCTTGCTCTTTAGCCAGAGAATATAATGCCGCGCTCTCTTTCCTCCACGTTGCCGAGGATGTCTGGAAAGAGCCCCTGTCAACCAGAATGCAGGCCGCCGACTTTTTCCGCCTCCGCCACCTGGAAAAACATTGGACGGTCGACGAAGGATGTACGCCTCAGTATTACGTTGAGTTTGGCTCCCCGGCAGAACGCATCCTGGAAGTCGCGGCAAAACTTCAGATCGAACTGATCGTGCTGGGCGTGCGCGGCACTCGCTATCCGCGGATGGCGGCTCACATGCCCGGACCGACGGCCTACGATGTGGTCTCTCACGCCCGCTGCCCTGTGCTGGTCATACGCGGCGGAACTCAAATCCAGAACTGATTTATTGAGATTCGCAAAAGAAAAAGCGCCGGACAGGGCATCTCCCTGGCAGTATCTGCGGCTTCATTCACTAATCACGTGGTCGGCCCATTCCACCAGGGAAACGTAGATCGGAGGCGCGCCCCATTTCGCGTTCCAAGTGCTCAAGTCTGCCTCCGTGATCCCACCGCCCGGGAGCAGGCTCCACAAGAAAATACCGGGATGCCTTTGGCTACAACCTTCGCCATGGTTTCACTCAGGGGAGGCCATCCGATGGGTTTGACCGTATCAACCGTCGCCTTGCGCATTAGGTACGTAGCGTCGTGAGTGAGAAATATCTGCACATCATGTCCGGCGTCGGCCAGTACGAGCCCGTGGTCAAAGACGAAGGATGCGCGCGTCGGCTCATCGGTTCCCCATGAACTCCTCATCAAAATGTGCAGCTTCTTCTTAGGTGCCTGCGGTTGCTGAGTCTGCGCCTCGCTGATGGAAGCCGTAATCGCCCCGGCGGCAAGCACGCCGGCAGCCAATTGCGTCGATTTTTCAAGAAAGCTTCGGCGGGTTGCCATACTCCACCTCCGGCGATCGGCAGGACTCTACATGAGCCGGGGGCTGATTGCAAACTATTATTTACGCTCGCATGAACAGACTGGAAGCAGTAGTCGGCAGGTTTCGCCTCTGGATTCTATTGCGGCGTCAGCGGCGGCGGTGTCATCCCCATGAACGACGTCCCCAGAAATTTTCCTTGGGCGTCGAAATTCCACGTGAATATGGCAAACCCCGCGCGTTCGCAGGCGTGGCATCCGTTGATCAATGGATAGCTCACCACAAACTGCGTTCCGCCGCCCGGCCCCGGTTGTGAAGTCGGCCATATTTTCCCATCACGGTCTCCCGGCCACACGTCCACCTTGGAAAATTGATCCTTGAGGTCCTGGAACTGGAAACTCTTTCTCATCGTCTTAGTGTCGAGCAGCTTCATGTCCTCGACGTTGACGATCGGCGGCTGTCCATTCACCAGTAAGAGACCGTAGTTGGTGTTGGCGCGCAGAGGATATGTGATCCAGGCAATGGCCACCGGTTCCTGCTTTTGAAATCCGGTCATAACCCCGAACTCGCCGTGGGTCTGCTTCAAGAGTTCGCGGGAAAAACTTACCCCTGCGGCTGGAGCCCCGGCCTTCGCCATCTGGTGAATCAAGCATTCGATGTCGCCGTGCTGAAGTGATTTATCGCAGGCCGCATGCGCCGAGGCCAGAAACTGCGGCGTAACCTGCCACACCGCCGATTCGCCAATCTTCGCCAGGTCGCTTTGCGATTGTGCCGTCGAGTAGACCACCAGAAAAGCCATCGCCAGAAATAATCGAGCGTTGCCCATTTTCATTCCCTCGGAACCGGCGTGATTGGCGAGTGGCAGTCGCGGCCCGAGCTCGTCTAATTCTGGCCCGCCGCGGGCGTGTCAAGGCGAACCACTTCCCCGGTATCGAACCGGTATTCCGCCTCGATCACCTTGAGCTTCCCTGCCTTCACCGCATTGCGAATGATTTCACTGTTGGCCAGCACATCTTTTGCGCTCTGGCGTACATTCTCCTTGATCGCCGACTCCAGCAGATCGTCCCCCTTCGTGTACGTCTTCGCCTGATTCACTGCCGGCCAGATCTTCTCCACAATCGCCTCGAGATTTGGGCTGGGCATCTTCTCAAGGGAACAAGCCGCGCTCACCGCGCCGCACTTCTGATGTCCCAGCACCACCAGCAAAGGACTGTGAATGTGGTCAACCGCATACTCGATGCTGCCCAGCGCCACCGGATCGGCGACGTTGCCCGCCGTGCGCACCACAAAAATGTCGCCCAGGCTCTGGTCGAAAATCAATTCCGGAGGAACCCGGCTGTCGGAACAGGAGAGGATGATCACATTGGGCGACTGCCCTGACTCCAACTTGCGGCGAAGCGGAACCAGCGCGCGCGTTTCAGGCTTGCCGGCCACGAATCGCGCATTCCCCGCCATAAGCTTCGCCCAAACGGCGTCCGCCGAAGGCCGGGCCGGGCTCGAAGCCATGTGGGCCGGGTGCTGCTCCACAACCGCAGGTCCCGGTTGCGCTAGGCCGACACCAACTAAAAACAGCAGGACACAGAGACATAACAATGTGCGCTTCACGAATCATCCCCCCATTAAGGATTGCAGTCTACTCGCCCCGGTCCACCGAAAACAAGTTGCCGCTCTACCTCGAACACCCGGTTGACGGGTTGACGCGCCCCGCGACATCTGGGCTTCTGTTACAACGACACCAGGGTGCTGAAATGGGTCATGAAGCAGGCTGCGCACGGCTTCCAGGGAGTCAGCGGAAGTTTCGCCTAGGGCTTGATAAAAACGGTATTTTAACCGGGAAGCGTTTCGGGTTAGAATATCGGCATCTAATGTCGTATTGCTGAGTACGGCGCCTTCGAGATAGCTGTCCGGTTCTCGTAGGGCGTAAACATCGAACCTCCTTTGGGGCGAGCCGTAGGAGTTTCTGATGCGTTTCAATCGCCGGATGAATGGCCTCGAATTTCCATTCGAGCGTGCACGCATGGTATCCCTGCGCGTGCCGAGTAGCCTTCCGGCTTCCTCGACTTTCACATCACAACCTGTCACTAATCCATCCGCTGGAGGAAGATAATGGCCACACACCTGGTGCAAATCGAAGATGACGTAGAAATCAAACAGCGACTGGCAGCCGAACGGGCGCGCTTGCGCAAGATTGCTGGCCTCGACTCTCCCGACCATTTCCACCGTCCGGTGGAACGTGCCTTCACCGCCGAAGAACGCAATAAAGTCACGATTCTTTTTGGCGGATTTACCTGGAAGCACGAAGATCTGATTCGTGCCGTCTTCCAGGGCTGCGGCTATCGCTGCGAGAAGCTGCCCGTGCCCGACGTGCCCGCCTTCCAGATCGGCAAAGAGTACGGCAACAACGGCCAGTGCAATCCCACCTACTTCACCGTCGGCAACCTGGTGCAGTATCTCCAGTTCCTGGAGAAGGAAGGCATTCCCCGCCGGCAGATTCTCGACAACTACGTCTTCTTCACCGCCGGCTCCTGTGGCCCCTGCCGCTTCGGCATGTATGAAGCCGAATATCGCTTCGCGCTGAAAAACGCCGGCTTCGATGGCTTCCGCGTGCTGCTCTTCAAAGACAGCGACGGCATCAAAGCCGCCTCCGGCGAGCCCGGTCTCAAGTTCACCATCGACTTCGGCTTCGGCATGTTAAACGCCATGCACCTCGGCGACGTCTTCAATGACCTGATCTATCAGGTCCGCCCCTACGAAGTGAACAAGGGCGAAACTGATCGCGTTTTCCATGAGACGGTCAACGGCCTCTGCGAAGACCTCCGCAATCGCAAAAGCTTCGAGATCGAAGAGCGGGCGCCCAACTGGGCCAAACCTAAGTTCAAGAGCAACAAGATCCTGCGCAATACCGCCAACGTGTTTGGAAAATGGCACGAGCACATGTGGGGCAAGGATTATCTCGGCGCCCTCGAAACCGCTCGCAAGCGTATGGATTCCATCGAAGTCGACCGCACCAAAGTGAAGCCCATGGTCAAGATCACCGGCGAATTCTGGGCGCAAATCACCGAAGGCGACGGCAACTTCCACATGTTCAATTTCCTCGAGCGCGAAGGCGCACAGGTGATCGTCGAGCCCATCGCCACCTGGGTTGCTTATCTGATGTATCAAGCCAAGGCCCACGCCATCGCCAAATGGCCGGTGAACCGGCCGCTATCGCAACACCGAGTGGTATGAAGCCAAGAAGAATTTCTCCAATTACATCGGCCTGCACAAAAAGCTATGGGGCATCGGCTTCGGCGAAAAGGCGTGGCGATTCTTCTATCACCGCACCATCAAGAATCTGGGCGGGATCACCCACCAACTGGTTCCGCAGACCGAACTTGCCGAACTGGCGAACCCCTTCTACAACCAGTTCGCTCGCGGCGGTGAGGGTCACCTTGAAGTCGGCAAGAACGTTTACTACACGATCCACAAACTCTGCCACATGGTGCTGGCGCTGAAGCCCTTTGGCTGCATGCCGTCATCGCAGTCCGATGGCGTCCAATCCGCTGTAGTCAACAAGTTCAAAGACATGATCTTCCTGCCTATCGAAACCTCCGGCGAAGGCGAAGTCAACGCTCACAGCCGCGTGCAGATGGCCCTTGGCGAGGCCAAAGTCAAAGCCAAAACCGAGTTCGAACAATGCCTCAAATCCACCGGCAAAACCATGGAACAGATTCGCGAATACATCGCCGAGCACCCTGAGTTGCGGCGTCCCTTCTATCACGTGCCGCACCGCGAAGGCGTAGCCGGAACTGCTGCCCAATTCATTTTGCACGTCAACGATCGCATCCAGAAAGATACGCATCTTTGGAAGCGCTCCCGCGTTCACGTCGCCGTGCCGGCTACGGCCAGCGGAGACTGAGAACCGGAACTGGGAACGGAGAACTGATCATTGTTCTTTCAGTTCTCGTCGACATAAGAATTTACCGAAGCTGGAAGGGACGAAATGCACGATCATTCGGGACAAACAGCCAAAGCCCCACTGTTGCAGATAGCTCCTGCGCCTCCACAACGGCCGCACGACCACCATACCCAGTTCCTGGTCGGGCTGGACGTGGGTTCCACCACGGTGAAAGCCACCGTCGTCGAAGCTGCGACCGACAAAGTCCTCTGGCAGGACTACCAGCGCCACGAAACCAAGCAGCCGGAGAAGTCGCTGGAATTTCTCCGCCGCATGGAGAAAGAAGTCGGCATCAACCGCCATAACACCCGCATGTTCATGACCGGCTCCGGCGGCGGCTCCATCGCCGACCAGATCGGCGCAAAGTTTGTGCAGGAAGTCACCGCTGTCTCTCTGGCCGTCGAGAAGATGCATCCCGAGGTGTACTCCGTCATCGAACTCGGTGGCCAAGACGCCAAGATCATCGTCTTCAAAGACGACGACGAGACCGGCCGCAAGAAGAAAATCCCCTCGATGAACGACAAGTGCGCCGGAGGCACCGGCGCCGTCATCGACAAAATCAACGCCAAGCTGAAAATTCCCACCGCCGAACTCGCAGTGCAGGGATACAAAGGCATCAAGCTGCACAAAGTCGCCGGCAAATGCGGTGTCTTCGCTGAAACCGACATCAACGGCCTTCAGAAGGTCGGAACTCCGCCCGATGAACTGATGGCTTCCCTCTTCGAAGCCATCGTGCTCCAGAACCTGAGCGTCCTCACTCGCGGCCACACTTTGCGCCCGCACGTGCTGCTGCTCGGCGGACCCAACAGCTTCATCAAAGGCATGCGGGAAGCCTGGCAAGCCAACATCCCCCGCATGTGGCAGGAACGCAAAGTCCAGATTCCCGACGGCGCCAAGCCCGAGGACCTCATCAAGGTCCCGGAGAACGCCCAGTACTTCGCCGCTATGGGTGCCATCGAATTCGGCAAGACCGAGGAAGACTGCGTCGGCTGCTATCGCGGCTACGACCAACTCGTCCATTACATCGAATTCGGACGCCAGGAAGAAAAAGCCAAGTCCGGCGCCAAAGGCTTGACCACCGGCACCGACGAGCTGGACGGGATTCAGAGAAGCCTACCGCCGTAAGAAGTTCATCCCCGCTAGCTTCAGCAAAGGCCAGACCGTCGGCGGCTTCATCGGCATCGATGGCGGCTCGACTTCCACTAAGGCAGTTCTGCTCGATGAGCAGGGCGAGATCCTGTGCAAGGCCTACCAACTCTCGAACGGCAATCCCATCCAGGACACCATCGAAATGTTCGAGAACCTCCGCGGACAGGTCGAAGCCCAAAATGCCAAGCTCGAAGTCCTGGGCGTCGCCACCACCGGCTACGCGAAAGACATTCTGAAAGACGTCCTTCACGCCGATGTGGCTTTGGTCGAAACCGTAGCCCACACCGAATCCGCGCTCAAGTTTTACGAAGATCCGCACGTCATCGTCGACGTCGGTGGGCAGGACATTAAGATCATCATCCTGCACAACGGCCGCGTGAAAGATTTCAAGCTCAACACTCAGTGCTCGGCTGGCAACGGCTATTTCCTGCAGTCGACTGCCGAAGGTTTCGGGCTTGGCGTCGAACAGTACGCCGATCTCGCTTTCTCCGCCCAATCGATGCCGGTTTTCGGCTACGGCTGCGCTGTGTTCATGCAATCCGATATCGTGAATTTCCAGCGCCAGGGCTGGCGCGCCGAGGAAATTCTCGCCGGCCTCGCGGCTGTGCTTCCCAAGAATGTATTTCTCTACGTGGCCAGCATTCCCAACCTCGCCGCGCTGGGCACTCGTTTCGTCTTACAAGGCGGCACTCAGAACAACATGGCGGTGGTGAAGGCGGAAGTCGATTTCATCAACAACAGCTTCCGTGCCGCCGGCAAGAGGCCGGAAATCATCGTCCATGAATTCTGCGGCGAATCTGGAGCCATCGGCGCCGCGGCTGAATCCGTGCGGCTCTGGAAGAACGGCCAGCAAACCACTTTTGTCGGACTCGACGCCGTCCGCAAAATCGAATACCGCACCACCCGCAACGAATCGACGCGCTGCAATTTCTGCAAGAACAATTGCCTGCGCACTTTCATTGACATCCGCACCGTTCCTAAAGACGACATGGCCTTCGTGCCCATCCAGAAGGTCACAAAAGTCCCGTTGATGCACGGCGAACAGCGCCTCATCATCGCCACCTGCGAAAAAGGCTTGGTCGAAGATGTCAACGACATGAAAGACATCAAAGCCGGACTCGACCAGATCAAAGAAAAATATCTCAACTTCGTGGATATCGCCGCCCACGAAGTGTTCCGCTCCGTCAGTCCCAACATTGTAGCCGACCCGGCTCCCGCCGCAGTCAAGTTCTGGAACAAGGAAGCCAAAGCCCGCATTCCGCTGATGGAAGCTCGCAAGAAGCTGCGCGTCGGCATCCCGCGCGTGCTCAACATTTACACCTACGCCCCGCTTTTCAACGGCTACCTCGAAAGTCTCGGCGTCCAGCCGGAGAACATCATCTACTCCGATTACACCAGTGGAGATCTTTACCGCGCCGGCGCCAGCCGCGGCGCCATCGACCCCTGCTTCCCGGCGAAAATCGGCATCTCGCACGTCTATAACCTGATCCAGGAGAAGCATCGCAAGAAGCCGCTCGATGTCATCTTCTTCCCCATGTACGACGTGCTCTCGTCCCCGCTGGTGAAGATCGTCGCCGCAAATGCCTGTCCCACTGTCACCGCGACCCCGGAAACCGTCAAAGCCGCGTTCACCAAAGAGAACGATGTTTTCGCCGAGCACAACGTCAAGTACGTCGATCCCGTCCTGAACTTTGCCGACCGCAAGCTCTTCGCCCACCAGATGCTGCAAGCCTGGCAACCCATCATGGGCCTGTCGCAGGAAGAGAACGACCGCGCTGTCGAAGTCGGCTACCAAGCCCTTGAAGATTACGAAGCCAGCATCCGCAAGCGCGCCCGCGAGGTCATGGATCAACTCGAGCGCGACGATCGTATCGGCATCGTCATGCTGGGCCGGCCGTATCATCACGATCCCGGCTTGAATCACGAAATCATGGAGGAGTTCCAGAAGCTCGGTTATCCCATCTTCTCGCAGAACACGCTCCCGCTCGACGAAGACCTGCTGGAGCGCCTGTTCGGCGAAGAAGTGCGCGCCGGCGTCATCACTCACCCGCTCGATATCACCGACGCCTGGAAAAATTCCTACTCTTGCAGCACCAACCACAAAGTCTGGGCCGCGAAATTTACCGCCCGCCATCCCAACCTGGTCGCACTCGAAATCTCCAGCTTCAAGTGCGGCCACGACGCGCCCATCTACGGCGTAGTCGAAGGCATCATCGAGCAGTCCGGCACGCCGTATTTCTGTTTCAAAGACCTCGACGAGAACAAGCCCACTGGTTCCATCCGCATTCGCGTCGAAACCATCGACTATTTCCTGCGGCGTTATCGTGAAGAAGTCATTCGCAAGCGCAAGGCCAACCAGGAAATCGAGGCGCAACTCGCTGCGCTCGAAGCCGAACTGCGCGGACAATCGGCTTCCCAGCCGGAGCCGGAAGTACAAGAGATGGCCGCCGACTAGAACCGCTGGATTCCACGCGGGTACCCGATCCTTGTCGCGCCCTTTGCGACAGGATGGGAGGGCCATCCACCGGCCTTCCGTTGTAAGATGTCCACCGAGAACATCTCGCATCTGAAATGACCTCCGTTACCGCTCCCCGCGTTGTCTGCATCCATGATCTCCGTCCTCTTGCGCGTCGCCGCCTGCCCAAAGTTGTCTTCGACTATCTGGACGGCGGCGCCGAAGGCGAAATCACGCTGCGCGAGAACTGTCGCATATTCGAAGATGTCACCTTGCGTCCGCGTCATGCTGTCGCCGTTTCCCAAGCCGATCTGCGCACCCGCGTCCTCGGTCTCGATCTCGCTCTCCCATTTCTGCTTGCTCCCGTCGGTTACAGCCGCCTCATGCACCCCGGGGGAGAAGTTGCCGCCGCCCATGCCGCCGGCAACGCCGGAACCGCCTACATTCTCTCCACCATCTCCGGACATCGCCTCGAAAACGTCAAAGCCGCCTCCTCCGGCCCCGTTTTCTATCAGCTTTATCTCATGGGCGGCCGCGGCGCCGCCGAAGCCTCCATCGAACGCGCCCGCGTCGCCGGCTTCTCTGCATTGGTCGTCACCATCGACACTGCCGTATCCGGCGTGCGCGAGCGTGACGTTCGCAACGGCATGAAAGAACTCGTCAGCGGCACCCTGTTTGCCAAGCTGCCATTTCTACCGCAAGTGCTAACGCGCCCTCGCTGGCTGTCCAGCTTTCTGCTCGATGGCGGCCTTCCCCATCTCCCCAATGTCGTCATTCCCGGCCAGGGTCCAATGCCCTTGGTGGATATCGGCGCCGCCCTTGCAGCCGCTACCGTCACCTGGGCCGACCTGCGCTGGATTCGCGACGCATGGCGCGGTCCGATCGTAATCAAAGGCGTCCTCACCGGCGACGATGCCCGCCACGCCCTTGATGCCGGAGCCGATGCCATCGTCGTCTCCAACCACGGCGGCCGCCAGCTCGATGGCGTTTCCGCCTCGCTGCGTGCTTTGCCGGAAGTCGTGGCCGCCGTCAACGGCCGCGCCGAAGTGTTGATGGACGGCGGCATCCGCCGCGGCGCTGACATCGTAAAGGCCATCTGCCTCGGCGCCCGCGCCGTTCTCTGCGGCCGCGCCTACGCCTACGGTCTTGCCGCCGCTGGGCCGGCCGGAGTCGCCCGCGCCATCGAAATTCTGCGCGTCGATCTCGACCGCACCCTCCGCCTTCTCGGCTGCCCCTCAATTTCCGCGCTGGATAAGTCTTACATCAATCTCCCAGCCTGGGCTACTCGCTGAGACTCCCGCAGTCCTGTCATCTTGAGCGGAGCGGGAGCAGTCGCTTGCGACTGCTTCTGCGTAGTCGAAAGATCCCTACCCGCAACTTCCTACTTCAAAAGCCATTTCCCAGTCTATGGTAGTATATTAGTAGTATGAAAGAGAAGACATCAGTCACACTTTCGAGGGAGGTCTTGGCCGCCATTGATCGCCTCGCCGGGCCCAAGTCCTCCCGCTCTGCCTTCATCGAGCGCGTACTGAGAGAATTCTTGCGGGAGCGTGCCCGCGCTGCCGTCCAGGCTCGCGACTTGGATCGCATCAACGCCGCCGCCCAGCGGCTCAATGCCGAAGCCGCCGACGCACTGCAATACCAGGCGTCCGACGAATCGGAATGACATGAAACGCGGAGAGCTCTATCGTGTGCATAAACCCGGTGGCGATCCCAAGCAATACCGCGCCTTCGTAATTGTCAGCCGTCAAGTCCTCATTGACTCGCAATTCTCGACCGTAATCTGTGCGCCCGTGTTCACAAATGGAGAAGGACTTTCCACGCAAGTGCCGGTCGGTCCCGACGAAGGTTTGAAACATCCCGGTTGGATCATGTGTGACAACTTGGCAAGCCTGCGCAAGACCGACCTCACGCAATTCCTCGGATCACTGGCAAGACCTCGAATTCCCGAACTCGACCGCGCCCTTAAGTCGGCTCTAGAAATCCAGAGATAGCCTAGTTCCCCGTCAGGGTTTCCATCGCTGCCCCTAACACCTTGCCCTGATGCACTTCCTGCACAAACGCAATCACCCGTAGATTATCCCGCGCCACTCCAGGTTCCAGCTTGACCTGAGCATCCTGCGCGAATCCCCGTCCACGCGGCACCGTTGCTATCTTCGTCATCGTTCTTACCACCGCGGTGTGGCTCAGCATCCGCCCTTCATTTTCTCCGCCCCGTACCTGTGATTCCGCATGGTTCAGCGCAACCGCCAATATCACCTCCGCATCGGAGGGCACAACTCCAGTCTCCACATGCACAGACAGCGTGTTCCCCGGGCCAATGGAAATCGAAGACAAGCCCACCGCAATCTTCTGGGTCTTCAACTCCTTATCAAAAGCTTTCCTCGCCAGTTCCGGATCGCTGCCCACGAATTCGCTGCTTCCATCCACCACCATCTGCGGGGTGTACGGACTATCCAGATCAAATCGCTCCGCATAAGCGCTTTGCCGGTCGCTGTAAAACCGCGCCGAGTATGGATCCTTCCATCCAATGTGGTTCCAGTAATCCACATGCTCGCTGAGCACGATCATCTCCGCGCCGGCCACCGGTTGCCGGTCGAGTTCTTGCAGGAACGCATCCGCCGGCGGGCAACTGGAGCATCCCTCGGAAGTAAATAATTCAACCAGCACCGGAACCCGCCCGCCCGCTTCATTTGTCTTCCCCATCCCGGCAGTCCACGCCAATGCCACCACGCCAAGCGCAGCCACTGCAAGTAATTCAATTCGCATAACAAACACTCCAATCCTTATGGACGTATAGAGTGGATGTCCGGTTAACCGGAAAGTTGCTCCACCACGGCAGCCAAGCCTAAGCCGGGATTTACCAAACCTTAACCTGCCCGCAACCTCCCTGAAATCTTGGCCGCCTATCCTCAAACTACGGGGAGACTATTCTATGACCATCCTTTACAGCGAACGACGAAGAATCCTGCTGATCGACGAAAACTCCCGAAAGCTCAATCTTCTCGCCACCATTCTGCGCAATCACGAAGTTGAGGTCCACTTGGCCAGTCGGCTGAGTGACGCAAAATCTCTTTGGAAGAATATCCCTTATGATCTGGTGTTGTTGGCCGCATCCGAGGACTCCGAGCAAGCCACGCTGGCCTCGCTGCAGATCAGGAAGAGCAAACCACGCCAGCGCATTGCCCTGCTCGTCGGCCCGCCGCTGTACATCCGCGAAATTGGCCGTTCATCGGACAAAACCCAGCCGGTTCCACCGCCGGTCGCAGAGGAAACTCCTACAAGGCCGCAGTGGCCCGAGATCGTCCATCGAGTCGTGAGTGATTGGTATGTCGATCCGGGTGCCCGCTTCGCTCTGGGAAAGTTGGCCGCCCCCATCCTCGGGGAACCGCCGTTCCTCGCTGATTAGAAGTGGTTAGTTCAACTCTGGTGCCGGGATTGTGCCCCTACCTCGAAGGCGTTCCGTCCTCGCGTCTTCACCCGAGGCCCGGGTTTCGTGCCTGCGGGCTTCATACCACAACGCTAGTTCGACCCGGTTCCAGAGGCCCAGTTGGTCGTAGATCGTCCGAAGATAGTTCTTGACGACGTACTCCGTGGTTCCGAGTTCTTCCGCGACGTCTCGGTTTGTGAGCCCCCTGGCAACAAGTTCGATGACTCGTTCCCGCCGGTTGCGAATTCGCTCCGTCCCGCTTCGCTCTCCGAGCATAGCTGCCTCCGGTAAAGAAGAGTCGCCAGTTTCACGCGCTTGATTCCACCGTTAATCCCAAACTTCATGAACAGCCGGTTGAAATGTGCTTTGACCGTCCTTCGATTCATCCCGATGGTGTTTGCAATTTCTGCGTTGCCGCAGCCCTGCAACAGCAACTCAACGATCTCCCGCTCCCGCGGACCCAGGCGTACACGGCCCGTTTCATCCATCGCGCCCCCCAGATTTAAGGATCGCCCCCGATCCCATTGAAACCCCGTTCCCGCCAAAAATATGCGCCTGTTTGATGAATTAATTGTGAAAAGCGCGTACCTTCTTCCGCGAATTCCGGCGCGGGAAGCCGCTTTCAGAGGAAATCGGCACCCGTCGGATGGCAACCAGTGTGCTCCCAAACAGGGCGGAGGCGCAAGCTGGGTCGGCTCCGCGTCCCTCTAAAGTCTTGCCGGCTCAGACATGAACCCGTGCTAACTGGCTCTGGTAGCGTCATTTGCGGGCTTTATCATCCGGCCCTTGACCGCCGGCAAGATCCCCCACCGTCGCGTCTCCGCGTGCAAACTTTTCCACATGCTCGTCATCCAAGAAACGCCGGCCTCGTTACCCCGAGGGTACTAATGATGATGGTCCGCGCTCTGGTCCTGACGCTGTCGGTAGTAGTCGCGGTCCAGGGAACTGCCCGAGCGCAGTTGCCCGGAGCTCCCGCCCAAACCCAACTCACCCGCAACTTCGCTCCCCCTTTTGAAAGCTCGCCGCCTGCGACGTTCGCCGAGGCCGCACCCACAACTTCAAGTCCACCGCCATGCCGCCTGACCAAACCCGCGCCGTCGGCGAATCTCCTTCCTGATGCCCCCTCCGCCTACACTCCCTTGTCGCCTCACTGCAAGTTCGAACTCGTTTTGCACCAAACCTACTCACCCTACACTTTCGCCTCCGCTGGGTTCGATTCCACCTGGGGTCAACTGTGGGGTCAGTGGCCGCAGTACGGAGGCGGCATGCAAGGTTGGGGTAAGCGGCTGGGCGCCACTCTCGCTGACGTCGAATCCCGCCGCTTCATTCAGTCCTTCGTGCTCGCCAGTGTGCTGCACGAAGATCCGCGCTATTTTCCTTCCGCTGACCACGGACCGATTTCACGCGCCTGGTACGCAGCCACTCGCGTCTTGATCACTCGCGATGACTATGGCCGCGATGTCTTCAACCAGGCAGAATTCCTGGGAGCGTCTTTCACCAGCACGTTGCAGGACGCCTACTACCCGCGTCCCGACCGGACTTTCGGCGGCACATTGAACCGTTTCCTGGGCACTCTTAGCGGCGACGCCACCACCAACATCCTCAAAGAATTTACTCCTGACATGAAGCGCCTCTTCCACAAGCGCTGCCCGCAGAGCATTCAACGCTTCGAAGCCCGCGTACCCATCCCGGAAGAGCTGAAACCCTAACCTCTAGGGTTCACCGCGAACACCAGAAAATAATCCACGCCATCGCCCTTAACGAAATCATATTGCGCCACCAATACATAGCCCGCTTCTCTGGCTTCCCGAATAACCACGTCTTTGCCCACGCCGTGATTTTCGCCATTTCCATTGCGATCAATGATCCCCACCTTCGCCCCCGGCCGCAGAGAAGCCCGCAGATTTCGCAGCAGCACCACCGGCTTCTCCACCTCGTGGTAGGCCTTCAGCAACAGCACCGCGTCAACACTGTTCGCGGCCAGCAGCGGGTCATCAGGCTTGCTTAGGATGGCTTTCACGTTGTGCAGTTGTTCTTTGTCCGCGCGCTTCTCAATGTAGCGAATCGCTTCGGGATTGATGTCCACCGCGTACACCGTTCCCGCTTCTGTTACGCGCTTCGCCGCCCGCACCGTGAACCATCCCCCTCCCGCTCCAATATCCGCCACATTTTCCCCTGGACCAATGCCCAGAATGTCCATCACGCGATTGATTTGCAGCCGCTCCGCCCGCCCCGGCGAATCGAAAACAGATAAGTCTCCGGTGTAAGGCGTGCTGGTCTTGCGCGACTGCTCTTGAGGTGTCGCATTCTGCGCCGAGGCCAACCACGCGCTCGCGGCCAGAACAAACCCGATCAGCACTGGGCGCTTGATTAAAGAAAACATAAATTCGCCCTCCTCAAGAGATGGACTTCGCCCGCTCGGCTTGGTTAGCGCCAGGGCTCCGACCGGGTGCCCCGGCCTTTCGCGTTCTCTGCGGACGGGTGGCCCGGCCTTTCGCGTTCTCTGCGGACGGGTGGCCCGGCCTTTCGCGTTTTGTGCGAAGGCCGGGGATGTTCATCGACCGGGTGGCCCGGCCTTTCGCGTTTTGTGCGAAGGCCGGGGATGTTCATCGGTCACATCCAAGCCCGGCTACTAACATTACCCTGTCCCCATGCCCTGGGGCCTTAAACGCTATCAGCAGGCTGGCCAGCTTCATTTCATCACCTTCAGTTGCTATCATCGTTTGCCGCTTCTTGGCACGCCCGAAGCGCGCGATTGCTTTGTCAGGGCCCTGGAAGATTCACGCGGCTGGTACGGGTTTTGCGTAGTGGGGTACGTGGTCATGCCGGAACATGTGCATCTGCTGATCACCGAACCGGAACGCGGCAGCCTGGCACTGACTCTCCAGATGCTCAAGCAGACGGTCTCGCGACGCGTGAAGGTAAAGCCGCGCGGCCGTCCGTTCTGGCAGGCGCGGTACTATGACTTCAACGTTTGGAGCGAGGGTAAGTGGCAGGAGAAGGTACGGTATATGCATCGCAATCCTCTGAAACGTGGATTGGTGGAGCGGCCTGAGGACTGGCAGTGGAGCAGTGCCCCGCACTACTTGACCGGAGAAGAGGGCGTGGTCGAGATTGAATCGCAGTGGACGGCGCGCAAGCGGGAACGGGTGGGAATTTACCCGGTGGTTAAGCGGAGCGAGTCAGCATAGAATCCCCGGCCTTCGCACAAAACGCGAAAGGCCGGGCCACCCGACCCAGTTCTTAGCAAACCAACAAAATCACGCCACCCACGAGCATCATGTCGAAGATCCCAAAGCCCAGCATGTAGAACGGACCAGCCTGCTGAATCAAAGGCCGCGCGCGGACGGGTGCCCCGGCCTTTCGCGTTTTTTGCGAAGGCCGGGGATATTCAGCGGTCACATCCAGACCCGGCTGCCAGGAAATTCCAGAGCCCAAGCCCAATTACTAAATTATCTATTTAATCAATTACGAACTACTTACTCCCCGCGCCGCGGCGTTCGCCAAACCATTCGCTTCCGTATTATTTTCCCGCCGCACGTGGGAAATCGAAAACTCCAGCCCGCGCGCCAGCTTGCGGCAAATCCAATGCAGCGAATACAAACGCGGGCTGCGGCAGGAGTACTCGCCCATCATTTGTTTCACCACCACTTCCGAATCTGAGTAAACATGCAGCGCGCGCGCTTTCAGCAGCACCGCGCATTGCAGGGCTTCGAGCAGCGCCAGATACTCCGCCACATTGTTGTCCTGCCGCCCCACCCATTTTGCAATTCTTACCCGCCCACTCTCCGCCCCGTCGATCACCACTCCAATCCCCGACGGCCCCGGATTCCCCAGCGATCCCCCATCCACATACGCCACCAACTCCGCCATCCTCAAATCCTCAAACTCACCATGCGGCACTCGCAACCCCGCGTCAAGAACCTAGCATGGTTCCTCACGCTGTTTGTGCAAGAAGCTGTGGAAAAGCGGCCTCTTACTTTCCCGCAGTCGATAAAGCATCCATCTCGAACACATTACAGTTCGGAAAATTCTGTGGATTACACTCCCGCGTTGCACTGAAATGCGGCGTTGACATTTCCTCCTATAGCATTTAACTTCGCGCCCGTCGACGGCTGAAAGGATTGGCTCAAATTAAAACTTAGCCAGCCCGAAGTAAGCTGGGTAATCTGCTCCACGGGGCAACTCGAGGGGCGGCCTGACCCGAAAAAACCGGCTACTCTGCGAGGATGTGGCCGGGGTTGGGAACTGCGAAAGCAGTGATTACATCGAAGGCCGTGATGGTGCATGACTCCACGTTGCCAGCTCCCTCGCAGGAGTTGACGGCTAGAGCATAACCAATATCACGGCCTTTTCTATTTCTACTGCCATTTACGCGCGGCAGTTTCTCGGCGTCCTCTGCGGCCTCTCTCAGCGTCCTTGGCGGGTTTTCTTCGCGTCCTCCGCGATAAAGACTTTCTCCGCGATCTCTGCGATTAACGTCTTTGCCCTATATCCGTCCAGCTCTTTCTCGCTCCTCGTTTTCAACAACAATTGTGAATAACCGTTTGAAACCGCACTCGCCGCTCAATCTTGATGCGGCCTTCACCGCTTTGCACACAAACAGATTCACTCACTTCTTGCCTTGCAGCAGCCCGAACACCACCACTCCATTCTGCGTCCCGACATAAACTTTGCCGTTCACGATCATGGGCGTGCCAAAGTGACTGGCCGTGCCGAACGAATCCCGCCCGTTCGACGCCTGGTTGGAGTTGTACAATTCTTGCGACACCGAGCTGGCGTTGTACGCGTGCAGCACATCGTTGGGATCGCTGTGTTCAATCGCCCACACAATGCCGTTCTGTGATCCGTTGGCCGATACACTCGGCGTGCTCCCCGGATACGTAAAGCTCGCCGCGCTTTTTGCCACCGGACTCGTCGAAAGCCGGGCATTCGTGAAACTGAACTGCAACAGGTTGTTGCCGACCGGCCCGTAGTACACGTTTCCGTTAAAATACGCCGGCATCGACCACACTCCTCCTCCCAGCACATCGTCCAGTTCCTGATAAATCGCATCGTCGTTTTGCGGATTAAACTTCCCCATATTGTCGCGGTCCACAATGTACAGATTCTGATCTTTCCCCGCCCCGATGGCCAGATAGCGCGTGTTTCCCTGCGCGTCTTTCATCGCCGGCAGCAACATTGCTCCCCCCGACCCCAGGTCCACGTCGCCATCCGATTCCTGCACCGTGTTGTACATCGTGAAGTAATCTTTCACCTTGCCATCCACCGTTGAAATCTTCACGAACGCGTTGCCGAAATCTCCGTTCGCCGGAAACCCATTCCCGTTCAGGGTGGTGTCGAACGTCCCGTTTGCATCCAGCAGATAAATGAACTTACCGTCGGAGGCCATTCCCGCTCCCGCCTGCCAGATGGCGCCTTCGTTACCATTCGGCGTCAGATCCAGCACCCCCGCCTGCGCCCCGGTCGTCGCGTTGTATGCAATGATCCAACCCGTATAAGGACGCTCGTCGCAGTGCGAAGTCCATGCCGTGTACAACACACCGTTGAGCAGCAACAGTCCCTGCCGCTCTGCATACTGCTCCGGAGCAAACACCACATACCCGCCCTGGCTGCCGTCGCCCGTCCCGGGATATTTCGCCGCCACCGTGATCGGCGCCCCCGGCTGTTCCTTGCCCGTGGCCGCATCCAGCGCATGGATCCTCTGAAAATAACTGGACCCCTTCTTGCTCATCGCCACCACGTAGATCGTCCCGTGCGGGCCGCTATGCCGGTCAATCACCGGAGTCGAAGTGATTCCGATGACCGGGCTGATCTGCCCGCAATTGTGCGTGTCCGATGGCGTTTCACCGCTGCCCAACACCGACACTTGCCACAGCAGTGTGCCCTGGTCCGCGTCGAACGCGTACACACTGTCGTTCTCCGTGACCGCATAAACCACGTTATGAGTTCCCTTCCCCGGAATCGCCAATTCCGATAAGTACAAGGGTTCGGCGTCAATCACGTTGTCGACCGGAAGCGTGAACAACTTCCCGAAACTTGTCGAATTCACATTGCTCTCGGTAAGAATCGTTTCCTGAAGGTTCTGTCCCGTCCGGAAAATGTCGTTGTGGTAGGTCACAACATCGGTCGCGAAACTCAACCCTGCCGCGCAAATTACAAACAGCGTCAGCCGGAAGAGCCGGCCGCAGGCATGGAATCGCGGTGAACGTGGGCTGCTGCCAAGAGAATGTGCGCCGTCACAACAGGTTGCCATGGAACCCTCCAGGATCTGCTAAATAGAGCTCTTATGATGCCGCCGACGAACAATCATTTGCCAGCGTTACTGGCGTCAGGATCAAGAAAAATCCCGGGACGGGTGGCGAAATTGCCGCCATTCTAGCATAGCCGCCAGTTCAAGGGAACCTGCACACGCCCCAAATAGGCCGTCCCGCACCGCTTTCCATGCGATTATATCGTTGCACTTGACATCTGCCATCCCCTCTGACAAGATGCGGGGCACTTCGTCCTGAGGCCCATGCCTTATGGTCAATGATTCCGTCTCCGCGCCGCCCTATGCTTTGGAGCAGGTCGCTCGCCTGGTCGATTCCGGCAAGCGCGAGTCCGGGCTGTGATCCGCTGAACCGCGCCCCGTTCGCAAGCGGAATCTTTTCCGCGTTTCGCTTTTTCAGTCAATCGCTGCCAACAATTGGAGCCCCCCATGAAACCGTTAAAGCTTGCGCTATTCGGCGTCATCCTTCTGTTGATCCCGGCGCTTTGCCCCGCTCAGGAGGCCACGGGAAGAATTGCAGGCACCATTACCGATTCCACTGGCGCCGTGATCCCCGGCGTCGAGGTGACTGTCACCAACACCGCTACTCAGGTCAGCCGAAATACCACCACCGGCCACGACGGCTACTATCAGGTCCTCGCCCTTCCCATCGGGAACTACACAGTCACGGCGGAACATGCCGGATTTCGCACCGTCGTCAGCGCCGCATACAAACTGCTCATCAACCAGGCCCTGCGCGTCGATATCAAAATGGAAGTCGGCGCCGCCAATCAAACCGTGGAAGTCGGTGCGCAGGCCGCACCGGTCGAAACCGTGAATGCGACCCTGGGTCAATCCGTCACCGGCCGCACCCTCACCAACATGCCGCTCAACGGCCGCGATACTCTCGATCTCGCTCTTCTACAACCCGGCATCACCGAGAGCAACGACGACAACTACGGAGCCGGGAAGTTCAGCATTGCCGGCGGCCGCACCGATTCCGTAACCTACTTGCTCGATGGCGGCCTCAACAACGATTTGCTTGACAACAGCAATCTTCTCGATCCCAATCCCGACGCCATCGCCGAATTCAAATTACTCACCAGCAATTACACCGCCGAGTACGGCCGCAACGGCGGCGGCACCATCAGCGAGGTGACCAAGTCCGGTACCAACGCCCTGCATGGCAGCCTGTTCGAGTTCTTCCGCAATCGGGTGCTCGACGCCAACGATTTTTTCAATATTCAGCAGGGCGTTCCACGTCTGGACCTGAAACGCAATCAGTTCGGCGCAACTCTCGGCGGCCCCATCGTCAAAGACAAAGTCTTCTTCTTCCTCGCTTATCAGGGACAGCGCCAAGTGCAAGCCGTTCCCGACGTTGATTCCCCGGTTTTCACGCCGCTCGAGTTGCGGGGAAATTTTTCCCAATCCGCCGACGGTGGCCCAGATCCCGGCGTCGTTGCCTTTCTGCAAGCGAATCCCTATTTCCAGTCCAATCCCGCGCTTGCAGCGCAGGCCATTATCGATCCCACCAAGATCAACAGCGTTTCCCAAAATTACGTCAAAGCCGGCCTCATCCCCAGCGCTCCCGGCGGCCTTCTTTCCACCCAGGTGAGCGAATATAGCAACGCCGACGAATTGACCACCCGCTTTGATTTCGATCTCAGCGCCAAAGACAGGATCTCCCTTACTGTCGGCGCCAACCGTACACCTTTCTCCACTCCTTTCGAGTTCGCCACCGTACCTGGTTTTCCCAGCCGGACTGTCGCCAACTATTACTTCACCAACGTCGCCTATACTCGGGTCTTCTCGCCGACTCTTCTCAATGAGTTTCACTTTGTCACTCATCGCAGCAACTATCTGGCCGATACCCCCGGAGTTCAACAGCCTACCGGCCCTCAACTCGGCATTAACATAACTCCGGATGCAGCTACTGGCCCTACCAATCTCTACTTCGATACCGGCCTGCTCGTCGGGCCCAGCGAGAACGGTCCCACCCGTTACGTCGAAAATACTTTCTCCTGGACGGACGCCGTCTCCTGGACACGCGGAAAGCACAACTGGAAATTCGGCGGCGGATTCTCGCCTTATCAGGAAAATCTGGTCTATGACTATTACACCAACGGAGAGTTCGACTTCTACCAAGGCACTTCCGTGGCCACCGGGAATCCTTATGCCGATTTTCTTCTCGGCATTCCCGACGCTTACTTCCAGGGCGCCAAAGCTCCCTCCAATATTCGCAGCAAAAGTACCTACGTCTTCGCCCAGGATGAATGGCACGCCAGCCGCAACCTCGTCCTTACTCTCGGACTTCGCTACGAATACAACACTCCCAAGTCGGATACCAAGGGACGCCTTTTCGATGTGATTCCCGGCGAGCAGTCGCATCGTCTTCCCCAACGCGCCGCTCGGCATGGTTTTTCCCGGTGATCGCGGCGTTCCCTGGGGCGTTAACTTCCCCGACAAAAAGAACTTCGCCCCTCGTTTCGGTTTCGCTTGGGACCCGACCGGCAGCGGCAAGACTAGTCTCCGCGGCGGATTCGGCCTCTTCTATGACATTCTGAAGGGCGAAGACAATCTTCAATTCAACGGTCAACCACCCTTCGTCAGCAACGCCGCCCTTTACTTCAACGATTTTTCAGGGACCGGGGCGTCCAATTATATGGCGCAGCCTTTTGCCGCTGCCGGTGTGCCCAACACCTTTCCTTCCACTCCTCCGCCTAGAAACATCGATTTCACTCCTTTCCTGCCCATCAATGGCACAGGATTTGTTTACCTGGTCAACCCGCACCTGCGCACGCCCTATGTGTACCAGTACAACCTGAGCTTGCAGCACAACTTGGCCGGCGGCATCGTCGTCGAAACCAACTACCTGGGAAGCTCCTCGCATGGCCTCACTTCCCTCAAAGACATCAACCCCATGGTGCTCGGCACCACCAACCGTGCATCTGGACAGCAGTTGCCCCGGCTGCTTCGGACAGCTCCCCGAATTTCAGAACGTCTCGAACGCCAACTACAACGCTCTTGAAACCAGCCTCACCCGGCAGCCGAAAGCCTCTCCCATCGGCACCGTCTATTTCACCTTCGCTTACACCTACTCTCACAACCTGGACAACGCCTCCGGCTTCCGTCAGCGCAACTACGGGGTTCCAGTGGACGCCCCCGACTTGTTCTACGCCTCCTCCGACAGCGACGTTCGTCACCGCGTCAGTTTCAGCGGCGGCTGGGATCTGCCTTTCGATCGCGTCTTGGGCTTCCGGGCCAAAACGTTTGACCAAAGGCTGGAGTCTGTATCCCATCCTGACTTGGCGTACCGGATTTCCTTTCGACATTTCGGCCGACCTGCCCTACGCTTACGACCCCTGCCAATCCCGGCTCCTCAGGCCTCGGGGATCCCTACTTCACCAACGCCGCTGTCCTCGGCCCGATACACACCTACAATCCGCGTCACCAGCGCACCATCAACGAAATCACCTACGGTAGCGATGCCAACGGCAACTGCCTGATCACCACCACCGCCGTTACCGGCAACTTCTACTTCAATCCCAACAGCTTCTCCAACGTTCCGCTGGAAAACAACTCCTACTATCGAAGGCGGCAATCCCTGTTTCCCGGAGATCGATCCCGTCAGCAATCCCGCCGACCGCACCTACGGCCTGCACCGCAACACCCTGCGCGGCCCTGGTCTGGTCAATCTTGATCTGGCCTTGGCGAAGACTACGGCCATCACCGAGCGGGTCAGCCTTGAATTGCGTCTTGAGTTCTTCAACGTCGCTCAATCATCCCGAGTTTGCGCAACCCACCTTCCTCGACAACGCCACCAACATCAACAGCCTGGATTTCGGACAGATCACAACCACCGGGACTTTCCGCGGCCCAACCCCGCGCATTGGCCAGCTCGCCGCCAGGATAACCTTTTGAGCCTGAGGCACGGCTATACCGCCAGCCTCATTCTTGCTAGAATATCCAGTTCTGTTTAAGTTCCGAGTACTTCGGGGAGATACAGACTTTATGACATACGTAATCGCAGAACCTTGCATCGGCACCAAAGACACCGCTTGCGTGGACGCGTGCCCGGTGGATTGCATTCATCCCAAGAAGGACAACCCCGCCTACGCGGAAGAAGAGATGCTGTACATCGATCCCGTGGAGTGTATCGACTGCGGCGCCTGCGTCCCGGTCTGTCCCGTCTCCGCCATCTTCGCTCTCGACGATCTTCCGGAAAAATGGAAAGCCTTCACCGAGCGCAACGCCAAATATTTCGGCCGCTAGGACCATCCGATTGTCATCCTGAGCGAAGTTATCGTCCGCCACGCGGACGATAACGCAGTCGAAGGATCCCTACTAACCCGATATCGCGGAACGCGCCGAGGGCGAGTCGAGGAACCTGCTTTTACCGTCAGTTTCCCTTTGTGCGCCTTGGTGTCCTTTGTGGTTGACGCCCTCCTAACAAAGACTTCTCCCTGTCTCCGTGGTGAAGGGTTTTTCACGTATATTAATGATGAAAGGAGAACCGTCGAGTGGCCTCATTCGGCGTGCGACTAAAGCAGGAACGCAGAGCAGCGCGGCATCACCCTGGAAGAAATCTCCCAGTCCACCAAGATCGGCACTCGCATGCTGCCAGGCCCTGGAACAAGATCACTTCGACCAACTCCCCGGCGGCATCTTCAATAAGGGCTTTATCCGCGCCTACGCCCGCTGTCTTGGCCTGGACGAAGAACAAGCCATCGCCGATTATCTGGCCGCCTCCGGCAACCTTGCTTCGGAAAAAGAGAAAGACAAGAAATCCGACGGCCCCTCCGATGTCTCATCGTTCGAACTCCTGGGAGAAGTGGAATCCCGCCCCTCCGATCTTCCCTGGGGCAGCTTCGCCATACTCCTCTTATTAGTGGCAATAGCCTTCACCTTGTGGGGCTTCCATTCCCGAAATGCCCGGAAGAATACCCGGATACCTGTCGCATCCTCCGGAGCCCTCGCACCAGAGGCCGGTCTATCCCCAGCGCCCACCGCAACGCTGCCTCGGGCCAGCCCTCGGGGAGAGAATCACCACCGGCCCCAGTTCCGGTTAAGCCGGCGGGAACTCATCCGACAGCTGTTCCCGCCAAGCTGTCGGCTGCACCTCCCGAGCGCTTAAAACCACTGATGCTGCACATCACCTTGCACGCCGACTCCTGGCTTTCCGTCACCTCCGACGGAAACGAAGTGCTCCACGGCAGTTTCACCGCTCCCACCGAAGAATCCATTCGTGCCACGAAAGAGATCGTGGTCAAAGCTGGCAACGTGGGTGGAATCGGCCTCGAATTCAACGGAAAGACGCTGCCGCCGCAAGGCGCCAACGGCGAAGTCAAGACTTTGACCTTCGACGCCAACGGCCTGCGCCCAACTCCGCCGGAGCCTCCCGCCCAACAGCCCTAACCCCCTGTCATTCCGAGCCGTCCGCAGGCGCGGAACGCGCCGAGGACGCGTCGAGGAACCTGCTTTTCGGAACCAATACCGGTGCCCCGTCCTGGTCGCGGTCTTTGCGACAGGGCGGGAACGACCGTCACCGTGAGCGGGATCTTTGTCATCTTGAGCGGAGCGGGGCCGGTCGCTCGCGACCGGTCCCGCGTAGTCGAAAGATCCCTACCCCCTCCCCGAACCCGAACCCATTCAACCTTCCCCTTTTCCCATCTGCCATTTAGGCACTTCCATTCACTGATCGCCCCCGCTTCCCAACCTAAAACAATTGCGTCCCAGCCCTTCTCTCTGATAGCTTTTTAAAGACCGCAAAGTACCTTATTTCCCTGCCGGACGTTCATTTAAGGAGAACCGCTTGCCGCACAAGAATCGTTCTTTGTTTACCTCCGAATCGGTGACCGAAGGCCACCCCGATAAGATCGCCGACCAGATTTCTGACGCCATCCTTGACGCTTGCCTCACCGACGATCCCAGCAGCCGCGTCGCCTGCGAAACTCTCACCGCCACCGGCCTCGTCGTCATCGCCGGCGAAATCACCACCAAAGCCTACGTCGATTTCCAGGCTCTCGTCCGCGGAACCATTTCCTCCATCGGCTACAACAACGCCCTCTACGGATTCGACTCCAATACCTGCGCCGTCATCTCCAGCATCAACAAGCAGTCCGGGGACATTGCCATGGGCGTGGACACGGGCGGCGCCGGCGACCAAGGAATGATGTTTGGGTATGCTTGCAATGAGACGGCGGAACTGATGCCGATGCCGATCGCGTTGGCGCACAAGCTGACCATGCGATTGTCGGAAGTGCGGAAACACGGCAAGCTGGCTTATCTGCGGCCGGATGGGAAGTCCCAGGTGACAGTGGAATACGACGAGCACCGCAAGCCGGTACGAGTGGATGCAGTGGTCATCTCGACCCAGCATGCGGAGACGGTTGGCAACGAAGAACTGCGCAGCGACATTCTGAAGCACGTCATCCAGGCCACAATTCCGGCGCATCTGCTGGATGAAGACACCAAATACCATATCAATCCCACGGGACGTTTCGTGATTGGCGGGCCCATGGGCGACACCGGCCTGACCGGGCGCAAGATCATCGTCGACACGTACGGCGGTATGGGGCGGCACGGTGGCGGGGCATTCAGCGGAAAGGATCCAACGAAAGTCGACCGCTCGGCAGCGTACATGGCGCGGCACATCGCGAAGAATATTGTTGCGGCAGGACTCGCCGATCGCTGCGAGTTGCAGCTTGCTTATGCCATCGGCGTGGCAGATCCGGTCAGCGTACTTGTTGACACATTCGGCACCGGCAAGGTGGACAATACGACCATCCAGCAGTTAGTACGTGCGCACTTCAAGCTGACGCCGAAAGGGATCATCGAATCGCTGAATTTGCGGCGTCCGATCTATTGCAAGACAGCGGCGTATGGGCACTTCGGACGCAGCGATCCTGACTTTACCTGGGAAGCCACCGACAAGGCTGCGAAGCTGGCCAGCGATGCGGGTGTTAAAGAGTCTGTCGGGGCAAGGAAATAAATTCCCCACCCTAAATCGCAAAGAACACGTTTTTAGGATGGGGCACCCCGCTGAATTAGGGAGTAGTACACAAAAGCAGGTTTCTCGACTGCGCATCATCGTTCTTCGAACCATGATGTTCCGCTCGGGATGACAAGAACTAGATTTAAACGACGGCACAATTGAAGTCGTGCCCCCTGACACACGATTCTAAAGAAAGCGCCACAGGAGAAGTAATGGCAACTATACCGACGCAAGTTCGTAACGATGTTAAGAGCATTGAGTTCGCGGATCTGGGCAAGAAGCGTATCGACTGGGCCAACCAGTCGATGAAGGTTTTGCAGATCATCCGCAAGGAGTTCATCAAGAACCAGCCGCTGCGCGGCATTCGCATTTCGGCGTGTCTGCATGTGACCGCTGAGACCGCTAATCTGGCCATCACCCTGCGCGACGGCGGGGCGGACGTGGTGCTCTGCGCCAGCAATCCGCTGTCTACACAAGACGACGTCGCCGCCAGCCTGGTGCGCGATCACGGCATTTCGGTTTTCGCCATCAAGGGCGAGGACAACGACACTTACTACAGCCACATTCTGGCAGCGATCGATCACAAGGCGCACATCACCATGGACGACGGCGCCGACCTCGTCACCATTCTGCACACCAAGCGGACGGATGCGCTCGACGGCGTCATCGGCGGCACGGAAGAAACGACTACCGGCGTGATTCGTCTGCGGGCCATGGCCAAGGAAGGCGTGCTCAAGTTCCCCATTGTGGCGGTGAACGACGCCGACACCAAGCACCTGTTCGACAATCGCTACGGGACGGGGCAGTCGACCATTGACGGCATCATTCGCGCGACGAATTTCTTGTTGGCAGGGTCCAAATTTGTGGTTGCGGGGTACGGTTGGTGCGGACGTGGCCTGGCGAGCCGGGCTCGTGGTAACGGAGCTGAAGTCATTATTACGGAAATCGATCCGACGAAGGCTCTGGAAGCGGTGATGGACGGGTTCCGCGTCATGTCGATGAATGAAGCCGCGAAAATCGGCGACGTATTTTGCACCGTGACCGGCAACAAGAACGTTCTCGCCAAAGACCATTTCGAAGCCATGAAAGACGGCGCCATTATCTCCAACTCGGGGCACTTCAACGTGGAAATCGACATTCCGGCGCTGGAGAAAATGTCGTCCTCGAAGCGCACTACGCGGAACTTCGTGGAAGAGTATTCGCTGAAAGACGGGCGCAAGATCAATCTGCTGGGCGAAGGCCGGTTGATCAATCTGGCTGCGGCCGAGGGGCATCCGCCCTCGGTGATGGACATGAGCTTCGCCGACCAGGCGCTGTCGGTCGATTACATGGTGAAGAACGCGAAGACGCTGGAAAAGAAAGTCTATAAAGTTCCGGAAGATCTGGATAAACGCGTGGCTAAGTTGAAACTCGAATCGATGGGCATCAAGATCGACAAACTATCGCCGGAACAGGAAGAGTATTTGGCGGGGTGGTCGGAAGGCACTTAGGTCTCCTTGAAGCTGGACGGTGAGCGGGGCGGCGTTGGCTGCCCCGTTTGCTTTTTGGACATTCACTGCCGAGGACGCAGAGAACGCCGAGCACCTTAGGTAAGAAAAAACCTTTCACCACGGAGACACGGAGGCACAGAGACGGCCAAGACTGTGGTTGACAAGTGATAAGCTACAGGCTACACGTCGATTTGAAAGTGGGGACAAGCACATGCCTATGAAGGATCCGCCCCATCCTGGGGATTTTATTCGGACGGAGATTATTGAGCCTGCTGGCCTGACGGTGACCGCAGCGGCGGTCGCGCTTCAGGTTTCCCGGCCCGCATTGTCGAGCCTGCTCAACGGCAAAGCTGACCTCTCGGGCGACATGGCCTTGCGGATTGAAAAGGCCTTTGGAGTGAAAATGGACACGCTCATGCGGATGCAATCGGCATATGACATTGCGCAGACGCGCAAGCGGGAGAAGTTGATTCGGGTGCGGCGGGTTGAGTTGGGGTCCGATGCTCACGTGTGACGGGCGCCTACACGTAAACTTGCCTTCCGAGGTTTGGCTGATCATTGCGGGTGCTGGACAGGACACGCACTGCGTCAAAAGCCCTTTAGAAGCAGGCCGCGGAGGTCACCTTCGACCGCGCCGAGAAGATTTGACTGCACTAGTGGAAATTTCGCTGGATCAATGGTGTCAGGTGTCCCTCCTCCAGCATAGAGGGCGAACGTCGTGCCCGCCTTGCGCCTTTTCGCTCGTACCTTCGACGGGCTACCGTGGTCCACGTCATGTCGGAGGTCGGTTCTCAGTTCGTTAACGTGACCGAACGAAGCAGGCCATGGGTCAGCGATTCGAGTGCCCACGGACTCGCGAAACAGAAAGTAAAGGTCGTCGATGAAAGCCTTGTAGGCTGTGAGGTTTTTCGCTGGCTTGTGAATTCGTAGAAACGCCTGCGCGGTCTTGTTAGTGGCTTTGAATAGGTCCTCGCCGGTCTTGGCGGCGTATTTCCCATTGAGCTGACCGACTAGCTCGGCGACCGAATCCCCGAGTGTGGCAACTCGCCCCGATACGCCGCTCTCCGCGATGACGGAAGGATCAAACAGTTCTGCCAAGTCAGGTGCGAGCCGAAATAACTTCCTCAACAATATTTCCTGGCGCGCTCTTGCACCGCCCCTTACGTTCGCGCTTACGGAACGTTGGAAGGTAACATAGTCGCTGTCTGTGGCACTCTGGCCCATCTCTACCTGCTCGGCGAGTTCTACCATGAAACTTTCAAAGAACCTACGCAGCGTGGTCTCGTGACCGTCCGAACGGCCCGTCGCCACAAGCCTGCACGCCAGCGTGATTAGAGACTGAACGATGGTACGGGTGCGGAGCGAAGAGCCCTTGCCCTTGAAGGCCTCGCGTAGTAAGTCAAGCGCTGTCTTAATTCTCTTCCCGGTCGCTGATGTCGCGGCGAATGCACTCTGCGATTCGAACACTCTCCTGATGTCATCAAGGCGCAAACCTGCGTCAAGGCTCTCGACCTCGATTGTCGAAACTTTGGCCATAATGTCGAAGTGTGCGTAGCGTGTGTTGGGAATTGCGACGGTTTCTTCGAAAAACGGGTGCTTCGCTGCTGAGCGACAGTAGTCTGTCAGTTTGCTCGAAACAGCGTTCAACTTTTCACTGCTCGTCAGGGGCAATGCCCCCCTGAAGGCGCTGAAAGAACTCTTTCAGCTCTGGGTCCGTCGCCTCGGTAATAACGTCATACGATATCTCGAAGTCGTCGAACAAGTCCGCGGATTTTCGCGGAAGGTCCCGGTACAAAGGCCCTCCAAACGTTTGTGCCGACTCTGCGTTCAGTGGAAGTTCGTTTGAGAAAAACTCCCAAATCGCGTTGAGGCGCTGCTGCCCGTCCTCCACGAGATAGTTTTCTCCCGGTGTTCCAATGAAATAGAACTTAGGAAGCTTCCAACCTTGGAGAATGGAGTCTATTAGGCGCTGTTTCTTCTCTCGGTTCCATACCTTCTGGCGCTGCCAGTCGGGGATGTCGTATCGGTCGCGACGTCGAAAGATCTTGTCTATGGCCATCCGATCAGAAGTCATCTTCATGGGGTCTGCCTTTCGTTACTGGGGAACGTTAACCCGCGTTTTCAAGTCCTGCACCAGCCTGTCCGCTGAGTTGATAATTTCTTTTTCCCGGTTCTTCTCCCGACGCGCTAGCCTTCTGTGGTCCACCTCGGACCACAGCGAGTTCTTGGTCTTGGCGTCGAATATGGTGAGTGTGAGCTGTGGATCAACTATCTGAGCGCTGTGAACTTGAGTTGTCCCGTTGTAGGTGTTGGTCGAACTCCAAACGCGGGTTCCGCCTTGCTCCACTCGGTATGCGAGTTCAATGACCAAGTCCGCTTCATCTGGGGAGCCGACAATTTCGTATCTGCCCCACTGCTTCATTTCTGAATAGAAGGTATCGTATGCGAGGTTGCTTCCGCCGCCGTTCGTGAGGAATATCTTCTTGGCGTTCACGACGGCCGCAGGCAGTGGAGCGGCGGGGACGTCCTTGCGTTCTTTCGCCGCGAGGGTACTCAGAGAAATGAGCACGCACAGAGACACCACAAGCTTGCGCATGGTTGCTCCTTAAGATTGTCCCGGGGGAGAAGTACGTCAGGAATTGTACAGCACGGGGAGTGCAGAATGCATAGGTCCTTCGTTGGCGGGCCTTAGCGAAGCGAGGGCCTGCGCTGTCGCCGTTTGGCGGTGGTAAGCGGCCTGGTTGAGGTGGACAGAAAAAGCAGATTCCTCCCTGCGGTCGGAATGACAAGGAGTAGAGAGGTCGGAATGACAAGGAGTAGAGAGGTCGGAATGACAAGGAGTAGAGAGGTCGGAATGACAAGGAGTAGAGAGGTCGGAATGAAAAGGCAAGGGTGGTAGAACGCGAAAAGCAGATTCCTCGTCGCAATGCTCCTTGGAATGACAAGGGTTTGGGCGTTGGTGTGGCAAAGAGACGCAGTTGTCGCAGCTCGCAAACCCAGATCCTCTGTCTTCAACCCACCCACCTTGTCATTCCGACCGCAGGGAGGAATCTGCTTTCCGTGCTGGAACCGGCTCGCCCCAATCTGCCGCTAAGTCCTCCCAAGTACGATTCGACGCTAGAATCAGGGCGACCTTCTTTGCTCGACGCCACTTCTTGATTTCGGTTTCGCGGGTGATGGCGTTGTCCACGTACTGAAACATTTCGTAGTAAACGAGTCGATTGATTTTGTAGCGCTTAGTAAAGCTGCCAGTGTCGCCCGCTTTGTGTTGCAGAACCCGCGCCAGGAGAAAGCCGGTCACGCCGACGTAAAGAACGCGGCTCTTGCTGGCCATGATGTAGACGTAGTATTTCCTCGCGCGCGCCAAGAAGCAGATTCCTCCGTTCGGTTGGAATGGCAAGGGTCAGGGTGCCAGAGATGGAACGCAGGGGTCAGTGATGGATGAACACAGCAGAAAAAGCAGATTCCTCCCTGCGGTCGGAATGACAAGATGGGAGGGTCGGTGGCGCGCCGGATTCCCGAAGTGGGAGCGGAACCGAAATAAATGGCTCGGAGGGGTTCACTTCGCTGGGCGAGGTGTGCGAATCTGAAATAGATTGCTCGAAGACTGCGCGGCCTGCGAAGGCCGCGTTGCTGTTTATCGGGAGAAGAGGACTGGGTGAGAAAAACTACGGGAGAAAAGATCAAGCATCACAAGCGGCGGGGAGAGTGGGCGGAGATGCGCTTCATGGCGGTGGCGGCGGAACATGAGCTGCAGGTCACGAAGCCCTGGGGAGAGATGGCGCGTTATGACTTCGCGGTGGAATATGAAGGACAGTTTTGGCGGGTGCAGGTGAAATCGACAATGTCTTTGGATCGCGGAAGTTATACGGTCACCGTACGGGACAGCCGTGGCGGGCCGTACGCGGGCGATCCGTTTGATTTTGTGGCGGCGTATGTGATTCCGGAAGATATTTGGTACATCATTCCGGCGGAGAAGATTCGAGGTCAGGGGCATGTGAGGCTATATCCGCGGCTGAAGAAGTCGAAGCACGGAGAGTTTAGGGAGGCGTGGCATTTGTTGCGGGAGGGCAGGGTCGGAGACATTCGGGCATGTGCGGAGGAACTGAGTTTCCAGTTTTCAGGTTCCAACCTCTAGTTTCCACCTTGGCCGCAGCTACACTGAGGCGGGCGCGGGTTGAGCGACTTGCTGAAGAGCTGCAGCGAAAGCGGCGATCGCTTTATCGATTTGCGGCCGAGTGATGACCAGAGGCGGCTGGAAGCGGATCACGTTGCCGTAGATGCCGCCGACCCCGACCAACACGCCATGCTGCAAGAGTGCGTCGCGGATGGCCTCGGCTTCGGCGGTTGCCGGGGTCAGCTTTTCGTCCTTCACCAGCTCGACGCCGATCATGAGGCCGAGGCCGCGAATATCTCCGATGATGGGATGGTCTTTTTGCAGGCCGCGAAGTTTGCTCATGGCGTAATCGCCGGTTTCGGCGGCGCGCGCGGGCAGATTTTCTTGCTGCATGAATTCGATGTTGGCGAGCGCGGCGGCGCAGGAGACGGGATTTCCGCCGAAGGTTGAAAGATGGTCGCCGGGCTTGAAGGCGGCGGCGATTTCGGGCCGGGTGGTGAAGGCGCTCAGGGGAAAGCCGTCGGCGATGCCTTTGGCGGTGACCAGAATATCGGGATCGACGCCGTAATGCTCGTAGGCAAACATTTTTCCGGTGCGGCCGAAGCCGGATTGGACCTCGTCGGCAATGAAGAGGATGCCGTGCTGATCGAGGATTTTCTTTACTTCTTTGAAGTAGTTTGGCGGCGGGACAATGATTCCGCCTTCGCCCATCACGGGTTCGGCGATGAAGGCGGCAACGTCGGCGGAAGTGGCGAAACGGATGACGTCGTCGATAGAGCGGGCACACTGGCGGCCGCATTCTTCGGGATCGTTTGGCCACCGCGAACGGTAGGCGTAGGGTGCGGGAGCAAAGGCAATGCCGGGTGCGTAGGGGCCTCCACGCTTCTTGCGGGCCTGGTTGCCGGTAATGCTGAGGGTGCCCCAGGTGCGTCCGTGAAAGCTGGCGTGGAGAGCGATGAATTCGTGCTTGCCGGTGTAGAGACGCGCCAGCTTCATGGCGCCTTCAATGGCTTCGGCGCCGCTGTTGCCGAAGAAAGTTTTGCTGAGGCCGCGGGGAGCGATGTGAGCGATCTTTTCGGCGAGATCGGCGACCGGTTGCACGTGATAGATGTAGGACGAGCAGTGGACGAGCTTATCCATTTGCGCTTTGGCGGCGGCGATGATTTGGGGATTGGTGTGGCCGGCGTTGACGACGGAAATTCCGGCGAAGCAGTCGAGATATTCGTGGCCGTTGATGTCGGTGACGGTGGCGCCGCTGGCATGATCGATGACGATGGGGACGACCGACTTCATGAAGCCGGTCATTACATAGTCTTTGTATTTTTGGATAGTGTCGGACATGGAATCCTTTGGTCCCTTCGTCTAGCTTCGCGTGCTTTGTGGTTTACACCGAAGGCTTCAACCACAAAGGACACGAAGGTACACAAAGGAAATCAAATTAAAATTTTCGCGAATGCTCTTTCGCCCAGCGCTCAACTACAACTTTCTTCTCAGTGTAGAACTCGACTGCGTCACGGCCCTGGCCGTGCATGATCCCGAAGAAACTGTCTTTCCAGCCGCTGAACGGGAAATAGGCCATGGGCGCGGCGACGCCGATGTTGATGCCGATGTTTCCGGCCGGAGCCTCATAACGGAAGCGGCGGGCCGCAGCGCCGCTGGACGTAAATAAAGATGCCTGGTTGCCGTAGGGGCTGCGGTCGAGAAATGCGAGGGCATCGTCCATGTTGTCGGCGTGAACGAGGCTGAGGACGGGGCCGAAGATTTCAGTGCCGGCAAGATCGCTCGCGGCGGGAAGATTGTCGAGAATAGTCGGCTTCACGAAATTGCCTGTCTCATATTTGGGAATCTTGGCGTTGCGGCCATCGAGCAGGACCTTTGCGCCTTGCTTGGCCCCGGTTGCTATCAGCGATTCGACTCGCGATTTACTTTGTGGAGTGATGACCGGGCCCATCTGCACGCCTTCGTCGAGGCCGTTGCCGACGCGAAGGTTGGCGGCGGCTTCGGCGATTGAATCACGAAACGCTTTCTGCGCTTCACCTACAGTGACCGCGACTGACACGGCGAGGCAGCGCTGGCCGGCACAGCCGAAGGCGCTGTCGCTGATTATTTGGGTAGCCATGGCCATATCGGCGTCAGGAAGAACGATGACGTGATTCTTCGCGCCGCCCTGGCATTGGGCGCGCTTGCCGTTGGCACCAGCGCGGGCGTAGACGTGGCGGGCGACGGGAGTTGACCCGACAAAACTGATGGCGCGGACTTTGGGGTGGTCGAGCAGGGCGTTGACCACGGCTTTGCCGCCGTTGATCAGGTTGACGACGCCCTTGGGCAGGCCGGTCTGCTCGAGCAGTTCGAAGGCGCGGCGCATGGTGAGGGGAACGCGCTCGGAAGGTTTCAGGATGAAAGTGTTGCCGCAGGCAATGGCGTAAGGCAGAAACCAGAACGGAATCATTCCCGGGAAATTAAATGGAGTGATAGCGGCGACGACACCGAGCGGCTGGCGGATCATGGTTTCGTCGATGCCACGGGCGACGTCTTCGAGGTTGTAGCCCTGCATCATCATAGGAATGCCGCAGGCGACTTCGACGTTTTCGATGGCACGGCGGAGTTCGGCTTTACCTTCGGCGAAGGTCTTGCCATTTTCCTGGCTGATGATGCGGCCAAGTTCGTCAATGTGATCTTCGAGGAGTTGCTTCAGCTTGAACAGCGGCTGAATGCGGTCTTCGGGCGGGGTGCGGCGCCATTCGCGATAAGCGGCGGCAGCGGCTTCGACGGCAGAGGCAACTTCGGTGGCGTTTGATAGAGGAGTTTGGGCGATGGTTTCACCGGTGGCGGGATTGGTAACGTCGAGCCACTCGGAGGCGAGCGAGTCGACCCAGCGCCCGTTGACGAAGTTCAGGACTTTCGTAGTTGGCGGTGCAGCGACCGGCATGAGTGAACCTCAAATCCCTTCGGCGTGCGTCTCTTTCGCTCCTCTGGAGCTTGGAATTCTTACTTAACTCACCCAGGGCTTACGCCCTGGGCTCTATTCTGGCGCCGCTCCGCGGCTGACGCTCAAGCCGGTGAGCACATGTCCTATGTTACTTGTGCCACTGCGCCGTGGCGCTCGCTTACCATTTGCAGCGCGGCTTCCAGCACGTCGAGTGCTTCGTCTATTTGTTCGTCGGTGACGATCAGCGGGACCAGAACGCGAATCACGTTGGAATACGAGCCGGCGGTTATCGTAATTAGTCCATGCTCGTAGCAGTATTGCGTGATCTGCTTAGTCTCTTCGGCAGCCGGTTCGCGAGTCTCGGCGGACTTGACAAGCTCGATGGCCTGCATGCCGCCCAAACCTCGCACATCTCCGACGATGGGCCAATGCTTCTGCCAGGCTTTGGCGCGTTTCTGGAAATGGCTGCCTATTTCGCTGGCGCGGCTCAAGAGATTTTCGCGGTCGAACAACTCAAGCACTGCCAGCGCGGCGGCACAAGAAACCGGATTGCCGGCAAATGTGCCACCCAATCCGCCGGGGCCGGGAGCGTCCATGATCTCGGCGCGACCGGTGATAGCGGCCAGAGGCAGGCCGCCACCGAGCGACTTGGCCGAAACCAGAATATCGGGCTCGATTCCGTAGTGCTCGCTGGCGAAGAGCCGTCCGGTGCGGCCGAAACCGCTTTGGACTTCGTCGGCAATGAAGAGCACGCCGTGTTTGCGGCAGATATCGATGAGCACGCGGAAATAGTCCGGCGGGGGAACCACAAATCCGCCTTCGCC
Organism: uncultured Acidobacteriota bacterium; assembly: GCA_963845725.1. Classification (GTDB taxonomy): domain Bacteria; phylum Acidobacteriota; class Terriglobia; order Terriglobales; family Acidobacteriaceae; genus JABCZH01. The sequence continues at coordinate 52,678 of CAWJTC010000003.1, forward strand.
GAGCACCGGTTCGGCAATCACCGCGGCGACGTCTTCCGACGCGACCACGCGTTTGAAAGTGTCTTCCAGATGGCGGGCGCAGAAAAGATCGCAGGAAGGATACTTCAGGGAATAGGAGCAGCGGTAGCAATACGCGTAAGGAATGCGATACACATCGCCAGGAAAAGGGGCAAAGCCAGCCTTGTAAGGATGAGTCTTGCTGGTGAGCGAGAGAGTCATCATGGTGCGGCCGTGGAAGGCGTCTTCAAAGGCGATGATTCCAGAGCGGCCGGTGTGGGCGCGGGCGATCTTGACGGCGTTCTCGATGGCCTCAGCGCCGGAGTTCACGAATAGAGTCTTCTTGGGGAATTTGCCGGGCGTGACTTCATTCATGCGCTCGGCGAGACGGACGTAATTTTCGTAAGGCGTGACCTGCACGCAGACGTGGAGAAAGTGGTCGAGTTGCTGGCGAATGGCGGAGAGCACCGGCTCCTGGCGATGGCCAACGTTGAGGCAGCCGATGCCGCCGGCGAAGTCAATGTAGCGATTGCCGTCGACGTCTTCGAGCCAGGCATCTTGCGCTTTGGCTACGTACACCGGAGTGCCGTGTGACAGTCCGCGGGGGACGGCATGGGCGCGGCGCTCGGCCAGCGCCTTAGACTTCGGGCCGGGAATCGGGGTTCGTAATTGAATCGTCGGCATTAGAATCGGGTTTCCAGTTTCTGGTTTCTAGTTTCTAGAATTTCTCTCAGTACCAGCCGATGGGCGCTTCGTTTAGATTGATGTGAACCTGTTTGGTTTCGAGATATTCTTCGATACCCCAAGGGCCGAGCTCGCGGCCAAAACCGGATTGCTTGTAGCCTCCCCAGGGGGCTTCGACGTAGGTCGGTTGCATGTGATTCACCCAGACGATGCCGGCGCGCAGCGATTTGACGGCACGGAAGGCTTTGAAGATGTCGCGAGTCCAGACGGCGGCGGCGAGGCCGTAAGGCGAATCGTTTGCAATCTTAACCGCGTCTTTTTCGTCGTCAAAAGGGATCAGGGTAGCGACGGGACCGAAAATCTCTTCGCGGGCGATACGGGCGCTGTTGGTTACGTCGTAAAAAATGGTGGGCTGAACATAGTAGCCTTTGGCAAATTGCTCGGCGCGGCCTCCGCCGAAGGCTAACTTCGCTTCTTTCTTGCCGACTTCCTGATAGGAACGCACGCGATCATACTGATCTTTGCTGACCAGCGGGCCCATCTTGGTATCGCGATCGAGGGGCGCGCCCAGCTTGATTTTCTTCGCTTTCTCGGTCATGGCGTCAACGAACTTTTTGTAAATCGGCTTCTGGACGAGGATGCGGCTACCGGCAGAGCAAACTTCGCCTTGATTGATGAAGACCCCGAACAGGGCGCCGTCGATGGCGGCTTCGAAATCGGCGTCGGCGAAAAAAATGTTGGGAGATTTGCCGCCAAGTTCGAGGGTCACGCGCTTCACGGTGTCTGCGGCTTGCTTGACGATGATCTTGCCGACGGCGGCGCTGCCGGTAAAGGCGATCTTGTTGACGTCGGGATGCTGCACCAGCGGAGCGCCACAAGTCTCGCCAAATCCAGTGATGATGTTGACGACACCGGGAGGCAGGCCCACCTCGGCGAACCAACTTGCCATTTCGAGCGCAGTGATGGGAGTTTGCTCGGCGGGCTTCAGCACGCAGGCGCATCCGGCGGCGAGCGCGGGCGCGAGTTTCCAGGCGGCCATGAGTAAGGGATAGTTCCAGGGAATGATTTGACCGGCCACGCCGATGGGTTCTTTGAGGGTGAGGCTGACGGCGTTGTCGGGCACGGGATTTACGAAGCCCAGAATCTTAGTGGCCAGGCCACCGTAGTATTCAAAACAGGTGGCGACGTCGGCGATGTCGAATTCGGCTTCAACGATGGGCTTACCGGTGTTACGGGATTCGAGTTCGGCGAGGGCGGCGGTGTTCTGGCGAATCTTCTCCGCCAAGCGGAAAAGCACGCGGCCGCGCTCCTGAGCGGTGGTGGAAGCCCATGGCCCGTCGTCGAAAGCGGCCTTGGCGGCGGCAACGGCGCGGTTTACGTCGTCGGCATTAGCGTCGGGAACCTGGGCGATAACTTCTTCGGTGGCGGGATCGTATACCGGGAAAGTCTTATTGGATATGCTATCGATCCACTCACCATTCACGTACATCTGATAAGTGCGGACATCGGTTTTAACACCACCTGGCATAAGAACCTCCTATCTAACAGCAAGCGCTAATTTCCGGCGCCCGTAAATAAAGAAAAAGAATGCGGCCAGAGCGATAAAAAATAAAGTCAGGCCGAACATGGTTGCTTCGTAGCGCCAAATCGAGGTGATCTGCTTGGCCGGGGAAAAAGCCACGACAATTCCGAGAACGGTGGTCAGCAGACCACTACCGCCGGCTAAGAGCAGGACGCTCTTGTTATAGCGCCCCTTGCGCTCGTCCCCGGCGAAGGCAAATTTCAGCAGGGCAGCAAAGACATAGATAAATGGTACAAGCTGCAATACGACAGCCAGCGACAGCATGGTCTGAAAGGCTTCCTGCACGCCGCCGGAAGCGGCAAAATTGATAACGCAAAGCAGCAGCGACACTACAAATTGGACGATCAGCGCGGCGTAGGGCGTAGCGTATCGGGGATGCACTTTGCCCAGCCATGAGGGCATGTAGGAGTCGAGACCAGCGACGAAGGGAATTCTTGCCGAGCCGCCCATCCAAGCCGAGCCGATTCCTGCGATCGATAAACTCAACATCAGAGCAAACGGGGCCACGATCCAGGAGAACCCGACTTTGGTCGCCATGTGACTGACGGCTTGCACGATTCCCTGCAAGACGCTGATGTCATTCTTGCTGACGGCGATCAGCAGGGTAAGAGTGGTGCCGATATAGAGCAGGCCGCTGAGCACGCCGCCCCAGGCAACTGCGCCGGGCAACGTGCGCGCGCGGGATCGCGGATCTCGTCGCCCATGACCGAAGCCAGCTCGAGTCCGACTAGACCGAAGCAGATGACGCCGAAGGAATTCAGCACGAAGCGGGGATCGGCGGGGATTTTGAAATCCGCCGCAGTGATGGAAGTTCCGAACCGCGATAGAACGATTATGCCCAGGCCGATCAGAGTAGCGGCGGCGATGCCGGTGCCGATGGCGCCGAGATTGTTGAGCCATTTGCCCACGCCCAGTCCCACGATGTTCAGGATGGTCAGCAAGGCCAGCAAAACTGTGGACGCGGTCAGGGCAAAGAGCTTTGTTATCGGCCAAGGCGGCGTGTCCCGGGCCGAGCACGAAAACGGAAACGCCGACGAAGTAGAGCATGACTGTGGGCACGTACAGCATGTTGTTGGTCCAGTAACACCAGCCGGACAAGAAGCCGTGAAAGTCGCCGAAAACTTCCTTGGCCCACAAGTACACGCCGCCTTCGCCGGGAAAGCGGTGAGCCAATTCGAGAACGGCGATGCCCTGCGGCCAAAAGAAAAGCAGCAGAGCGATCAGCCAGAGCCAGACGGTGACGCCGCCGTTGGCCGCGATCGAGGGCACCACGTTCAGGTTGAAGACCGCGACCACGAAGAGCAGGACCAGATCCCAACGGCCAAGGACACGCTTGAGATGCGGGCTGGTCGGGTCGCGTCGTTTCGGCCGGCAAATGCTCTCCTTAGGGATAGAGCGTAGCAAGCACGTCTCTACGGATCAAGTTGACTCCGCAGCTCTAGTGGGCCACTACTTCCGCGGTGCGCTCTTGCTGAGCTTTGGCCAGCGCGGGCGCTACATCTTCAAAAGCCGCGAGATGCTTGTCGATATCGGCTTCAGTGTGCTGCACGGAGATGGTCCACTGCTCGTCCCACCAGTAAGGCTGCGCCATGACGCCGCGGTTGACCATGCCGAACCAATAATGGCGCCAGAGATCGGTGTCGACGGTGGTCCAATCGCGGTAGTTGCGAATCTCCTTGGGAAAAAGCATCAGCGCGCCGTTGGCGCCGGCGCGGCGATGTAGCCCTGGAGACCGGTCTTGGCGATGGTCTTGCGATAGCCATCGATCAGTTTGTGGCTGAGTTTTTCGACGTGCTGGTAATTCTCGCGAGTGAGCACTTCGCGGAAGGTTGCGAGGCCTGCGGCCATCGAAACCGGATTAGTGTTATAGGTGCCGCCGTGAAAAACCTTGTGCTGGGAGATCAGATCCATCACTGATCGTGCTGGCGCCGAAGGCGGCGAGCGGAAAACCGCCGCCAATCGATTTGGCCAGGCAGATCATGTCGGGCTTGACGCTGAAGTATTCGGAAGCGCCGCCCCAGCCGAGTCTTGGCTCCGGTCTTGACTTCATCGAAAATGAGGAGCGCGCCGTTCTTGGTGCAGATGTCCCGAAGGCCTTGTAGAAATCCAGGTTGCGGCATGCACAGGCCGACGTTCATCATGATGGGCTCAAGAATGATGGCGGCGATCTGGCCGGGATTTTCTTTGAACCGACGCTCGACGCTCGGCGAGATCGTTGAAAGTGGCGACGGGAACATTGGCGATGGAGGCTTTGGGGACACCAAGGCCGCCGGGGACAGAAATGGGAGCGTTGACGTCGCCGAACTCGGGAGCGTGAGGTTTCACGCTGACGAGCGCAGTATCGTGCAGGCCGTGGTAGCCGCCTTCGAATTTGAGGACTTTGTCGCGACCGGTGGCGGCGCGGGCCAGGCGGCAGGCATGCATAGTGGCTTCAGTGCCACTGGAGCCGAAGCGGACCATCTCGACCGGGAAGCGCTGCGACGATTTCTTCGGCGAGTTGCCACTCCATGTCATGCGGCATGCCGAACATGGTGCCGGTGCTGAGCCGGGCCTGGACGGCTTTCATAACCGCGGGATGGCAATGCCCGGCCATGAGTGCGCCGAAGCAGAGGTTGTGATCGATATAGTCGTTGCCGTCGAGATCGCGGAAATGGGAGCCGCTGCCTTCTTTCACAAAGATGGGATACGGATCGTAGGCGCGGTAGTTGCTGGCGACGCCGAGCGGAATGCGTTTCAGGTTGCGCTTATGGGATTCGGCGGATTTTGGCGTACGACGCTCAAAGGTGGAAAGCTCCTGCTGCAATTCGGGGTACATCTGGGTCTCCGGGAAATCTCAAGCCGCTTCCGGGCGGCCATTAGAGTACCCTGGGCGGCCGAGGCTGCCCGGGCTTTGGGCTAGAAGATATAATTTTAGACGCAAATTGCACTTCGCGTGGGTCGCCGCGCCAGTAATCCTGCCGAACGCCGTCGGACCGTCCGAGAATCCGCCATCCGGGTTATAGAAGTTGGTGTGGTTGAAAATATTGAAAATCTCGGCCCGGAATTGAAATACTTGGTTCCGTAAGAGGGATCTTCTTAGCACGGAAAGTCCCATCTCCTGAAGTCCCGGACCGCAGCAGATGGTGCGTTGGGTGCCGTTATTGAATTGACCTAAGGGAGGATCGGCAAAGTCGTTGGGATCGAACCAAAAGCCGCCATTTGTCTTGGGGTTGAGCTTCCGGAAAGGTGCGATGCGAGATGGCGCCTCTGTGCCCAGAAAGAAGAGGCTATTAATGAGTTCATTATCGTTTTCGGTGTTCAAACGGATGGGGAATCCACTTTGGAACTGAGTAATGCCGGAAACCGCCCAATCGTCGAGCCAGATTGCCAACAAGGCCTTGATGCCTGGCGATGGGGAGTTCCCAGTAATAGCTGATGACGAAGCGCTGGGCGGAGTTAAACAAGGAGAGGGCCCGGCTCAAGGCCGGATTGTAAGGATTCAGCGTCTCCTCGAAGGTGGAGCCGTCGTCAATGGATTTGCTTAAGGTGTAGGCAGCCTGAAATTGCAAACCCTTGGAGAAGCGCTTCTCCAAACTGGCCTGCAATGAATTGTAGTTGGAACTGGCGACGGTATCTTCCGCAAAAATATCGGTGAACACCGGAATACCATCCGCGGGACAGCCAACGCCAGTCTGGGCATTGCAATTGGGTGAGGAGTAGGGACGCAGTCCGACGAACTGGAGCGTCTGCCCGGTGCCTTTGACGGTTTGACCGTTGGGCATGTGAAGTTGAAGCCGTTGGGTACGGTCACGTTCCATTGGGTGTCTTCCACGGTGCGGCCCGCAAACCGTGGGAGTGCCAAAGGAGGTGACGTCGTTGGCGTTGATGTTCGAGATGCTAATCATGTCCAAACAGGTTTGTGGATTTGAGGGATTGAGGTCATGAGACGCCAGCAAGCGATGCCCCTGCGACCCCACATAGCCAATCTGGAGCATCAGGTCCTTGGTCGAGTTCGTGCTGGATGCCCAGATTATATTGGGCGGTATACTGCGTCCTGAGATGAGGCTGAAATTCTCCATAGAGAAGAATGGGCTCGAAACAGCGTGGGATCGAACGGAGTGCCCGGTGCGGGAGTGATGAACCCATTGAACGGGTTCGGGGACGCTGGAACACCAGTCCTGCCGCCTGAGGGACGAAGGGAGTATTGAGAAAGACGTCCGAGAGAACGACGAACTGCCGCCAAACGGCGGTTCGGCGCCGAATTGTTCGAGGACGAATTGCTCAATCGGGTTGTAGAACAAGCCCCCAGCCAGCGCGAATGCTGGTCTTGCCCGAATTCCCGGGACTATAGGCCAGTCCGATACGCGGAGCAAAAGCCTTGTAATAAGTTGACGTCATGGCTGGAGGAATTCCCGCGTCGCCGGGAACTACCAGGCCGGTGGGGTTCACCCCCACGGCATCGCAACTGCTGCTATTCACTCCAAAATATGCCTCGCTTTGCGCAGTCAACTGGCAAGGGTGGACTGTCGAATTCTGTCCGGGGCGAAACGTTTCAACGTGACGACTAATGTCGGTCAGGGGGGTGTCTAGCTCCCATCGCAACCCGTAATTCAAGGTGAGATTGGGCCGGATTTTCCAACTATCCTGGACAAACGGATAGACCGAGGTGCTGCGGATGGCTTCGCTCTGAGCCGACCCTTGAGTGTAGGCGTCGGCCAAACCGAGCAGGAACTCGGCGTACTGGTCGCCATCGCCTGGAATGATGCCGTTAGGCCCGGAGTTGTCAAATGTGTATTCGCCGTTCACGTCGAAATAGAGGGTCTGGTCGAAGCGAGCGCGGCGCACATCAGCGCCGAACTTAAACGTGTGGTTGCCCTTGACCCAAGTAAGGTTATCTGACCACTCGAAGGTGTTTCCTACTTGCGGAAGAACGCCCTCAAAGTTATTGCCCATGATCGTGCCACCGGAAATGTTGATGTAGGGAACCCCGGTGTGCTCAGGCGGCAACCCCGGAGTAATACCGAGCTTCGGACTCGTTCCGTAAATGCCGGTGATGGCCGAGGAGTCGGAAGTTCCGGTGAAACAGAAGGGCTGAGCCGAAGGAGAAACGCAGGAATCGCTTACGGCACCCACGCTTTGAGGTTTCAGAAATCCCAGCTGGCCTTCACGCATGTAGGTGAAGCGCGCTTCATTGACCAAGGAGTTGCTGATGGTCCACGTGTGACTTAGGTTCACCTGCTGGTAGCGGGAACTATCGGAGTTGCCAAATCCAGGCACATTGGCGCCGGCCTGCTCGAATGTGTCGTAGGGAGAAAACTTGTCGGCATCGGTGAAGTAATAGTACGCCGTAAAATTCTGGCGGTCGGTAATTCTGTGGTCGATCCGAATGGTGAACTGATCTTCGGTGTCAGAGCCGGTGGGCACCAATTGAGCGAAGGTGGGGCCATTATTGGGGCTGGGAACAAAGCGCATCAAGTCGATGGCCACGGGATCCTGGCAGGCGGAGGGAATTACTCCGGTCGGAAAAACCGAGCCCCAGGAAACGCCGGCTGCGGGAGTAGCACCGCCCAGCTGATTAATGGCAGCGGTACAAGAAACGCCGCCGGTGGACCGGCTGTTTAGGACATTGGCAACGAATCCATTAGTGATCTGGCCTCCGTTCACTGGGTCAAAACCGCCCACGCCCGAAAAGCCCCGCTGCGCTGAGCTAATGTGGGAACGCCTGGGGTGCTGTGTCGGGCTTGGACAAGAAAAGGTCCGGTCCTTCTTGATCGGTCGCCCAGGTGCCGCGGAATGGTTTTGATTAGTTGCGGCTTGATGGAATCGAAATAGCCCTGCGCGTTCAGCACCGTGTTCCGGAGATACGCGAAAACGTCCCCAGCAGACTGTTGCTGCCGGACCTGGGATACGTGGACGCCGAGTAGGTGAGCGATTGAGGATCGGTTGGCAACGTAATCACCAAGTCCGGCAGCAACAGTCTGCATGGGGACGTTTACGAGAATTTGCGGAACACGGTGCTGAACGCGCAGGGCTATTTCAATACCATCAAGCCGCAACTTAATCAAAACCAGTTTGGCGGCACCTTGGGCGGACCGATCAAGAAGGACCGGACCTTTTTCTTTGTTTCCTATGAGGGGCGCCGTATTCGACAGGGCGATCCCGGGCAAGTTCGTAGGCGTTCCCACGCCCGAAAAGTCCCCGCTGCGCTGAGCTAATGTGGGAACGCCTACGACTTGCCCGGGATCGCCCTGTCGAATACGGCGCCCCTCATAGGAAACAAAGAAAAAGGTCCGGTCCTTCTTGATCGGTCCGCCCAAGGTGCCGCCGAACTGGTTTTGATTAAGTTGCGGCTTGATGGTATTGAAATAGCCCTGCGCGTTCAGCACCGTGTTCCGGAAATACTCGTAAACGTCCCCATGCAGACTGTTGCTGCCGGACTTGGTGATTACGTTGACGACCGATCCGGAATTGCGCCCGTACTCGGCGTCAAACGTGTTGGTGATGACCCGAAACTCGGCCACGCTGTCTGGGGTTGGTTGCACCGTGGGCAAGTTCACAAACTGGTCGTTCGCATCTCCGCCGTTCACGCTGAAGTTATTGGAGCGGCCGCGGCCGCCGTTCACCGAGACTGAGCCGACATCCTCGGCTCCGTAGAAGAGACTGCCATTCCCACTTCCCAGCTGCGACTGCACGCCTGGCTGCAATTGCAGGAACTGGTAGGTGTCACGGGCGTTGAGGGGTAATTCATTCACTGAACGGTCATTGATAACGGCACCTAGTTGAGTACTGCTGGTATCGACTTGGGGGGCCTGAGAGGTCACCTCCACGACTTCCCGGGTCGCCCCGATCTCCAAGACCTTACTGACGGTTAGCACCTGGTTTACGTCGACAGTGATGCCTTTTTGGACGCTCTTTTTGAAACCCTGTAAGTTCGAAATCCAACTCATAGCTCCCGGGCACAACTTCGACAAAGTTATAGTCGCCGCTGCCATTGGTTTCGCCGCTCCGGCTTATGCCGGTGGCCTCATTGGTCAGCGTGACTTTGACGCCGGCCAGGACGGCGCCGGTGGGATCGGCGACGCGGCCGAGGATTCTGCCGCCAGTACTCTGTGCCGGCGCGGGAGAGCAAAGGAGAGCGATCAAACTGAACAGGGCCAGGGCGAAGGCCAAGGTACGGCGATCCAGAGACGGATGCATGCAGCACCTCCCGATTCCGGGACGGAGAATTTGCCAGCCAACCAGGTTGCGCAAGAAACAAACCTTGCTATAATCGCGCAAGGTTAGTGAAACCTGCGGTTAGCTGTCAAGCAAAAAATGGGTTTTTAGGAACGCCCTGAAAATACGCGGAGCGGGCGGCTTTGTAAAATGAAATCCGCCGAGCCAACACCTCACTTGAAGATCGGAGAAGTGGCCCGCCTGGCTGGGGTTTCCCGCTCGGTGATCCGCTCGTGGGAACGCCTGGGTCTGACCCGTCCGCAACGCACCGCCAGCCGATACCGGGTGTATACCTCAGAGGACGTAAAGCTGCTGAAGCGGGCACGGTTTCTGCGCAAGGTGCGAGGGCTGAACGCTCCCGCGATCGTGCAACTGCTGCGGCGGGAAGGGCGGTTGCGGGCGTCCAGCAATGGGGCGGCCCGAGCGGTGGGGGCCCATCTGCGGCAGCTCCGGCAAAGGCGGGGCCTCTCCCTGGCACGGGTGGCGGCGAGAGTCGGCATCTCAGTGGGCTTTTTGAGTGCGCTCGAACGCTCCCAGATGAGCGCATCGGTGAGCACGCTGCGGAAGCTGGCGCTGTTTTACAAGGCCAACATACTGGATTTCTTCGATGCGGCGGAAACGCGCGGCCGGCTGGTATCTCCGGGGAAGCGAAAGATCCTGGAAGCGGGGCCGGGAGTGCGCATGGAGTTGCTGGCATACGGAAACACGGTGATGGAGCCGCACTTGTTTCGCATCGCTCCGAAGGCGGGCAGCGGGGAATCCTACGCTCACGTGGGCGAGGAATTTCTGTACGTGCTGCGAGGAGAGCTGCGAATCTCGGTGCAGGAAGAAGACTACCGTTTGCGGACGGGCGATAGTTTTTATTTTGAAAGCGCGACGCCGCACCGCTGGCTGAATCCGGGGCGCAGCGAGACTTGGGTGTTGTGGGTGAATACACCGCCGACGTTCTAGCCGGTGGCCGGTGAAATAGGATGGGGATAAATTTGGGAGGCACGCACTGATGATCCGGCGGGTTGGAATGGCGATGCTGACGGCGTGCGCACTGCTTTTTGCCGGCGCATGCACGAAGAAGACGCCGACGCTGAACCTGCTGGTGTGGGAAGGTTATGCCGACCCATCGTTTGTGCGGGGATTTGAGCAGCAATATCACTGCAAAGTTACGGCTTCCTACATGGGGTCGAGCGATGAGTTGGTGGCGAAGCTGAGGGGCGGGAGCGCGGGCAATTATGATGTGATCTCGCCTTCGAGCGATGTGGCGACTTCGATTGCGGCGGCGGGACTGGCGGCGCCGCTCGATCTTTCCAAACTGCCGAACTACGCGCAACTTTCGCCGCAACTTACTTCCCTGCCGCTGGTACGGCTGAAAGGCCAGGTTTTTGGAGTTCCTTTTATGTGGGGACCGGACCCACTGCTTTATGACACCACGGTTTTCCGGCAGCCGCCGGACAGCTGGAATGTGCTCTGGGATCCGAAGTATAAGGACAAGATCTCGGTGTGGGATGACCTTTCGACGATGTACATGGCGGCGCAGGTGCTGGGTTTCGACCATCCTGATCCCAGCCAGCTTTACAACCTGAGCGATGAGCAATTAGAAGCGGTCAAGAAAAAGTTGCTGGAGTTGAAGCCGAACATCCGCAAGATGTGGTCGACCGGCGGGGAGCTGACGAATCTGTTTCAGAACCACGAAGTGGTTGCGGCAATGGGCTGGCCGTTGATGACCAACCAGCTTCGCAAGAGCGGATTTCCCATCGGCGAGACGATCCCGAAAGAAAATACGACGGGCTGGATCGATCACCTTATGATCACGGCGGGAAGCGAAAACAAAGAATTGGCGCAGCAATTTCTGGTGTACATGATCGGCGCCGAAGTACAGAAGAAGGTGACTGACGTCACAGGTTACACTCCGGCGAACCCGCAGGCGGCGCGATACATGACGGCCGAGCAGATCACGAGCCTGCATATGGATGACGTGGACAATTATCAGAAGCGTCTTTATTTCTGGCAGAACGTTCCGCGGCGGGCGAAGTACAACGAAATCTGGAATGAAGTAAAAGCAGCACAGTAGTGTGAGATGGAGCGGCGCCGTACTTTCTCGATAGGAGGCGCTGCTAAGACTAATGGCCACCACAACCGAAGCCAAGCCTGCTGGTTCCGCCAAGTCCGGGACAGACGCTCTGCTCTCCATTCGCAATGTAGCCAAATCGTTTGGGAAGAATCCGGTGCTGCGGGATATTTCTCTGGAGATTGCGGAAGGCGAGTTTCTGACAATTCTCGGAGAAAGCGGCTCGGGAAAGACGACGTTGCTGCGGATCATTGCCGGCTTCGAGAGCACGACGTCAGGCGAGATATGGATGGAGGGCGAACGGCTCGACGTTTCGCCCCCGTACCGGCGGCGGGTGAATACGGTTTTCCAGCACTACGCTTTGTTTCCCCATTTAACGGTTGAAGAAAATGTTGGTTACGGACTGCGGGTGGCCAAGCAGCCGAAAGAAGAGGTCGCAAGCCGGGTGGAGCAAGCCCTGGAGATGGTGAAGATGGCGGCGTACGCGAAATCGAAGCCGGCGAAGATCAGCGGCGGGCAGCAGCAACGCATCGCGCTGGCGCGGGCGCTGGTGAACCGGCCACGACTGCTGCTGCTGGATGAGCCGCTTTCGGCGCTCGACGCCAACCTGCGACGGCAAATGCAGGTGGAGTTGAAATCACTGCAGCGAGAGGTTGGGATTTCGTTCGTGTTTGTGACGCATGACCAGGAAGAAGCCATGGTCATGTCGGACCGGATTGCGTTGTTGCGCAGGGGCGAGTTGGAGCAGATCGCTTCTCCGCGCGAGATTTATGGGCGGCCGGCTACGGCATATACGGCGGAGTTTATCGGGCATACCAACCTGCTGCATGGAGAGGTGTTGAGCGGAGTGGTGCGCTGCCACTCGCTGGACTGGCCGGTCGCGCTGGCGGGATGGGCCGGTGGTGTTCTCGTTGCGGCCGGAGAATGTTCGAGTGGTGGATTTGGCGGTGGGGAGCGCGGGTGTGAATGTGGTCCGATTTCGCGGACGGGTTTGCCAGCAGGCATTTCATGGCTCGACAGAATTGTTGCAGGTGGAATGTGCCGACGGGTTGAAATTGTCGATTCGCACCGCGACGCGTGAGAACTGGCAGGGCGAGCTGGAATTGGAATTCTCGCCGGAAGATGCCATCGCGGTGCGCGAATGTCGAGGGAGGGACCTGATGTTTTCCCGCGCCTACCGGGCCGCGATTACGATGCCGCCGCTGCTATGGGTCGCGGTGTTTTTGCTGGTTCCGTATGGGCTGCTTTTTTGTTACAGCTTCTGGACGGTTTCGCCGACGCAGGTGATTGTGCACTCCTGGACGCTGGACAATTATCGCGAGTTGTTCCGGGTGGACGTTTATTGGCAGACTCTGTTCCGGTCGATGTGGATTGCGGCGCGGGTGATGGTGTTTTCGCTGCTGCTGGGTTATCCGCTGGCTTATTACCTGTCGTTTCACGCGGGAGCGCGAAAAGAACTTTTCTATCAACTGGTGATTATTCCGTTGTGGGTGAGCTATCTGGTGCGGGCGTATGCGTGGAAGACGATTCTGGGCAGCGACGGCGTGCTCAACACGCTGTTGCAGTACGTGCATTTGACGCGGCATCCGCTGGATTTCCTGCTGTACAGTCCGTTTGCGGTGGTGCTGACACTTACGCACATCTACACGCCGTTTGCGGTTTTGCCGATCTACGCTGCGCTCGAGCATATTCCGCGGAATCTGGTGGAAGCGTCACATGATCTGGGAGCGTCGCCGTTGCAGACGTTCTGGCGGGTGATTTTGCCGCTTTCGATTCCCGGAGTGCTGGCCGGGGCAACGTTTGCCTTCGTGCTCAGCCTGGGAGATTTTCTGGCGCCGTTGCTGTTGGGCGGGCCGAGCGGGATCATGATTTCGAATATTGTGGTTAGTCTGTTCGGCGCGGCCTACAACTGGCCGCTGGGAGCGGCGATTTCGTTGTGCATGCTGCTGCTGGTGCTGGCGCTGATTTATCTGTCGGAAAGTTTGGAGAAAAAATGGAGCTTCCGATGAGCGGCGTGGAGGCGAAGTCGCGCTGGCTGCCGTGGCACGCGGTTGCGGTGTTCGCCTTTCTATATCTGCCGATCGTTACGTTGATTGTGTACTCGTTCAATGGAGCCGGGGTGGGAGGATTTCCGCCGCGAAATCTGACGCTGGACTGGTATCGCGTGCTTTTCGCTGACGATGCCATCTGGACCTCGGTGCTGAACAGCCTGCTGGTAGCGGCGGCAGCGATGGCGATTTCGTTGACGTTCGGCATCCCCGCGGCGCTGGCGCTGGACCGCGCGAATTTCCCTGGGAAGGCGCTATTCCGACGACTGGTTCTGCTGCCGCTGATTCTGCCGGGAATAATTACCGGATTGTCGTTGCTGATGCTGTTTCGCGCGGCAGACATGCGACTGAGCTTACTGACGATTGTGCTGGGCCACGGCACGGCTCTGATTTCCGTCGCCACGACGGAGGTGTTTGCGGGTTTACAGAATATGGATCGCGCGCAGGAAGAGGCGTCGCTCGATCTGGGGGCAAACTACTGGCAAACATTCTGGCGGGTGACGATTCCCAACTTGCGTTTATCGATCATCGGGGCGGCGCTGCTGATTTTTACGCTTTCGATGGATGAGATAGCGGTGAGCTTCTTTCTGATTGGGCGGGACAATACGTTGCCGCTGGAAATCTGGGGACGGTTGCGGCGAGGGATTACGCCGGAGATCAACGCGATCTCGAGCATCATTTTTGTATTTTCGCTGGTGGCGATCGTGATGTGGTGCCGGTTGCGGACGGGTGCGGATGGGATGAGTGAAGTGTAGCGCCGGCAGGTCGCCGGATAGCGGCGCTGGAAAAGAGCTGACATGAGCACAAGTCGAAGAGACTTTATCAAATATGTGGTGGCCGGTTCGATCGCTGCGGGGTGTCCGGTGGACCTGGCTTTGCTGGCGGCGGAGACCGAGCCGAAGCCGATGGTGGACGGTGAGGACAACCGCATTTGTCATCAGGTGCGAGATGGTAAGGTCTTCACGCTGCCGGCGGCCAGCGCGCATCACGATATCGTGATCGTGGGCGGGGGCGTAAGCGGGCTCAGCGCCGCTTATCTCACCCGCCATCTTGATTTCCTGTTGTTGGAAAAGGAACCGCATTGGGGCGGCAATGCCTACCTCATGGAATATGACGGAAGCGCATTCGCAACGGGCTCAGCGTTTCTTGGCAAGGGCGAACCGGCAGCGTTCAACCTTGCGAAGGAAATTGGCCTGGAGCCTTTGCCGATCCACGATCGCGACGCCACGATTATTCAAGGCGAATGGATTGGCAATACCTGGACGGATGGGCTTGATAAGCTGCCTTATCCGGCGACGGTGCGCGAGGGCTTCAAGAAATTCAAAAAGGACATTCGCGCCATCGACCTCGCCAAGCGTAGCAAGGAACTTGACAGTGTTCCCTTTTCTGACTTCATGAAGGGGTATCCGGCGGAAGTCAAGCTGTGGTGGGACAATTACGGGCCTTCCAACTGGGGCGCGACCACCGAAAACACGGCCGCCAGAATGGGGATCAGCGAACTGCAAGAAATTGGCGGAGACACAATTCCGGATTTCTATACATGGCCGGGAGGGTTGGGCGCCATCACCAAGAGATTGGCCAAGATTCTCGATGCGAACTACGGCGACCACATGCAGACCGGGGCGACCATTGTTGCGGTGGTTCCGGGGAAGCACGATGTCCGGGTCACTTACATGCAGGGCGCGGAATTGAAGACGGTGGCTGCGAAGGCGGTCATCATGGCGACTCCGAAGTTCATTACCCGGCGCATTGTGCAGGGCTTGCCTGAGAAACAGAGCGATGCCATGCACAAGATCCGCTACATTCCTTACCCGGTGGTGAATCTTATTTTCGATAAACCTGTGTTCAACAAGTCATACGACACCTGGTGCCCAGGAAATACATTTACGGATTTCATTGTTGCCGACTGGGTGGTGCGCAACCAGCCGGGCTACAAGCAGCAATACAACATTCTGACTTGCTACACGCCGATGAAAGAAGACGATCGGGGATATTTGCTCACCGAGTCGAGCACGCGGAAGGTCGCGGAGAATGTGCTCGGGGATTTTCAGAAGTTGTTTCCGGGGTCGAATGTCGATCCTATCGAAGTGCACATTTACCGGCGAGGACATCCTCTTTATATGTCGACTCCGGGTCTCTACACCACGATACAGCCCTTGGTGCGGGAACCGATGGACCGTATCTTTTTCGCTAATACCGACTCGGAAGGGCCGGAGTCGACGACCAATAAGGGAATTGTCGCGGCGCACCGTGCGGCGAAGGAAGCGGAAAGCCGGTTGGCGGGAAGGCCGATGCCGAAGCATGCAGGGGTAGAAGGTTAGCTCTGTCGGTGCGCAGTTGGTAAGAAAACCAGTCCTCAGTAGCCGGTCACCGGTTCCAGTCAGCGCTCAAATGTCCCCAGCATAGTAAAGTAGTAGTGAGGCACAGCCTCGTTCCCTGAAAGGATTCTCTTGAGTTCCGGCATTCGTAACATCGCAATTATTGCCCACGTCGACCACGGTAAGACCACGCTGGTGGACGCCATGTTGAAGCAGAGCGGCACGTTTCGCTCTAACGAGCACATTATTGAGCGGGTGATGGACTCGAATGATTTGGAGCGGGAACGCGGCATCACCATCCTGGCCAAAAATACGGCGATTTTCTATCACGACGTAAAGATCAACATTGTAGACACGCCCGGTCACAGCGATTTCGGCGGCGAGGTGGAACGCGCGCTGAAGATGGTGGATGGCGTGATGTTGCTGGTGGATGCGAGCGAAGGCCCGCTGCCGCAGACGCGGTACGTGCTGACCAAAGCACTGGAGGCGAAGCTGCCGCCGATTCTGGTGATCAACAAGATCGACCGCGCCGACGCCCGTCCGCAGGAAGTATTGAATGAAGTCTATGACCTGTTTATTGATCTCGACGCCAAGGAAGAACAGCTCGACTTTCCGGTGCTCTATACCAACGCCAAAGCGGGGACGGCGTCGGTGGATATTAAAGGAGGAGGCGAAAACCTGCTGCCGCTGTTTGAGGCGATTGTCAAAACCATTCCAGAGCCGGGCGGAGATGCGGGAGGGCCACTGCAAATTCTAGTGGCGAACCTTGACTACAGCGATTATCTGGGTAGGTTGGCGATCGCACGGGTGTTCAATGGCAGCATGCACACCGGCGAGGACGTGGCGATCGCGAAGCTGGACGGGTCACTGCAAAAAACCAAGATCACCAAGCTGTTTTCATTCTCGGGTTTGAAGCGGACCGACATCACTGAGACGACCCTCGGGGATATTGTGGCCGTTGCCGGCGTCGAAGGCATCACGATTGGCGAGACGATCACGGACGTGGAGAACCCCGCGCCGCTGCCGCCGATCACGATTGACGAGCCCACAATTGCCATGCAGTTTACGGTGAATACGTCGCCGTTTGCGGGGAGGGACGGGACTTACGTCACCTCGCGCAATCTGCGGGAACGCCTGCAAAAAGAATTGCTGACCAATGTTTCGTTGCGGGTGGAAGATACCGAGACCACTGACACCATGGTGGTGATGGGGCGGGGCGAGTTACAGCTTTCTATTCTGATCGAAATGATGCGGCGCGAAGGTTACGAACTGATGGTGGGAAAGCCGGAGATCGTCACCAAACGAGTCGACGGCAAGCTAATGGAACCGGTGGAACATCTCACGGTGGATGTTCCGGAAGAATTTGTCGGCGTGGTGATGGAACAACTGGGGGCGCGGAAAAGCGAAGTCAAGAACATGCACAACCACGGGTATGGGCGGGTAAGGATTGAGTTTCGGGTTCCCAGCCGCGGGTTGATTGGCCTGCGCAGCCAGTTGCTGACGGATACGCGCGGCACGATCGTCATGAATGCTTTGTTTGACGGATACACCGAATGGCAGGGAGAAATCCCGCATCGGCTCACGGGCGCGTTGGTGGCCGACCGTGGAGGAACATCAACGGCGTACGCACTTTGGGGCCTGCAAGAGCGCGGCGAGTTGTTCGTGGGGCCAGGAGTGGAGCTTTACGAGGGGATGATTGTCGGCGAGAACGCTAAAGATAACGATCTCGACGTCAATGCGGTGCGGGAGAAGAAGCTGACCAACATGCGGGCTTCGACGGCGGACGAAGCCATCCGGCTGGTGCCGTTTCGCAATTTGAATCTGGAGCAGGCCATTGAATTCATCGCCGACGATGAGTTTGTGGAGATCACGCCGAAGTCGTTGCGGCTGCGAAAGAAAGTGCTGCAATCGAATCAGCGTAAGAGGAAGTCGATGGCGATGGCGGAAGAAGGCTGAAGTTGAGCGGGGAGATGAAACCGCAAACCGGCGGATTGCGAATGTTACGTCGTCCCTTGCAGTTGCGGCGCGACCTTCGCGGTGGCGGAAGATCATGATGGCAAGGGCACGGGGTGGACCCGCTATCTGAAGTGCCCCAAGTGCGGCAAGCGACATGATCCCAAGAACCGGTTGCTTCAGCTGGGTTACGAGCCGGCCGGATACTGGAAAGTTGAACAATGCTAGAGGGGGCGAGTAAGTGGGTGAAGCCGCCGGGCGGGCGGTCTCGCGAAATCGCTTCCGGCGGGCAATAGACCTGCTATACTTCCCCCGCATTTGACTGTGAGTCAACTCCGGCTGCCTGGCCAACCAGCCTCCTCTGTCTCGCCGAAGCCGCACAATCAAATAGCTCGCAGAGGAAAAGAGAACGTCGCTTGAAAAACATCTTCGTTGGCAACCTCGACTTCAACACCGCGGAAGACGAGTTACGCAAGTTGTTCGAGACGTACGGACAGGTGGACCGCATCACCATTCTGACGGACCGGGACACGGGGCGTTCCCGCGGCTTCGGCTTCGTGGAAATGGCGAACGGGGAAGAGGGCGACAAGGCCATTGCCGCTTTGAACGGCACACAGATCGGCGGACGGACGCTGAACGTGAACGAAGCGCGGCCGAAGACGGAGCGCAGCGGTGGCGGTGGTAAAGATCGTGGCGGCGATCGTGGGGGTCGCGGCGGTGGTGGAGGCGGTAGAAACCGCTGGTAGCAGCGTCCGGGGGCATGGCCGGTGCGATTGATGAGGCCAAGTTGTGCATGTACACTGGAACCGGAGTGCGCCCGTAGCTCAGATGGATAGAGCGATTGCCTCCGGAGCAATAGGTCGGGAGTTCGAATCTCTCCGGGCGCACCATGAGTTCCCCGATCCTTCGACCAGCTCAGGGTTTCGGCTGCGGGCTCCCGCTCCGCTCACGCCCGCAAAACGCCTCAAGTTCGAAGCTCTCCGGGCGCACCATGAGTTCCCCGATCCTTCGACCAGCTCAGGATTTCGGCTGCGGGCTCCCGCTCCGCTCACGCCCGCAAGACGCCTTAAGTTCGAATCTCTCCGGGCGCACCAGTCGCTTCCGATCCTTCGCAAGGCTCAGGATTTCGGCTGCGGGCTCCCGCTCCGCTCACGCCCGCAAAACGCCTTAAGTTCGAAGCTCTCCGGGCGCACCAGAGTTCCCCCCGGATAAGTGATCGGAGATCCTTCGCAAGGCTCAGGATTTCGGCTGCGGGCTCCCGCTGCGCTCACGCCCGCAAGACGCCTCAAGTTCGAAGCTCTTTCCGCCAAAACGAGACTAGGGTCGCGTTCTCAAAGCAGATTCCTCAGCGCTAAAGCGCGTTCGGAATGACAAAGCAGGGACGAGTGGCAAAGCGGGAGAATTCGGAATGACAAAGCAGGGGCGAGTGGCAAAGCGGGAGAATATGGTTGAAGCTTCTTACCAGCCCATCTGGCGCATTCTCCCAAGAATGATCGCGCTATAACTGTTCATGCGCTCGGGGCGGCGCTTCAGCGGCGCCGGCAGAATCGCGGCGAGCCGTGCCGCTTGTTCCGCACCGATATTCCGGGCTGCGATTCCATAGTAATAAGGACACGCCGCGGCCGCGCCATAAATGCCCGGCCCCCATTCCACCACGTTGAGATAAATCTCAAGAATGCGGCGTTTGCCAAGAACCAATTCCGCCACCGGCACCAGCGTGACCTCCGCACCCTTGCGGAGAAACGAGCGGCCGGTTCCGAAGAACAGGTTTTTAACGAGTTGCTGGGTGAGGGTGGAGGCTCCGCGAGTGCGTTCGCCCTCCATATCTTCTTGGGCAGCGATTTGGATCTGACGCCAGTCGAAGCCGTGGTGATGATAGAAGTTCGCGTCCTCGGCCGCGATAACAGCATGCTGAAGATCGGGCGAGATTTGGCTGAGCGGAATAAATTTGTAACGTTTGCGATACGGGGTGTCGTGAACCCAGGCCTGCACGCGGCGCTGGATGTGCACGGCAGTGGTTGGGGGATCGATCCAGCGCGCGGCGAGAAGCGTCAGCGCGGCCAGCGACCACAGAAGCACCAGGCTGATGACAAGCCACTTAATTATGGAGCGGATGCGTCCGGCGCGAGTTGAGCGCTTGGTGGGGGTGTTCGGCATGGCAGTGGATTCAGTCCGCTTCTAGTACGCCTTCGCAATCACGACACGCCGGTCCACAGTCTCGCCTGTCAGGATGCAGTTGCCAGCTCCGTCGCAGTCATCCACCAAGGGGATATTCCTCACGCTGGCCTTGAATTCTTTGATCTTGGCGTCGTTCTGGGGACTGTCTTTCAGGTGCACCATGACAAACTTTCCGCCACCCTTCTCGGCGGTCACGTCATTAAGGATGGACTTGACCTCGTCGAGAGAATTGGCCAGCACGGTGTTGTCCTTCAGCCGCTGCCTGGCCCGAGCGTGGAGGTCGTTCTGCATCGTCTCCAGCAACGCTGTGAACTTTTCTTTCACTTCTGTTTGCGGGACTATTTCTTTTGCTCCCGTGTCGCGGCGCTTCATCACAATGTTGCCGCTTGCCACGTCGCGCGGGCCCAACTCAAATACCACCGGCACTCCACGACGCTCCCAGTGAAAGAACTTCGCGCCCGGGGTCAACCCGTCGCGCGTGTCGATGTGCGCTCCCAGATCTCTTGCCAGCTTGGCGGCCCGCTCCATCACCTGGGCGCGTTCCTCATCCTTGCGGAAGATGGGCACCAGGACGCCCTTTTGCGGCGCGACTTTCGGCGGCAGCACTAGCCCTCGGTCGTCGGAGTGGGTCATGATCAGCCCACCGATCAGCCGCGTGCTCACGCCCCAGCTGGTTTGCCAGACGTAATCGAGCCTGCCTTCGTTGGTCTGGAATTGCACGCCGAACGCCTTGCCGAAATTCTGCCCGAGGTCATGGCTGGTGCCCGCCTGCAACGCCAGGCCGTTCTGCATCATGGCCTCGATCGAGTAGGACCGCAGAGCGCCGGCAAACTTCTCTGCCTGGGTTTTGGCGCCCCTGATCACCGGCATCGCCATTACGTCTTCCGCCACCTCAGCGTAAACATCGAGCATGCGTAAGGTTTCCTGGACCGCCTCCTCGTGGGATGAGTGCGCGGTATGGCCCTCCTGCCACAAGAACTCGGTCGTCCGCAGGAACATTCGCGTACGCAGCTCCCAACGCAGCACATTCGCCCATTGATTGAAGAGCATGGGCAGGTCGCGATAGCTTTTGATCCACTTGGCGAAAAAATGTCCGACAATGGTTTCCGAGGTCGGACGAATGACGTAAGGTTCCTCCAAGACTTTCCCGCCGGCAATGGTGACCACCGCTAACTCGGGCGCGAAGCCTTCCACATGCTCGGCTTCTTTCTTCAGAAAACTCTGCGGGATGAGCAGCGGAAGATAAATGTTCTGGTGGCCGGTAGCCTTGAAGCGGTCATCGAGAGCGCGCTGGAGGACCTCCCAGACAGCGTAGCCATTCGGCTTGATGACCATGCAGCCTTTGACAATCTCTGCCGGTTCGGCCATGTCGCCCTGCAACACGACGTCCTGATACCATGCCGCAAAGTCTTTTTCACGCGGAGTAATTGGGGATTCTGCCATGGTTCTCTTTTCTTCCTGGATTTGCCCAGATCACAATCGCACCTCGAAGCGGGCTGTGTGACGGCAAGTTAGAGGAACAATCATCTTACCCCAGGCAATTGCAGGGGGCCTTGGTGGCAGCCCCCTTCCGGGCTTGGGCAGGCTACGACCCGGAGCTTAGGCCGTCCAAGCCTTGTGCGCTGAGGGCAGTGGGCGGAGAATTGGCTTTATGTCTTCCCAGACAGTAACCATCGGCGAAAGGCGCGCCAGAGTGCATTTTTGGGCCGTATCTGGGCAGGTTCGGGTTACCAAGGTTCCTTCCCCGGAACCGTATGCGGCGAATATAATTTTAAGATTCCATCTGCCACTCGAGGTCGCGTTTTAATGACCGAGGCCGCTGAGCCTAACCGCAACCGGCTGACCCAGGAATTGGCCATTTTCCACGATGTGGCCAAGGCGCTGACGTCTTCGCTGGACCTCGATTCGATCCTGCAAACCATCATGGAAAAAATGGCGGAATATTTCCGTCCGGACAATTGGTCGTTGCTGATGGTGGATGAGGAGCGCGATGACCTGTATTTTGCGATCGCGGTGGGGAACGCGTCGGAGGCACTGAAGAACGTCCGCATGAAGGTGGGCGAGGGCATCGCCGGGCATGTGGCCAAGCACGGGGAACGGCTGATTGTGCCGGATGTCTATACCGACCCGCGATTCACCAAACGGATTGACGAGATGACGCGCTGGGAGACGCGGTCGATTATCTGCATTCCGCTGCGATCACGGACGCGGGTGCTGGGCGTCATTCAATTAGTGAATGTGGACATGAAGCATTTCGGGGATCCGGAGATTTATTTTTTGCAATCGGTGTGCGACTATGCGGCGATTGCGATTGAGAATGCGCGGGCAGTGGCGAAGATTCAGGAACTCACGATCACCGACGATTGTACGGGACTATTCAACGCGCGGCATCTTTATAAGACGTTGGAGACCGAGGTTTACCGGTCGGCACGTTTTGGATACGAGTTTACGGTGGTATTTATCGATCTGGATCACTTCAAGCAGGTGAATGACACACACGGGCATTTGATTGGAAGCAAACTGCTGGCAGAGATCGGATATTTGATCAAGGCGCAGTTGCGATTGATTGACTACGCGTTCCGCTATGGCGGCGATGAGTTTGTGGTGTTGCTGCCGCAGACGGGAAAAGACCAGGCGCTGGTTGTGGCTAAGCGTCTGCGCGACAGCCTGCGAACGAGCATGTTCTGCCGTGAAGAAGGACTTAACCTGAATGTGCGTGCCTCGATGGGTGTGGCCACTTACCCGCACGACGCCAAGACGCCGCACGATATTATTCGCCAGGCGGATGAGATGATGTATCTGGTGAAGAACACCAGCCGGGATAATATCGGGATTGCACAGCGCGGAGTGATGAAGTAGCGAGTCGGCTTCTGGCTCTGGCGCTAACTTCTGGCGGCCCTCGAGAGCAGCCGGCGGGGCGCGGGCTCTACGGGAATTGTCGAGCTGCGCTCGCCTGACGAGCGGGACGCTCGCGCCTACACATGATTGATATCCATTGTCACATCCTGGCGGAAGTGGACGATGGGCCCAAGTCGTGGGAAATTTCGGAAGAGATGTGCCGGATGGCGGCGACGGACGGCACGGAGCACATCGTCGCCACACCGCACGCCAACCGCAGGTATCATTACGACCGCGAATATCTGGAGCGAGCGCTCGAGCAGTTGCGGCAGCGGGTGGGAAAAAGGCCGCGTCTTACCCTGGGTTGCGACTTCCGGCTGTCAACGGAGAATATCAAGGACGCTCTGGCTTTCCCCGATCGCTACGTGATCGAGGGTGGGCGTTATGTGTTGGCAGAGCCCAGTCACACCGATGTTCCAAAGCATATTGACGAAGATCTGCGCGAACTGCTGAAGGCCGGAGTTATTCCGGTGGTTACGCACCCGGAACGTAATACGGTGTTGCAAGGGACGCCTGAACGAATCTTAAGATGGGTGGAATTGGGTTGCGTGATTCAGGTAACGGCGTCGGCGCTGACTGGAGGCTGGGGAGAGACGGCATGGCACACGGCGCAATGGCTGCTCAAGCGGAAGGCGGTACACGTGCTGGCCAGCGATGCGCATGATACAGTTCGGCGTCCGCCGGGTCTTTCGCAGGCGCGCGACGTGGTGGCCGACTCGCAGGGCGAGAAGATTGCGCGGGCGCTGGTGGAGGACAATCCACGGGCGATCGTGAGCGGGCGGGTGTTGCCGTATTTTCCGAAGATCAGTACTGTTTTACTAGTTTCTAGTTTCTAGTTTCTAGTTTCTAGTTTCTAGTTTCTGGCTTTTGGCGTTTGTTGCTTCCGCAATTACTTCAAGGGAATGCGAAACAAATTCGCGCGCCTTCTATAGAGGTCATAGGCGTAAATAGAAGGATCAGGACCGGGACTGATAAATGGATGATCGATGACCCGGACGCCAGGGTACTTGTCGAGGCGCGTATCTATGCCAGCTCCTCCCGTGGGCAGGGGCGGAAACATTTGTCCCTTGGCCAGAGGGACAACATAGGTCTTGGTTGCGCTCATAATTCCCTGCTCTTGAGGAGTCACATAGAGGTAGTCACCCCGGGGGCCCCACTGGATTCCGCAGGCGGGAGCGCAGAGGCGAATGGGGCTACCCCCTGCTAGTGGATACGCCAAGGTGAGGCGTTGAATGGCCGAATCAGCTGAAGCCACGACAGTCACAATCCATTTTCCATCGGGGGAAACGGACATCACGTCAATGACAGGATCGGCAAGGACCTTTCTCCGGCCAGTGCCATCCAGATTCATGGTGTAAACAAAGTGTGAACCATTTTCTTCAGATTCAAAGAACAAGGAATTCGACGGTCCGAATACCGTCTCCGACTCATTGGAACTGCCGGGAGCGCTCAACTGGCGGGAAGGAGAGCGGTGATCGGTAGGCAGCACCCAAAGACGGGAGACGTTATCGGCCCCGGGAGCGCTGTAGGAGAGCCATTTGCCGTCCGGCGAGAGTGCGAAATCGTCCACGCGTACGCCACTCAACAGACTTTCGGTAACGCCCGACGCCAAGTCGGCGATCTTCAGCTGCTCGTCGTTGTTGGCTAGCTGGTTGGCTCCCCATACGGCTGCTTTGAAGCTGACACGATAGATCAGTTTGGCGCCATCGGGTGTGAGCAACGAATCACGGGCGTATCCCTCAGCGGAGAGTTCCTTGTCCCCTCCCGAGGAGTGCACGACAACCACACTTTCGGGCGTTCCAACGGAAGCCACGAGGTAGGTGCCGTCGGGCGCCACGGCTAAGGAATTTTCCTCAGCCGGACCGAAAGTGAGCTGTACGACTGGTCCGTCGGGGAAGGGCTGGCGAAAAATTTGAAACCCCGAGCCTGCGTTGGCGACAAACAGCATCCAATTGCCGTCCCGGATCCAGTGGGCCCCATGACACACCGATTTCTGCGGACCTATGATGCGTCCCCGATTGCTGCCATCGAAAGGAACCACGCGGCAGGGAAGCCGGCCTCTTGCGTCCATTTCGCCGGAAACAAGAACCCACTTGCGGTCAGGGGATATTTCGCTATGGTGTGCCATGCCCATTTCGGTGGCGGGAACATAGATATCGCGTTCGTTACTCCGGCTTTCGTTGGAGGTCACCACGGCCATGTGATCGCCCTGCTTGATCTCGGAAAACAATACGTGGTCGGCGTCGATCCAACTCAAGCCGGTGGCGTTGGGCAGAAGCAGGGTGGGTTCTCCACGTAATACAGGCACCTGCCAGGTGTCCCACGACGATGCCAGGGAGTAAGCGATACGCGCGCCGTCGGGGGAAAGGCTGGGTGCGTCCTTGGACTTTCCATCCTGGGTGATAGCACGTGCCTGGCCGTCGGGCAAGGGCATGACGTAGATGTCGCCGGAGTTGCTGCCGTCAGACGCCCAGCGGGCAAAAGCCAGAAGGCGGCCATCGGGTGAGAAGGCCGGCTCGAATGCGGTGTCGTTGTAGTAGGTGAGCTGGACCCAGTGTGAAGAAGTGGCGATTGACGGCGGGCGCGTACGAACGTACCAAATCCCGGCGAACGCGGCCAGAAGTAAAACTGTGATTGCGCCCAGCAGCCAAGTCGTCCGTTGCCGAGTGGATTTCGCCGGAGGCGGTGGCAGGGAGGCATGGGAGCTGCCGGTGACCGAATCGCGTTGCAGTCTTTTCAAATCCGCTCGAATGTCGGAAGCGTGCTGATAGCGCAAGGCGGAATTTTTTTCCAAAGCCTTGGCGATGATGCGCTCGATTTCGGGAGACAGGTCGGGATTTAAACGTCCGGGTGAGACCGGCGGCTTGTCGAGGATGGCGGCAAAAATCAGGCCGGAAGTGTCTCCGCGAAAAGGAGGGGAGCCGGTAGCCATCTCGTAGAGAACCGCGCCAAAGCTGAAAAGATCGCTGCGGGCGTCGACTTCCTCGCCGCGCACTTGTTCGGGCGACATGTAGGCAACCGTACCCAGCGCAGTGCCTGGTGAAGTGAGGAGTTCGGAATCGAGTGTGACATTTGGGTCAGATGCGGGAGCGGGGCGCGCAGATTGTTTGGCCAGGCCGAAGTCAAGAATCTTGGCATGGCCGCGGGAGGTGACAAAGATATTGGCGGGTTTGATGTCACGATGGACGATACCGGCAGAGTGGGCGGCGTCGAGGGCATCGGCCACCTCGATGGCCAGCTCGAGCAACAGTTCAGACGGCAGCGGCTTATCGGCGATGCGATGGCGCAGCGTGATGCCCTCAAGACACTCCATAGCAATGAAGGGCCGGCCCTGGTGCTCGCCAACATCGTAGATGGTGCAAATGTTGGGGTGATTGAGGGCAGAAGCGGCTTCGGCTTCGCGACGAAAGCGGCTGAGGGTAAGCGGGTCGCCCAGACCTTCACCGGGAAGGAATTTCAGGGCGACGGGGCGATGAAGGCGAATGTCTTCGGCTTTGTATACGACACCCATCCCGCCGCCGCCGAGCTTCTCAACGATACGGTAGTGGGAGATGGTCTCGCCGATTATGTTCGCGTCCGCCATGGGCGTGATGTTACGCGGATGGAAAATAGCAAGTCAATGAATCACTCGGTCAAATTCATCAACCACGAAGGACACAAAGGGACACAAAGGAAAAATCATTGAGCACGGGTCACTCCACTATTGGCGAGGTTTCCCTGGATCGGAGGGGGCTGCGGTCTGGGCTGGGGCCGGCTGAGGCGCGGAAGTCATGGCGCTTTCGGGATTGAGGAGATGCTGGTGATCGGGACCGAGGCCGAGCTTGATTAACGCACGGGAATCGGGGGTGGTTTTCGACTGCCAGCCATTATCGGCCTGATACTTCTGCATGGCTTTTTGGGAAGCGTCGTCCCAGGTGCCGGTGGCTTTTCCATCGAGGTAATGTTCGCGAATCAGGGCTTCCTGGATTTCGCGGGCGCGCTCGGGATCAATTTTCTGCTGGCCGTGGCGGCGGGAGCTAACTTTCTTGTGGGATTTCTTCTTTTTCTTGTGGGTAGTTGTAGAGGCGGAGGTCGTCTGGGCGGACAGGGGAGTAGCGACCGCAAACAGGCAGCTCGCCAGCAGCACGCTGATGATGCCCCTTCGAAGTGATAGCAAGATTTCTCCGTTCGTCCGTGGAATCCCACCCTTTCGCAAAAGGCGCGAAAGGATGGGGCACCCGTCATCCGTTTTCGTCCATACAAAGAACTGGCACTGAGTCATGATGGCTCGATTGGCCTGCTCAGTGCCAGTCTCTATGGCTTGCGTTGATTACGGAAGTGTACCGGCCAGGAAGATGGTTCCGCCCTGCCCGGCAGCCCCACGCTGGCGAACCAGGAAGACGACGTCCTGTCCGCTCTTAAGGGTAGCGGCCACGCGGCTGAAATCGTCTTCGGTGTTCACCGCTTGCTTATTGACTTCAAGGATGACATCGCCACGAGCAAGTCCGACATCGTCGGCGAAGCCTCCGGGTTTTACATCCTGAACAATGACGCCTTTACCGGCGGGAATGTCGAGGCGATCGGCCATGTCACTGGTGACGGCACGCACGGTGAGCCCGAGTTTGCTGGGTTTGGGAGCAGCAGGTTCTGCACCTTCTTCATCTTCTCCGAGGCGAGCGGAGAACAATTTGGCGCGGTCGGTGACGGTGACGGCAACGTCTTTCTTCTTGCCGTTGCGCACGAAACCCAGAGTGACCTTGGTGCCGGGCTTACGGCTGGCAATATCGGCCACCAAGTCGTCGCCATTCTTCACTGGTTTGCCATCGACAGAAATGATGGTGTCGCCAACCTGGAGACCGGCTTCATCCGCGGGAGTACCGGCGATGACGTTGGAGATGGTGACGCCGCCGTTGACGCCGTAAACGCGGGCGATGGCGGGATTCTCCTGGGCGGCAAACTCGATGCCGATGGAGCCGCGGGCCACACGGTGCTCAGGACCGATAAGCTGGTTGTAAACCGTGATCACGGTGTTGGAAGGCATTGCGAAGCCGACGCCAGCGTAGGCGTTGGTATCAGTAAGAATAGCGGTGTTGATGCCGATAACTTCTCCCGCCATATTGACCAGTGGGCCGCCGGAGTTGCCAGGGTTAATGGCAGCATCGGTCTGAATGAAAGACTGGAATTGACGATTGGGAACGATGTTACGGCCCTTGGCAGAAACGATGCCAGCAGTGACGCTTTCCGACAATCCGAAGGGACTGCCCACGGCGAGCACCCAGTCGCCTACTTGCATGCTATCGGAATTGCCGAGCTTGGCGATGGGCAGGGTTTTCTCGGTGTCGATCTTGATGACGGCGAGATCGGTTTCCTGGTCGGCGCCGATCAGTTTGGCGTCATGCAACACGCCGGGAGGATCTGCGTCAAGGCGGACGCGAATGCGGTCGGCTTTTTCGACCACGTGACGATTGGTGACGATGTAACCTTTGGCATCGACGATGACGCCTGATCCCAGAGAACGCTCACGGATGGGGCCCTGATTTGCACCCTGGCCTCCGAAGAAGCGGTCGAAGAAGTCGTCGAAGGGATTCTGATCGTCGCCTCCGCCGCCTCCATCTTCGTCACCGCCGCCGCGGCGGCGGTGCGGCATCTTGATGGTGGACTCGGTATTGATGTTCACGACGCTGGGCTCGAGCTGCTTGGCAATCTGCGAAAACTGGTTCGAGAGTTGCTGCGGCGAGGGAATGCTCAGCGGGGTGGCTGCCTCGGAGTTCTTTTTGCTCTCCTGGCCGCGAACGCCCTTGGAGATGACGGTGCCAATCAAAATGCCCAGGGTCAGCGTGGCCAAAATGGTGAGAGTGTAGGCTGGTTTCCAACGGCTGCCGAAGCCGCTTGCGTGCGGGTCCATACGATCACTTCCTCCAGAGATGCTGTGACATTATACCGTTTTGGGGAGTGGGGGCGAGCTAAGGTGGGTTAGACGCGGGGACCGGGGAAAGAGTTTCATTCCGCATCCGGACAAAGGTGCAGTCCCTGAATGGATGCGGACGTCTGGCTCGGGAGCTGCTTCGTTTACGGCGGTGAAACCTC
The DNA here is from genome assembly GCA_963845725.1 of uncultured Acidobacteriota bacterium. Taxonomy (GTDB): domain Bacteria; phylum Acidobacteriota; class Terriglobia; order Terriglobales; family Acidobacteriaceae; genus JABCZH01. Next base: position 81,658 of record CAWJTC010000003.1, read on the forward strand.
AAATACGGCTCCGCAACCCGGCCCACTGCAGTTTGTGCCGGTGCCGCCTTTAGGGGAGGTGCCATAGAGATTTCCGGCAGCGTCGAACACAAGACTGGCAGCAGGGTTTCCCGCGTCTGGCACACCCCCGAAACCGTAAAGTTGGGAGTAAGTCCAAAGAGCGTCTTCCTGAGGCCGCATGAGGCTGCATGAGGCTGAATACCGTGCCGCCGGCGGATTCCCCCCGCACGGGCGAGGACGCCCGCGCCTACATTTGCTCGGCTGGACGTGAGTTGGAGAGATTGGGAGTGTCCGTGGAGGAGTAGGGATCTTTCGACTGCGCGGCTGTTTCGCGTAGCGAAACAGCCGCTCCGCTCAAGATGACAGAGGGGCTGCGCGCCTGCCCCACAGGAGCGTTAGTGGTTTGTGGTTCGGCAAGGCTCATGATAGACTAGACTAATTAAACTAAGTTCTATCTAACAATATGAAAACAGTTAACATTCACGAAGCCAAGACTCAGCTCTCGAAGCTCGTCGAACAGGCGGCGAAGGGTGAGCCATTCATCATTGCCAAGGCCGGTAAGCCAGTTGTAAAGGTCACTGCTCTCAGCGCTCCCATTGGCGCTCAAATGCGGCGGCTGGGATTCATGGCGGGGCAGATCGCCGTGCCGGACGACTTCGATCAGATGGGCAAGGAAGAGATCGAACAAGTCTTTAGTGGTGATGGCGGCGGCGGTGGCGCGTGAAATTTCTGCTGGATACGCATCTTCTCCTGTGGGCTGCCGGCGAACCTGAACGGCTGTCGAAACAAGCTCGAAAGCTGATCGACAATGCGGAGAACGAGCTTCTGTTCAGTGCGGCGAGTTTATGGGAAGTGGCGATCAAACGCCGGTTGGGCCGGGAAGATTTCAACGTAGATGCGCGGCTGCTGCGCCGCGGCCTATTGGACAACGGCTACGGCGAGTTGCCGATCATCAGCGATCATGTAGTTGCGACAGAGAGTTTGCCGGCGCTTCATAAAGATCCTTTCGACAGAATTTTGGTGGCACAGGCGACGGTCGAAGGTATTACGCTGCTGACTATGGATTCCCTGGTGTCGGAGTACCCAGGGCCGATCAGGAAAGTGTAGGAACTAGATTAAGGGCGCGAGTTGGAGAGATGCGGAGCGTCCGCGGATGGGCAAAGATCGGGAGGGTAGGGATCTTTCGACTGCGCGGCTGTTTCGCGCAGCGAAACAGCCACTCCGCTCAAGATGACAGAGAGCGGGCAAGGGCGCCCGCCCCACATACAAGTTACTGTGCGTCCTTAGGGAAGGACTTGAAGACCACGGCGCGGGAGGTGGAAGTTACTTTCTTGTCCGGGGCGGTGCGGAAATCGGTGAGGGTGCCTTGGATCACGTGATAAGCCTCGTCGGCGGGAGTTTTGCCTTCGCCGCGATCGACGGTGCCAGTGAATTCGAACCAGACGCCGTGGACGGTATCGGTGGTGAAGGTAAGTTTATTGCCGTCGAGTTTGCCTTGTTTGAAAAACTGGTCGAGAAATGTGCCACGGTCGCTATCGGTATCGCCGTAGCGAGAAACGAAACCGGTAACGTTGCCGGCGTCCTCCACGCTGACCTGAACGAATTCGCCGTCTTGAAGGAAGGTGTACATGCCGGAATAGTTCTCGGCGGGGGAGGCGGCCTGGGCGAGCAGCGATGTGGATAGCAAGACAAGCGCCAATAAGAAAGTTGCATCCCACAAATGCGCAGCCAGTTTCATATCGGTATTAGAGCATGGTTTCGGAGAGCGAGCATGCGGTTATAAGCGCGGGGGTGGGATCAAAGGTTACGAGTTGGCAGGGATCTTTCGACCGCACGAAAGCGGTCGCCCGCGACCGCTTCCGTTTCGCTCAAGATGACAGGGGGCCCTGTGGGCCATCTTTTCTTGGGATCACGATCCCAATCTGGGAAGAACCGCCCTGTCGGTCGAACGCTCGGCCGCGAGTGGCAGCTATAATGAAAGCCGCTTGTGACGGGCGACGCAGGGTATGAAACAACGCTTTAAGTTGATCGAGACAGAGCTGAAACGGCGGCCGGGGCCGGTGGCCGTGCCTGCGTTCGTGATCAAGGTTGATCCCTGGCGTAAGACTTTTTTTCGTAATTTGCGCGATCTAGTTTCACGACGCGAGCCGTCGCTACGAGTCGTGGACCGACCGGGCAAGTTTTGGGATGATGTGTTTGTGGTATCGCCGCTGCCGTGGCGACGGTTTGCACAATCCTGGGCGGGGCATGCGGCGGTTATTGCGCTGCTGTGGGGGACATCGACGCTGTGGCCGCAGGGAACTCGCGTGATTACGCCGGCGGTGTTTCATAGTTCGGATGTGATTTATTATTCTGCGCCGGAGTACTTGCAGCCGCTGAATACGGGAGTCGCAAAGGCCCGCTTGCCGCGGAAGGCTGATCTCGCGTACGCGGCGCAGGCGATTATTTCGGTCCCGCCGGAAGCGGACAATCGGCGGCAGACCATTGTTACTCCTCCCAAGATTAAGTTGACTCAAGATGTGCCGCTGCCCAACGTGGTGGCGTGGAATCCGGCGCAGCCTGCGGTTCCGCTGGCGGCGACCAACAAGGCGTCTGATATGCGGCTGCCAGTGCTGCCGACGGCGGTGGTGGCTCCGCCGCCGGAAGTGGACGCGGCGCGGTCGAATCGTAACGTTCACATGCCGGAACCGGCGGTGGTAGAACCGCCGCCCAGCGTGGAGATGGCGTCGATTCGAAGAGTGGGGGACATCAACATTGGCCACGCACAGGTGGTTGCACCAGCGCCGGCGTTGCCGGTCAGTGAGCAGCGGGCGGTGCCGGCTTTGGCGCAAGGTTCGCTGGGCGTGAATCCGGCGGTGGTTCCACCTCCGCCATCGGTACAGGGGCGTGGAGTTGCAGGCGGAAGGATGATTGCGCTGAATGTGAGTCCGGCAGCACCGACAACGCCGCTGGTTGTGCCGGAAGGAAATCGCCGGGGAACATTTGCGGCCGGGCCGGAGGGTAAGGCGGGAGCGTCAGGGACTCCGGAGATGGCAGAGGGCAAGGCAGGAGCGGCCGGGGGCACAGGCGGTAGTGCCAATGGAGTTCCCCCCGGACTGTTTGTGGGTGCGGGGCCGAAATCCGGGATTCTTTCCGCAATGGCGGGCAGCGGGAGGCCGGGGGGTGTGGCTGATCCGGGACTGCCGCGGACTTCGATTTCGCGGAAAGTTGCTGCGGAGATGTCACCGGACCGGCAGACGGAAGAAGAGCGCAAAGTGTTTGCGGGGAGAAAATCCTATGCCATGACGCTCAACGTTCCGAACCTGAATTCGGCGGGGGGAAGCTGGGTGATGCACTTCGCCGAGCAAAACGAAAACGAGAAAAAAGGCGAGTTGGTGGCGCCGATGGCGACGCGCACGGCCGACCCGGCGTATCCGCTGGAGTTGATGCGGGAGAATGTGCGCGGAACGGTCATCCTGGCGGCGGTGATCAATGCGGACGGCAGCGTAGGCGAGGTGCGGGTGCTGAACAGCGTTGACGACCGGCTGGATGAGTATGCCTCGGATGCGCTCTCGCGGTGGCGATTTTTGCCGGCGTTGAAGAATGGGAATCCGGTGGCGCTGCAAGCGGTGGTGACGATTCCGTTCCGGCCGAGGCTGAAGGCGGGATTTTAGGGGGCAATGGCGCTGGTGTCGGGCGTGGTTTGGGGATGCGTTTCTCTGAATAGTGTCTCTTTCGCCGCTACGCGGCTTGGTCGTTTCCGCTTTCCACCCACGGCTTGCGCCGTGGGCTTTATTCTGGCGCCGCTACGCGGCTGCGGCGGGACGCGCATCCTACATCAATTCATTTCACTCGCGGATTCCGGCGAGGGCCAATGCAGTCAGCAGAACTCGTTTGAGGCCCAACTCGCGGCCGCTACAATCGAACCATTCCTGGAGAGTATGCGCGCCGCCGCCGGTGCCACCGCCGCCGATGGCGATGGCTTCGCGGGCCAGCGAGAGCGGGATGTTGGCGTCGGTGGAGGCGCGCTGGATTTGAGCGGCGTTGCCCAGGTGCAGGTCGACCGCGCGAATGACTTTGAGCATCCGGGCATCAGGAGCGAGTTCTCCGGCGGGTCGATTGCCGATGGCGACGATTTCGTAGCTGAGGGCGGTGGAGCGCCTGGGCGACGGATTGCGGCGGTCGCTAGCCTGGGATTCTTCTTCGGTGGCGAGTTGCAATTCGCGCCGCAAAGAGGCTTCGAGGCGCTCCATTTCCGCCATGGAAGTAGAGCGGATATCGACGCGCATGCTGGCCGATTCGGGGATGGAGTTAACGGAGGTGCCGCCGCGGATCACGCCGACATTGAAAGTGGTTTTGGGAGAGGTGGGGACCGGGGTCTGAGAAAAAGCGCGAATGGCGCGGGCCAGGACCAGGATGGGATTGGGCGCGCCGAAGTCACTCCAGGAATGGCCGCCAGGGCCGCGGACGATGACTTCAAAGCGGCGGCTGCCGAGGGCTTCGGCGACGATGGTATCGGCGCCCGCGCCATCGAGCACGAGGCTGTGGCGGATAGAATCCTTCCAGCGGGGACTGGCGAAAATATGGCGCATGCCACGGAGATCGCCTTCGCCTTCTTCACCGACGTTGCCGATGAAAACGATGGGAGTTTCAGAAATTATTTTCGCCGCGTGCAGCGCGGCGGCGACGGCGAGCAGGGCAGTGACTCCAGCGCCGTTGTCAGAAACGCCGGGTCCGTAGAGGCGAGTTCCCTGCTGGCGGACATTGAGCGGAGTGCCGGCGGGAAAAACGGTGTCAATGTGCGCGCTCAGTGAAACGAAAGTGTCGCCGGAACCGCGGACGCCGAAGACGTTGCCGACTTCGTCGACGTGAGGGTCGGTCAGTCCGACGTCTCGAAAACGCTTCTTCAACCACTCGGCGCGGGCAGCTTCGCCGAACGGAGGGGCGGGAATTCGCGCCATCTCAATTTGCCAGTGGGCGAGTTGGGTCTCCTGGGAACGGAACCAGGCAAAGGCGGCGCGCAGCCCGGGAAGTCCAGCCAGACGGGCAATTTCCTGCGGAACAGTGGGAATTGCTTCCGGGAGGGCTTCGCGTGGGGAGGCCATGGAACTTGATGGTCATCTTACAACGGGTCCGCGGCCTTTGGGGGCTGAAAATCGATGATGAAAGGCGGGTTGGCTTCGGCAACCGGCGGCGAGGATCAGCAATCTAACTGAGGGGTGGTCAGAAGCCAGTTCTCAGATCTCAGTTCCCGGTTCTCAGTTCCAGTTCGTTATAAGATAGGTCGAGCGTCATGAAAAATATTCAGATTGCGTTTCGGTGGTTGTTGATGTTCGCGGTGTGTGGTGTGCTGCTGGGCGTGGCTTGGGCGGATGAGGGGCCGCTGGAGAATACGCAGCCGAAGAACACCACGGTGGACGAAATCATTCAGCGCTTCGCCGCGAAGGAAAAGCAGTTCAAGATCGCAAGGGACCAGTACACATACCACCAGACCGTAAAGGTCCAGACTATAGATGGCGACACCCCGGACGGAGAGTACCGGGAAGATTTCGACGTCACGTTCGACAACCAGGGACACAAGATCAAGACGGTGACGTTTGCTCCACAATCGACGCTGGAGCGAATCTATATGTCAGAGGAAGATTTCGATGACATTGAGAATCGGCTCCCGTTCGTGCTGACCAGCGATGAGATTCCCGAATATCAGATCGTCTATGCCGGCCAGCAACAGGAAGATGAGTTGCATTGCTACGTGTTTGATATTGCGCCCAAAGAAATTGTCGGCAAGAAAAGGTATTTCCAGGGGCGCATATGGGTTGACGATCATGATTTTCAGATCGTGAAGACTTATGGCAAGACGGTGCCCGATATCAGAAAAAAGAAAGGAAACGAAAACCTTTTCCCCAAGTTCACCACCTGGCGGCAACAGATTGACGGCACGTATTGGTTCCCTACCTACACCAAAGCGGATGACACTCTGCATTTTTCCACGGAAGACGTTCATATCAAGGAAGTCGTGAAATATGAGAACTACAAGCGCTTCGGAGCCAACTCGCGGATCACTTACGATGGCAAAGAAGTGCCGAAAGAGGACGATAAAGGGCAGCCGCAGAAGCCGCAGTGAGCGGTCAGCACTCTATTAGAGTAGTCGTAACCACGCAGCGAAAATCCCTCAGGGGCTAAAGCCCGAAATTCTTGATTGATTCCAGCGGCACGGCTTGAAGCCGTGCCCTTCCCCGAAATTACTTGTATTGCTGAGAGCTGACGGCTGGAAGCCGATAGCTAGTAAAAAAGATACTTTCGCCATTTGTCGTCGGAGCGGCCCATCAAGCGCATGATGTGGCGGCTGGTGTGGAGGTTGAAGGCGCGCGGCTCGCGCATCAGTTTCATGCCGGCTTCAGAGGGGAATTGATTTCCCTTCTGGCGATTGCAGAGATGGCAGCAGGCGACGAGGTTCTCCCAAGTAGAAGCGCCGCCACGGGAGCGGGGCACAACGTGATCGAGCGTCAATTCGCCTGAGGGCAGGACTTCTCCACAATACTGGCAGGTGTTGCGATCGCGCAGCAGGATATTCTTCCGCGAAAGAGCACGGGTCTGGTGCGGGATGCGGCGGTACTCGAGCAGCCGGATCACCGAGGGCAGGCGGATGGCGAGGCGAGCGGCGTGGAGAAAGTGACCGTTCTCTTCTTCGGTCATGGCAACGCCCTTGAGCACGAGCACGATGGCGCGGCGGGCGGCGCAAACGTTGATCGGCTCATAAGATGCGTTCAGCACCAGCACGGGCGCGTGGAGAACGTGGACCTCGCCGTCGGGACGAGCGACGGCCATGCTCGGAGGCAGAGTGTGCGTCCGAGTCATGCCGAGCGCCGAATTGTGCCACTTGCCTGACATGCTTTCTTCCGCCGCTTTGCGGCTCAAACCTCTCATCAACTCGCGGCGGCCATGGTCATCGCGGGCTGCATTTCTAATCTTGCCGACTGCGCTTCCAGCTTCAGGGTGCGTGCGACAGTGGCAACGAAAACTTTGGCGGCGCCGGCGCGGAGCAATACACGCGCACATTCGGAGACGGTGGTGCCGGTGGTGAATACGTCATCGACCAGCAGGATGTCGCGGCCACGGATCTTTTCGGGCGCGGTCACGGCAAAGGCTCCGCGAAGATTCTCGCGGCGCTGGTGGCGCGAGAGGCCAATTTGCGATTGGGTTTCGCGGGTGCGCCCCAGAAGAGACTGCAACTCGAATCGATTGGCGGGCGTTTGCTTCAACGCGGCGCGAGCCAGCAGTTCCGCCTGGTTGAATCCGCGCTGATGCCGCTTGCGCGTGTACAACGGTACGGGAACGACGAGGACTGGTTCTTCGGCGAAGAGCGGCTGGAGTGGAACAATAGCGTCGGACAGCATGCGCCCCAGAACATTGGCGGCGGGACGGACGCCATCATACTTGAGCAGGTGAATCAGTTCGCGCAGACCGCTTTCGTAACTGCCATAAGCAGCCGCCTTCACGAAAGGAGGCTCGAGGCGGCGGCAAAGGGTACAAAGGATTTCGGAACCGGTGAAGGTGGTGAATGGGCCTACCAGGCGCTCGCCGCAAATAGAGCAAAGGCCGCCAGCCATGGGGCGAATGGATGAAAGGCACTCCTCGCAGACTGGAAGGCGTGAAATATTGGTCAAGGGTGCGCCGCACAGGCGGCAATCGGAGGGAAAAAGGGTGGTGAACAGAGCGACGGCAACGCCATGAACTCCGGAGGTCAGAGAGGAAAGCAACGAAGCTTGCAGCGTTCGAGGCGTGGATCGAGTTGAGCCCTTGCTACTGCTGAAGACAGACCTCCCTCGCCCAAGCGCCACAGCAGGGCTCCAGCCGGGCGAATCTTCTTTAGTATATCGGCAGACCGGGACGGGCGCAACGCGCCGGATCCGGCGGGGCGGCTCGAAAGTAACGCTGGGGTCATTTCGGCGGTTCGGGCGAAACGGTTTGATGACGGACGAAGAAACTCCACATGACCTCGTTGGCATTTACATCATTGCTGGTCTTGCCGATCACCTTTTCCACGAGGTATTGTTCGCCGCCGGACCAGGTATTGCCGCCTCCATCGATGCTGTAGAGGACGACTTGCGCTCCTTTTTGGCAGTCATCGTAGGTATCGACCTGGGTCTTCATGCCACCTTTTTCGCGCGGGGACATCTTCTGCTTCTGCGGTTTTGACTGACAGCCATCGAGTTTGGCCCAATATTTCGCGCTGTCTTCGGCAGAGAGAACCGAATACCGGCCTACGTGGCCGCCGTTGTAATGCACGATGGGATCGGAGGTACCGTTCAGCATCACTACAGTCAAGGGGTGGGAGGGCAGGCAAGTCATGTTCTTGGGCATAGCCGCGCCCACGGCGGCGATGGCGGCAAAGCGGTCGGTCATGGTGCAGCCCAGGCGGAAGGCCATGAATCCGCCGTCGGAAAGGCCAGCGGCGTAAATGCGCGTCGTGTCGACGGAGTATTCGGAGGAAAGCTTGTCGAGCATCTGCTCGATGAAGGCGTTGTCATCGGCGGGAGTGGCGCGGTTTTCGCCGCCTCCGGACTGACCGCGTCGACCACCACCGCCGCCGGGATAGCCGCCACCCCCACCGGGATATCCGCCGCCTGGGTAGCCACCGCCGCCGCCCCAGCCGCCGCGTCTTCCTCCCCGGCGGCCCATCCCCATGGGACTCGGCTCTTCCTCCGTAATCCCCAGGTTCCAGCCACGGCCGGTGGAATTGGGATAGACGGCAATGATCGAATCGCGATCGGCGAGCTCGTCAAAGCGAGTGAGTTGCTCCATGTCATTTGCGTCTTGGTCGCGGGTATGCAGCAGGACCACCAGCGCGTAGTGCTGCTTGGCGTCGTAGCCGTGGGGAAGATGCACGATGAAGGTGCGGTCTTTTTCGTCGATGGTAATTTTCTCGGTTGGAGCTTGAGCTTGGACTGCGGGCAGCAGAATCGCGAGAGCGACTACGGAGACGAATAAGGAAAGGCTGGGTTTTGGATGATTCACAGGTAAATCGGATGCCCAAGTAGAAAACTGAGTTGTTTGGAGGGGGTGAGAGGCGCTGAACCCGGCCATACTTGTATTGGAGCGAGGCTGCGTGTTAACTTTCGCCGTCCTGTTTTTTGTGCTTATTCCTGACCACTTTCGAGGATTTTGCCCATGAGCCCCACCGGTAGCACTGAAACGCCAAAGAAGTTTCGCCCTTATGTTCCCGAAAATATGGAGATGAAGGAATTCACGTTCCGCGCCGTCCTGATCGGACTGGTGATGACTGGGATATCTGGGGGCGGCGAATGCGTATCTCGGCTTGAAAGCAGGGATGACGATTGCGGCGACGTATCCAGCGGCGGTGATTGGGATGTCGCTGCTGCGGTTGATGAAAGGATCGCTGCTGGAAGAGAACATTGCGCGAACCGTGGGCGCGATCGGCGAATCGGTGGCGGCGGGCGCGGTGTTTACGATTCCGGCTTTTGTGCTGGCGGGGTTGTGGCCGAGCCTGGGCATGGAACACTACTGGGAGTCGGTGGCGCTGATGGTGATCGGCGGATTGCTGGGGATTTTGTTTGTCACGCTGCTGCGGCGGGTGATGGTGGAAGATCCTGAGCTTCCCTTCCCGGAGTCGGTGGCGGCGTCGGAGATCCATAAGGCGGGGCAGCAAGGTTCGAAGGCGGCGAAGATTCTGTTCGCCAACATGGGATTTGGCGGGTTGATGTACTTCTTGTCGCAGGTCAATCTTTTCTGGTACACGAAAGACATTCTGATCAACATTCCGAAGATGGCGAGCGGGTTGCGGCTGGGACCAGCAGAATCCGAGCGCACCGCTACTGGCCACGGGGGGATGTCGACAGTTCACATCGCCGGCGGTCAGCCCGGCGTATCTGGGAGTGGGCTACATTATTGGGCCGCGGCTGGCGTCACTGAATTTTGCCGGCGGCGTGGTGGCGTGGGGATTGCTGGTTCCACTCCTAATTTATTTTCTGGGACCCAATTTGCCGGCAATGGCAGCGCGGCACAAGCCCGGCGGCGTACTGGGGAGGGATCGCGTTCAGCGTGTGGTATTCGATTGTGCGGCCGATCGCGGTGGGCGGCATGCTGGTGGGCGCCGGATTCACGCTCTTCCGCATGCGTAAGCAACTGATGCGCGGGCATGAAGCGCGCGGTTTCTGATCTGAAGAAGTCGGCGGAAGCGCATAAAGCTACCAGCCGCATCGACCGCGACTTGAATGCGAAAGTGGTTTTTGCGGGCGTTGGGCTGGTGTTCATTGCGATGATCGGGCTGTACTACTACTTCATCAACGGAGCGCACAATCTCTCGGGAAGCAAGGTGATAGCGGGCGCGGTGGTGGCAGCGGTGGTGATGATCGTGCTGGGATTTTTCTTTGCGGCAGTTTCGGGCAATCTCGTGGGGATGATCGGGTCGTCGAATAACCCGGTCTCCGGCCTGACGTTGTGCACGCTGGTGGTGGCGGCGTTGCTGATGGTGGCACTGGGAGTTTCGGGGGTGGGCGGAGTCGCGGCGGTGTTGGGGGTGGCTGCGGTGGTGTGCGTCTCGTCGGCGGTGGCGGGCGAAATGTTGCAGGACTTGAAGGCTGGCCACATTCTGGGCGGCACGCCGGCGAAAATGCAGATGGGCGACATTCTGGGCACGATCGTGGCGTCACTGGTGTTGTTCTTTCCGCTGATGATTCTGGACAAGGCTTATCACTTCGGCAGCGCGGCGTTGCCGGCTCCGCAAGCGGGGCTGATGGCGATGTTGTCGCAAGGGATTGTTGGCGGAAATATGGCGTGGCCGCTGGTGATTGTGGGCATCCTGATGGGATTTGCGATGATCCTGGTGGAAGTGAAGAGTCCCATGCTGTTTTCGGTGGGGATGTATTTGCCGCTGGAGACAACGTCGGCCATTTTTGTGGGCGGCGTGGTTCGCTGGTTCACCGACAAACTGCGCGACCGGCGAGGATTACAACGATGCGCAGAAGGCACGCGTGGACAATGCGGGAGTGCTGACGGCGTCGGGGTTGATTGCCGGAGAGGCGCTGTGCGGCCTGGTGATCGCGGGAGTGGTGGGGAGCAATCATCAGCTTTGGCATATCGACGTTGGGGATTTCGCGTTCTCGGGATTGATTGGGCTGGCGGTGCTGATTTTTGTGATGATGCGAGGTGCCACTGGCGAATGCGGGGAGTCCGGATGAGCCGGCGCCGCCGACGGCGATTATGTAGCGGCGTTCTTGCGCGGCGTGAGCGGAGCGGGAGCCGCGCGACCGTCATCCTGAGCGATGCGGAGGATCTTAAAGCGTTAACCACAAAGGACACGAAGGTACACAAAGGAAAGCCTGGGTTCGGATGGATTCTTTTGTGCGGCCTCGTGTCTTTTGTAATTTAGGCTTTTTAGTTCTTAACCACGGAGGACACAGAGGTTCACGAGGTGTCAATCTCTCAAAACATCGCGGAAGTGCGGCGGCGGATGGCTGAGGCGGCGCGACGGGCGGCGAGAGATCCGGCTGAGATTGCGCTGATGGCGGTGAGTAAGACGCAACCGGCAGAGCGCATTCGCGAGGCCTATGATGCGGGGTTGCGGCTGTTTGGAGAGAATCGAGTGCAGGAGTTTGCGGGAAAGGCTGAGGCGCTCGGGATTTGGCTGATGCGGAATGGCGAGATGATCGGGCATCTGCAGACGAATAAGGCTGCAAAGGCGGCGGAGCTGTTTCAGCGGCGTGGATTCGGTGGATTCGCTGCGATTGGCGGAAAAATTGAATGCTGCGGCTGGGGAAATGAAGAAGAAGCTGGCGGTGCTGATCGAGATCAATGTCGGCGGAGAGGCGGCGAAGAGCGGTGTGGCAGGCGGAATCGGAAGATTTGCAAGAACTGCTGCAAGGAGCGGTGGAACTGGAGCATCTTGAGTTTCGCGGATTGATGACGGTGCCTCCGTTTACCGAAGATCCGCAGCAGGCTCGTCCGTATTTTCAGAAAGCTGCGCGAATTGCAGGATCAGATCGCTGCGCGACGTTTGCCTGGGATCGAAATGCGGGAGCTTTCGATGGGGATGTCGCATGACTTCGAAGTGGCGATTGAAGAGGGATCGACTTGTGTGCGGGTGGGGACGGCGATTTTTGGGGAGAGAGCGAAAGCTTAACTACAGGGGGCACATAGGTACACGGAGAAAAGCGGCGACGGATTGGCCCGGATTCAAGGAATGCGGGGACAAAACCTGGAAACGCAGAGGGCGCGGAGAAAAACGGCATAGCATGCAGAAAAAAGCGTCAACCGCAGAGGACGCAAAGAGAGTCGGTTGTAGTGCGTGAAACAGCAGACGGGGTGAGCTTTTCGGTCAAGGTGCAGCCGCGGGCGAAAAAGAACGCTATCGTGGGCGAGCTGGGCGATGCCTTGAAGATCTCTTTGACTGCGGCGCCGGTGGAAGGGCGCGCGAATGAAGCCTGCATCGAACTCTTTGCAAATCTTTTGAAGGTTCCGCGAGCGTCCGTTAGTATTGCGTCCGGCGAGAGGGGCCGGCGGAAAGTGATTCGAGTGGCGGGATTGTCAGCCGACGAGTTGCGCAAACGGCTTGGATCATGAGGGGCGGGCGGGACGCCCAATAGCCAGCCGGCGCCCTCGATCGGAGTGGGGCAAGGGAGAAAGATTTATGGCCATCAAGTTGAGCCGTTGCGTACCCATTTTGCGTTTCTTTGATGAAAAGAAGGCAAAGGAGTTCTATTGCGGATTCCTGGGATTTTCGGTGGACTGGGAGCATCGTTTCGAGCCTAATACACCGTTATACATGCAGGTTTCGCGGAGCGAAGTTGCCATTCATCTCAGCGAGCACCATGGGGACGGAGTGCCGGGAGCAGCGATCCGCGTGGAGATGACCGGCATTGACGAATATCACCGGGAATTGCGGGCAAAGAAATACAAGTATTACCGGCCAGGAATTCAGCTGCAACCGTGGAATGCGAAGGAGATGGGGGTGATCGATCCGTTTGGAAACCGGATACGGTTCAGTGAGTTTGTAAAACAGAAGCCGGCATCACGGTCAAGAAAGAAACGGGGCAAAGCGTGAGTTTCTCGGAACGCTTCCACGAAATTCGCACCGGGTTTGAGCCGCCGTTTTGGATCGCGAACATCAGCGAGATCTTTGAGCGGCTGGCTTACTATGGGGCGTTTGCATCGCTGGCGCTATATCTGCAAGAGAAACTCAATTTCTCTACTGAGCAGACGGGGACGCTGACCGGGATATTCGGCGGCATGGTGTGGTTTCTGGCGATTTTTGGGGGAGCGGTTGCCGATCGTTTGGGCTTTCGACGGGCGCTGGCGACCGCGTACCTGATTCTGGCGGGGGCGTATTTTCTTATCGGATCGATTGGCGCCTCGTGGCTGGCGCCGGTGCGCAATGCGGTGCCGCTCAGTCTGTTTGTCGGGATTTATTCTCATTCTTCCAGCGCTCGGCATTTCAATGGTCAAGCCATGCGTAGTGGGAACCACGGCGCGGGCTTCGAAACCGAACGTTCGTACCATCGGCTACTCGATTTACTACACGATGGTAAACATCGGCGGGGCGGCGGGGCCGCTGGTCGCGTCGTGGACTCATCGTCATCTAGGCGTGGAGAAGGTTTATCGCGTCTCGGCGCTCAGCGTATTTGCGATGTTTTTTCTGGTTTTGCTCTTTTTTCGGGAGCCGCGCAAGGCGGGAGATGCGCCTCCACCTTCGATTGCGACGGTGGCGAAGAATTTTTGTGTGGTGGTGGGCAATTACCGGCTGGTGCTGCCGGTGCTGCTGATCGCGCTGCTGCTGCGCATCGGGTTGTGGGTGCATCCCGGCTTCGGTGTGCCGTGGTGGGTGTGGGTTGGGCTGCTGGTGCTGGTGCTCGCGGGCATCAGCAAGTTCATGTGGTTTCTGGTGATTTTCACCGGGATACTGGGTTGTGTTTTGGCAGGAGTTCGTCAGTTTGCCCGTATACCTTCATCGGTACGTCAGTGCCCAAGCCGACGTGGAGAAAATTCTGGCGACGGACGCGATCACGGTGATCTGTCTGACCATGGCGGTTAGTCTCTTGACGCGCAAGATTCCGGCGTTTCAGGCGGTGATTTTGGGGACGGTGATCACGTCGCTTTCATGGCTAATTCTGGCGATGCGGCCCACGGTCTGGGGCGCGGTGCTGTCGCTGTTTGTGCTGGCGCTGGGCGAGATCACGCAGCAGCCGCCATACTACGACTATATTTCCCGACTGGCGCCGCCGGGGCAGCAAGGAACTTACATGGGGTTCGCGTTCTTGCCGCTGGGGATTGGTTCGCTGATCGGGGGATGGTTTGGCGGGACATTGCTGCATCATTTTGGCGAGGTGACGAATCAGCCGGAACGCATGTGGTGGGTGGTGACGGGAGTGGGATTGGCGACGGCAGCGGGGCTGTGGATTTATGACAGGGTGGTCTTGCGACAGAAGCGGATTGCTCACGCCTAACGCCGGTTCGGAATCGCAAGAGTAATGGGGTTGGATGCGTTGGAATGAACGGCGCTGTCGCGGCGGAGGGAAGCAGACTCCCTCGACTACGCGTCATCATTCGATGACGTTGCGCTCGGAATGACAAAGGTTAAGGAGAACGCTGCGCTCGGGATGACGGTGAGGAAAAGCCCCCTCCCGATTCGCTCAAATGGCTGGTCTTGTTTAGAATAGTGGTTTGCCCATGAACCTGGCCGCCATCCAGTCTGCCCTGCGCGAGCGCAATATCGACGCCTGGCTTTTCTACGACCACCATCATCGCGATCCCATTGCCTACCGGGTGCTGGGATTGCCTGACAATCTCATGGTCACGCGGCGATGGTATTACGTGATTCCTGCGCAAGGCGAACCGGTCAAACTGGTGCATAAGATTGAATCGGGACATCTGGACACGCTGCCAGGCAAGAAAATGCAGTATGCCGCATGGCAGGAGCTTTTTGAGCAGCTCAAGGGAATGCTGGCGGCGTATCGCGATGTCGCCATGCAGTATTCTCCGAACAACGTAGTCTTTTACGTTTCGCTGGTGGATGCCGGAACGATCGAGATGATTCGAGGGTTGGGCAAGAACGTGGTCAGTTCGGGCGATCTGGTGGCACAGTTTGAGGCGACGTGGACGGAAGCGCAGATCAAGAGCCACTATGCGGCGCGCGATGCCGTGGACGCGATCACGGCTGAGGCGTTCAAGGAGATCGGCCGGCGGGTGCGGAATGGCGGAACGAATGAATACCAGATTCAGCAGTGGTTCATGGAGGCGTTCAAACGCGAGAACCTGGTGACCGATGATCCTCCGATTGTGGGCGTGAACGCGAACAGCGGCAATCCGCACTATGAGCCACATGAGCAGGGTTCGGCGCCGATTCGCGAAGGCGATTTCGTTCTGCTGGATGTTTGGGCGAAGAAAAATACGCCCGGAGCCGTCTATTACGACATCACGTGGACGGGGTTCGTGGGTAAGGCGGCTTCCGACCGAATGCGGGAGGTGTTTACGATTGTGAGCGGCGCGCGGGATGCGGGCGTGAAAACGGTGCAGGATGCGATTGCGGCCGGCCGCGCCATTGCGGGCTGGGAAGTGGACCGGGCGACACGGGAATATATCGGGAAGGCAGGATTCGGGGACTATTTCATCCATCGGACTGGACACTCGATTGGAACCGATGTTCACGCCAACGGGGCGAACATGGATGATCTGGAAACGCACGACGAGCGGCGCATCCTGCAGAATTCCTGCTTCTCGATTGAGCCCGGCATTTATTTGCCGGAATTTGGCGTGCGCAGCGAAGTAAATGTTCTGGTACGGCCCAAGGCAGCAGAAGTGACGGGAAAAATTCAACGTGAGATTGTGCTGATCTGAATGGCAAATTCCTCAAGCGGCAAGAAATCGTCAGCGGGCGATAACGCAACGCCGCCGATGACCACCATGTCGGTGCTGGCCCCGGCGCTCGGGTGGCTGATTCCCGGCGCCGGGCACCTGATTCAGAAGCGCTGGATCCGGGGCCTGCTGCTCATGGGTTCGATTGTGACCATGTTTGTGCTGGGCCTGCTGATGCAAGGCCACGTTTATCAACCGAATGGCGGGGACATTCTGGACATGCTGGGTTTTGTGGGCGACGTGGGCGCCGGGGGGTTGTATATTCTGACGCAGGCGATGAACTGGGGCCAAGGGTTGATTTCGCACGCAACGGCGGATTATGGGACCAAGTATCTGATCGTGGCCGGGCTGCTGAATTTCATCAGCGTGGCGGATGCCTATCACATTGCGGTGGGGAAGAAGCCATGATCCTCACGCTTACCCACTTCAGTGCCGCCTTGCTGTTCGCTGTATTTGCCTCGATTGTGTTTGGCATCACGCAGCGCAGTACCTCGCGAGAGCAGATCCGCTACGGCCTTTATTGCTTCGTTATGTTTGTGGGCGGAGTATTCGTAGCGGGTTGGGTGATGTGGTTCTTACGCAGGTAGAACTCTCGCATCGCAGGCGCTAAGCAAAAGAAAGGCCGCCAGGCCGACTGTCATTTCAGTTCTTCTTTGAACGAGAACTCGGGATCAATATCCACGGGGACACTTGTGGCCGACTTCAAAGCTACTTTCAGTTCGAAGGGCATGTCGCCGTACTTCTTGAACCAGTTTTGGGCGCGCTGTCGATCCCCGGTGGCTTCGATGGTTAGGAGTTCGGTTGCCAGATCGTTCAGGGCGGAGGGCATTTTCGCATCATCAATCGCGTATCGTCCGGAAGGCTCGTGTTTGATGGCGCCGCGTTCGACCAGATAGTTGAACTCCATCATCTCCGCCTGGGCGTGAGCTTCGGCGACACCGAAGCGCACGGTGCGAAAGATGCCGCCGACGTAGGAGGCGTAACACTCCTCCAGACTGCTCTTAGGCAGGAAGCCGTGCTGCACCAGCCAGTTCAGGCCGAACAAGCCGACGACATCGGCTTTGGCTTCTTCGAGACCGCTGTAAATGGGCCCAATGGCTTCTCCAATATTCACCTTGCCGGCTTTAGTGCGCGCATAGGCAGGCCCGAGGCCATGAGCGATCTCGTGCATGATGACCGTCCGGACATAACCTTCGCTGGTGACTTTCGCCGCCTGCTGGGGCAGCATCAAGTGGCGCGCCACGGGAATGATGATGTAGCGGACGCGCACGTCCATGAAATTCTTGAAGAAGATCTTCTTGCTTCCCTTCTGCTCATGCACGCGAGGATCGTTGGGTAAGTTGTCGGCCACGGCCTGGTAGCCGTGGGTCAAGTCGCCGGCCCGGTAGGGAGCATCCATGACTTCCATGGGGCTCTCGAGGCCGTGTTTCGAGGGACGGTCTTCAGCCGGCAGGGGGAGTGCGTCTTGAATATCAGCTACGTGTTTCTGGAACATGGTGAGCTTGCGGCTCTCGGCTGCGTCGCGCACCAGGACGGCGGCCCCATAGGTTGCTTTCACACCGAGGAGTTGGTCGTCGTAGGTCTCGTAAGGAGCGAATATCACATCCACTTTCGGGCTTTTCAGATCCAACCAGGCCAGGTCGCTCGTGTAATAGTCATCGGTCAGCAAGGCATCGGCACGCAAGCGAAGAAATTTGGCGAATGCAGGGTCGTCGCTGAGCGCGGCCGCCTCGCGGAGATCGCGGGCCGCAGGCTCCAGAAAAGGCAGAAACACGATGTGATACGGCAGCCCGATCAACTGTTGGTCATGCCAGCGCACGATGGTAGTGGAGCTGTAGATCTCTGCTTTCTTTTCGGGATGGTCTTTGACGTACTGCTCAATTTTGTCGCGTGTCAGATCCTGCGGGTAAAAGCGTCGTCCGGGAGGCATGGGCGCGGTTCCGACAAAGGAGCGGTTGTCATCGAGCAGATCAAATCGCGAGCCGTTGATGCGAAGATAGCGGCTCACGTTCAGGTCGCGCGGCTCTTTGCTTCCCTGGAGCGACTGGTACAGCAAAAGCCCGTCGGGATCGATCTGCCGCCAATAAATTTCCTCCAGGTGGCGACGAGGCGTCGACTAGCTTATCGACCATTTTCAGGTTCACGCGGAGTGAGGCCGGCGCAATGAAACGGCATCTCGACGCGGGCAAACTGCGCGAGCCGGCGGTCGAGATCAGGAAGCGACCGGGAGAGCTCGCGGATTCGGCGCCTTTGGCGGCTGAGCCAGTCATGGTTCGATGCTCTGTTCGATGTTCCGTTCGATGTTCTGATTTATTTTCTTTCTGAGTTCCAATGGAAGAAAACAGGGTCGAAGCGAGAAGCAGGAAAACCCAGGGGCCCGGTGTCATTGGTTAGTGATTTTAGCAGAAGCAGGGTGCAATCTTGCTATCTCATGAACCGACGAAACGCCGTTATGATGTTAAGAAATGGCCATGGCAAACAGTTCGGGCGGACCGCAGACATTGCTGATTGACGCGGACGACACGCTTTGGGAAAACAACATTTATTTTGAGCGCGCCATCGCCAACTTTATTTCATTTCTGAATCATCACGAATACTCGCCCGAACAAGTGCGCGAGGTGCTGAACGATGTGGAGCGGGAGTGCATCGTCAGTCATGGTTACGGGCTGCACAGTTTTGCGCACGCACTGGTACAAACCTTCGAGCGGCTGGCGGTGGAACCGCTGACTCCGGCGCTGCACGAGACCATCCACGGATTTGCTCACACTATTCCGGGCATCCCATGGAGATTTTGCAGGGGGTACCGGAGACTTTGCAGTATCTCTCGGCAGCGGCATCACGTCATCCTGATGACCAAGGGTGCAATGGTGGAGCAATCGGGGAAGGTTGAGCGCTCGGGGTTGAAGGAGTATTTCGCCGCGATCGAGGTGGTAGCGGAAAAAGATGTGCCGACCTATCGCGCAGTAGTTTCTAAGTACGGCCTTTCGCCGAATTCGACGTGGATGGTGGGCAACAGCCCGAAATCGGACATCAATCCGGCGCTGGCAGCGGGGCTGAACGCGGTATTCGTTCCCCACGGCAATACGTGGATCCTGGAGCACGATGAAGTGGCCGAGGCGCAGCCACCGAGTCAACTTCTGGTGGTGGAAAACTTCGCCGGTTTGCGGCGGCATTTTTAAAACTGCAACCACAGGGGACACAGCGGTTCACAGAGGAATTGCCGAAACGGCCCGCCGAATCCTCTTACATACTTGCGCTGCCGGAGGGATGGAGACACTATTTTGTTTCGGCTGTTAAGCCCAAAGGGGGAACCTTGGAAAATTTGTACTGTCTGCGCTGCAATCGGGAACTGGAGGCGGGACACAAATCGGTTGCGGTATATATGTTTGCGCAGACGGTGGGGATTCGCCCGCGGCAGAAGTCGGCGGCGCAGCGAATTTGTTTCTGCCCGCAGTGCTCGGTCTCCCTGGCCATGGGGCCGCCGCCGGAAGGCGCGCTAAACGTTGCCGCGTGGAATATGATCCGCGATCTCGTAGGCTCAGACCCGGCGCTCAATCAGGCGGCTTGGGAAAATCTGCAGAGGGGTGGTCGGTTTGCTGCCCGCTACGGGAACCGACGGCATGCCGCGGCGGGCGAGCGGCGAAGGATATTTTGAGTTCTGATCTACTCCGCCGGCTCCGGCACGAAGCGATATCCCACGCCCCGCACGGTGAGCAGATGGGTGGGCTCTGCCGGGTCTTCTTCAATATAGCGGCGCAAACGCACAATAAAATTGTCGATGGCGCGAGTGTCGGTGTCTTCGTGCAATCCCCAAACCTCTTCTAAAATTGACTTGCGGGAGACGACGCGCCCGCTGTTGCGCACCAGATGCCGCAAGAGTTCGGCTTCCATGAGCGTGAGTTGGATGGTGTTCCCCTTCACGCGCAACTCGAGGGTGCCGAAATCGAGAGTGCGGCCATCGAAAGAGAAGATTTCGTCTTCCGAGCGCGTTTGCGGCAGATGGCGGGTGCGCCGACGCAGAGCTCGGAGCCATGCGGGACCATTCGCGGCGCCGTAGTAATCCCTGTAAGCGTGCCAGCAGAATGGGCAGCTCAAAGGGCTTAGGAAGATAGTCGTCGGCGCCGGAGGCGAAACCTTTGAGCACGTCTTCGGGACGTCCGCGGGCGGTCAGCATCAGTACCGGAACAAAGTTCTTAGCGGCGCGCAGTTCGGCTGCGACGGCAAAACCATCTTTGCCGGGAAGCATTACGTCGAGCACGACGGCGTCGAAGGCGGTGATTGTCATTTTTCTGTCGCCGAGGATCCTAAGAGACGGCTGAGCGCGGTCTCGCCATCGGCCGCGACTTCGACCGAATGTCCTTCCGCTTCCAGATTGAAACGCAGCCCGTTGGCGAGATGGGCTTCGTCTTCGACGATCAGGACGTGGCTCACGCCAGCTTCTCCGGAGCGGCCCGTGGCAGTTCCAGAACTACGGTGGTGCCGTGGCCTTCCCCTTGACTCTGCGCAAACACCCGGCCTCCGTGCTTCTTGGCAATGGCACGCACGATGAACAGACCCAGACCGGTTCCTTTTACATGCGATGACGAGCGGTTCGGCTACGCGATAAAAGCGTTTGAAAACGCGCTTCAACTCCGTCGGCGGAATACCCATGCCGTGATCGTGGACGCTGATGGCGACGCGCTTTTCATCGGGCGCGTCAAGGCGAACGGAAATATCCACCTGGTCGCCGGAATATTTGATGGCATTGTCGAGCACGTTGGAAACCGCGGTACGCAAGTTCTTCGGGATCACCATTGACGGTGGCGCCGGCTCCGTTGACTGCGGGTTCAAAGCGCAGGGCTTCGGGTTTAAGATGACGGCCGTTGCGGGCGATCTGAACACATTCCTGCACCAGGCCTGCGAAGTCCACGGGCGAGCGCCGACGGGAGCCGCGCTTGTGGCCCATCATGCCCGCTTTCAAGACCTGCTCAACCGTGGTCAGCAGGCGATCGGAGTCATCGAGCATGAGGCGGTAGAACTCGCGACGCTGGGATTCATCCACATCGCGATGCTGCAGGGTCTGCAGATAAAGGCGAATGGAGGCGATGGGCGTCTTCAGTTCGTGAGTAACGGCGTTGATGAAACTGTCGTGCTGCTCGTTGCGGCGAATCTCCCGCAGCAGGAAAATGGTGTTGAGAACCAGGCCTGCGGTGATGGCGCCGAAGAAGATGAAGCCCAGGAAGACTTTGATGTCGAGGCGCCAGTTGAGGATGATCCAGCCGGAGCCGACGGCGACGGCAATGCCCGCCAGGCTCACGCCCAGGACGAGGAAGGTGACCGTCGCTTTGCGCCGGCTGGTGATGCGCATAGCAGGATTCTAGCGCGTTAGCGAGGCGGATTTCGCGGGATTGGCGAAGGGCGAATACCCACGTGCTTGAGCCGCGTGGCTTTATTCTGGCGCGGCTTCGACGCCAATTAGTCAGCGGAGGCAGGCGGAAGAGGTCGGGTCGGTCAAGTGCAGCGTGGTGATGGAAGATGCCACCGGCGGTAGACGCAGGCAGATTGGACATCTTTACCCGGTACACATGGCGCGCCAAACCGAGCTTCTTCAGCGCCCAAATGCCGTACCAGTTCATATCCACTTCATACCAGCGCAGGCCGTGCCGGGCGGAAACCGGATGGGCGTGATGATTGTTGTGCCAGCCCTCGCCAAAGGTGAGAAGCGCCACCCACCAGCTGTTGGTGGAAAGGTCTTTGGTGATGAAGCGGCGCGAACCCCAGCTATGGGTTGCGGAGTTCACCAGCCAGGTGGCGTGCAGGCCGACCACGGTGCGCATGAAGATGCCCCACATCAGGAACGGCAGTCCGCCGATGGCCAGCAGGATCAATCCCAGCACGATCATGGGAACGTAGTGATATTTCGTGATCCAGACGTGGAATTTATCTTTGGCAAGATCAGGGACGTAGCGGGCCAGGGTGGTGGTGTCATGGTGCATGGACTTGCCGATCAGGATCCAGCCCATGTGCGCCCACCATTTGCCGTCAATCGGCGAATGCGGGTCGCCCTGCTTCGTCGGAAAATTGATGATGAATGCGGTGCGTGGCCACCCAGAAAATGGGGCCGCCTTCAAGCGCCAGTGTGGCGCAGACGGTGAGGAAATACTCGACCCACTTCGGGGTCTTGTAGCCGCGGTGAGTCAGCAGCCGGTGATAGCCCATGCCGATGCCGAGGCTGCCCGAAACCCACCACAGGAACATGGCGACGAAGAGGGCTTTCCAGGTGAAGAAAAACAGGGCCGCAATGGCTCCCACGTGAAACAGGCCCATAAAGATTGCGGTTACCCAGTTGATTTCGTTGTCGGCGGCGGCTTTGCGATTGAGGGCTTCGAGTTCCATGGCGCGTTTCCCCGGTTGCTAGTTGGATTCTAGATTTAAGGTATCAGGAGGGGGCAATGTCGAGTGTAATAGTTCTGTAATACTGGGGTTACGAGAGGTCAAGCCCGTCAGGCCGCTGTGCCCTTGACCTCCACTCCGGCCCACTTTTCGAGCAGGGTGATGGTCGCGGCATAGTCCAGGTTTTCGTGGCCGTCTTCGGTGGCCATGTCGTAGATTTCTTCCACGGTCTCGAGGGCGGGCAGCTTGACGCGGGCTTCTTTGGCGGCTTCGAGGGCCAGGCGGATATCTTTGCGCATAAGCCGCAGCGGGAAATTGGCGGAGAAATCTCGTTTCAGGACGAAGGGCGCTTTGTAGTCCACGACTCCCGAACGAACCATAGAGGCCTCGATCAGAGGAAGCAAGGTCTCAGCGTCGACTCCGAGCTTGGTGGCCAGGGTGAAGCTTCGGCGAATCCCTCATAGATAACTGCGATTTGCAGGTTCATGGCCAGCTTGGCGGCTTCGCCTTTGCCGGTCTCGCCCATACGGAAAATCTTCTTGCCGGTGGCGGCGAACAAGGGCTTGAGTTTCTCGATGGTCGCTTCTTCCCCACCGACGATAAAAATCAGAGTGCCGCCTTCGGCTGCGACTTTCGATCCGGTCACGGGTGCATCCACGTACTGAACACCTTTAGCGGCTACGCGCTCGGCAAAGCGGCGGGTCGCAGCCGGCGAAATGGTGCTGGAATCGACGATAATTTGTCCGTCAGTCAAGGATTCGTTCACGCCTTGTGGGCCGAACAGCACGCTTTCGACGGCTTTGGTGTCAGCGACGCACATCCAGATTACTTCGGCGCCGCGAGCGGCGTCGGCGGGCGAAGCGGCAGGTTTTCGCGCCTTCGACATCCTGGCCGGGGGTGCGGTTCCACACCGTAACTTCGTGCCCGGCTTTCGCCAGATTCGACGCCATGGGGCGTCCCATGATTCCCAAGCCTAAGAATGCGATCCGCATGTCCACTCCCTGGAAGTAAGAAAGTGCCGGAACCAGAATTAGAAATGACGGCGGAGGAACGGTCAAGCAATCTGCGAGTGATATTGTCATACAATGGCGGTAAGAGAGCCCGTCATTAGTTCCACGCACGCAACCAGGAGCCCAGAGGATGTTGGACTCCGCACCCGGAAGGGGTTTTGGCCAAACCGGGTGAGATTTGAAGCGTACTGATGTTAAAGGCCAGTCTCCAGAACCCGGTGTCGCAAGCGTGCCCGGGCCTTCGGGCGGTTGGTGAAGAACTCCGCGGTGACTCCTCGCACCGGAAAAACCCACAAACCTAAACTGGTGAGCAACGGAGAGCTGGGAGTGACTTTCATTGGCCATGCCAGTTTCTTCATTCAGATGGGCGGGCAGAACGTAATGATCGATCCGAATTTTGCCCGCTGGTTGTTCGTGCTGAAGCGGCTGAAGAGACCGGGTGTGCGCCTTCGCGATCTGCCTGCCATTGACCTGGTGCTGGTGACGCACGCGCATTTCGACCACTTGCACCGGCCATCGTTGCGGGCGATTGTGCAGCAGGCCCGGCGGCGGCGGGTGGTTCCTCCGGTGATTGTGGTGCCCATCAGGTTGTGGATCTGGTCTCGGACCTGGGATTTCGTGAGGTTGTGGAACTGGATGGTGGAGGGCTAATCGCCGGCAGCAGGGAATAACTGGTCACGCACGTACCCTCGCGGCATTGGGGAGCGCGCGTGCTGAAGGATTCGCATCGCGGCTATGGCGGATATGTGTTGCGTGACGACCGGCACTCGGTTTATCACGCGGGCGATACCGCTTATTTCCCCGGATTTCGCGAGATTGGGCGACAGGCTGGCGCCGGAACTCGCTTTGCTGCCGATTGGGGCCTACAATCCTCCGTCTTTCAGAAACGTGCATGCCGATCCGTCGGACGCGACTCGCGCGTTCCTCGATCTGAAAGCCCGCTGGATGGTGCCCATGCACTACGGGACTTTCCGCCTGTCGCACGAACCGGTGGATGAGCCTTTGCAGCTTCTGCGCAGGAGGCTAAAGCCGCAGGCATTGAAGATCGGGTGAGAGTGATGGAAGAAGGCGTTACGCAGTTTTTCTAGTTTCCCACGGCATCACAAACCGATAGTTTTGATCGCTACGCACAGCGCCGATTTAGTAAGCCAGAAGGATTCTAGGTCTCGCAGGTTGTTCCCGGTGGGGCCGGTCTATGATCGCATCACCGAGAGCGGCGAAGAATGGATAGGCATCGAAATTTGTGAGGTGAGTTGGCGGGTCGAGTGCTTGCGGGCGCGGGCGCGGTCGAGAGTGGTGCCGTCGGCGATTGCGCCCGCGGCAACGCTGTTGCCATCGATGCCGTCGGTTCCGGCGCTGAGAACGGTGATATTTTCGCCGGCTATTTTAGTTGCGCAGGCCAGTGCAAATTGCTGGTTGCGTCCTCCGACGCCGCCGTTGGTGACTTTGACTGTGACCTCGCCTCCGGAAATCAGGCAGACCCGTTCGGAGATTCTTTTCGTAATTCGCGCAATCGGTCTCAGCAGGTGGTTCGCCGCCGGTTCTAGTCCCAGTCGTCGCAACAGTTATCGATTTATACTTTGAAGCCCCGCCTGCTCGGCTTCGCACTTGGCCTCAATCAGCAATGGTTTCATTCGAGAGTACCGTCCACCAACGGCTGCGGACGAAGGCGGGATCATCGGATTTGGCGTTTCTTCCAGAGGCGTGGCGCTTCGAAAAGTTCGCGAACCGATGCGGAAATTGTGCAAGCAGATCGTATTTTGCGGCGATGCCGGTAGCAGTCTTCGACGCTGAAGTGGAATCGGGCATGGTGGGGCCGGAGGCGAGGGCATCGGGCGTATTATCAGGAACGTCGGAGACCAGAAGTGAAACCTGTTGTGCGGGATAGGCGGCCTGCGCCAGCCTGCCTCCCTTGATGGCGGACAAATGTTTGCGGATGGCGTTGATTTCGGCGATGGAGGCGCCGGAGTGGACGAGCACCTTGTAAGTTGCGATTAGATCGTCGAGTGAGATTTCATCATCGATAGGCTTCTCGGCGATAGAAGACCCGCCGCCGCTGAGCAGGAAGATGACAAGGGATGAAGCATCCTGAAAATTGAGAGAGTTCAACATGGCTTCGGCGGCACGGATGGATTCCTGATTGGGGGTGGGATGGCCTCCGAGAAAATAACGGAAGCCGCGAATCTGCGAAGCCGCTTCGATGGAACTGGCGACGATGCCTTCGAAGCGCTCGCCGGCCTGCATTTCCAGCGCATTGACCATAGAGTGTGCGGCCTTGCCCAGGGACACCACGAATACGCGGTGGTAAGTGTGGAGGTCGTACAGGTCTTCACGAACGCGGAGGACACCGCGCTCACAAACCACATGCTGCCCGAAAGCGTGGTCAATGCTGGACTGGGCCAATGCGCGCTCGAAAAGATGACGCGCGGTAACGCGCATTTCGATGGCCTGCTTCTCAGAGCTCACGCGGAAGATTATAGCTGTCGGCCGCTAGCCCTCGGCTGTCAGCCTTCAGCTTTCAGCGGAGAACCGGCCCCGGGGATGGTTTGCTCGATCCACTTCGCGATCGCTTCTCGCAACTCCTTCAAACGGCCTTCGAAGAAGTGGTCGGCACTTTCGATCAGCACCAGCTTTTTCGGTTCGGGGAGCGTCTTTGCTAATTGCTCGAGCCTTACACTCGGGCTGAACTGGTCGCGAGTGCCACTGACCAGCAGCTTGAACTTGCTGCAAGTTCGAAGAAAATCCAGATCGTAGCTGCGGTCGTCCGTGGGAAGCAGTGGCAGCCCCAAACCGATGATGGAATCAACCCGGGCATCCGGGCAAGCGGCGCGGAGACCGATGGCCGCTCCGAAAGAGAATCCGGCGAAAATCATGGGCAGGCGGAACTCGGCGTCCAGCCAGTCCAGGGCGGCGCGAACGTCGTCCACTTCGCCGAGGCCGTTGTCGTGCGCAGCCTGGCTCATTCCGACGCCACGGAAATTAAAACGTAGCACGGGAAAGCCAAAGCTGTTCAGGGCTTTCATGGTATGAAAGACGACTTTGTTATGGAAAGTTCCTCCATAAAGAGGATGGGGATGGCAGACCAGGGCGGCGTGAGTAGCATCGCGGGTACCTTGGTTAAGCAGGGCTTCGAGGCGGCCGGCGGGGCCGTCGAGAAAGAATGAGCGGATGGTAGAGGTGGGCGAAGAGGACACTCGATATCAAATTATCAGAAGTACGTCGAGCTTTGCTCGGGCACGGGCGAGACGCCCGCGCCTACATTGTTAGGGTATCCTTTGTGCCATGGACGTTGTCGCGTTAACTCGTCAACTGGTGGATATCGAGTCCACTACCGGGGATGAAGGCCGCGTGGGGGATTTTCTTCTTCACGAACTCAGGCGGCTGGGTTACCAAGCCAGCGAGATGCCGGTCGAAGGTGAGCGTTGCAATGTGTTCGCGACTTCGCCGCAGCAGGCACGGCCGGAGATTGTGTTCTCAACTCATATGGACACGGTTCCGCCGTTTATTGCGTCGTCGGAAGATGAAGCAAAGATTTACGGGCGCGGGTCTTGCGATGCGAAGGGGATTATTGCGGCGCAGATCGCGGCTGCGGAACGGCTTCGGCAAGAAGGAATTTACGTAGGATTGCTCTTTCTAGTGGGTGAGGAAAAAGACAGTCTGGGAGCGAAGGTTGGGAATCAGCAGTCGCCGGGATCGAAGTTCCTGGTGAACGGCGAGCCGACGGAGAATAAGATAGCGTCGGCGTCTAAAGGAACGTTGCGGGTGGAGATCAATGCTACGGGACGCATGGCGCATTCGGCTTATCCGGAACTGGGAGAATCGGCGATTGAGAAGCTGCTGGAAGCATTGAATCGGCTGAAGGCGATCAAGCTGCCGTCGGTCGAGGGGATTGGGCCATCCACGGTTAACATTGGAGTGATCGAAGGCGGCCGCGCTCCGAATGTGATTCCCGACAAAGCGCGGGCTCAACTGCTTTACCGTCTGGTGGCGCCGTCGGAGAAGCTCCGCGAAGAAATTGTGCGTGCGGTGGCGGGGCTGGCGACGGCTGAGTTTGTGCTGGAAATTCCTTTCGTCCGCCTGCGCACGCTGGATGGCTTGCCCGCGATGGTCGCGGCGTTTACTACGGATATTCCGTGGCTGGGCAATTGGGGTGAGCCGTTGCTGGTAGGGCCGGGATCGATTCACGTGGCGCATACCGAGGGCGAATATATTGAGAAGAAGCAATTGTGGGATGCGGTAGAGCTGTATTGTTCGATTGCAAGGCGGCTGGCTGGGACGAGCTAAAGCTGGACGCAGTTATGGACGTTGTAATGGTTACGCTATGAAAGCTAGGATCACGTTACGCTGGATGCAGCTTTACTCCGCAAGGCCCGACACTTGGCCGACGAGAGAGAGGCATTTCTGTCAGTTCCCTGCTGTCGGAGCGTCTTGAGCATGTTGTCGGCCAGCGTTCGGCTTATGCACGTGCTCGCAAGCGTTGGCGCGGCTGCGCAAAGGGCTGGATTTGAATTGGACGCCTCCCCACTCGCGCGATGAGCTTCACGAGCGATGAATCTCCAGCGACGCTATGCAGCCCTCAGGCGATCTTGGGTTTCGACAGCTCGCCGCGAGAGCTTGGAGTTGTATGAGCGTGAGCCAGGTGCTGAGCCAGCCAAGAAACCCCGGAGTTGCAACGATCACTTTGCCGTCGTCACGGAATACGATACCCGCTATGCAGGCGTAGAACGAGCCGTGTGACAGAGCGTTACGGATTCGTCGTACGTAGTCGGAGTTCAGCAACTTCCTAAC
This sequence comes from uncultured Acidobacteriota bacterium, assembly GCA_963845725.1. Taxonomy (GTDB): domain Bacteria; phylum Acidobacteriota; class Terriglobia; order Terriglobales; family Acidobacteriaceae; genus JABCZH01. The sequence continues at coordinate 109,677 of CAWJTC010000003.1, forward strand.
CCTCCCAGAGCAAGGCCCGCCCGCTCGGGCGCTTGCAGCAATCAGGTCGTTGAGCGTCCCTTCCCGCATGTACACCAGAGCGATATACAGGCGTAGCACGAGAGACCCGTGAACCGTCATTTGTATCCTCAGTGGCAGGGGCAGGTTAACGCCTGCGTCGAAAGTGGGTAAAGGAACACCATCTTTGCGAGAGTCCAGACTGCTCGCAAGCGCGAACCAGAACACACCACTCGACAACTGCTGTATTCCCTGTTCAGTCGGTAGAGGCAGGCCAAGCAATTCTGCCAGGACTCTTCCCCGGTGAGGCGGTTTGCCAGGTTGTCGAGAATGGCGCGACAGTCGCGAAATTGCCGGCGGGTAGCGTGGTCGTCCTACGCGTCCCGAAGAATGTCGAGGTCAGCGTCCGGGATGGGCATGTCCCCGAGCAATTGTGAGACATCCAGCCCGACGGGTGGACCCTCTTCCGGTACACCATACTCAGAGCAAAAACGCCGGAGCAGGTCACCGATCCCATCTTCGGAGGTGGCCGTACCAGACATAGCGACTCCTCTAGCGTAGCACCAACGATCCCGGTTGCCGGTCGCCAGTCCCCAGTTCTCAGTTCTCGGTTCTCAGTTCTCAGTTCTGCGCATCGCGGAACGTTTACACTTAGAAGATGTCCACCACCCTGAACTCCCTCTCCAAGGCCTCTTCCGCCTACCTGCGCTCGGCTATGCATCAGCCTATCCAGTGGCGGGAGTGGGGTGAGGAAGCGTTTGCGGTGGCGCAGCACGAGAACAAGCCCATCCTGCTGGATATTGGCGCGGTGTGGTGCCACTGGTGCCATGTGATGGACCGGGAGTCGTACGACAGTCCGGAGATCGCGCAGATCGTGAACGAACGGTTCGTGGCGGTGAAGGTGGACCGCGACGAGCGGCCGGACATTGACAGCCGCTATCAAGTGGCGGTGAGTTCGATCAGCGGGCAGGGCGGCTGGCCGCTGACGGCGTTTCTTACCCCTGACGGCAAGCCTTTCTATGGCGGGACATACTTCCCTCCTGATGATCATTACGGGCGCCCCAGTTTCAAACGGGTGCTGCTTTCGATTTCGACTGCCTATCACGAGAAAAATGGCGACGTGATGGAGCAGGCAAAATTGGTGGAGAGCGCTATTTCACAGGCCGAGACTTTTGCCGGGAAGGGTGGGGATTTTTCTCCGGCTGTGATTGACGACATTGTGAAGTCGGCGCTGGGGATGTACGACCCGCAGAATGGCGGCTTCGGGAGTGCTCCCAAGTTTCCCCACCCGGCTGCGCTGGATTTGTTAATCGACCGTTATGCGCGGTCGGGCGATGAGGAGGTTGCGAAACGTATTCGTCAACACGCTGGAAAAAATGGCGCGAGGCGGTGTGTACGATCAGCTAGCCGGCGGTTTTCATCGTTACTCAGTTGATGAACACTGGATCGTCCCGCACTTTGAAAAGATGTGCTATGACAACTCCGAGCTGCTGAAGAATTACGTGCACGCGTATCAGGCGACGGGTTCGGAGTTCTTCGCGGATGTGGCGCGTGACATCATTCGCTGGATGGATGAATGGCTGAGTGACCGCGAGCGCGGTGGCTTTTATGCCTCGCAGGACGCGGACTACTCGATGGATGACGACGGCGACTACTTTACCTGGACTCTGGCGGAAGCACGGGCGGTGCTCACGGAAGAGGAAGCAACCGTCGCGTGTCTCTATTACGACATCAACGAAATCGGCGAGATGCACCACAATCCGTCGAAGAACGTTCTGTATGTGAGGGCGTCGCCAGAGGAAATTGCCAAGCGGTTGAACCTGCCGCTTTCGCAGATTTCAAAGCTGCTGCAATCAGCGAAGCAAAAACTGTACACCGCACGACTGCAAAGGCCAACACCTTACGTCGACAAGACAGTTTATGTGGGCTGGAATGCGCTGTGTGTGTCGGCGTATTTGGAGGCGGCGAAAGTCCTGAATCTGGATGCAGCGCGGCATTTTGCGCTGCGCAGCCTGGACCGGATATTAGCCGAGGGCTGGCGCGCAAATGGATTGTTACATGTGCTGGCTTATTCGGACGCGGCGGCTGAAAGACGCGACGTTCCCGCGGTGCTCGATGATTATGCATTCACGGCGGCGGCTTGCCTGGATGCCTACGAATCGACGGCCGACCTCAGTTACTTCAATTTTTCCCGGCGAATCGCGGATGCCATGGTGGAGCGATTTTTTGATGCGGTTTCGGGCGGCTTTTTTGACACGCCGAAGGCGACAGAAGGTGCGGAGGCTCTCGGCGTGTTAGGAACGCGCCGCAAACCTTTTCAGGATTCGCCCACGCCGGCGGGCAACTCGGTGGCAGCCATCGCACTGCTGCGGCTGCACGCCTACACCAACGACCCGGGAATACCGCGACAAAGCTGAACAGACGATGGAAGTGCTGGCGGGAGTAGCAGGCCGGTATGGACTATTCGCAGCGACTTACGGAATCGCCGGAGTCCACTTTTCACAACCGCACATGCAGGTGGTTGTGATCGGAGAGGGCGAAGGCGGGGAGCCACTCTATCGCGCGGCCGTCGAGCCATTTTCGGTGAGCAAGGCGGTGCTCAAGCTACCCTGGCAACAGGCAGTAGCGCAGAACCTGCCGCCGGCGTTGGCGGAAACCATTCCGCAGCCTGCCGATGGTCAAGGCCGGAAAGGCCGCAGCGATTCTGTGTTCGGGATTCTCGTGCCAGCCACCGATCTTTGCTCCGGAAGAGTTGTCCGGGGCACTGCGGCGACCGCGCCGCTGACCATTAAGAATCCAAAAAATGAGGCTGGCGATTTGTAAATCGTCAGCCTGCGAAGTTTCAGCGCCACAACTGATTGCGGCGCGAAGGTACATATGCCACTCTACCGGCAGTGACCACCAGAACCCGGTGGGCAATACGCCGGCGGTGCTCCATCCAATGACGAAGTCATGGTTGGAGTGGCAAGCGCTGTGCCTACGCACAGCAAACCTACCATCAGGAATAGCATCCTGAGCGCACGTTTCATGGATTGTTTCTCCTTGTGCGGGTCCCCTGGGAGCGGAAACCCTAGATGGGAGGAAATTATACGCGCCCTGTCAAGATCTAGAAGTGATTCGGTTAGTGGTGCCAGCGATTGCACTAGCGCGGTAGAAATCAAGCGGACTCCAGTCTCGCCGCTTCACATTGATTCTTTAGAGGTATAGCAGACATCGGAGATAGATTTTGGAGTCGGAATGTAACCGCGGGTCAGTTCGCGAGTTGTACGAAATTGAGACAGATGTCAGGGTGTCACTTGCTCGTGGGCTAGATCCGGCAGCGGAGGCGGAAGAGGAGTTTTGTGCGCGGAAGACAGTTCGGAGAGCAGTTCTTTGGCGGATACAGGCTGGCGATCATTTCAGTGCGAGAGAAAGCCCGGTCCACCATTCCTTCAAACATCGGGATCAAGGAATCGCCGGTGGCCGGACGTTGCAAGTCGCCGAGACTCTGCTCCCAGCGTTGCGACATCAGAAGATTAGTAGCGGATTCGCGTGACGCGGCCTTAAACACCGCGTAGCCCAGCCAGGCAACAATCGCACAACAATAGGCAGCAGTGTTGAGAAAAGCCACCGTCGAGCTGTTGATCTGCCCGCCGGAATACAGCGCATTCCCCGCCAGCTCGACGCTGGCGAAGCCACCAAACCCCAGAGCAATCCCAAAGCTTTGCTGCCGCCAGGAGACTCCCAGATACCTCGAGAACACCAGCAGGAACAGAATCAGACCGCACTGGATTACGCGAACGCAGCGCTGCACCGTGACCACGGCCTGGACGATGGGCGATTGCCCTGCCGGACTGGCGGCGGCCACTACCAGAGCGACAAGGAACATGACCAGAGCGGCCCACTTGAACAGCACCGTTCCCAGATCGCGCAGCGTGTGGTAGGGACGAAAAACATCGAGAAAGATCTCGTGAATGACTTTGAATCCGATGGCCAGGCTGATGAGCGCGCCAATCCAATAACCGTAAAAATAGAGATCATAATTGCCGTATCGGTGGATAGGGAAACAGGACTGCGAAATTCACCAACTGAAAAATGATGTAGGCAAAGAAGATGGGGAACTTGCGATGCAGCTTGCGCCAAAGCATCACCGCGGCCAGCACGAGTTCCAGGGCCGGGTGGGAAAGCCATAGCACGAGCTGGACTTTGGCGTTCAAAATGGGGTCGAATTGTGTCGCCGCAGGAGTCTTGATGCTCTCCTGCTCACACTAAAGTTAGCAGGTCTAGCTTGATGGTCAATGTACCAAAGTAACACCAAGGTAACGGTTACTGAAGCGGTTCCTGGCCTGGTGTCGATCAGGGAAAATGGCTGAGATTCGAAAGGTTTGCACTTCCGGCGAGCCTTACGAGGTGCATGAACCCTTTTGTCCCATGAACACAAATAAGAGCAGGCCCAGAGAGCGGTGGGAATGCTGCCGCGAGGCTGAGCGGTGAAGATGATGTTGTAGTCATCGGAGGGCTGCAGGCCTTCGACCGCCGACGGAGGGCCTGGGGACAACGGCAGCGAGATAAGCCAGGAAACGATAGAGGTCCGGGCCGCCGTCGTAGCCTGGGGCGACGAAAGACATTTCTGTGTTCTCACCGGCAAAGTGCCAGCTCAGTGAGGCGGCGAGCGCGACCGCGTCTTCGTAGCTTTTCTCGGGGAGCACTCCGGCGGCGGGATTGTCGAATACGATGCGCAGCTTGCGTTCGTCTTCGCGGCTGAATTCCCGCACCTTGAGCGAACCTGACTTGGCGGTGGCTTTCCAATCCACGTGACGCGCGGAATCTTCGGGCGCATATTCGCGAATGCGGTAAAGATCCGATCCCCGGCCGCGGGTGAAGGTTGCAAACTCTCCGGTGATCAGGGGAAGCACTTCGAAGAATTCGTCGGCGGGTTCGACCGGCGGGTAGACGATAATTTCGCGGGTCAAGCGGCACGCGGCGAGTTTTGAGCAGAAAAGCGAAGGGAAAGCGCGTGGTCAGGCCGAAGCGCCGCCTGCTGGTAGACGCCGCGGCGCGGGAAACGTAATCGGCAGGTCAGCCTTGAGATCGCTGCGCGCCGGAAGGTAGGGAAAGTAAGCCGAGCCCTCGAAAGATGGCCGGGCGGGTTTCGCCTCGTGCGACGCGGCGCAGTTTGCGGTCGGGCAGGTTGATCCATTGCTCTCCGGGCGCGCGTTTCGGGCGGAAAAGTGAAAGTGGCGGAACCCATCGCCAGCGCTTGGGCTTTCCTTCTGGATGGCGACCACATTCACGGAAAACGACGGCAGCCAACGCCGCGGATTGCGCAACACGATTCGGCCAAGCGCCGGACGGCCGGCGAAAACGTGTTCGGGAAGGTGGAGGGCGAGTTCAAGATCGCGCAAAACCACAGCCGAAGCGACCCCGGAGACCAGAATCGCGGCGAGCATTGCGGCCACGATGATATAGAGCAGATTGTTGCCGGTGTTGAGAGCGGCGATTCCGATGAGCAGCACGGTTATGACATAGGCGATACCGATGCGGGTCACATCGTAATCGAAGGCGTCGCGCAGACGCGCGGCGGCAACGCGCCGGGCGAGGTACGGGACGGTGGTGAGGCCTACGACCACGGCCAGCAGCAGGGCGGCGGACGCAAGGACGAGCGTGCCCCACAGACTTCCAGCTTCGCGAGCTACGGTCGAGAAGAGAGCCGCAGCGAAAGCCATCCCCAATCCGACGATCGCCAGCAAAAAACGTACCCAGACTTCGGGAACTTCAACGTGTAAGGCGCGCGCCAGGAGTCGGCGATCAGGTGTGGCCGGCGAGTTTGCGGCGGCGGGCATGTGAGTTGCTCTGTCGAGCGTAGCACTGGGCGGGGTGGGCATCAATTGCGGCTGCGGTTACGAAAGAGGCGTTGCATCCAGCGGTTGGCTTTGGCGGTGGCTTCGTCGGCGACGCGGCCGAGTTTGGGAAATCGCTGGCGCAGCTTGTTCAGGAGATGATGCGCCCAAACGTATTCGGTAGAGAGAATGACCAAGCCGATCAGCAAGAAAAGAATGCCTTGTAAGATGGGCAGGAATAATCCGACGATGCCGAGTGCTATGAAGGCCCATCCGGTTACCAGAACCAGGGCGCGTTTGAGGTAGGGCCGCATGGCAGGCGATAACCTTAACAGGGAATCGCGGAGCTTCGGAGTCCCTAAGCTAAGACAAAAACAATGCCACCGCCCGGTTGAATTCCTCCGGCACTTCTTCGTAAGGCAAATGGCCCACACCCTCCAGCACGAGCAAGCGGCAATTCTGAAACTGCACTTTCAGGTGATTCGCGGAGGCGGGATCGACGGCCGCGTCGCGATCTCCCCAGATGAGCAACGTCGGAATGTGGGCGATGCGTGGGAGCGCGGCTTGAAGTTTTCTCATGTCTTGCTTCCAGGTGCGAAGTACGCTCAGGCCGTATTCAAACGAACCAGGAGTACGTAAGGGAGCGGCGTAGCCCTCCAGCGTTCCGGGACGAATGTGCCGGGCATCGCCGAATAGCCGGCGGAAGTAGAACTCGTGCAAAATTCGAAGCCGGGGAAATACTTGCAGAAATACCGGCGCGACTACGGGGTTGCTGAGGAACGGAATCAGGAAGCGGCCATGCTCAGACCATGGATTGGCGGGCGCGACCAGGACCAATCGCCGGACGCGCTGAGGCGCGAGGGAGGCCGCTGTCATCGCTACAGCGCCACCGTGAGAGGTGCCCAACAGATCGCAGGAGGCGATGCCAACGCGGTCCATGAACCGCAGCAGGCGCTTCGCGCTTGCAAGCTGACTGGAGTCCATGTCAGGCGAGCGGTCTGACTGGCCGGTGCCGGGCAAATCGATGGCATAGACCGTGGCTTGCTGGCCGAGGGCAGGAATGGTATGCCGCCAGGAGAAGGAATATCCCATCAGGCCGTGAACCAGGAGCAATGGCGGGCCGGCGCCGGCGCGCTGATAGCGGCAGCTCAGGCCCCCGAGATCGACGCGCAAATGTTCGATGGGAACGCTGGCCGGATGAGATGTGGAATTCACCATTGAATCGCTGGGTCTTACGCCGCTTTCTGATTCTACCGGGTTCGTCGCCGTGTGCAGATGTGGGAAACCACAGGTCGTAAATAAGTCTCAAATCATGCAGTTACCAAATATCACACGGTAAGTTCCAAAAAACATATCTTTACTATGGTATTGCCTCTATAATATTGGAACTTAGTGTTTCCAAGCCACTTATTGGTTATCTTATGGGTGTAGTCATGGCAGCGAACGTGCAGCGCGCAGGGCGAGAAGCCTCCAGCCCGCGGCTGGTGCCGTCGCCGTCCATGAACAAGGACTTCCAAGTCCGCTCCACCGTGATCCTGCTGGCGTTGCTGACCACGGCCGCTGTGATTTATGCAGGATATAACTTCCAGGCGGAACGCTGTTTCCAGTTGCCTACGGACGGCGTGTGGTGGGTGGAGCAGGGCGGAGGACTGGTAGCGGCCCGTGTGGATGACAGGTGGGCCGGGAACCAGGGCGGGAATTAAGGTTGGCGATCATCTGACGGCGATCGACCAGCACCCTGCCACCACCACCGCCGCCCTCAGCCATCAACTGTTCCGGGTCGGCGCGTGGTCGAAAGCGACGTATTCGCTGGTGCGGCAGGGGGTCCCGGTGGACGTGGTGCTTGATTCCCGTCCCTGCCGAGCGCTCACAATACAACTGGCTGAGGCTGATTGGCCTGATCTACCTCGGGGTCGGACTGTACGTTTTGTTGCGGCGCTGGACGGCGCCGGGCTCGACGCACTTTTACATCTTCTGCCTGGTATCGTTCATTTTTTACACCTTCCACTACACCGGGAAGCTCAATCCGTTCGACTGGACGATTTATTGGGGAAATGTTGTCGCCTGGATGTTGCAGCCGGCATTGTTCCTGCATTTTGTTCTGACTTTTCCGGAGCGGCGCCAGTTCGTGCGCAAGCATCGCTGGGTCATTCCCGCAGTTTACTTGCCGGGGGTGCTGTTGCTGGGCATGCATGTCGCGGCGCTCGAACTGTTGCGGGCGAGCTGAAATCCTGCGCTGGAACCTGGACCGGCTGCAAATGGCGTATCTGGCGATATTCTTCATCGCCGCCGCGGCGGTGCTGGTCAATAGTTATCGCTGGGCGGGCACGCCAATTCTGCGCCAGCAACTGAAATGGATTACGCGCGGAACAATTCTCGCGATCACTCCGTTCACGTTGTTCTACGTGATTCCCGTATCTGCTGGGCGCACTGCCGGAAAACACCATGAAGGTTTCCGTGTTGTCGCTCGGACTCCTTCCGCTGACGTTTCGGCTACGCCATTTTCCGTTACCGGTTGATGGATGTGGACCTGATCTTCAAGCGCGGCATGGTGTACACGCTGTCGGCTGCGGCGATCATTGGCGCATACTTCGCGGTGGTGGCGGCGGTGGCGGAGGTGGTCCACGCCCGCGTGCCCAGCTCCGGACCGATCGGGCTGGTGCTGGCGATCGTGGTCACGGCGCTGGTCTTCGATCCGGTGCGCAAGTGGATCCAGGAGCGCATTGATCAGTTCTTCTATCGCACGCGCTACGACTACCGTAAGACGCTGATCGAATTTGGGCGGGAGCTGAGCGCGGAAACCGATCTCGACGAGATGTTGAGTTCGGTGGTGGACCGATTGTCACGGACGCTGCTGGTGGACCGCATGGCGGTGTTTCTTTCCGGCGGAGAAGGGCCAGCGCGGTTTCTGCTTTCGAAGTCTTTTGGCATGAACCAGACCAGCGGACTGGACTTGAGCTTTTTGACCGCTCCGCGGCCGGAAATCGGCGCCGGGCACATATTTTTCGATAATACGCATCAGGTGCCGCGAGAAACTCCCAGCGCGCAACAGACGATCGCGCGGCTGGATTTGAACTATTACATTCCCTGCCGCGCGCAGAAGCAGACTGTCGCCGTGCTGGGGCTGGGAAAGACCGTGGAAGGCGACTTCCTTTCCAGCGAAGACGTGGAATTGCTGGAGACCCTGGCGGGATATTTGGGAATTGCGATTCAGAACGCCCGGCTGTATGCCTCGCTGGAGCAGAAAGTCGCCGAATACGAGCGCCTGAAGGACTTCAACGAGAACATCGTCGAATCGATCAACGTGGGCGTGCTGGCGGTGGATTTGGCCGACCGGATCGAGTCCTGGAATTCGCAAATGGAAGTGATGTATGCGCTGCCGCGCTGGCAGGTGCTGGCGCGTCCCTTGAGCGAAATATTGCCCGCCGCTTTCGTCGAAGAGTTCTACCGGGTGCGGCAGAATCAGGGCATTCACAATCTTTACAAGTTCCGGCTGAACACGCCGACGGGCGAAAGCCGGATCGTGAATGTGGCGATTGCGCCCCTGGTGACGCGGAAGTTCAACGTGATCGGCCGGCTGATCATCATGGATGACATTACCGAGCGAATTGAGCTTGGAGGCGCAGCTCTCGCAGGCCGACAAGCTTTCGTCGATTGGACTGCTGGCCGCGGGCGTGGCGCACGAAGTGAACACGCCGCTGGCGGTCATTTCTTCGTACGCGCAGATGCTGTCGAAACAACTGCAAGGCGATCCGCAACGGGGCGCGTTGCTGGAGAAGATCACGCGGCAGACTTTCCGAGCTTCGGAGATCGTCAACAACCTGCTGAACTTCTCGCGCACCAGCGGCACCGAGTTCACCGAAGTAGATGTGAACCGGATTATCCATGACACACTGGCGCTGCTGGAGCACCAGTTCAAGACTTCGAAGATCCAGGTGCAGAATGAGCTCGGCGGCGCATCTTCCCTCCATCAGCGGCAATGCCGGACGGCTGCAGCAAGTGTTCTTGAACCTGTTCCTGAACGCGAAGGATGCGATGGCAAACGGCGGCACGCTGCGGATCGCGACTTCCAATGGCGAGGGCGTGAGCGTCGTGGTTTCAGACACCGGCTCGGGAATCGCGCAGGAGCACATCCATCGCATTTACGATCCGTTTTTCACCACCAAGGCGTCGCGCGAAGGCCAGCCCCGGGGCACGGGCCTGGGATTGTCAGTGAGTTACGGGATCATTCAGGAACATGCGGGAAAGATTCGAGTGGAGAGCCGGCCCGGAGAAGGCACGCGGTTCTATCTCGATTTTCCGCTGACCAGGAAGGCAGTCAATGTCTGAAGCGGCCGTCATTTCGCGTCCGATGAACGAGACCCGCTCGTCGATGGGTTCGGTGTTGATCATTGACGACGAGGCTGCGATCCGGGAATCGCTGGAGACGCTGCTGGAAATGGAAGGCTACGACGTCGAGTCGGCCGACAGCGGCGAATCGGGGTTGGCGCGAATTGGAGAGCGCAGCTTCGATCTGGTGCTGCTCGACCTGGCGCTGCCCGATCGCAACGGGATGGAACTGCTGGCTGAGATTCACGCCCAGGACCCGCAGCTTTCCGTCATCATGATCACCGCCTACGGTACGGTGGAGAACGCGGTCAGGGCGATGCAGGTGGGCGCGGCGAATTTCATCCAGAAGCCCTGGGACAACGAGAAAGCTTCTGGCCGATGTGCGCGCGGCCATCGCCCGCCACCGGGCGGAAGAAGAAAACGTTCAACTCAAGCGCGCGCTCAAGCAGCGCTACAACTTTGAAAACATCGTGGGCAAGAGCGAGCCCATGCTGAAGATTTTTGACCTGGTCGGCCAAGTGGCGGCCAGCCGCTCCACGGTGCTGTTACAAGGCGAGAGCGGAACCGGCAAGGAACTCATCGCCAAAGCGCTGCATTTGAATTCGCCGCGGCGGGACCATTCGTTTGTTCCGGTGAATACCGGCTCGGTGCCTCCGGACCTGCTGGAATCCACGCTGTTTCGGCCACGTAAAGGGCGCATTCACCAGCGCCGTCGCTTCCAAGAAGGGTTTATTTGAGGTTGCGGACCGGGGAACGTTGTTCCTTGACGAAATCGGCACCATGAACCTGGACATGCAGAGCAAGATTCTGCGCGTGCTGCAGGACCGGAAATTTATGCACCTGGGCGGAGTTCACGAGATCCAGGTGGACGTGCGCATCATTGCCGCCACCAACGTCGATCTGCAACAGCAAGTGCGCGAAGGCAAGTTCCGCGAAGATTTGTTTTACCGCCTCAACGTGATCACCATCGATCTGCCGCCGTTGCGCCAGCGCCGCGAGGACATTCCGCTGCTCGCCAACTTTTTCCTGGACCGCTACTCCAAAGAAAATGGGCTTGCGCTGCGGCGCATTACCACGGAAGCTCTGCGTGCGCTGATGGCCCATTCCTGGCCGGGCAACGTGCGCGAACTGGAAAACGTGATCGAGCGCGCGGTGGTGCTTTCTACCGAGGAAGCAGATCGGTCCCGAGCTTCTTCCCGACTCAGATGGTGGGCCGAACCGCGGCATTCCCCGCTCTACAACATCGCCCCGACGCTTCGTTATTCGACATCGTGGAAGATGGCGAGCGGCGAATCATCATCGACATGCTGGAGAAATGCAACTGGAACCAGACCGAAGCCGCGGAGCGCTTTCACGTGCCTCTTTCCACGCTCAATCAGAAGATCAAGCGGCTGAACATCGAAATCAAACGCAAGGCGAGAGAATAGCGCACCCGTCGGCTATTGCGCATCCAAGCCTACAACCAGGCTGAAAGCGGACCGCTTTCTCTGCTATAGTTCCGTGAGGCGATCCTGAGACGACGCCATGGAACTGACCTCACCTACAGAGATTTCGCCAAAGAGAAGATTGAAGCAGTTCAGGATTTTTCCGTGCTGGCCGGCCGGTCAGTAGTCGAATCTTTTCCGCTATCCCCGCTACTTTGCTGACATGATGCAGCAGGCCGACCTGATCGGGGTTGGGTCTTTGCCCATCGTGGTGCTGACCGGGCTTTCGATCGGCGCTGAGCTGGCGCTGAACAGCGCGAATACGCTGCAAAGGTTCGGTTCGCTTTCGTTGATCGGGCAGCTGGTTTCGGTCGGAATGGTGCGAGAGTTCGGGCCAATCATCACCGGCCTGATGGTCGCGGGCAGAAACTCTTCCGGCATGGCCAGCGAACTGGGCTCGATGGTCGTCACTGAGCAGATCGATGCCATGCGCGCCCTGGGCACCGACCCGATGAAGAAACTGGTGACTCCCCGGGTGATCTCCACGGTGTTCATGCTGTTTTTCCTGACCATCATCTCTGACCTACTGGGATTGTTCGGGGGATCGCTGATTTCCACCTTGCTGTTCCGAGTCGACTGGCGGCAGTACTGGAACAGCGCTTACCAGATCTTGATGTTCCAGGATGTGTTTATGGGCCTGTTGAAGCCGGTGCTCTTCGGATTCATCATCGCCACCGTGGGCTGCTACTACGGAGTTTCGGCGCGGGGTGGAACCCAGGGCGTGGGCCGGGCAACAACGCAAGCGGTCGTGGCGTCGTCGGTATTGATCCTTATGGTGGACCTGCTGACCACCAAGTTCCTGATGGCAATTTTTTCCTATCGTTGAGTCATGGCCGCGCCTCCCATCGCAATTGACGAGCGTCAGACGTCGACCGAAAGCTCCCGGTCGCCGGTCATTGTCTTTGATAAGGTTTCGATCGCGTTCGAGGGCAGGACGGTGCTGGATGGAATTTCCTTCCAGCTCGCCGAGAGGTGAGACCAAGGCGATTTTCGGAGTCGCGGGTTCGGGGAAGAGCACGATTCTCAAACTTGCTCTGGGACTTATCAAGCCTGATGCCGGACATATTCACGTGCTGGGCGAAGATGTCACCCAGATGCGGGAAGAGGATCTGTTCGATCTGCGGCGGAAAATTGGCATGGTTTTTCAGGAAAGCGCCCTGTTCGATTCGCTCACGGTGCGGGAAAACGTTGCCTTCCGGTTGCTCGAGGAGGGTGATGTTTCAGAAGAAGAGGTGGAAAAGCCGGTCCGCGAATCATTGAGTTTCGTGGAACTGGAAAAAACGGTGGACATGTTTCCCTCGGAGCTGTCAGGGGGCATGCGACGGCGCGTCGCCATTGCCCGCGCCATCATCACGCATCCGGAAATACTGCTTTACGATTCTCCGACCGGAGGGCTGGACCCGGTCACTTCCACGACGATCGTTCAATTGATCGTGAAGCAGCGGGACGTTTACAAGACCAGTTCGCTGCTGGTGACCCACCGGCTGCAAGACGCCTTCATCATGGCGACAAACTACTTCGACCGCAAGACCAATCAGATGCAGCCGTTGCCGCCGGGCATGCGCGGGAGAAGTTCCGATGGGTTTTCTGATTCTGAGGGACGGCAAAATCATCTTCGACGGCGACGTCCATGAACTGGCTGCGTCGCCGCGACGAGTACATCCGGGAATACATTTCCTAGAAAGAAGAAGGCGGCCGCACAAAGCAGCCGCCTCTGAATCTTTCGCCTAGGCGGCCTTAGCGGCTTTGCGCATGGCAGCCTGGGATTGCTGTGTCTGTTTCAATCGCTCCGGCCCTCCCTGCGAAGTCATGATCACCTTTTCCACGTTGCCGAAGATCTTCGGGTTCTGCATTTTTTCGCGCATTTCCTTCAAGAATGGTTCGATCTTGGCGAAGATGAAAAACATCTCCCCCGAGAAACTGCCTTCCAGAAAGAGCTCCCGGTTGAGGGTGCCGTGCAGACACGAAGGAGGTGGCCATCTCCCAGTATCCGCCCACTTGGCGCATCCAGGCGTTTTCCTGAGTGCCAAGGGCTGTGGCGATCTTCAAGATGTCATCGGCGGAATTGGGCCAGAAGCCCAGCCACCAGTTTCGCGCTTTGCGGAGTTCGGCTTCGCGCCGAAGGTCATAGAGTTTGAGAATCAGTTCAGCATCGGCGGTCGTCGGTGTATGGACATGCAATTCTCCTATCGAATGTTGTGGGATTGTTGAAACTTCAGATTCCAGGACTGACGAGCTTTTGGATGTATACGTGAGCGCCGCCGGGATTCAAAATAAATGTATTCCCCGACTGGCTTAAGACGTCGCGGTCGCGGTTTCCAAGGGCGCAGAGCGCTCGTAATCGCATTCCTTATTAGGGCAGGCGATCACCGGGACTGACTTGACAAACTTCTCCACCAGGAACTCATGCCCGCAACTCGGACATTTCTCTGCAATCGGCTTGTTAGCCGAGGTGAACTTGCACTTGGGATAGTTGGAGCAGCCGTAGAAGGTATTGCCCTTGCGAGCGCGCTTCTCCACCAGGTCGCCGTCTTTGCAGAGCGGGCACTTTACTCCGATGAAATTCTGCTTCACGTACTTGCACTCGGGATAACCGCTGCAAGCGGTGAACTCTCCGTAACGCCCGTGACGGATCATCATATTCCGTCCGCATTTTGGGCAAGGTTCGTCGAGCGGAATATCCGGAACTTTCTTGCCCTGATCCAGACGGCGGGTGGTCTTGCAGTCGGGGTATCCCGTGCACGCCATGAATTGCCCGAAGCGTCCGCGCTTCAGCACCATCACCCGGCCGCAGTTTTCGCAGTATTCTTCTTGCGTAGTTTCCTGCACGTCAGCGGAATCGAGGTCAGGCAGATTGATGGGATTCTCTTTGGTGAACGTGCAACTGTTGGGATCTTCCTTGTCGTAGGAACTGCATGCGTAGAAGGAACCGTGCTTGCCCCACTTGATCACCAGCGGTGAGCCACAGCGTTCGCACTTCTCGTCTGTGGGCTTCTCCATCCGCTTGATGTTCTCCATGTGCTTGGCGGCATACTTGAGGTCTTTCTCGAACTTCTTGTAGAAGTCGGCGAGCGCATCCGTCCACTTTTCTTTGCCTTCTTCGATGCCGTCGAGTTCCTCTTCCAGGCGGGCGGTGTACTGAATGTCGAAGATGTCGGGAAAGTTCGCCACCAGAAGATCAGTGACCACGAGCCCGATTTCCGTGGGCGTAAACTTGCCGCCCAGCTTCTGCACGTACTGCCGTTCCTGAATGGTGCTGAGAATCGCGGAATAGGTTGACGGACGGCCGATGCCGCGCTCTTCGAGCTCCTTCACCAGCGAAGCTTCGTTGTACCGCGGCGGCGGCTCGGTGAAGTGCTGCTCCGGCTTCAATTCCTTGAGCGTGAGTTTCTGGCCGGCTTCGAGCGGCGGCAGTTTGTGCTTCAGTTCCTCGTCTTCTTCGTCTTTACCTTCCTTCGATTCCTCGTACACTTTGAGGAAGCCGTCGAACTTCATCACGGAGCCGGTCACGCGGAACCAAAAAATATCGGCGCTGGATTTGGCGTCAATATCCACGGTGGTCTGATCGAAAACCGCAGGCGTAATTTGTGAAGCCACGAAACGCTGCCAGATCAGCTTGTAAACCTTGTACTCGTCTTCTTTTAAGTATTGCTTGATCCGATCGGGATGGCGGGCAGCCGAACTGGGCCGAATGGCTTCGTGCGCGGCCTGGGCTTCTTTTTTCTCTTTGTAGGTGTTGGGCGACTGCGGCAGATACGCGTCACCGTACTGGCTCTTGATGTATTCGCGCACTTCGGTCAGGGCTTCAGTTCGACACGCGAGTCGAATCAGTACGCATATAGGTGATGAGGCCGACCAGTCCTTCTTCGCCCAACTCCACGCCTTCATAGAGGCGCTGGGCAATCATCATGGTGCGCTTCACGCTGAAGCGCAGTTTGCGCGAGGAATCCTGCTGCAGCTTGCTGGTGGTGAATGGCGGAGTGGCATTGCGGCGGCGTTCTTTGCGATCGACGGAGCGGACCAGCCAGTCGGCTTTTTCGAGGGCGGTGCGGATTTTTTCAGCTTCTTCTCCGTTGTGTACTTCCAGCTTTTCTTCGCCTTTGCCGACAAAGCGTGCGTCGAACGCGGGAGGCTTGGGACCGGCGAGATGGGCATCGATGGTCCAGTATTCTTTCTTTTCGAACGCCTTGATTTCGCGCTCACGCTCGACGATAAGGCGCAAGGCAACCGTCTGCACCCGGCCGGCGGAGAGACCGCGACGGACTTTATCCCATAACAGGGGCGAAACTTGATATCCGACGAGCCGGTCGAGAACGCGGCGGGCTTGTTGGGCGTCGACCAAGTGCTGATCAATGTCGCGGGGATGCTCGAAGGCGGCGCGGACTGCACGCTGGGTGATTTCGTTGAAGGTGACGCGGCGGATGCGTTCGCCGCCGTTTTCTTCTTCGCCCTTGGCTTTCTTTTTCTTCTTCTTGGCCTTGGCTCCGTCGCCAAGTTCTTCGGCCAGGTGGGCGGCGATTGCCTCGCCTTCGCGGTCCGGGTCAGGCGCGAGATAGATGTGATCGGCGGAGAGCGCCAACTTCTTCAGCTTGGCGAGAACTTTCTCTTTGCCGGGGATAACGATGTATTCGGTCTTGAAGTCGTCATCGGTATCGACACCCAGAGTGCTCTTGGGCAGATCTTTCACATGGCCGAGCGATGCCTCGACCGTGAAACCCGCACCCAGATACTTCTGGATGGTTTTCGCCTTAGCCGGCGACTCCACGATGACTAAACCTTTGCTCAATAGACTCCTCTGTGAACGATTGCTTTCGAAGCTAGCACGAATGTGGCGGCGGCAACAAGGTAGCGACGGCAGCTTCTGGCTCTTGGCCGTTGGCTCCTTGCTTGACCCCTACGCCGCGAGCGCGCTTCTTAGTTTTTGCGACAAGCCTGACAACATCCGCATAATGCCACTCAATTCGCCCTCCAGACGCCCGTATTCGGCGGTACCTATGAACCCTAACTCTTGCGCTAGCAAGAGATGGTAGGACAACTCTGCACCTGAACCCATCGCAATCTGAACAAAGCGCGCCATTTCTCCGTCTGACCTTCTGCCGCAACCTTCCGCCAGGTTTGCTGGGATGGATGAACACGACCGCCGAATCTGACTGGTCAACCCGAACCGTTCCTCAGAAGGAAAACACCGCGTGCTCTTGTAGACTGCCAGCGTCAATGCATGAGCCTTTCCCAAGCCTTTAGGTCTCGATAGTTCCTCATGCCCGCCTCCAAGGTGTTGAGCTGACAGCCAAAAGCCAAGAGCTAAAAGCTTTTTACAAAATTCTTGCCCGGCAATTGCTTCACTTTGCCGGCCAGCTCCAGTTCGAAGAGCGCGGCGAAAATCTCGGAGGAAGACAACCCCGGTTCCAGCCGCTCGACGATCTCATCAATGTGGGTGGCTTCGTCGGCTTTCAGCAGGGCGAAGATCTTTTTTTCGTGGGGCGGCAGTTCGCTTTCCTGAAATAGAGATGCGGTTTGGCCGGCCTGCGATTCATCCGTGCCCTGCGGTTGGAGCCTAAGTCTAACATCTGTAGGGAGTTCCTCCCACACGTCTTCCCAGGTAGCCACCAACTTGGCACCCTGTTTAATAAGGGTATTGGGGCCCCAGGAGTTCTTGTTGGTGACGTTTCCCGGGACCGCATATACGTCGCGACTCTGTTCCAGGGCGCAGCGCGCGGTGATGCGCGTGCCGCTATATTCGGCGGCCTCGACCACCAGGACGCCGAGAGAGATTCCGCTGATGATTCGGTTGCGAATGGGGAAATTCTGGGGCGCGGCAAAGGTTCCCATGGGGAATTCGGAGATGACGGCTCCGCCTGAGGTGAGGATCTGGTCCATAAGCCGGGTGTTCTCTTTGGGATATGTAACGTCTACGCCGGTGCCGAATACGGCCACCGTCTTTCCTTTCCCGGCAAGAGCCCCGCGATGGCCGGCGGTATCGACGCCGCGGGCCATGCCGCTAAAGATGACCAGTCCGCGCGCGGCGAGGTCGCAGGACAGGCGCTCCGCCATCCCGAGGCCGTAGGGAGTGGGGTGACGGGTGCCGACCAGGGCAATTCCCGGCTGCGAAATGATCTCGTCGTTGCCGCGTAGATAAAGGATGAGCGGAGGATCATAGATTTGCTTCAACTGAGTGGGGTAGGCGGCGTCATCCAGGGAAATGACTTTCACGCCGGCAGCCGCGGTGCGGGCGAGTTCATCCTGTGCGAGTTCGAGAGAGCGGCCGGTGCCGAGCGACTGGGCAGAAGCGGCCTGAATGCCGGTCGCCTCTAATTCGGTCAGAGACGCCTGAAAAACGGCGTTGACGCTGCCAAAGAACTCGACCAGGCGGCGGCCGCGGGTTGGTCCAAGCCCTGGCGTGAGAGCAAGGGCCAGCCATTGACGAGTGGTGGTTTCGACGGTTTTTTCGGATGCGGCGACGGCAGCTGGCACGAATTACCTCCATGAGGCTTCTGGCGCATCTATACACGGCGGGAGAGTGGAGTCAAGGTTAGATGAACATCGGGGTTTGTTAGAATCGATAGAGTCCCCGAATGAAACGCCTGCGCATCTCGGCTATTTCCTACTTGAACACGGCGCCGCTCATGTGGGATTTCGAGCATGGTACGGCAGGTGCTGCCTTCGACATTTCTTACACCATCCCATCGCAGTGTGCGGCGAGCTTGCGGGATGGATCGGCGGACATCGGAATTATTCCGGCCGCGGCCTATTGCAAGATTCCGGATCTTGCCATTATTCCCGGAGTCGCCATCGCCTCGCAGCGGCCGGTGCGGTCGATTCTGCTCGTAAGTAAGGTTCCGCTGGAGAAGATTCGAACGGTGGCTCTGGATACTTCGTCGATGACCTCGGTTGCGCTTACCAAAGTATTGTTTGCCAAGTGGTGGGGCGGGAAGCGGACATTTTCGCCGATGGCGCCGGACATCGGGAAAATGCTGGAGCAGCACGACGCCGGGCTGGTGATCGGCGATCCGGCGTTGCAGATTGATCGCTCGCGTTACGTTACATACGACCTGGCGGAAGAATGGATACGCTTGACCGGCAAGCCGTTTGTTTTCGCGTTCTGGGCGGTGCGAGAAGGTGCCTTGCGGGATGCCGGAGGCAATTGGGACTTGGCCACCTTATTTCAGCAGTCGCGCGACCACGGGTTGAAGCAAGCGAATGTGGAGCATATCACTCAGGAATGGGCGCCACGGCTGGGATTGAGTGACGCGATGGTGAGAGATTACCTGACTCACAGCATTCATTATTATTTGGATGCGGAATGCCTGGCGGGACTGCGGCTGTTCTATCAGTATGCTCAGGACTGCGGCGCACTAGAACGAGTTGGGCCATTGCGGTTTCTGGAAGTTGCCAGGGCGGCGGCGAGTTGAGTTTTCGACTTTCTTTGCGTCCCTAGTCTGTGCATGCTTTGCGGTAAAGAGCTTTAACCGCGAAGGGCGCAAAGGGTTCGCCAAGGACGCAAAGAAAAACGGACCCCGGCTCGGTTTGGCTGTAGCGTTCGATGTCCGCTAGAATCGTTTAGGGATATGTCTTTGACCAAGCAACAAGCCGTCGATCGGTTTCGCTCGGATGATCTGGTGGGTATCGGCATGGAGGCTAATGCGGTGCGCCGCCGGCTGCATCCCGAGGGCGTCGTCACCTACATCATCGACCGCAACATTAATTACACGAATTACTGCACGGAGTATTGCACTTTCTGCGCTTTCTACCGGCCGCTGAAAGGGCCGAGGGCCAAAGAGGGATACATCCTCGATTTGGAGACCATCTACGAAAAGATTCGCGAGACTGTGGAACTGGGCGGGACGGGAGTGCTGATGCAGGGCGGCTTGCATCCTGACCTGAAAATCGAGTGGCATGAGCAGATGATGCGCGGCATCAAGCAGCGTTTTCCGCAAGTTCATCTGCATTGTTATTCAGCTTCGGAGATCATTGCCATCGCCGAGTACAGCGGCCTGAACATTCGCGATACGATTGCCCGGCTGCGGGATGCGGGACTGGATTCGATTCCGGGCGGTGGAGCGGAGATCCTCGATGACGAAGTACGGTACAAGATTGCGCGTTTGAAGTGCCTGACCGAGGATTGGCTTAACGTGCATCGCACGGCGCACCAGTTGGGCATGCGAACTACAGCAACGATGATGTTTGGCGTGGGTGAAAGCTTCGAGAATCGGGTTAACCACTTGCAACGGCTTTATGAGTTGCAGGAGGAAACCGGCGGGTTCACAGCGTTTATTCCATGGACGTTTCAGCCGGCGAATACTGCGCTGGGCGGGCGGCACTGGGACGAGGCCACCTCGGTCGAATACCTGAAAACCCTGGCCATTTCGCGGCTCTATCTTATCGAATTTTCTGAATGTGCAATCCAGTTGGGTGACGCAGGGATTGAAAGTTTGTCAGCTTGGCTTGCAATTCGGCGGCAACGATGTGGGATCAGTGATGCTCGAAGAGAACGTCGTGCGCGCAGCGGGAGTGACCAACTGCACCACGGAAGAAGAGTTGCGGCGAATCATCCGTGATGCCGGGTTTAAGCCGGCGCAGCGGGATACGTTGTATCGGATGTATTTCCTGAATTAGAAAGCAACAAGAACGGCCTCGATTTCTCGAGACCATCCCCAAAAGCACAACACCCTGTCAATGTCGGCTTTATTATCGCCGCCTGCCTATTCCTAAATAGTGATTTGGATGTGTACCTGGCAGGACTCGAACCCGTACCTGCAACATTGATAGGTGTTGTGCTGCCAGTTACACCACAGGCTTGCGGTTTTCAAGGATGTTTCGCGCGCTCTCTAGAAAGCATGGTTGTCCGTCACACCACGAATGGCCACAATCCCGCTCCGGCGCACTCCTTCAGGTAGAATGGAGGTTTCGGTCAACCTAGCGGTGAGCTGCCGAGGGCTCCCACTCTTTCGTATGTTGCTCTCCTCCCAATTGTTAGCGGCTGTTTTCGTCCCCAAGGGGTTGGGCCAGTACATCCGTCAGCATTTCTTTGACAAGACTTTTCAGGGGCTCTATCACGCCAATGCCTTTGATATGGCGTTGCTGATTCCGTATTTCGTGGTTCTGATTCTGCTGGCGTCCTACGGCGCACACCGCTATGTGCTGGTTTATCTCTATTACAAGCACAAGAAAAACCGGACCACCGAGCCGGCTTCGCGGTTTGCGGAACTGCCCCGAGTCACGGTGCAGTTGCCTATTTTCAATGAGCAATTTGTGGTGGAACGCCTGCTGGAAGCGGTTTGCCGCTTGCAGTATCCGCGGGAGAAGCTCGATATCCAGGTGCTGGATGACTCCACCGACGAAACTGTGGCGGTGGCGCGCGGCCTGGTAAACCACTATGCGGAGCAAGGGTTTCCGGTAACCTATCATCATCGCGTAAACCGCGAGGGATACAAGGCGGGTGCTCTGGCGGAAGGGATGAAAACCGCAAAGGGCGGGTTCATCGCCATTTTCGACGCCGACTTTGTGCCCCCGGAAGATTTTCTGCTGCGCACGATTCATCACTTCACCGACCCCAAGATCGGCATGGTGCAGACGCGCTGGACGCACATCAATCGCAACTATTCTTTCCTTACCGAGGTGGAGGCGATTCTGCTCGACGGCCACTTCGTGCTGGAACACTGCGGCCGGGCGCGCAGCGGCGTGTTCTTTAACTTCAACGGGACGGCAGGAGTGTGGCGGCGCGAGGCGATTGTAGAAGCCGGAGGCTGGCAGCACGACACCCTGACCGAGGACACCGATCTTTCCTACCGGGCGCAGCTCAAGGGTTGGAAATTCATTTATCTTCAGGATGTCGAATGCCCCGCCGAACTGCCGGTCGAGATGACTGCGTTCAAGACCCAACAGGCGCGCTGGGCCAAGGGATTGATCCAGACGAGCAAGAAAATCCTGCCGAAAGTTCTGAAGAGCGACCAGCGATTCCACGTTAAATTCGAGGCCTGGTATCACTTGACGGCGAACCTGAGTTATCCCTTGATGGTGGTGTTGTCGGTGCTGCTGATGCCGGCCATGATTATTCGTTTTTATCAGGGCTGGTTTCAGATGATGTACATCGACCTGCCACTGTTCCTAGCTTCGACGTTTTCGATTTCAAGTTTCTATCTGGTGTCGCAGCGCGAGTTGTTTCCTGGAAAATGGCTGCGGGCGCTGCTGTATCTTCCCTTCCTGATGGCGTTGGGAATCGGTTTGACCGTGACCAATACGCGGGCGGTGCTGGAAGCGCTGGTGGGGAAACAGACTGCGTTTGCGCGGACGCCGAAGTATCACGTAGAAACCAGGAAAGACAAAGTGCGGGCCACGAATTATCGCCGCCGCCTGGGTTGGGTGCCGTGGGTGGAGTTGCTGATCGGCGGGTATTTTGCGCTCACCGTCTACTACGCGGTTGAAAATGAGAATTACATCACCGTTCCATTTCTGATCCTGTTTGTCGTGGGGTACTGGTATACAGGACTGATGTCGTTGTTGCAAGGACGTTTCTCGGGCTTGTCTCTGAGTTCGGAAACGCATACCAAGCCGTTTCCGGTTGGAGTTTGAACTCTCATGATTATTAAGGATGGAAAAACAATGCGCAGACTCTTGCTTGTAGTTTTGCTCATCGCGCAAACCGGGTGGACTTTGGATCGCCAGCCCAACGCGGACTATCATGCCCGCCGTGCGGCGCTTGCCGCCAAGACTCCGAATGCCGGCGTGGTGCTTTTATTCTCTCCGCCGGAAGCCGAAGGGCCCAACGACGTCTTTACCTACCGGCAGGAGAATAATTTTTTCTATCTTTCGGGATGGACCGAGCCAGGAGCAGCTCTGCTGATCGCGCCGGCGGTCGAGGCGAAGGACAATTCACCGGCGCGTGCCTACACCGAGATCCTGTTTCTTCCGGTACGTAATCCGGTGCAAGAGAAGTGGACGGGACCTAAACTGGGGCCGGAGAATCCCGATGCCGCGCGCATCACTGGGTTTGATCAGGTGAAGGCGCTGGGAGACATGCGGGATGTGATCTACGGCCTGCTTTCTGCACACCGCGCCGCGATTTATACGGACGTTCCGGCTGCGGGGGAAACTTCAAACTCGGAGGAGTCTCTGCACTGGCTGGAGCGGGCCAACGCGTTCCCGCTGGGAGGCTCGTTTTCAGGATGTCAGGCCGCTGCTCGAGTCGCTCCGCACGGTCAAAGACGCGGGGGAGATCGAGCGGATTCGCAAGGCTACGGAGGCTTCGGTGGCCGCACATTTCGCTGCCATGCACGCGGTGAAACCTGGGGTTAACGAGGGCGAGATTGCGGCTCTAATGCAGTATGAGTGGGGCAAGCGGGGCTGCAGCCGGCCGGCATACTCGCCGATTGTGGGGTCGGGATTGAATTCCACCGTGCTGCACTACTCGGAGGATTCGGCCGTCATGCAGGCTGGGGACGTGGTGGTGATTGACGCCGCAGGAGAGTATTCGATGTATGCCTCGGACATCACCCGCACGCTGCCAGTATCGGGCAAATTCACTGCCCGCCAGCGCGAGATTTATGACATTGTTCTGGGCGCGCAACAGGCGGCAATGGACGCCTTTCAGTCGGGAAAATCGACATTCAGGCCGGGCCCGTACTCGCTGCAGAAAGTGGCTTTCGACTACATCAACACTCACGGCAAAGATTCCCACGGAGATCCGCTGGGCAAGTACTTCATTCATGGATTGGGCCATTACGTGGGGCTGTACGTTCACGATGCCAATGATTACGATGTCCCGCTCGGACCGGGGTCGGTGTTCACCATTGAGCCAGGGATCTACATTCCGGAAGAAAAGCTCGGGGTTCGCATCGAAGACATGTTTTACGTCGATGCCAATGGGAAACTCATCAAGCTGAGCGCTGGTCTTCCGTCGAAGGCGGACGAGGTGGAACGCATAATGGCCGGGAAGTAAAGCCCGGCAGTTTGATATCCTAGGTCATCGTGCGCATGACGTGGTGGTTTCTGATTTTTGCCGGCGGCGCAGGGGCGGCGCTGTGGGCGGGCATTGCGGCTTATCTTCGGGTGCGGCGCCACATGCGGGCCTCCGCGTCTCCGGAGACGCCAAAGAAGAGCGGGGGTTGACTAATTTGCAGATGAACTATGAGGCTCGGAGTCAAAGAGTCGGAAGCAAGATTTCAGCGGAGAGGGGAACCAATGTCTGAGTCGGGAACACCGGTGGTACCGGGCTTGCGCGCTCATGATCGCGTCCTCGAGGGCGCAAGACAAGTGGCGTTGGTCATCGGCGCCAGCTTTTTCGTTGCGTTATGCGCGCGCGTCACCGTACCCCTGCCATTTACCCCAGTGCCATTGACGTTGCAGAATTTCGGCGTCCTGCTGGTCGGTCTGACCTTGGGAAGCCGCCGCGGATTTGCCGCGCTAGCACTTTATCTTGCGGAAGGCATGGTTGGGATGCCGGTCTTCAATCCGACCGGCCCGGGCGGCCTAGCTCAATTGATCGGTCCTACCGGAGGCTTTCTGCTGGCGTATCCTTTCGTCGCCGGCATCGCGGGCTGGATCATGGAGAGTGGGCGTCGGACGTTTGCCCGCGCGGCAACGGCCAGCTTGTTGGCGGAGATTGCCTTGTTTGCCGGCGGTCTTTCGTGGCTGGCGATTCTCACTCATTCCGTTTCCCTGGCTGTGCGCTGGGGGCTTTATTGGTTTGTGTTTGCTGAGGTGATCAAAATTATGATGGCGGCATCGCTGGCGGATGGATGGCAGCGCATGCTCAAGGCGCGGCAATGAGCCCCATCGAAACTACTTCCGAGAAGCAGGAGAGCACTCCACTTTCGCAGATTCGCACCATCACGGTTGCGCACAGCCCTGACTCCGACGATGCTTTTATGTTTTACGGATTGGCGACGAACAAGGTGCGGGTGCCGGGTCTGCACTTTGCCCACACGCTTTGCGATATCGAGACCTTGAACCGGAAGGCGATGGAAGGCGTATACGACGTGACTGCGATTTCGTTTCACGCCTATCCTTACATCCAGGAACAGTACGCATTGCTGCCGAGCGGCGGAAGCGTAGGCGACGGCTACGGGCCTATGATCGTGGCCCAGCGTGCATTTTCGGTACAGGACATCAAAGGAAAGCGCATCGCAGTGCCGGGGACCATGACCACCGCTTATCTGGTTCTGCGGCTGTTTGCTCCCGGAATTGAGACTGAAGTGGTGCCTTTCGATCAGATCATTCCGCAGGTTCTGGAGGGCAAGCACGAGGCGGGACTCATCATCCATGAAGGACAGCTTACTTACGACAAGTCGGGGCTGCATCGCATTGTCGATTTAGGCCGATGGTGGCAGAAAGTGACCGGCCTGCCGCTGCCCTTGGGAGGGAATGCGATTCGCCGCAGCCTGGGACCGGAATTGATGTCGAGAGTGGCCGCTGCGTTGCGTGAGAGCATTCAGTATGCCCTCGACCATCGCGAGGAAGCTCTGGCTTACGCGATGCAGTTTGCCCGTGATCTGGATCCGCAAATGGCGGACAAGTTCGTCGGCATGTACGTGAACGAGCGCACGCTCGATTACGGCCCCGACGGGCGGGAGGCGGTCCGCCGACTGCTGGATATGGGCCATACCGCAGGAATCATTCCGCAGGCAGCGAAGGTGGAGTTCGCGGCATAGGCGAATTGCGGTTGGACTTCTGGCTGCTCAAACCTTATCTGCCTCACCCCTCCCACACAAAGGCGTCGAAGACCCGCTTGGTGTCAAAACCCAGGCGAAGATAAAGTTCCACGGCGCGGGCATTGGCTTGGGTGACGGTCAGCGAGAGCAGCGAAAATTTTCGCTGGCGAAGATTTCTGGTGCTGTACTCCAGTAGAGCTTCCCCGATCCCTTTCGAACGGTACTCAGGCAGGACGCAAACCTGGGTTACGTGACCGACATCGTGGCGCACGCGAGAGCACAAAATCAATCCCAACAAAGTACAGCTCTTGGGGTGCAGAGCTACGAAGGAAGACTCAGGATCGAACATGCCGCATCCGGGAAAACGGACAATGTTGTTGAGGAAACGCAAGGAGCCGCTCAGGGTGCGATATTGGTCGTTGATTTCGGAATCAACGTGCCCGCGATAGGCGGAGGTGATGACGGCAGCGGCGGGCTGGTAGTCCTGCTCAGACCAGCGGCGAATTTCGACATCCGGGTGCAACGCAGTAGCAGGCGCAGCCGAAGCCTCAAGCGGCAAAACCATGAAGAGGCGGGCGTGGCGGTGGAAACCCTGGTCGACAAAGGGCTGCGCGACCGCGCCGGTCTCGTGAGCCAGGAGTTGCGCTTCGACACGGTTAATGCCCGGAGACTGC
Organism: uncultured Acidobacteriota bacterium; assembly: GCA_963845725.1. Classification (GTDB taxonomy): domain Bacteria; phylum Acidobacteriota; class Terriglobia; order Terriglobales; family Acidobacteriaceae; genus JABCZH01. The sequence continues at coordinate 135,626 of CAWJTC010000003.1, forward strand.
TGGAGGGTTTCGATGACATGGACCAGCAGCTGATTTTCCACTTGATGAGGATCGGGCAGGCGGCCTCCGTTGGCGACAAACAAATCGCCGATCACACCCTTGCTGCCTTCGTAGACGAAGAAGGAGTAGCCGAAAATGCGTCCACGATCTACGGCTGCGTAACCGGGCAGAATTTTTGCATCCACGTAGCGTGAAATCATGGCGGCGGAACCAGAGTAATCCCAGGACAGCAGGTGTTCCCACACCTGGGCCTCGTCATCGAGAAGAGGACGTATGTCAACGGCAGAGAAATGCCTTAGATCGAGTATCTCCACCCTGGGCTCCTGGAGGGCTGCGAATCGCCAATATTTGTGATCGCGAACCGAGTTTAGATGTTTCGTAGGGCGAGAGGCAAACCAGGGAACAAAGTCAATACACATGGGTTTGGATGTTAGGGTGTTTGGGCGGAAATCCAGTAGTAGTCCAGGCGTTGCGGCGCAAAACTGCCTAGATAGAGAGCGCGGCGGCCAGCTACTTGTTCGACGAGCTCGTCGTATGATCCCGAGGGAACAAGGACGATGTGGTCTTGCCGGGGAATCTGTCCGCTTTCGTAACGATCGATCGTCTGATTGCGATAAAACGCCAGCCCGAATTCGGTCTCCCGCCGCACGTGGAAGACGGCGAGCGGCAAGGGCTTCGATTCCAGCTTCTCCAGGTCGATGGCCAAGGGACGAGCGGAAAGAGTGTTGTCGAGCACTGGGGCGTAAAGACGGAGTACAGCGGCGACGGCCAGAACGACTGGGATGAGAGTGACAAATCGCAGCATACGAAGCCCGGTTGCCAAGCGGAGAGTGAGCGCAATGCCGATAGCCAGCAAGGCAGCAAAAGCCAGAACAACCCAGGTCGCGGTGCCCCAGGCGATGCGGTGCAGAAGAAGGATGTGTCCTAACAGCAGCGCGGGGACAAGCAGAGCGGAAGCTACTACGCCTTGAAGCAGGGTTGCGACGGCGCCGGGACGATGATCGCCGGCACTATGGCGGCGCACATACTCTGACAACAGCAGAATGCCGGCGGGCAGCGCAGGAAGAATGTATCCCGGCAACTTCGACTGGGAAACGGAGAAAAAGACGACTGGGACTAGAAGCCAGATCAGGAGAAAGGCCTTGAGTTCGTCTTCCTGCGACTTCAACATTTCTCTGCGTTCAGACCACCAGGCGCGGAAAGTCTCGGCGATGGCGGCAACCGCGATGACGGTCCAAGGAAGCAACGCGAGCAGAACGACCGGAATGTAGTACCAGAAGGGCTCGCGATGGTGATAGAGGTTGCTGCTGAAGCGCTCCAGATTATGTTGCAGGATGAAGGCGTGGAAGAAATCCGGATTCTGAAGTTGCACCGCGATATACCAAGGGAGGGCGATCAGACCGAAAATCAGGATTCCAGGTGTTGAAAGCGTGCGGCGGAGGATTCCGTAGTCAGCCTTAGCGATGGCGAAGAAGCCGACAATCAGCACGGCTAGAAAAGGAGCTACCGGGCCTTTAGCGAGCATGCCTAGCGCCAGAAAGGCATACGCAAGCCACAAGTAAGCTGTGACACCGCTTTCATACCACGCGTACCAGGCGAGCAAGGCGACAGTAAACGTGGCCGCGAGGGGCATGTCGGTTGAGGCGGCACGGGCGAAGCCGATAATGCCGGCGGCGGAGGCGGTCATCAGCGCGGCATCGAGTTGGGAACCGGGGCGGAAGCGCCGGAAGAAAAGATAGATGGCGATGGTCATGAAAGTCGCGTCGATGGCTGAAGGCAAGCGCGCGGCCCAATCGCTGACTCCGAACAAGCCGTAAGCGAGCATGGCCTGCCAGTAATACAGCGGCGGCTTTTCCAGCCAGGGTTTGCCACCGAGGATAGGAGTGATCCAGTCGTGACGAGCGAGCATTTCGCGGGCAACCTGGGCGTAGCGGGGCTCGTCGGCACCGACAAGGCCGAAATATGCGAGGCCGTAGAAAAAGAGAAATCCGCAGAAGCCGGCTAATAGAAGGGCGTCAGTGCGATAGCGCGAGTTCACCACGAGAACCTTGGCCACGGATTTTCACGGATTGACACGGATAAACCTCTTTTTTAGTTTCTGTGCGCTGGTTTCAGTACGGCGTAGGCGCTTACCAGCGCCCAGGTGACTTCCAGCACTACAAAGCCAGCTTGGAACGGATGAAACGCAATGTACGCGAGGATGGCGGAGCCGATGGTATTGAGAGTGTTGTAGGCGGCTTTGCGTGAATCCATCCATCCCCATTGGTGGCCAACGTAGGCAACCAGAATAAGCAACGCTCCGGCAAAGGAAGCGGCTTGCCGCGCCATTGAAATCTCCATGGGAAGCTATTGTACGGAAGGATCGGCGTGAAGTTGCAGGATGACCCGTTCGACCGCAGCCGCCAGGGGTCCGTCGAGGGAGCAACCGCTGGCGCACTTGTGACCACCGCCGCCGAAAGCCTGCGCCACTGTAGCAACATTGAGTTGACCCTTGCTTCGCAGGCTCGCCCGGAAACGGCCATCCGGCATTTCGCGGAAAAATGCCGCGACCTCGACATCCTGAATCGAAAGCGCGTAGTTCACCAGCCCTTCGCAATCTTCTTCACGGGCGCCGGCAGCCTCCATTTGTTGCTGCGTCACAGAAATCCAGGCTAGTGGGCCGTCGCGGTGGAGGTTCGACAGGGCGGCGCCGAGAAGCCGCAGCTTGGCGGTGGAATGGGCGAAGTAGACATTGCGGGCGCAGTGCGCGGGATCGGCCCCGGCGAGCACCAACTCACGAGCCAGGGCGAAGGTGCGATCGCTGGTGCCTTCGAACATGAAGGAACCGGTGTCAGTGAGTACGGCGGTGTAGAGGCAAGTTGCAATCTCGGGAGAGATCTTCACCCCAGCCTCGCGCGCCAGAAGGTAGATCATTTCGGCTGTGGCAACCGCCGCGGATCGATCCAGTTCACATGGGCAAAAGGACGACCGCTCAGGTGATGGTCGATGCTGATTAAGAAGTGATTTTCGAGTCCGGCCAGGCGAGTACGCTGGATGCTGTCACATTCGAGCACGATCGCGGCTTCGTAGCTGCCATTGACGCGGTCGGCGTGAAGGACTGAATCGGCGAAGGGCAGAGGTTGATAGATTCGCGGAACACCGTCGTGCAGGACAACTTCTGCGTGCTTGCCCATCAAGCGCAGGATCTGGGCGCAGGCCAGGGCCGAACCCACCGCATCGCCATCGGGACGGGCGTGCGAGGTCAGCAGGAAACGGCTGCGCTGATCGATATGTTTGAGGACCTCTCCCAGCATATTCGGGCTAATGTTTCTTGCGTTTCTTAGTGCGATGCAACAGCTCGTCAATTCTGGCGCCGAATTGGTGCGAGCGGTCCAATTGAAAATGAAGTTCCGGAGGACGGCGAAGGTGCAAATTCTCCGCCACCTCGCGGCGGATAAATCCGACGGCCGCGGTCAGTCCCTGGAGCGAGCTTTCGGCTTCTTCGTCGTCTCCGTCGAGCGACACGAAGACGCGCGCCGAGCGTGAGTCCTCGGCCAGTATTACGCTGGTGACGCTGACCAGACCTATGCGGGGGTCGCCGAGTTCGCCTTCAACGATGGTTTCGATTTCCTCGCGCAAGGCTTCTCCGAGCCGTTCACGGTGATATTTGCGGGCGCGCTGCTCCACGATTTTCCTCTTGGAGTAAAACGCATGAGCATATCAGAAAATGGGTCCTCGTGGGTTCCCCGGAATCGGGGTGAGGGGTACTTCGGTCATGGGCCGTTTCTTTCGCCCCTTTGGAGCTTGGTCGTTTGCGACTGAGGACCCAGGGCTTAGGTTCTGGGCTGTATTCTGGCGCGGCCTCGCGGCTCGGATTTGCTGAGCTCGACTGCGACTTCTCCCAACATTCGGTCGTCGCATACAGAGAAATACATAGGTCCTTCGTTGAGAGTTTGCCCGCTTCCTCAGGCGACTCCGCTTCCTCAGGATGACATCGTGGCTAGAGATATTCGACGAAGGAGTCGGCGATTTCGGCGCCGGCGTTGTTAGTGACGCGGTTGGCCTGGCGTTCGACGTTTTTCATCAGGCCATCGAGATAATCCCGTGAGTCAGAGATGGCGACGACTCCGACGGTGGCGCGGTTCCAGAGGCCGCTGGCATCGAGTTCAGCGACAGAGACGTTGAAACTGCTCCGCAGGCGGTCTTTCAGACTGCGCAGGACGCGCCGTTTGTCCTTGAGAGACTGGGCAGCCTCGATGTGGAGTTCGAGGGTGAGAAAGGCGATCATTGGATTGTCCGATCAAAAGTACCATATCAGATGCTGGTATTGAATATGGTATGATTTTAGTGGTTATGGAAACGATTCGAAAGATCACGGTGGAGATACCCGGGGAGCTTCTCGACAAAGCCCAAAAAGCCAGCGGCGCAGGCATTACCCAGACCGTTCGCACCGGCTTGCAACTGGTTGCCGCATCGCACGCGTATGCCCGGCTACGCCAGCTTCGCGGTAAAGTACGCTTTGCACACACCGCGACTGAACTCAAAGCCGATCGATGATCGCTGCTGATACAAGTACCTGGATCGCGTTTCTAGAGGGCATGAAGGGTCCAGATGTCGAACTATTGGACCGCTCACTCCGAGATCGGCAGGTGCTCATGCCCCCTGTCGTTCTCACGGAACTGCTGAGTGATCCGCAACTTCCCCCGAGCGTGGCTAAAACGCTTTCAGATCTGCCGATGATCGAGATCGAAGCAGGTTTTTGGCAGCGGGCGGGGGCGTTGCGAGCGAAGATATTGTCCAAGCGTCGCAAGGCGCGCCTTGGCGACGCACTGATCGCGCAGTGTTGCACCGACCGCGGCGTTCCGCTGCTGACGCGGGACCGGGACTTTCGAGCGTTTGCGGAGGCCGCCGGGTTGAATATTATGGTTGGAACCGCTATCCAGGCGTTGCCCGATGAATGATCTCTAGGCGATCACTTCGGCGGCGATTTTTTCGGTGACGAAGGCTTCGATGATGTCGCCGACTTTGATGTCGCTGTAGTTGGAGATAGAAATACCGCACTCCATGCCGTTCGTCGCCTGGCTGGCATCGTCTTTGAAGCGGCGCAGCGATCCGACTTTGCCCTTGAAGATCACGACGTTGTCGCGCAGCAGGCGAACTTCTGAATCGCGCTTGATAAGGCCATCGACGACCCGCGCATCCTGCGATAGTGCCGACTTTCGGGATACGGAAAGTTTCGAGCACTTCGGCCCGGCCCTGATAGGTTTCTTTGAATGGTAGGTTCGAGCAGGCCGCTCATGGCGCGCTTGATCTCATCCTGCAACTCATAAATGATAGAGTGCATGCGGATGTCCACTTTTTCCTGCTCCGCCAGTTCCTGCGCCTTGCGCTCCGGGCGCACATTGAAACCGATGATGATGGCGTTCGAGGCCGAGGCCAGCAGCACATCGGTTTCGGTGATGGCGCCGACGCCGGAGTGAATGAGTTTCAGGCGAACTTTGTCGTTTGAAAGCTTGCGCCAGCAGATCGCTGAGCACTTCGACGGAGCCGCCGACGTCGGCTTTGAGGATGATGTTCAGTTCCTTGACGCCGGCGGTCTTGATCTGCTCGGCCAGGCCTTCGAGCGAAACACGGGAACTCTTGGCCAGCGCGGCTTCACGGGCTTTCTGTTCGCGGTATTCGGAAATGCCGCGGGCCTTGTCGCGGTCGGCGACGACTACGAATTGGTCGCCGGCCTGTGGCAAGCCTTCCATGCCGAGAATTTCGATCGGCGTGGAGGGCGGCGCGGTCGCGAGCGAGTTGCTGCGATCGTCGAACATGGCGCGCACTTTGCCATAGACATTGCCGACGACGAAGTTGTCGCCGGTCTTCAGAGTGCCGTTCTGTACCAGCAAGGTGGCGACCGGGCCGCGGCCGCGATCGAGCTTGGCTTCGAGGACGACGCCGGTGGCAGGGCGATCAGGATTGGCTTTGAGTTCCTGGAGATCGGCAACCAGGCAGATCATTTCCATCAGCAGATTGAGATTGGTTTTCTTTTTGGCGGAGACGTCGACGAAAACGGTAGTGCCGCCCCAGTCTTCGGGCATGAGTCCGCGATCGGCGAGTTGCTTTTTTACGCGGTCGGGCATGGCGTCGGGCTTGTCGATTTTATTGACGGCGACAATGATGGGCACTTCGGCGGCGTGGGCGTGATCGATGGCTTCGAGGGTTTGCGGCATGACTCCGTCATCGGCCGCCACCACCAGAACCACGATGTCGGTGGCTTTGGCGCCGCGGGAACGCATGCGGGTGAAAGCTTCGTGACCGGGCGTGTCGAGGAAGACAATCTGCCGGCCATAAGCCGGGGACTGCGCATCTTGAATCGTGACTTTGTAGGCGCCGATATGTTGGGTGATGCCGCCAGCTTCGCCGCCAGCTACGTCAGTGGAGCGAATGGCATCGAGCAGGGTGGTTTTGCCATGATCGACGTGGCCCATAATTGTGACCACGGGAGGACGGGAAACGGTTTCGGTGATTGCGCCTTCTTCGCCGGCGGCGCTGTCGGCAACTTCTTTCGCGGCTTGCTCTTCGAAGGTGATCACGTTGGTGTCGGCTCCGAAGAAGCGCGCCATTTCGCTGGCCAGTTCGGTATCGAGGGTCTGGTTGACGGTGGCAAAAACACCGCGAGCAAGCAGGCGTCCGATCAGATCCTTGGCGCGAATTTCGAGTTTCTCGGCGAGATCCTTGACGCTGATTCCTTCGGTGATGGTGATACTGCGCGTGATGGGCTGCGGCTCGTTGGAAAGCGTGAGCCGCGGCGGCGGCACAAAGCCCTTCATCGGGCCTTCTTTTACACCACGCGGGATGTAGCGCTGCCCAGGCCGCCGAGCGGGACCACCGGGACGGCTGCCGGGACGCGTGGAGCCCGGAGGCGGCATTCCCGGACCCACTCCAAGCGGACGGCTGCCCGTAGGCGCGGTACGGGTGGGGTGCATGGGACGACGTTCGCCGGGGCGCAGGGGCGGACGCGGCCCGGTTCCAGGTGCAGCAGGACGCGGGCGCTGAAAAATAGGCTGACCGGGCACCGGGCGACCCGGGAACCGAACGCGCTGGCGCTCCTGCTCCTGCCTGAGCGGTGGGGCAGCGGGAGGCCTTACAGGCGCCTTGTACACCGGGCGCGGGCCGGTCTGCGGCATGATGGTGCGAGGCGGCGGAGCCTGTGGACGTACCGGAGTGCTGCATGGCCGGCCTCACAGGCGGCGGACGGAGATGCGGCAACCGGCGGCGGCACGGGTGTGACCGCTCGGCGGCGGAGCGAGCAGGACGCGCCGATGCTGACCGGAGCGACTGCTCGCTGGCGGTGGAGGAATACGGTGGCACTGGCGGAGTCGCGACAGCCGGTTTGGCGGCAGCGGCGACTCCTGCTACGGGTAACGGTGGCGCTGCGGCCGTTGCCGTGGCCGCGGGAGGTGCAATCTGTGGCGCCGCTGCTGGCGCTACAGGCTGAATTACGGGCGCAGGTGCTGGGAGGACGAACTGACGAGGCAGCGGCTACAGGGGCTTGCTGTTTACGGATGGCGTTCAGAACATCGCCGGGACGGGAAATGTGGGAAAGATCGATCTTGGTCTTGATTTCGTCGCTTTCGACGCGGCTGGAACGCGACGGCTTTGCCGAACCGGCCAGCCTCGCCCGCAGTGGCGCGGAAATGCGCCCGCACTTTCGCGGCTTCGTGATCTTCAATGGAACTGGAATGGGTTTTCTTCTCGGTGACTCCGACTTCGAGCAGCACGTCGAGAATCGCCTTGCTTTTGACTTCCAGTTCTCTGGCCAGATCGTTGATTCGAACCTTGCTCATCCGCCCCGCTTCCTCCGGACTATCCCGCTAAGTCTTCATATCAACCTCACGGTGTCAGTTTGAACGCACTGCAAAATTTTATTCTTGCCGCTCGGAGGCAGGCTGCTCCTCCGCCGATTCTTCCGTCGAAACTTCAGCCACGGGAACGTCATCCGTGGAGGCTTCCTGCTCAGCTTCGGCAACCGGCGCCGCCGCTTCAGCGAGCTCGGCGGTTTGCGCGCCCTCGACCGCAGCGGCCGGTTCTTCGACGGCCTGCCCCTCAGTCGATTCCGTGGCCGCAGGCGTTTCTGCTGCTGCGGCTTCCAGACTGGAAAAATAATTATTCACCGCCAAGCTGATTTTTTCCACCGTCTTGGGGCCAATGCCTTCAATGGCTTCCAGTTGCTCGGGGGTCATGTCCGCCAGGGCTTCGACGGTGGTGACGCCGGCGGCCGCCTAATTTCTCGATCAGCCCTTCACCCAGGCCGGGAACACTTTCGAGCGGAGTGGGCGCAGCAGTAACCAGCTGCGACATCTGTTGCTCCACTTCCTGCCGCTTCTCTTCCTCGCTCTTAATGTCAATCTTCCAGTTGAGCAGCTTGGCTGCCAGGCGGACATTTTGCCCTTTCTTGCCGATGGCAAGCGAGAGCTGACTGTCATCAACCACGACTTCGAGATGCTTGTCGGCGGAGTCGACGATGGTGACGCGGCTGACTTTGGCCGGCTGCAAGGCTTTCTCGGCGAAGGTCACCGGGTCTTCGTGATATTCGATGATGTCGATCTTCTCGCCGCGAAGTTCGCGAATGATGGACTGCACGCGCATGCCCTTCATGCCGACGCAGGCGCCGACAGCGTCCACGTCTTTGTCTTTCGAAAGGACGGCGATCTTGGTGCGCTCCCCGGCTTCGCGGGCAATGGCGCGAATGACTACGGTGCCATCGTAAATCTCCGGTACTTCCGTCTGGAAAAGATTCGATACCAATGCCGGGTCGGCGCGCGAGACTACGACTGCTGGGCCCTTTGAGGCGCGTTCCACACGCGCGATGACCACGCGCACGCGTTCGCCTACGGCAAACGATTCGAGGCGCGATTGCTCTTTGCGAGGCATGCGTGCCTCGGCTTTGCCGATATCGAAAATTACGTCTGGGCCTTCAATCCGCTTTACGGTGGCGTTGACAATTTCGCCGACCCGGCCGATGTACTCGTTGTAAACGGTGTCGCGTTCGGCTTCGCGGACCTTTTGAAAAATCACCTGCTTGGCGATCTGTGCTGCGATCCTGCCAAGGATTCCTTCAGTCACTTTGGGGGTTTGAATCTCGCCGCCAACTTCGACATTGGGATCAGACTTGCGAGCGTCGTCGAGCGTGATCTGGAGCAGCGGGTCTTCCACCTGCTCGGGAGTTTCGACGACGGTGCGGACGGCGAAGGCGCGAATCTTGCCAGTGTCTTTGTCGAGCTGGGCGCGCAAGTTTTCCTGGGTCTTGTAATACTTGCGAGTAGCGACCACAATGGCGTCTTCGACCGCAGTGACGACGATCTGCGGATCGATGCCTTTTTCCCGGCTGAGGGCGTCAATCGTGTTGTAGAGCTCGCTTGCCATAAAATCGTTTTTGGTTATTGGCTTTTAGCCTTTGGCTACTAGCTTCTAGCTAAATCTCGGGTACTACGTTCGCTTTTTCTATGTTGTTCAGTTCAATCTCTAGCTTTGCGGGAATGCTGCCCGGCTTCGGCTTCTTGCCTGGCGTTCCCAGTTCCAACGTTAAGCGTCCGTCCTGAAAACTTTGCAGTCGTCCTTCAAAGTGCCGGTTGCCGTCCACCGGAGTTCGCGTCGTCAGCTTCACGCGGCTGCCGGTGAAGCGATCGAAGTCTGCCGGCTTCGACAGCTTGCGATCGAGGCCCGGAGATGAAACTTCCAGGACGTACGAACCGCCGGGAACCGCGTCCTCCACGTCGAGAATCGTGCTCAGCTCGCGGCTGAAGTTCGCGCAATCCTCGTGCGTGACGCCGCCGGGCTTGTCGATGAACACGCGCAACATGCGCGCGTTGCCCGAACCGCGCATATCGACTTCGACCACCTCCACTCCACTGGAGGCGCCCACCTGGGCGGCAATTTCACGTACCCGCTCGATGTCAAATACCATGAAACCAGTAACTTACCGACGCTCGGATGTGTTGTGAAAGCAGCACAAACTAAAATGTGGGCTTGCGCCCACTGGTGTGCTTCGCCACATCGGTTCCTTACACAACAGTTCCAAGGACAATAATACGCCGCTGGGAGGGAAAAGACAAACCTAGAGGTGGCGTTGCATGCGCGTTCTTGAGCCGCGAGACTAGCAGGTTTCTCGATTTATCCGTTCCGCGATGGATGCGGATGGAACTGTCGAGCTTCGCTCGACAGCTTAGAGGAGGGCTACTGCTTCCATGTGATCGCTGTCTACATTTGCCCAATCCCGCCGGCGTCTCTAGAATAGAGATCATACTTAATCGACATCACCCTTCGCGGCTGAGAACACTATGATTCATTTTCCGGTTCCTGAGGCGCTTACCTTTGATGACGTGTTGCTGTTGCCGGCGCGCTCCGATGTTGTCCCAGCGCTGGCCAATACCCAGACCCAACTGACGCGCAATATCCGGCTGAATATTCCCATCATCAGCGCGGCCATGGACACGGTGACCGAGTCGCACATGGCGATTGCGCTGGCGCAGCAGGGCGGGGTGGGGATTATTCATCGCAATCTGTCGATCGATCAGCAGGCCAACGAAGTGGACAAGGTGAAGCGATCGGAAAGCGGGATGATTGTTGATCCCGTGACCATGGGGCCGGATGCGAAAGTCTCCGAGGCGCTGGAAGTCATGCGGCAGTACAAAATTTCCGGCGTGCCGATCACTCAGAATGGCAAACTGGTTGGCATTCTTACTAATCGCGATCTGCGTTTTGAAACCCGCTTCGATATTCCCATCAGCAAAGTGATGACCAAGGAACACCTGATCACGGTTCCAGTGGGGACGACGCTCGAGGATGCGGAGAAGATCCTGCACGAGCATCGCGTGGAAAAGCTGCTGGTGGTGGATGACAAGTACAACCTGAAGGGCCTGATTACGGTCAAAGACATTCAGAAGAAATTGAAATATCCGAATGCGGCCAAAGATACGCATGGCCGGCTGCGTGTAGCGGCGGCGATCGGAGCGAGCGGCGATTTTCTGGAACGGGCGCAGGAGATGGCCAACGCCAAGGTGGACTTGCTGGCGATTGACAGCGCTCACGGACATTCGTCGCGGGTGCTGGATGCGGTGAAGGCGATGAAGTCTAAAGTTGCCGGAAGTGGATTTGATTGTCGGCAACGTGGCGACGTTTGACGGCGCCTGCGAGCTGGCAAGAGCAGGAGCGGACGCGATCAAAGTTGGCATCGGGCCGGGATCGATTTGCACGACACGAGTAGTGACGGGCGCGGGCGTGCCGCAGATCACGGCGATTGCAGAGGCTTATCGCGCGACAAAAGACGCCAACATTCCGATCATTGCCGATGGCGGCATCAAGTATTCGGGGGACATCACCAAGGCGCTGGCGGCGGGCGCGGCCGCGGTGATGATTGGATCGCTGTTCGCGGGGACCGACGAAAGCCCTGGCGAATTGATTCTGTATCAAGGCCGGACGTTCAAGTCGTATCGCGGCATGGGATCGCTGGGGGCGATGGCTTCGGGATCAAGCGAGCGCTATTTCCAGAACTCGGAGGGCGAAGCTTCGACGGCGCTGTCGGCGATGGGCGAAGAATCCAACCGGCTGGCCAAGCTGGTTCCGGAAGGAATTGAAGGACGAGTTCCCTACCGCGGTTCCGTGGCCATGATCGTGCATCAAATGGTGGGTGGGCTGAAATCGGGTATGGGTTATTGCGGCTGCGCGAGCATTCCGGAATTACTGCAGAAGACACGGTTCGTGCGCATCAGCGGGGCCGGACTGCGCGAGAGTCACGTCCACGACGTGATGATTACGCGCGAAGCCCCGAACTATGCGGCGGAATAAGCTGCAAATTGAAAGGAAGCATGTTTTTGCCATTCGCGAGGGAAGTTCAGGCTTGACTCCCAATCAGAAAGACATTGTAAAAGTGTGGATAGCCGCCGGCCTGTGGCTGGGGGTGATCGCCATTGAGTCGAGCTACCTTTCGGCCGCAATATACCAGCCGGTTCTTATATCCACTTCTGCACTTTCTGCTGGGTCTGGATTGGAAAAGATTCGTAATCTGGCACCACTACATCCGCAAGACCGGCCACTTCGTTGGCTATTTCATTCTGAGTGTTCTCTTGTTTCGGGCCTGGAAGGCCACGCTGAGATTGCCACAGCCGTGGGCGCTGCGCTGGGCTGGGATTGCGTTTTTTATGTCGGCAGTGGTGGCGAGTCTGGACGAGTGGCACCAGACGTTTTGAGCCTTTGAGAACGGCCCTGGTTAGCGATGTGGTGCTGGACAGCACCGCGGCATTGACAGCACAGATTGTGATCTTTCTCTATTTGCGCGGCAGGGCGGCGAAGATGGCGGAAGAGGTTCCGGCGGGCGTTCGTCGCGGTGATTGAACTATTGGTAGTTCATTTTGCCGGCGCCCTGATTGACCGCGTGGCACGCGAGATCAGCAATAATGCCGCGGCTGCAATCGCAATTCCCGCCGAGACGTAAAACGGGATGCGCGGTCCATAAAATTTCCACAATCCCCCCGTGAGCAGACTGGCGAGCAGGATGGCAATGCTGGTTATGAAGGAATAGATGCCGAGAGCCCGGCCCCGCGATTCCGGCGCCACCACCCCTACAACCAGCGCCTTCAGCACCGGCTCGGTAAGAGCGTAGAACAGCCCATAGAAAGCCATGGCCAGCCAGATGGCAAGAATGCTGGGCGCGATGGCGAACGTGAAATAGACCACCGCAAAGACCAGATAGCCTGCCGCCGCTAAAACGCGGCGTGAAACGCGATCGCTCAGCCCACCCGCAGGCCAGGAAAACAGCGTGTAAGTGATATTGAATACGAGTCCCAGCAGGGGCGCATGGGCCGCGGGAATGCCGAGATTCTGGGCGCGCAGCACCAGGAACATGTCACTTGAATTTCCCAGGGAAAAAAGTGACACAGCCAGCAGAACTACGTAGAACTTCCCGGGAAAGTGCGTGGGCAGTCTGGGAGCCGCTTGCGGGTGATCGGGTTCTTCTAGTCTTCGCCTTTTAACTTCACGAATACCAAATAACGCCGCCGCGACGCACAGCGCTCCTGGAATGCCGGCAAACCAGAAGATGCCGCGCAGACCGTAGTGCGGCAGAAGCAAGAGAGCCAGCAACGGCCCGGCAATAGCGCCGGCAGAGTCCATCGCTTGCAACAGACCGAAGGCGGAACCGAGGCGCGACTTCGGCACCGAGTCGGCCAGCATCACGTCGCGCGGGGTACCGCGAATTCCCTTGGAAAGACGATCCGCGAAGCGAATGCCCAACACATGCCACCACGAAGTCGCGAGCGCCAGCAGCGGCTTGACCGCGTTGGCGACGAAATATCCCCAGACCACCACCGGCTTGCGGTGTTGGATATTGTCGGCGAGGTATCCGGAGAGGAGTTTGGCGAATGACGCTACGCTTTCGGCTATGCCTTCGATGATGCCCAACTGGGCGGGCCCGGCTCCGATCGACGCCAGGAACGCCGGCAGGATCCAATAGGCCATCTCGCTGGCGGTGTCGTTCAGAAGCGCGGTGGCTCCAAAGGCGAAGAGATTATGGGAGCCGCGGCCCGGAGTATCCGGCGATACTTCCGTCATGGGAATCTTGTATCACAGGAAAAGGATTGGGTTGCAGAAGAAACGCCGATTGCTGCTTTCAGACTGGGCTCGCGGAAAAGATGCAAGGAATGGGACAAAGCTTCAGTACATAGCGTCGTACTTGGTGACTTCCCACGCGCCATCTTTATCTTCGAGGGTCACCGAGAATAATTCCTTGTAGGTACCCGGCTGGCCCTGCTCTGTGAGGCGCTTGCCCCGGTAGTGAAGAATTCGGAGCGGCGGATCATCTTCCCAGTCCACCAGCTTCCATGAGAGCAGGGGGTGTTTGGCTTCCGAGTCGCAGATGAAGGCAGCGTACTTGCGGCGGTAGTCATGCTCCCACTGGGTCAATTCCTGTTTGCATTGGCCGTCGCGAATGGCGTCCAGATATTTGGCGGCAATGTGTTCGGAAGTGCGGTCACGCAGCGGGTTGAGCGAGATACTGTTGGGAGTACCCGACAGCGGATCGTGCTCTTCGGAACGCGCCAGCACCGGGCCCTGGTTGTTCAGCCACATGAGATAGCCGAAGAAAACCAGCAGCAGCAAAATGCCTGCGCCGGCGGCGATCCATACTTGTGCGCGGCTGGACTCCATCCTAAGGAAAGTTTAGCGCGCCGGAGGACGAGGAATAGGTTACGGCGGTGACCCGCGTAAGGACATGTACGAGTGGCGAGATCCCGGCAGTTGGCCGCCGCTAGAATGCCTTCGGCCATTGTTGGGCGCCGTGGTAGATGGCGAGGATGACAACGCGACCGTTCTCGATGCCATATGCAACTATAAACGGGGAATTCGAAACGACAAGTTCCCGGGTGCCGCGGACCCGGCCTGGCCTGCCTGACATGGGGAATGTGGTGAGCTGTTGGACCGCTGCAACAATCCGCAGGATGACCTGCGTGGCGATCCTCTCACTGTTGGATAGTGCGATGTAATCGTGAGCCTGATCCAGTTGTTGAGTTGCTTGTTCGGTCCATACGATCATTGGCTCGCGCGGCCAGTGCCCCTGAGCCGCTTTGCGACCTCTTCATGGCTGACGACGCGCCCTCTGCGCATGTCTTCGAGGCCCTTGCGCACCAGCGCGTCCTGGTAGGCGTGCATTTCGATGTAATTAGCGATGGCCTCATTGATGAGATAGCTGCGGGGGCGGTCCTGGGCGGCGGCGAGGGAATCGAGCGCATCGATCTTTTCGGCATCGGCGCGGAAACTGATGGTCCTTTCTGCGGGCATAATACAGCGAATATACTACGTATTATCGGCCGATGGAAAGACTCCTGTAGTTGTTCTTCGATCCCGTCCGGTTCTCTATTGCTACACGAAGGAAACCCGCGACTTGCGCCGTGGGCTGTATTATGACGCCGCGATGCGGCTCAGACCTAGACCTTGTCTTCCCCTTCAGCGCCGGGAGCGGGATGTTCCACGCCACCCTGAGCTTCGGCTTCTTCCATCGCGCGCTTGTTTTCCTCGGCGCGTTTGGAACGGGCCTCGGCACGTTTTTGGCGCTTTTCGTCGAGCACCTTTTCGCTGCCCAGCAGTTCGATGAAGGCGTTATCGGCTCCGTCGCCCTTCCGCCAGCCGGTGCGAACAATGCGCAGGTAGCCGCCGTTGCGGTCTCCAAAGCGGGGGCCTACGGTATCGAATAGCTTGTCGACTGCCGCAGTGGTCATTAGATAGGCGAGAGCCTGACGGCGCGCATGCAGGTCACCGCGCTTGCCGAGCGTGATCATTTTTTCAACCAGCGGGCGCATGGCCTTGGCCTTGGGGACGGTAGTCTCGATGCGCTCTTCGATGATGAGCGAAGTGACCAGGTTACGCAGCAGAGAGCGGCGGTGCGCGGGGTTACGTCCCAGTTTGTATCCGGCTACTTTGTGACGCATAAAGGAATCCTTGATTTCCAGTTTCGAGTTTCGAGTTTCTAGTTCCCGGTTTCTAGCTTTTCGCTCCCGAGCGGTTTGGCTGGAAAACTAGAAACCGGGAAACTGTTTTCTACAGATCGTTATCACCGTAGGCCGACGCCGGCAGAATCTGGTTCGAGGTCGGGCCGGGCACGGCATTGCCTTGCTCGTCGATCTTCATCCCCAGGCTCAAGCCCATGGTCGAGAGAATTTCCTTGATCTCGTTCAGTGACTTGCGGCCGAAATTCTTGGTCTTGAGCATTTCGGCTTCGGTCTTCTGCACCAGCTCGCCGATGGTCTGAATGTTCGCGTTCTTCAGGCAGTTGTAGCTGCGCACCGAGAGCTCGAGCTCTTCGACGGAACGGTTCAGGTTCTCGTTGCGAATTTCCGGCTTGCGTTCTTCGCTCGAGGTGGAAGTCTCGATATCTTCCTCGAAGTTGATGAAGATATTCATGTGGTCCTTCAGCAGCTTCGCCGCCAGGCCGATGGAATCGGCCGGAGTGATGGAGCCGTTGGTCCAGACTTCGAGGGTCAGTTTGTCGTAGTCGGTGATCTGGCCGAGACGCGCCGCTTCCACGGTGTAGTTGCACTTGCGCACCGGGGAGTGGACGGAATCGATGGGAATGAAACCGATGCCGAGATCGTCTTCGAAATTCTTGTCGGCGGAAACGTAGCCACGTCCGCGTTTGAGGCGCATTTCCATGTCGAGCTTGCCGCCTTCGCTGACGGTGGCGACGTAAACGTCTTTGTCGAGCACTTCGACGTCGGCGTCAGCTTCGATCATCCCCGAGGTCACGATTCCGGGCTGGTCGGCGCGCAGATAGATGGCCTTGGGCGCGTCGCCGCTGAGCTTGAAAGGAATCTGCTTGAGGTTGAGGATGATGTCGGTTGCGTCCTCGACCACTCCGGGAATCGATTGGAACTCGTGAAGCACGCCGTCGATTTTGACGGCGGTTACGGCTGCGCCTTCGATGGAAGACAACAGCACGCGCCGAAGCGCGTTGCCGATCGGTGGTGCCGAATCCGCGTTCAAAGGGCTGAGCCCAGAAAATTCCGTACTTGTCGGTGAGGGTTGAAGTATCAACCGCCAGGCGTTTCGGTTTTTGAAAACCTTTCCAAAGCATTGTTTTTCTCCTTCGGCCGTTTGGCTCGGTGCAGGCTTCCTGAAGCGGTCCATCTTCAAGTCAAGCGCCTGAAACCGGCTGATCTGGCACGAAATGTGGACCAGAACAAAATCTGTAACGCTACGACAGATCCTTCGCTACGCTCAGGATGACGCCGGTTGGGCTCAAACGCCCAACCACACACGCCGTTACTTACTGTACAACTCAACAATCAGCTGCTCGTTGACCGGCAACTGAATTTCTTCGCGCTTGGGCAACGATAACACGCGACCCTTGAAATTCTCGCGATCGATTTCCAGCCAGCCCGGCGAATTCTGGTGGCTGGCGAATTCCTTGGCCTGCTCGAGAACCGCCAGTTTGCGGCTGCTCTCGCGGATGGTGATCTCGTCGCCGACATTCACCTGATAGGACGGAATGTTGACTTTGTGTCCGTTCACATGAACGTGGCCATGGCGCACCAATTGGCGGGCCTGGCGGCGGGAAATGCCGAAGCCAATGCGGTGCACCACCGTATCCAGGCGGCGTTCCAGTTGCTGCAAGAGCATTTCGCCGGTCACGCCCTTGGTGCGCGCTGCTTTTTCAAAGTAGTTGCGAAACTGGCTTTCCTGGGTGAAATACATGCGCTTGGTCTTCTGCTTTTCGCGCAGTTGCAGACCATAGCCCACGATTTTCGCCTTGCGGTCTTTGCCATGCTGGCCGGGGGCAAAGTTGCGCTTCTCGATGGGGCACTTATCGCTGAAGCATTTGGGGCCTTTGAGGAAGAGCTTGATGCCCTCGCGGCGGCAGAGACGACATACGGGATCGGTATAACGTGCCAAGTTGCTTCTCCTTTAGATGACCGGTTTACAGGTTTGGCTTCACCCTTCTTCCCGGACGGTTTCGAACAGTTTCTAGTTTCCGGTCTCTAGTCTAACTGGAAATTGGAAACCAGAAACTTGAAACTACACTCTACGGCGCTTGGGCGGACGGCAACCGTTGTGCGGAATCGGGGTTGCGTCCTTGATATTGCGCACTTCAATACCGGCCGCGGCCAAGGCGCGGATGGCGGACTCGCGTCCGGAACCGGGCCCGCTGACACGGACCTCGACGCTACGGACACCATGGTCACGGGCCATATTGGCGGCGTTCATGGCAGCCTGCTGAGCGGCAAAGGGCGTGCCTTTGCGCGAACCGCGAAACCCCAGGGAGCCGGAGCTTTTCCAGGAGAGCACGTTGCCCGCCTGGTCAGCGATGGTCACGATGGTGTTGTTAAACGACGCCTGAATGTGCGCCACACCATGCGACACATGCTTGCGTTCCTTCTTCTTGAAGGTTTTCTTTTTGCCCTTTTTCTCCGGCGCTGCTGCGCCGGCGGCGGGTGTTGCTGCTGCTTGCTTTGCCATAAGTCTCGCCTTTGGCTCTTGGCCTTTGGCCTCTCGCTAAAAGCGAAGTGCCAAAAGCTGAGAGCAGTCTATGTCTTCGCGGACGCCTTCTTCTTCTGGGCTACAGTTCCCTTGCGCGGGCCTTTGCGGGTGCGCGCATTGGTATGGGTGCGCTGTCCGCGGACCGGCAGATTGCGGCGGTGCCGGTAACCGCGGTAGGAGCCGATCTCGATGAGGCGCTTGATATTCATCGAGACTTCCTTGCGTAGGTCGCCTTCCACCAGACCCTCTGACTCAATCACCTGGCGGATGCGGTTGACCTCGTCCTCGCCCAGGTCCTGGATCTTCTTCATGGGGTCGACCTTGGCTTCATCGAGAATGCGGGCAGAGCGCGACACACCGATGCCGTAGATATAGGTCAGCCCAATATGCACCCGCTTGTTGCGGGGAAGATCGATGCCTGCGATACGTGCCATAGTTGTCCCTTATCCTTGTCGCTGCTTGTGCTTGGAATTCACGCAGATCACCCGCACCACACCCTTGCGGTGGATGACCTTGCATTTGTCACAGATTTTCTTTACCGATGCTCGTACTTTCATGAACCCAGCTTTCAGCCCTCAGCTTTCAGCCGTCAGCAAAACCGCGACGGCGAAAGCCGAGAGGCTCATTTATAACGGTACACAATTCGTCCGCGATTCAGGTCGTAGGGTGAAAGCTCCACTGCGACTTTGTCCCCCGGCAGAATTCGTATGAAGTTCTTGCGCATTTTGCCGGAAACATGCGCCAGGACCTGGTGCTTATTTTCCAGTTCCACCTTGAACATGGCATTGGGCAGCGGTTCCAGGACCGTTGCCATCACTTCAATCGCGTCTTCTTTGCTCATTGACTCCTTAGGAGGCTATTGGCCGTTGGCTCTCGGTCTCTCAGCTAAAAGCCAAGAGCCAAAGGCCAAAAGCTTTTACTGCGTCAAAATCATCGGACCGTCCTTCGTCACCGCTACGCAGTGCTCAAAGTGCGCGCTGCAACTGCCATCGACCGTAACTGCAGTCCACTTGTCTTCCAGCACGCGGGTGTCGGCTTTCCCAAAATTCACCATGGGCTCGATGGCGAGCACCATGCCCTCGCGCAATTTCGGACCGCGCCCGCGGCTTCCGAAATTCGGGATCTGCGGTTCTTCATGCAACTTGGTACCTATGCCGTGGCCCACGAATTCGCGGACCACGCTGAACCCATTGGATTCAACGCACTCCTGCACAGCCGCGCCGACGTCCCCGACAGTATTTCCGACCGTCGCCTGCTCAATCCCCTTATACAGTGCAGCTTCGGTGACCTTCAGCAGCTTGCGCACTTCCGGCGTCACTGAACCATCCACCGGCACCGTGACGGCAGCGTCACCGTAATACCCCTCGAGCACCACGCCGCAATCGATGGAAACGATGTCGCCCGCCTTCAGCACCCGCTTGTCCGAGGGGATGCCGTGAACGATTTCTTCATTTACCGAAGTGCAAAGCACACAAGGATAATCGTAATAGCCCTTAAACGCCGGCTTTGCGCCCAGGTCCTTAATTTTCTTCTCAGCGGCGCGCTCCAAATCCATGGTCGCGACCCCAGGAGCGACCAGACTCGTGAGCATGTCTAATACTTCCCGCACGATGCGGCCGCTCCGCCGCATCTTCTCAATTTCTGCCGACGATTTACAGACAATCGTCATTCATGCGCCGGGGGCGTGGCGTTCGATCTCCTGGAAAATCTGCTGCGAGACCTGATCCACAGGTAAGTTGCCTGCAACGGAAACCAGCCGCCCTTTGCCAGCATAATACTCGGCCACGGGACGGGTCTGGGAATCATACGTCTGCAAGCGTTCCCGGATTACATCCTCACGATCGTCGTTGCGAGTGACCAGCTTGGAACCGTCGAGGTCGCAAAGTTCATCGACACGCGGTGGCTGAAGATGGACGTTGTAAATGTGTCCACAGACAGGGCAGGTCCTGCGTCCAGTGAGCCGGAGCAATAACTCATTATAATCCACATCGATGCGGATCACAATCGGCAGGCAGCGGGCCCGGTTCGGTTTGTCAAAGACCTCGTGCTCGAAAAAAGCGTCCAACCAGCCCGCCTGGGCGGCTGTGCGCGGGAATCCGTCAAGAATGAAACCGCGGTTGCAGTCCGCCTCCCGCAGGCGTTCTGCAACCATGTCGTAGAGCAATTCGTCGGGCACCAGGTCGCCGCGGGCCATGACGTCCTTAGCCAACATGCCGAGCTTGGTGCCATTCTTAACTTGCGCCCGCAGAATATCTCCAGTGGAGATCTGGGGAATCTCGTAATGCTCAGCGATCAGCTTGGCCTGCGTGCCCTTGCCGGCGCCGGGCGGTCCGAGCAGTACGATCGGTCCAATATTGCGCGAAGTGTGTTCCGCCATCCCGACGGCCCCGTATTCTCCTCACTTCGATCTACCCGGCCGTCTTTCCGGATCGCCAGGCACAACCCACTGCCGCCGGCAAAACGCCGGCGCTTACGTCATGCCCAAGTGCGGCGGCCACGGATGCGTCCGCTTCTGGGAGTGAATCCGTCGTAATGCCGCATGATTAGCTGCGCTTCGATCTGGGTCACGGTGTCCATGGCGACGCCGACGACGATCAGCAATGAAGTGCCGCCGAAATAAAAAGTAACTCCCAAACCGTTCGTCACCCAAGTGGGCAGGCGTTCGAAGAACGCTCCCACCGGGCCCCAGAGGTGATTCAGGTGAATGCCGGCGATCATCCACTCCGGAAGGAAGGAGATGATGATCAAGTACAACCCGCCGACCAGCGTGATTCGGGTCAGGATTTCATTGATGTGATCGGCGGTGCGTTTGCCGGGACGAATGCCGGGAATAAACCCGCCATACTTCCGCATGTTGTCGGCAACTTCATTCGGGTTGAAGACGATCGACACATAGAAGTAGGCGAAGAAAATAATGCCGATGGCATAAAGGAGGGTGTAAAGCGGCTCGCCCCATCCCAGGGCGCGGATCAGGTCGCCAAAATAACGGTTGTTTTTGAAACCCTGAAGCACCATCTGCGGCATGGTCAGGATGGAGGAAGCGAAAATAACCGGCATAACGCCGCCTGCGTTCACCCGCAGCGGCAGGTGGGTGGATTGGCCGCCCATGACTTTTCGTCCCACGACGCGCTTGGCGTATTGCACCGGAATGCGGCGCTCGCTGCGCTCGACATAGACGATGAAGGCCACGACCAGCACCATCATGACAACCAGCATGGCCATGGCGACCGGGAGTAAACGGTCCCCAGGCAGCGTTTTTCGCCTTGTCGATGAGGTCGGCGACGCCGCGCGGAAGTCCGACCACGATGCCGGCGAAAATCAGCAGCGACATGCCGTTTCCCACGCCGCGTTCGGTGATCTGCTCGCCCAGCCACATAATGAAAGCGCTGCCAGTGGTGAGGGTGAGCATGGTCATCAGGATGAAGCCATAGCCGGGATTAACCACGAAATCCCCGGACTTCATCAGGCTGAGAGCGATGCCCAGCGACTGCACCGCGCTGAGAATCACGGTCAGATACCGCGTCCATTGGGTGATCTTCTTGCGGCCGAGTTCGCCTTCTTTTTGCAGTTTGGCGAGCGGCTCATAGACCACCGTCAACAATTGCAAAATGATGGACGCTGTGATGTACGGCATGATTCCGAGGGCGAAGATGGTGAGGCGGCGGAGCTGGCCTCCGGAGAAAAGATCCACGAAACCGAGGAAAGTGCCGCGGTTCTGATCGAAGAACTGTTGCAGCTTGTCGGCATTCACTCCGGGAGTCGGAATGTGACCGCCCAAGCGGTAAACGGCGAGCAGGCCAGCGTAAACAGAATGCGCCGGCGCAGGTCCGGAATCTTAAAGATGTTCTGAAATTTCTCCAGCATTACTGCAAGACCTCGAATTTGCCGCCGGCTTTGGTGATTTTTTCCTGGGCCGACTTGGAAAATTTGTGGGCGTGGATGGTAAGCGCCTTGGAAAGTTCGCCATCACCCAGAATCTTGACTGGATGCTTGGTGCTGATGACGCCCGCTTTGCGCAAAACCTCGGGCGTGATGGTGGTTTCGCCGAGACCTGCCAGCCGGTCCAGGTTCACGATGTTGAATTCCTTGCGGAAGATGTTGGTGAAGCCGCGCTTGGGCATGCGGCGGTGCAACGGCATCTGGCCGCCTTCGAAACCGCGCATCATGCGCGAACCGCTGCGCGAGCGCTGGCCTTTGTGGCCGCGGGTGGAAGTTTTGCCCATGCCGGAGCCCATGCCGCGCCCGACACGCTTCTTGTTTTCCGCTGCCTTCTTCGGTGCTCGAATGTTGGATAAGATTCATAAGTAAGCTCTTGCCTGTCTTAGCTCTTGGCCACCACGAATTTCGACCAGGTGCGGGATCTTGGCCACCATGCCGCGAATCGCGGCGGTATCCGGACGCTCAATCACCTGGTTCAGACGGGTAAAACCCAGGCCTTTGACTACTCTCTTGTGTTTCACCGGAGTACAAATCGCGGAGCGCACCCACTTCAAGTGGAGCTTGCCGCTGCCCTGGGCCGATTTCTTTGCCGTCATCGCGAATCCTCTTCCTCTTCTTCCCGGCGGGTTGCCGGGTTACAACTCTTCCGCCGACTTGCCGCGCATCGCAGCCACGTCCGCCCGGTTCTTCAAGTGCTTGAGCGCGTCAAAAGTGGCCTTGATCACGTTGTGCGGGTTGGTGGTGCCGATCGACTTGGTCAGCACGTTCTGGATTCCGACCGAAGTCATCACCGCCCGCACCGCCCCGCCAGCGATCACGCCCGTGCCTTCCGGGGCGGGCTTTAACAATACTCGCCCCGAGCCGAACCTTCCCAGCACAGTATGCGGAATGCTGGTTTGAGTGAGGTTGACCCGGATCAGGTTCTTTTTTGCCGATTCGATTCCCTTGCGGATGGCCTGGGGAACTTCTTTAGCTTTGCCGGAACCGTATCCGACAATGGCGGCACTGGGGTCGCCGACCACGACCAGCGCGGCAAAGGAAAGGTTCTTGCCTCCCTTGACCACTTTCGTGACCCGGTTGATGTTCACCACCTGGTCTTTCAACTGATAGGCGCCCGCGTCGAGTTTCTTTATTACAGTTGGCATTCTGATCTCATCTCTCTCCTAGAACTGCAGTCCTGCTTCGCGCGCCGCATCGGCCAAAGCCTTGACCCGGCCATGATAGATGTAGCCACCGCGATCGAACACAACTTTGCTGATCCCTTTGGCCTTGGCGCGCTCGGCAATGGCCTTGCCCACGGATTTGGCTGTGCGACGTTGCCACCGGTGCGCCGCTCGCCCTTCTTGCCTTCGGCAGAGTGCGCGGACACCAGCGTGGTGCCGTGGAGATCGTCAATCACCTGAACATAAATATGATTCAACGAGCGGTACACATTCAGGCGCGGCCGCTCGGCGGTGCCGAGAATCTTTTTGCGGATGCGCTCGTGCACGTGCCGCCGGTTGGTGTTCTTTGAAGTTCTGAGTCAGCATTTCAATTCGTCCTTGGTCGTTGGTCCCGGGTTCTGTCCGGTTGGCGCTGCGCGCCGCATTCCGAGATCCTTGATACGCCAGCGGACTCCCGCTCCGTCACGCCCGCTAAGCGCCGCTACTTCGCTCCGGTCTTGCCCACTTTCTTCTTCAAGCGTTCTCCGGCATAGCGCACGCCCTTGTTCTTGTAAGGATCGGGCGGACGCAAGCTGCGCATTTCCGCCGCAACCTGGCCTACTTTCTGGCGGTCGATGCCGGTGACCGTCAGCTTGGTCTGCTTGGGATCGACAGCAACTTCGATGCCGGAAGGCAACGGATACTCGATGGGATGAGAATAGCCGAGACTGAAGACGACCGTTCCCTTCCCTTTCAATTCCGCGCGATATCCGATGCCCACGATTTCGAGATCGCGCGTCCAACCCTTGGTGACGCCCTCGACCGCATTGTTGACCAGAGCCCGCGCCAGGCCATGCAGCGCGGCCTGGGAATCGTTTTCGCGGATCGCGACCAAGTTGCCATCCTGCTGCTGCATCTTGATGCCGGCGGGCAGGGACGTATCCAGTTTGCCCTTCGGGCCCCTGGACGGCGACTGTGTTGCCTTCGATTTTGACCGTCACTCCCTTGGGGAGCGGGATCGGCTTTTTTCCAATTCGTGACATAAGATCGGCTCTTAGCCTCTAGCTACTTAGCTTCTAGCTATAGCTTGCTTTGCTCAGCTAGGAGCTAGAAGCCAGTAGCCAAAAGCTAGCTAGTTCTCTACCAAACTTCGCACAACAATTCGCCGCCCAGACCCTGCTTGCGGGCCTGGCGTCCGGTCATCACGCCCGCGGGGCGTGGTGAGGATGTTGATGCCGAGCCCGCCCAGCACGCGGGGAATTTCGGTGCGGCGCACGTACACGCGGCAGCCGGGACGCGAAACCCGGGCCACATTCGAGATGGCGGCTTCGTTGCCGTTGCCGTACTTCAGGTAAATGCGCAGGACTTTGTGCCCTTCCTCTTCCGTGGCCTTGAAGTTGGCGATGTAGCCCTCCTCTTTGAGGATACGGGCAATTTCCGCCTTCAGCTTGGAAGCGGGAATATCCACTTTCTGGTGCCGGGCGCTAATTGCGTTGCGAATGCGCGCCAGCATGTCTGCGACCGGATCGGTCAACCTCATGTTTTGCTTCTCCTCAGCCGCCCGTTAGCTTCCGCGCTGTTCCGCGAAGAACCTGCGGCGGCTCGTGCCTGTCATCTTACCAGGACGACTTCGAAACCCCAGGGATTTCTCCCCGCAATGCCAGACCGCGGAAACACAGGCGGCAAAGGCCGAACTTGCGGAGATAGGCGCGCGGGCGTCCGCAGATCTGGCAGCGGTTGTGCTTGCGTGTGGAAAACTTCGGCCGCGGCTCTTTGCTGCTATGCGCCTGGTCGAACTTCTTCTGGATCTTTGCGTCCTTTACTCGTTTTGCTGTTGTCATGAAACCTTTCGATTGAGCCAGTGAACCATTGATTCATTGAACCATTGATTCATTGACGCATTTCAAATCTCTTCCTTCAACATCATCCAATGATTCAATGAATCAATGAATCAATCTCTCAGTCCCTACGGCCGGAACGGCATTCCCAAATGCCGCAACAGCGTTCTGCGCCTGATCGTCACTGGCAGCGGTGGTCACGATGGTCACGTTCATGCCCTTCTGCTTGTCGACCTTGGCGTAGTCGATCTCGGGAAAGATCAACTGATCGTGCAGGCCGAGCGTGTAGTTTCCGCGGCCGTCGAACGACTTGGTGGAAACCCCGCGAAAGTCGCGCACACGCGGCAGCACCACGTTGACCAGGCGGTCAAAAAATTCGTACATGCGGTCGCCACGCAACGTGACCATGGCGCCAATGGACTGCCCGGCACGGACTTTGAAGGCAGCGATCGACTTCTTGGCCCGCGTCACCACCGGCTTCTGGCCGGTGATCTGGCCCAGTTCGTTGACCGCGGGATCGAGCACTTTGGCATTCTGCGTGGCCTCGCCCACCCCATGTTGACGACGATTTGTGCAGGTGCGGCACTGCCATAGGGTTCTTGAAGGAAAACTCCTTCATCAGCGTAGGCGCGATTTCACTTTTGAAGCGCGCCTTTCAGCCGGGGAGTTTCCTTGGCGCTGTGACGCGCCACTTCGGGAGCCTCGCTGCTCCTCCTGGGCTCCGCCTTTTTTCTCTTTTTTGTCTTTCGCCATTGCTCTGGTACCCCTCGCGTCTTGCTTCTGGCTTCTTAGCCAAAAGCCAGAGACCAAAAATCTATTTATCTAATGTCGTGCCGCACTTCTTGCACACCCGCACTTTCCGGTCGCCACGAACTTCACGGCCGATGCGCACCGGGCCGCAGGTGGAACACACCAGCTGCACGTTGGAGATGGAGATGCGGCTTTCCTGCTCGGCAATGCCGCCCTTGATGTTGTGCTGCGGGATTGGGGCGCACGTGCTTCTTCACAATCATGACGTGCTCGACCAGCACTTTGCCATCGCCCGGAAACACGCGCAGGACGCGGCCTTCCTTGCCTTTGTCGCGGCCGGTGATTACTTTCACCGTGTCATTGCGGCGAATGTCGACTCGTTTATGTGCAGTTGCTGCGGTTGCCATTTCTATCCCCAATTTCGAGTTTCGTCAGTTTCCGGTTTCCAGTAATGCCCTGATCCTCAGACCTGTTAAAGCACTTCCGGCGCCAGCGACACAATCTTCAAAAACTTCTTTTCGCGCAGTTCGCGGGCCACAGGCCCGAAGACGCGCGTCCCCACCGGCTCGCCGGCATCGTTGATCAGCACCGCGGCGTTGGTGTCAAAGCGGATATAAGTGCCGTCGCGGCGGCCATATTCCTTGCGGGTGCGCACGATCACCGCCTTCACCACCGTCCCCTTTTTGACCTGGCCATCCGGCGAAGCCTCTTTCACGCTGGCCGTGATCACGTCTCCCAAGCCCGCGTTCAATCCGGTCGAGCCGCCCAGCGGCAGAATCATCTGCAGCTTGCGGGCGCCGGAGTTGTCGGCGACTTCGAGCATGCTTCTCATCATCACGGCCATAATTCAATCTCCCAATTGCAGCAATCTCTTAGGAAGCGACTTCGGTGACCACTTCCGGCACCAGGGGTGCGCGTCGAACCACCTGTTTCAGCCGCCAGCGCTTCAACTTCGAAAGCGGGCGAGTCTCTTCGAGCCGGACTACATCGCCGATGTGGGCCTCGTTCTTTTCGTCGTGGGCATAGAACTTCTTGGACTTCGAAACCACGCGTCCATAGAAGGCGTGCGACTTCTTGCGCACCACCTGCACCACGATGGTCTTCTGCATGCGGTTCGAGACTACTTCACCGACCACTTCCTTGCGGCGTCCCGCGGCCTGCTGAATATTGGTCTCGGTCATTAACTCTTCTCCGTCCTGGCGGCGGCCAGTTCCCGCTCGCGGGCAATGGTCTTCACGCGGGCGATGTCGCGGCGCAGGCCGCGGATCTTTTTCAAGCTTTCGGTCTGGCCCATGTTGAGCTGGAACTTCAGCTTGAAGAGCTGATCGTTGAGTTCGCGCTCCTGGTGCTGAAGTTCGTCTTCGGTCAAGTTGCGGACTTTATCGGGTTTCATCATCGTCACCAGTTCTTAGTGGACCGCCGACTCGCGTTTTACAAACACCGTGCGCAGCGGCAGCTTGTGCGACGCCAGACGCATGGCTTCGGACGCATCCTGCAAGCTGACGCCTTCCATCTCAAACAGAATCTTGCCCGGGACGGACGACCGCGACCCAGTGATCGGGCGCGCCTTTGCCTTTCCCCATACGGGTTTCAGCCGGCTTTTTGGTCACCGGCTTGTCCGGAAACAAGCGCAGTCTGGATCTTGCCACCACGCTTGACGAAACGCGTCATGGCCACACGGGCGGCTTCGATCTGCCGGTCGGTGATCCAGCCGGGCTCAAGCACTTTCAATCCGTAGTCCCCAAACGTCAGTTCGCTTCCGCGCCAGGCTTTGCCGCGTCATGCGGCCGCGCTGCTGTTTGCGGTACTTCACTTTCTTTGGCATCAACATAAGTTGGCTCTTAGCTTAGCTGCTAGCTTCTGGCTCAAAACGCGCCTGCGGCGCTGCTGCGCCTCGCGCTTTCTTGGTCGGCAGAATTTCGCCCTTATAAACCCAGACCTTCACGCCGATCACGCCGTAGGTGGTACGCGCTTCGGTGAAACCGTAATCGATGTCGGCGCGCAGAGTATGCAGCGGCAACCGGCCCTGCAAGTACCATTCCGAGCGGGCAATTTCGTTTCCGTTCAAGCGGCCACTGACCCGGACTTTGATTCCCTTGCAGCCGAAACGCAATGCCGAATCGACCGCTTTGCGCATGGCGCGGCGGAAACCAACGCGCTTTTCGAGCTGCAGCGCGATCGACTCCGACACCAGCTGGGCATCGAGCTCGGGCTTGTGCACTTCCTGAATGTCGACATAGACCTCGCGGGAGGTGCGTTTCTGCACGTCCTGCTTGAGCTTGTCGATTTCGACGCCTTTGCGTCCGATGATGATTCCAGGCCGCGCGGTCTTGATAATGACCCGCAGCTTGTTGCCGGGACGCTCGATTTCAATGGAGCTGACGCCTGCCGACTTGAGCTTGTCCTTGAGCTCGTTCTTCAGCTTGACGTCTTCGAGCAAAAGCTTGTCGTAGTCGCGCTCCACAAACCAGCGGGACTTCCACGGCTTGGTGTAGCCGAGCCGGAAACCGTATGGATGAACTTTTTGTCCCATCTTTTCTCCAAACCTGTCGTTGGTCGTTCGCCGTTGGCCTCTTGGCCAGCGACAATCACAACCTTACTTCTTGGCTCCTACCGCCTTCTTCTTGGCTGCCGGCTTCTTCTTGGCTACGGCTTTCTTTGCCGGGGCCTTGGCGGTCGCGGGCTCCGCACCGACCACGTGGGCCACCGCCTCGCCGTTCTTGCCGCGCTCCGCAAGTTCGATCTCGATATGGGCGATGCGGCGCACATAGCGGAAAGCCCGGCCCATGGGGGCGGGGCGAATTCGCTTCATGCGGGGACCGTCGCCAGCGATCGCGCGCTTCACGTAAAGGCTGTCGACATCCACGTCCAAGCCCTTTTCCGCGCTCAGGTAGTTGGCATTCTCCAGCGCCGACCGCAACAACTTCTCGATGGTCGCCGCCACGCGTTTCTTGGTGAAGGCGAGCGTGTTGAGCGCATCTTCAACGCGGCGGCCCTTGATCAGATCCAGCACCAGACGGGCCTTCTGCGGCGAGACGCGCATGAACCGGGCTTGAGCTCGAAATTCCATAGTCTTAATCTCTTCCATCCTGCCTTACGACTTCGACGCTGGAGCTGCCGGGCTGCTGCCGGGGCCGCTCCGCCTGCCGGACTGATCGCTCCCGGACCACCCGGGATACCCGCGGGCTTGGCGGCAGTTTCCGTTGCTGCCCGCATGGAGTGCGCCTTGAACTGGCGAGTGAAACTGAATTCCCCCAGCTTGTGGCCGACCATGTTCTCGGTGACATAGACGGGAATAAATTTCTTGCCGTTATGCACCGCGATGGTGTGACCCACAAATTCCGGGATCACAGTGGAGCGCCGCGACCAAGTGCGCAGCACCTTCTTCTCGTTGCGCGAGTTCATGGCTTCCACCCGCGATTGCAGGTAGCCATCGACAAACGGACCTTTTTTGGTTGAACGTGCCATAAAGTCAGCTTCTCAGCTTTCAGCCGTCGGCTCTCAGCTAACGGCCTGGTCATTCACTACTTACTTCTGCGGCTCACGATGAATGCATCGGTGCGCTTGTTGTTGCGTGTCTTGTAGCCGCGCGTCGGCTGTCCCCACGGAGTGACCGGGTGACGTCCGCCGGAAGTCTTGCCCTCACCACCGCCGTGGGGATGGTCGACCGGGTTCATGGAAACACCGCGATTATGCGGACGCTTGCCCAGCCAGCGCGAACGTCCAGCTTTGCCGATGGTGACATTTTCGTGGTCCAGGTTGCCGACCTGTCCGATGGTCGCCAGGCAATCCTGAGAAACTTTGCGGGTTTCGCCCGAGGGCAGTTTGACCAGCGCGTATTCGGCTTCCTTGGCAACCAACTGCGCTGCGCCGCCTGCGGACCGCACCATCTGCGCCCCTTTGCCCGGCTTCAATTCGACATTGTGAATCGTGGTGCCGGGCGGGATGTTGCGCAGTGGCAAGGCATTGCCCACCAGAATGTCGGCGTCGGGACCGCTGACGATTTTCTGTCCGACCTTCAAGCCGTCAGGCTGAAAATGTAGCGCTTCTCGCCGTCGGCATAGTTCAGCAAGGCAATGCGCGCCGAGCGGTTGGGATCGTACTCGATGGACGCCACCGTCGCCGGAATGCCGGTCTTGTCGCGCTTGAAATCAATGATGCGCAGCTTCTTTTTGTGCCCGCCGCCAATGAACCGGCTGGTGGTGTCGCCGGAGTTGCGCCGGCCGCCGGTGCGCGGCTTGGGCTCGGTCAACGGCTTGTAGGGCCGGGTACGCGTGATGTCGTCGTTGACGATCGTCGTCCGGTAGCGCAACGTCTGGGTCGTCGGTCGGTATGTCTTGATTGGCATAATCAGCTCTTGGCTTCTAGCTCTTAGCTCTTAGCTTTTTCTTGCCGCTGCAGTCTTTCGGGGTTGGCCAACGACCAACGACGAACGACCTACGGCTATAAGTTCTGCGCGTACTCCGGCATCTTTTCGCCGGACTTCAGCCGCACATATGCCTTCTTCCAGTCGGGACGATAGCCGGCGAACTTGCCGCGCCGCCGTTCTTTTCCCGGATAGGTCGCGGTACGAACGGAATGTACCTTGACTTTGAAAATGCTTTGCACCGCTTCCTTAATTTCCGTCTTGGTCGCCTTGGGCGCCACCTGGAAGACCAGCGTGTTCTGGTTTTCCTTGATGGCCAGGCCCTTTTCCGTAATGACCGGCCGGCGAAGAATCTGATATGCCGATTTCATCAGGCTACCTCCGCCGCTTTTTCATGTTTAGTGCGACGCCGCGGCGCCTTGGCGGCCTTTTTCGGGCTGCCTTCACCCTCAACCGCTTTCTTGTGGCGCTTGGGCAGCGAACTCTTCAGCGTGATCTGCAATTTCTCGATGGCCGGCTGCGAAAAAATCGCCCGGTCATAACGCAACAGATGATAAGGATGAACTTCGTTGCCGCTGAGCAGTTCGATTCCCTCGAGATTGCGCGAACTGAGAACCAGATTGCGGTTTCCGTGATTCGGCACTTCAACCAGTAAAGCCGTGCTGTCGACTTTCAGCTTGTCGAGCGCTTCGCGGAACGCTTTCGTCTTTACTTCTTCGAGACTGAAGGCGTTAACCACGATCAGCTTGCCGTCCGCGAACTTGGCGGCGAGGGCTGAGCGCAGCGCGCCCAGCAACTTCTTGCGCGGAAACTGGTAGTCGTAGGAGCGCGGTTGCGGGCCGTGCACGGTGCCGCCGTGCCGCCACAGTGGGGAACGGATGGAGCCGACTCGGGCGCGTCCGGTGCCCTTTTGCTTCCACAGCTTCTTGCCGGCGCCGGACACCAGCTTCTTGTTCTTGGTGGCATGAGTGCCGGCGTGCCGGGCGGCGCGGTAATGTTTCACCGCTTCCCAGAGCAGGTCCTCGTTGACCGCGCCGAAAACTTCATCGGCGAGTTCGAGCGTGCCCGACTTTGCCGCCGCTCAGATTTTGAATGTCAATCGTTGCCATATGCTTTTTCTGTTGGCAGGGGCGTCTCGCCCGTGCACCTTAATCTCTTATGCCTTCTTGGCTGCGCGTTTTGCTGCCTTTAACGGATCAACCGTCGCCGATCCGGCAAATCCACGACGCTCTCTCGGCGGCTTCTTGGCCTTGGTGATCACCAGGTATCCGCCGTTGGGGCCGGGCACGCTGCCTTCCACCACCAGCAGGTTGTCGTCTTTGTCGAGACCCAGCACTCGCAAGTTGCGCACCGTGACGCGGGCGTTACCCATGTGACCCGACATGCGCATTCCCTTGAACACTCGCGAGGGGAACGCGGAAGAGCCGATGGAGCCGGTGATCTGAAACATCGAACCGTGCGATTTCGGACCGCCGCGCAAAATGATGGCGCTTGACCACACCCTGAAACCGCGGCCTTTGCTGATGCCGACCACGTCGACGAAACGCTCGCCGTCAAAAATATCGATCAGCACACGGTCTCCGGCTTTCACTGCGCCGTCGCCATCGGCGGCTTTTTCGTCGACTTCGACCGGCACTTCGCGAATGATTTTCACCGGCGGCAGATTATTTTTGCCGAGATGACCCTTCATCGGCTTGGTCAGCCGCGATTCCTTTACGAATTCGACCAGGCCGATCTGGGCGGCTACGTAGCCATCTTTGGTCGCGGTTTTATGTTGTGTGACCACACACGGGCCGGCCTGTAGAACGGTAGCGGGATGCACGTCGCCCTTGTCGTCGAAGAGCTGCGTCATGCCGACTTTTTTTCCCAGAATTCCAGCTACCTTTGCCATTTCCTTCTCCGTTCCCAGCGTGGCCAGTGGCTATTGGCTGGGGAGCTTGAATCTATTTGTGCTCTTTACCGAATGCTTTGATCTCGACGTCCACACCAGCGGGGAGATCAAGCTTCATCAATGCATCCACGGTCTGCTGCGTCGGCTCGAGAATATCGAGCAGGCGCTTGTGGGTGCGAATTTCAAACTGCTCGCGCGACTTCTTGTCCACGTGCGGCGAACGCAGCACGCAATACTTGTTCTTCATCGTGGGCAACGGAATCGGGCCCGCGATCTGTGCGCCGGTGCGGCGGGCGGTCTCGACAATTTCACCCGTGGACTGATCGAGGATGCGGTAGTCGTACGCTTTCAAGCCGGATCCGAATTCTTTCTTTTCCACTCACGTTTTTCTCTCTATCCCCTTCCCGGCTATTCCGGAAGGAAAGAACTTGAGGCGTTTACCCGGCGTCCGAGCCGCGTGCCGAAATCCCGAGCAAAGCGAGGGATCTCCGGCCACCTACGTTTTATAGCTTACAAACCCTGCGGAGCCTCGCTCCGCCCTACACAAACCTTACTGCACAATCTCCGCAATCGTTCCGGCGCCCACCGTGTGGCCGCCTTCACGAATCGCAAACCGCAATCCCTTTTCCATCGCCACCGGCGTGATCAACTCAATCACCAGGCTCACGTTGTCTCCCGGCATCACCATCTCCGTCGCCGCCGGCAATTCCGCCACGCCCGTCACGTCCGTCGTCCGCAGATAAAACTGCGGCCGGTAGCCCTTGAAGAACGGCGTGTGCCTTCCACCTTCTTCTTTGGTCAAGATGTAAACTTCCGCCTTGAACTTGGTGTGCGGCGTGATCGATCCCGGCTTCGCCAGCACCATTCCGCGCTCCACATCGTCTTTCCCGATGCCGCGCAGCAACAGTCCAGCATTGTCGCCCGCCATGCCCTTCGTCCAATTGCTTCTTGAACATTTCGACGCCGGTCACCACCGTCTTGCGGGTGTCGCGGAAGCCGACAATCTCCACTTCCTCGCCCACCTTCACCTTCCCGCGCTCGATACGGCCCGTCACCACCGTGCCCCGTCCCGAGATCGAGAAAATATCTTCAATCGGCATCAGGAACGGCTTGTCCAGTTCACGCACCGGTTGCGGCACGCTCTTGTCCACCGCTTCCATCAACTCGTCAATCTGCTTTTCCCACTTCGCTTCCCCGTTCAATGCTCCCAGTGCCGACAGCCGCACCACCGGAACCTTGTCCCCAGGAAACTGATAGGTCTTCAGCAGCTCGCGCACTTCGAGTTCCACCAGGTCCAGCAACTCGGGATCGTCCACCGCATCGCACTTGTTCAACGCCACCACGATGTAAGGCACGCCCACCTGCCGCGCCAACAGCACGTGCTCGCGGGTCTGCGGCATGGGGCCATCGGTCGCGGCTACAACCAGAATTGCGCCATCCATCTGCGCCGCGCCCGTGATCATGTTCTTGATGTAGTCGGCGTGGCCCGGGCAATCGACGTGCGCGTAGTGCCGGTTCGCCGTCTCGTACTCCACGTGCGCCGTGGCGATCGTGATCCCGCGGGCTTTTTCTTCCGGCGCGTTATCGATCGAATCAAACGACCGGAACACAATCTTCGGGATTGTGCTTCGACAACACCTTGGTGATGGCCGCCGTCAACGTGGTCTTGCCATGGTCAATGTGACCGATCGTGCCTACGTTGCAGTGCGGCTTATTCCGCTCAAATTTTTCTTTCGCCATGTTCCGTCCTCAGTAGTTATTCGAGAGGTCCTTCGCTACGCTCAGGATCTCGGCGCGCGGCTCAGACGCCGCGCAAAACGCCTCGACTTATTCCGCTCAAATTTCTCTTCGGCCATGTTAACTTTTAGCTCCTGGCTCTTAGCTGCTAGCTCAAACCCTTGTCATTCCGAACCGCTTCAGCGAGTCAGGAATCTATCTCTTCGGTCCCTGCGACTTGCCAATAATTTCGTCGGCGACGCTGCGCGGCACTTCTTCATAACGCGCGAAGTGCATTGAGTATTCGGCGCGTCCCTGCGTGCTGGAGCGCATGTGGGTCGCGTAGCCGAACATTTCCGCCAGCGGCACGATCGCTTTAATCACCTGCGAACCGGCACGGTGTTCCATGCCTTCGATGCGACCACGGCGCGAACTCAGGTCGCCCATGATGACGCCGGCATAATCTTCCGGCGTGACCACTTCGACTGCCATCACCGGCTCGAGCAACACCGGCGAAGCCTTGCGGGCGGCTTCTTTGAACGCCATCGAGCCGGCAATCTTGAAGGCCATTTCATTGGAATCGACGTCGTGGTAGCTGCCGTCGTAAAGAATGGCTCTTACATCCACCATCTCGTAGCCCGCCAGGACGCCGCCTTCCATGGCTTCCTTGATTCCCTGATCGATGGGCTTAATGAATTCCTTGGGGACCGAACCGCCGATGACTATCGTTCACAAATTCATAGCCCTTGCCGGGCTCGTTGGGCTCAATGCGAATCTTGGCGTGACCATACTGGCCGCGGCCGCCGGTCTGGCGAATGTATTTACCCTCGGCTTCCGACTTCCTGCGGATGGTCTCGCGATAGGCCACTTGCGGTTTGCCTACGTTGGCCTCCACTTTGTACTCGCGCATCATGCGGTCGATGATGATTTCGAGATGCAACTCACCCATGCCGCTGATGATGGTCTGTCCGCTGTCGGGGTCGGTGTGAACTTTGAAAGTGGGATCTTCCTGGGCTAGCTTCGAGAGCGCCATGCCCATTTTTTCCTGGTCGGCTTTGGTCTTGGGCTCGACCGCGACGGAAATCACGGGAACCGCAAATTCGATGGACTCGAGAGCGATGGGGTGTTTTTCATCGCAGATGGTGTCGCCGGTCGATACGTTCTTCAATCCGACGGCGGCGCAAATATCTCCTGCCAGAATCTCACTGATGTCTTCGCGCTTGTTGGCGTGCATTTTGAGCAGGCGGCCAATGCGCTCGGTGCGTCCGCTGCCGCTGCATGAGGACCGAGTCACCCGACTTGACCTGCCCGGAATAGACACGAATGAAAGTCAACTGTCCGACAAAGGGGTCGGCCATGATCTTGAAGGCCAGGGCGGAAAAAGGTTCGTCGTCTGCCGGCTTGCGGGTCACCACTTCACCGTTTTCGGGGTTGACGCCTTTGACTTCGCCGGCATCGATCGGGGAAGGCAAATAGTCGACCACCGCATCGAGCAGCGGCTGAATACCCTTATTCTTGAACGCGGTGCCTACGACAACCGGAAACAGCTTGAGGGCGATGGTGGACTTGCGCAACGAAGCGCGCAATTCCGTGGGCGGAAATGGCTTCGCCTTCCAGGAACTTGTGCAGCATGTCGTCATCGTTCTCGGCGACCGTCTCGACCAGCTGAGTGTGGAAGGCTTCGGCTTTCTTCTGGAGTTCCGCGGGAATCGGACCGGAAGTGTACTCGGCCCCGATGGTGTCGTCTTGCCAGGTAATGGACTTCATTTCGATCAGGTCCACCACGCCTTTGAACTTATCTTCCTGGCCGATAGGAATCTGGATGGCAATGGGCTTGGCGTTGAGGCGTTTGCGAAGCGTATCGACGGCATGCTCGAAATCGGCGCCCATCTTGTCGATCTTGTTGATGAAGCAAATGCGGGGAACCCCGTACTTGTCGGCCTGGCGCCAAACCTTTTCCGATTGCGGCTGCACGCCGTGAACGGCGTCAAACACAGCGACCGCTCCGTCGAGCACCCGTAGCGAGCGCTCGACTTCAGCGGTGAAATCGACGTGGCCGGGCGTATCGATGATATTGATGCGAATGTCGCGCCAGGTGCAGGTAGTGGCGGCGGAAGTGATAGTGATGCCGCGCTCCTGCTCCTGCTCCATCCAGTCCATGGTCGCAGTACCTTCGTGGACCTCTCCGATGCGGTGCGTCTTTCCGGTATAGAACAGGATGCGCTCGGTCGTAGTGGTCTTACCGGCATCGATGTGGGCCATGATGCCGATGTTCCTGCAACGCTCTAATGGAACTGTGTCTGGACACAGCTTTCTTTCTCTCTTCTTTTCGTAGCTCTTGCTCGTTGGCGACTGAACCTGTCAAAACTTTGTCCTTAAAATCCTTGTCGATTCGCACTACCACCGATAGTGCGCGAAGGCTTTGTTCGCCTCGGCCATACGATGAACATCTTCTTTTTTCTTGATCGCGGCGCCGCGATTGTTGGCGGCGTCCAGCAATTCGTTGCTCAACTTGTCGATCATGCCTTTTTCGCCGCGTCCGCGAGAGTAGGTAATCAGCCAGCGGATGGCCAGCGAGGTACGGCGGTCGGCATTCACTTCGACCGGCACCTGATAGTTCGCGCCACCCACGCGGCGGGTCTTCACTTCGAGCAATGGCTTGACGTTTTCGACTGCTTTCTTGAAGAGCTTCAGGGCTTCGTCGCCACCCTTTTCCTGCAAGCGGGTCATCGAGGAATAAACAATCTTCTCGGCCGTACTCTTCTTGCCGCCCCACATCATGGAGTTGACGAACTTGGTCACCAAGTCGGACCCGTAGACAGGATCGGCCTCAACTCCGCGTTTCGCGATATGTCCTTTTCGTGGCATGCAGCTTTTTGCTCCTGGCCTCTGGCTCCTAGCTTGAACCGGGCCCCACTCCTTTATGCTTTCGGTCTCTTGGCCCCATACTTCGAGCGGCTCTGCTTGCGGCCGACAACGCCCACGGCATCCAGCGTGCCGCGAATCACGTGATAGCGCACTCCCGGCAGATCCTTCACGCGGCCGCCGCGGATGAGCACAATCGAGTGCTCCTGGAGATTATGGCCGACGCCGGGAATGTAAGTTGTCACTTCGATTCCGTTGGTGAGCCGCACGCGGGCTACTTTGCGTAACGCCGAGTTCGGCTTCTTGGGGGTTTGCGTATACACGCGCGTGCACACGCCACGCTTCTGTGGACATCCCTGCAACGCGGGACTAGCCGTCTTGTACCGTGGCCGCTTGCGGCCGTCACGCACCAATTGATTGAAAGTCGGCACTCTTACAACTCCTTAAGCCGCGCACTTCACGCACACGCCCATGAGGCGAAGCGGCGAACCCGCAGCTTCAACTTTTCCCTGGTTCAGGGTCTGGCTGGCGATAGGCCAGCCATGCTTCCGCCACACAAGCGGGGCGGAATATCACAAATTCGGACTAACGCTGCCGACGGTGGTGCCAAGCCTCAAACAGGAGGCACTCCGTTTCGTCAGCACCGCCCTGCATAGCCTTCCATACGGGTGGAAGTACGCACAGAGCGCTTCAGCGAGGGCATCTTCGGCAACGTCCGAAGAGGTATATCTTAAGCGGCTGGTTCAACCAACTGGCCGCACACCAATCGCAGGCACCAAAAAACCCGCCGCTTACAGCAAAGCCAAGTTTACTCGCGGAACCCTCTAAATATAGCAACTTGGTTCACACATCGTCAACCGTGTGGCGACGCATCCCAGATTAAGCCCCTTTTCACAGATTGCTGAAAACGCATACTGCCTCTAGACTGGAAATTTCCCAGCACACTGTGAGGGTGATACTGTGGACCGCCTGAGGCGGGGAGGACGAATGGATAGGTGGGGTCAAGTGGGATTTCTCGTCGCTGTTGTGTGCGCTGTGATTGCGAGTGAAAGCGGCTGTGGCGGTGGCAACGCGGTGAACGCTACGGGTTACGCCGTGCCCGCGACCATCACCATGGCTCCTGCGGGGAGTGTCTCCATGGAACTGGGAACCGACCAGCAGTTTACCGCCACTCCCGAGGATCCGAACAAGTCTCCCATTGCCGAGCCGGTCTTTTATCAATCCAGCAACAGCGCAGTAGTCAGCGTGGCCGTGAATGGCCTGGTTTGCGCCGGCACTTGGGATTCTTTAAGCGTCCCCCAGATCTGCAGTCCGGGGCCGGTGGGATTCGCTGACGTAACCGCCGTCACGCAAGGTGTGAGCAGCCCCTCGACCCGGGTTTATGTCCACCAACATATTGACAGTGTCACGATTACGCCAGTTCCGCCGGGACCAGCAACCACCTGCCTGACAGCAAGCGCGAATGCCATTGTGGCCCATGCTGCGGCGTATCAAGCAACTGCTTATGGTCGAGGCGTCGACATTACCGCCACTGCTGGGCAGTTCAATTGGCAGGTGTTGAATACCGGGGTGGCGGACATTAGTACAACAGCACGTGGACTGGTAAACGTAGTCAATGGGCAATCGCTGAATCAGGTGATGGTGACGGCGAAAGCTCCGGGCGTTACTCCGCTGTTCGCAACGGTTGGCAACACCAGCAGCGTACCTTTTAGTTTCACCACCTGCCCGGTTCAGTCGATCCAACTCGCGGTCACCGCTTCCTCCGCCACTTCAAAAACCATAACCCCAACTGTGGTTGACACTCTGGGCACCACCCTTACGGGAGTTCCCTTGACTTGGAGTTCCTCACAGAGCTCCTCGGTGAGTGTTAATGGCGGCTTGGCGTTGGCCGCGACCGGCGGGGGGAGCGCCACCATCATTGCGTCTTGCAGTCCTCCTACTTGTAACATCGGCTTCCAGCCTTCGGTGCCTATATACCCCGAAAACGTGGTCACACTGGTGCCGCAAACGGTTACGACACCTACCGAGACTGTCTACGTCTCGAGCACGGGATGTGGAACGATCGATACTTGCGTAAGCACAATCGTTCCAGTTACGAACCCGCAAACCAAAGTCGGGGATTCGATCATACTGCCCGGCACTCCGAATTCGCTTGTGTTTGACCAGGCGGGAGCAAAAGCTTACCTAGGTACGAACTCCAGCTTGCTGGGGAGCAAGGGGCTTTCGGTGCTTTCGGTAAGCGGCAACACGGTGACCGGATTCAATTCGACGCCAGGCAAGGTTCTGGCAGTCTCTCCGGACGGCAGCAAGGTGGTGGTTTCTGACACCGCAGACTCACCCAATCAGGTATTCGTTTTTGACACGTCCGGCAATATTCCGACGGCCTATCGGATTACAGGAGCCACTGCGGCCGACTTTTCGCCTGATAGCCTGAAAGCGTTCATTGTGGCGGGAAGCACGCTCTATGTGTATTCCAAAGCGGACTCGTTACAGACCAAAGCGCTGACTGCGCCCGCCAACGATGTGAGCTTTCTGGCAGAGGGGGCCTTCGCTTATTTGGCGGGTGGGAACCCCTCGGGCGTCACGGTGCAGAGAACATGTGACAATAGCCAGGCGGACACGGTTGATGTGTCGCCCGTCCCGACTTTCTTGAAGACGTTGCCGGATGCGACTGGAGTCGTGGCGCTCATCCCTCCCGACGTCGGCGTGATCCACGTTGCCGCATCGCCGTCCGGTTGCACTCCCAGCGTCAGCGACAGCCTGACAACCTTCGATCTGGGCCGTGGCACCTTCGCGGCATCGCAATTGATCATTTCGCAAGACGGCTCGACGGCCTACATTGTGACACCCGACTTCAACAGCATCCTGGTCTTTAATATCGCGGCGCAGACTTCCTCGGCGATTCCGCTGGTTGGCAATGGATTTCCGTTGGGCGCCTCTTTAACCCCCGATGGTACGCAGCTTTATGTGGGAAGCAGTGATGGGACAGCTTCATGTTCTGCAAACCGATATGGGCGCGGACGTACAGCAAATCACGTTCCCGCAAAGCTTGTGCCAGACGACGGCTGGCCAGCCTTTTCCCGGAGTAACATGCAATCCCGATCTAGTGGCAGCAAAGCCGTAACTACCGTGGTTGGTGGTTCGCCGTTGGTTCGTTGACAAGCCGGTCCCCGCTAGGGACTAACAGCCTTCTTTTCCAGTTCCCTGCCTACGCTGTCGAGCACTCCGTTGATGAATTGTGTGGATTCTGGGCTGGAGAACTTGCGTGCGATTTCCAGGGCTTCGTTGATGACCACGGCGCGCGGAGTATCTGGGAATCCGATAAGCTCTGCGACCGCAGAGCGCAGAAGATTGCGGTCGACGGCGGCCATGCGGTCCATGCGCCAATGTTCGGCATGGCGCTCGATAAGGCCGTCAATTTCTGCAGCGTGATCAGTGGCAACCCGGAAGAGATCGTCGGCGAAACCACGTACTTCACCTTCTGCGGACTTGTGTTGGTTCCAGAAGATGCGGCGGACATCGTCCGCCGTTTGCTTGCCCATGTCGGACTGAAAGAGCATTTGCAGAACCAGTTCGCGAGATTTTCGGCGGGTACCCATGGGCAGTCGTTGGTCGTTGGTCGTTCGTCGCTGGTCGTTGGCCTTGACGAAGCCAGCCAAACTCAGTGTACAGGTTTTAGCGTGTCGATTTTGGCTTGGACGGGCGACGGCCGGCGTGAGTTACCTTCTTGCCTTTGCCAACGACCGACGACGAACGGCCGAGGACTGCTTTCTTTAAATTCGCCATCTCGACCGCCGACAGCGCCGCTTCGAAACCTTTATTGCCCATTTTTAATCCGGCGCGGTCGATGGCTTGCTCCAGCGTTTCGCAGGTGAGAACGCCGAAAGCGTGCGGGACGCCGGTTTCCTGCGCCGACTGTCCGATGCCGCGTGCGACTTCGTTGACGATGACATCGTAATGGGCGGTGTCTCCGCGGAGCAGGCAGCCGAGGCAGATGATGGCGTCGTATTTGCCGGTTTCGGCGAGAGTGCGGGCGGCGGAGGGGATTTCAAAAGAGCCAGGAACGCGGACGATGGTGATGTCTTTTTCGCGCGCACCGGAGCGAAGCAGGCCGTCGTAGGCGCTGCGCAACAGCCGTTCAGTGATGAATTCATTGAAGCGGGAAACGACAATAGCGAAGCGAAAGCCGGCGGCGTTGAGTTTCCCCGCGAGCAGCCTTCCGCCGAATTTCCTCTTCGGTGATTTTTTCTCGTGTCTCTGTGTCTCCGTGGTGAAATGTTTTTCATCCGCGAGAATCCGTGGAAGTCCGTGGCCAATGTTATTTCCCCTTGAACTGCGGCGCGCGCTTCTCCAGGAACGCCGTCGTTCCTTCTTTCTTATCTTCGGACGAGCAGGCCACGCTGAACAAAACCGCTTCCAGATACAGCGCGTCCGACAAGGGCATCTCGAAGCCGCGGTTCACGGCTTCCATTGAATACTGCACTGCCAGCGGCGAGTTGGCGATGATTTTTTGTGCGATGGCCTCGGCGCGGGGAATCAGTTCGGCGATCGGCGTCACTTCGTTCACCAGTCCCATGCGGTGGGCTTCCTGCGCAGTGATCATTTCGCCGGAGAGAATGAGTTGCATGGCGCGGCCCTTGCCCACCAGACGCGGCAGGCGCTGCGTGCCACCATAGCCCGGAATAATTCCGAGCTTCACTTCGGGCTGGCCGAGCTTGGCGTTTTCGCTGGCCAGGCGCATGGTGCAGGCCATGGCGATTTCGCATCCGCCGCCGAGCGCGAAACCATTGATGCAGGCGATGACGGGCTTGCCGAGGTTTTCGATCAAATCAAGCACGCTCTGGCCGCGATGCGTGTATTCCTTGCCGCTAACGGCGTCGTGCTTGGCCAGCTCGCCGATGTCGGCGCCGGCGATGAATGCTTTCTCGCCTGAGCCGGTGAGGATGCGACGCGGATGTTGGCGTCGTCCTTGGCATCGGTGAAGGCGCTGCGCAGCTCTTCCATGGTGGCCATGTTGAGCGCGTTGAGCACTTTGGGCCGGTTGACGGTGACGTAGGCGATGGAGTTTTTCTTTTCGAAGAGAATGTTTTCGTAGGTCATAGAATTCATTTCGCCGCAGATTTACGCGGATTAACGCTGATCAAAATCATTCTAACCACAGAGGCCACAGAGGAACACAGAGTAAATCCGCTGCCGGATCAGCGTCGATCCGCCGCGGAGTTACAACTTATTCGGCTTCGGGTTCGCCGGGTCCGAATAATCGTAAAAGCCTTTGCCGCTCTTGCGGCCGTACCAGCCTGCCATCACCAGTCTCTTCAGCAACGGCGGCGAGGCGAAGCGGCGCTCTTTGAATTCGTCGTACATCACGTGGGTGATGTAATAAGTAGTGTCGAGGCCGACGAAATCGAGCAGCGTGAACGGGCCCATGGGATAGCCGCAGCCCAGCTTCATGGCGTTGTCGATGTCTTCAATCGAGCCGACGCCCTCTTCGTAGGCGCGGATGGCGTCGAGCAGATACGGCACCAGCAGGCGATTGACGATGAATCCAGTTTTGTCGCTGGTGCGGACGGGAACTTTGCCAAGCTTCTTGCCGAATTCGTAAGCGGTGTCGTACACGTCGGGAGCGGTGGCGATGGTCTTTACGACTTCAACCAGCTTCATCAGCGGCACGGGATTGAAGAAGTGCAGGCCGATGAAGCGTTCGGGGCGTTTGGTTGCGGACATCAACTCGGTCACGGAAATGGACGAAGTGTTCGTGGCGAAGATGGCGTCTTTCTTCGCGATGGCGTCGAGGGCGGCGTACATCTTTTTCTTTTCGGCAATGTTCTCGATAACGGCTTCGACCACGATGTCGCAATCGGCGAGGTCCTGCATGTTGGTCGTGCCTTTGAGGCGGGCGCGGACGGCTTGGCGGAGTTTCTTTGAGCGTGCCTTTTTCGGCAAACTTGGCCAGCGATTTTTCGATGCCGGCGAAACCCTTGTCGAGGAATTTCTGCTCGACCTCGAGAACGGTAACGTCGAATCCGGCGGTGGCCGAGACTTGAGCGATGCCCGAGCCCATCAGGCCACAACCGAGAACTCCAACTTTCTTTATCTCCATAAATGGTCTCTTTTCGCCGCGGATTCACGCGGAGCAACCGGATAAATCTAGTTCAAGCTTTCGACGATCATAGCGATGCCTTGGCCTCCGCCGATGCAGGCAGTCGCCAGACCGTACTTCTTCTTTCGGCGGCGCAATTCGTACAGCAGCGTGATCACCAGCCGCGTGCCGGTCGCGCCCAGGGGATGTCCGAGGGCAATGGCTCCGCCGTTGACGTTCACTTTGGCTGCGATCAAGGCCAAGCTCTTTTTCGACGGCGAGATACTGAGCGGCGAAAGCTTCGTTGACTTCGATCAAGTCAATGTAGTCGAGGGTCAGTCCCGCTTTTTGCAGGGCGATCTTCGTAGCTGGAACCGGGCCACGGCCCATGAGTTTCGGTTCGACGCCCGCGATCCCCCAGCTTACGATGCGGCCCATAGGTTTGACGCCACGTTTCGTGGCCTCTTCGAGCGACATGACCACGACCGCGCGCTGCGCCATCCACGATGCCACTGGCGTTGCCGGCGGTAACGGTGCCGTTCTTGCCGAATGCGGGCTTCAGTTTGGCCAGGCCTTCCATGGTTGTTTGCGGACGGCGATGATCGTCTTCGGTCAGGCTTTCGCCGGTCGGCTCGCCTTTGTGATTCTTGAGCGGCACCGGGACCAGTTCTTCCTGCAAGCGATGCTTCTTTGTAGGCGGCGTCGGCAGCTTGCTGCGAGCGCAGCGCGAATTCATCTTGCGCCTGGCGGGTGATGCCCTGCTGCTCGCCATAGAGTTCGGCGGTGTTGGCCATGTAGGAGCCGCAGAACGTGTCGAGCAGGGCGACCATCAGGGAATCTTCTAGTTTGCCGCCGGGGGCGAGGGAAAAGCCGTCGCGCCCGCGAATGGAGAATGGAGCCTGCGACATGGCTTCCATACCGCCAGCGAGGACGACGCTCGCTTCGCCTAGCTGGATCATTTGGGCGGCGTTGACGATGGCCTGCATGCCCGATCCGCACAGGCGATTCACAGTGAGCGCAGGAGTTTCGATCGGCAGTCCGGCGCGCAAGGCCAACGTGACGGGCTCCGTAGAGAGCGTCTCCCGAAGTCTGTTGCGCGTTGCCGAAGACGGCGTGGTCGAAGTCTTTGGGATCGACTCCGGCGCGTTCGATGGCGCCTTTGGCGGCGATTGCGCCCAGTTCCTGGGCGGTGAAGTCTTTCAGTTTGCCGCAGTAGCGGCCAAAGGGCGTGCGGGCCCCGCTGACGATGGCGATGTCTCCTGGTTTGAGCATGACTGAAGCGGTGAATTCCTGGGCTTAAAATCTTGGTTGAACTTTGCAGTGTAACAGCGCGAGTGCAGAGAGCGCCAATTGGCGCGGTGACACTGCGTGTCTCCGCGCGCTCTGCGGCTGCTCTCTGCGCTCTCAGCGTTGTAAGGTTTAGACAAGACCCGGCAAGCATAAATCTTGAATCGCAAAGGTGGCAGAGGAAAGCTCGCGAGTGCGTGAGAAACCCTGTCGCAAAAGCAGTTGTCAGTTGGCAGTTCTCGGTTCTCAGATCAGGCATTGGCGGCGGCAGCAACAG
The DNA here is from genome assembly GCA_963845725.1 of uncultured Acidobacteriota bacterium. GTDB lineage: Bacteria > Acidobacteriota > Terriglobia > Terriglobales > Acidobacteriaceae > JABCZH01. The sequence continues at coordinate 179,767 of CAWJTC010000003.1, forward strand.
ATGCGGCGAGCACAACGACTTTGCCTGCGCCCTGAGCGATGGAAAGATGAACCGCCTGTTCGGCGCGATTGACGACTTCGGTGACGATATCGACCGGATCGTATTCGGCGCGGACGACGGCTTCGGCCAGTGCCGGCATTGAAGCGGACAGGCTCGTCTTTTTCGGGAAGCTTGATTTGGGCGACCAGGCGTTGCAGTTTTTCGGCGGCGAGGATGCCTTCTTTTTCGGTGGTTTCGCCCAGCACGATGGCGATGCTGGTGGCTTCGTAGCGGAAGGCGAGATCGTTCTGGCGGATGTTGGCGGCGAAGAGCTGTCCGATTTGCTGCATCAGGGCTTCAATCGCGGCCTCGCCGAATTCTTTCAGCATGGCGGCCTTCTCGCCGAATTGCAGCAACAGAATCGATAGCGAAGTGCTTTGCTGGGTGTTACGGCGGGTTTCCGCCATCAGCAGGTCGAGATAGGAGGCGCGCTTGAGCAGGCCGGAACGTTCGTCGGTGACCGAGAGGCTCTTGACCAGACGGCGCAGTCCGGCATTGTTCAGCGCGATGAGGATTTGGTCGCAGATGGTCTTGAGCACCAACACGTCGTTGGGGCTCCAGACGTGTGCCGTATTTTGCGCCAGCAGCAGAACTCCGGCATGTTCGGTGCCATCGGCCGAGCGGAAGGATAAGCAGCGAAGCCATTCCAAGTTTGTCGCAGAGCGTCGCGAACGTCGGCCAATTCGGGCGAGGAGTAGACGTTGGTGATTGCCAGCATGCTGCCGTTGCGAATGGCGGCATCGTGAGCGGTGGAAACAATTTTTTCCAGCGCGGCAGCGTCCGCGGGCTCGGTACCCGGACCGCAGAATTCTTTGGTGCTGGTGGGCCGCTGTCCGGCCTTGCGCATTGCGACCACGCAGCGTCCCACTTTCCATTGCGCGCCAATTTCGTTGGCCGCAGTGGACATGACCGCCTCGGCATTGCTTTGGCGATAAAGTTTGCGCGTGATGTCTGCCACGCGGGCGAAGCCGCTGACATCAGCTGCTGCCGATTGGGCGACGGAGTTGCAGCGGCCGGCGCCGGTATCGGTGCGGGCGCAACTGCTGGTGGCTCGGAACCGGGATAGTGCGGAATCAGCCCGCAGAAAGGTAAAGCTGCTGGAGTGCGGGATTTCGTTCTTCCTCATGCGGAAAGAGCTGTTGAATGCGCTGCAAACGTTCGAGGGCCTTGGCTCGCATGCCGTATTGCACCAGGATTTCCGCTTGCAGCATGAGATCTTGCAAGGCGGCGGCGCCCAGCAACTTTTCTTCGGCACGCACGGTGCTGGCGGTTGAATCCGCCATGCTGGTGAAGCGGGATGCAATCACTTTGAAGCGATTCTCATCAATTTTGCCGCGCAGCATTTCCAGGCGCTTGTTGATGGCCCGGCTCATAGGCATCGACTTCGGCGGCGCGATCCAGCGATTCGGCGGCTTTGTCGTACTTGCCCATGCTGCAATGCAGATCGAAAAGCTTGAGCAGCGTCTGGCAATAGTCGGTCTCGCGATTGGAGGAGTTGAACTGCTCGCTCATGAACTCGAGCATGTCGGACTGAGGGCCGGTGAGCGGCGACGATTTCCTGCATGAGGGCGAGAAAGGCGCGGCGGTCACCTTTGCGGCGCTGGTATTGCTCCAGCTTTCGCGCCAGGGAAACAGCGTCAGCATCCTGATTGGAATCGATCAGCAAGCCAATGAGTTTGGCGACGTCCTGGGTTCGCGAGGGATTTTCTTCGAACAACTGCCAGATGATCGGCTCGGCGTCGCTGAGGCGATTGGCTGCGAGCAGGGCTTTGCCGTAGGTATCGCGAATATCCTGCGGAGCAGAACCGGCGTTGACCAGGGGTTCGAGCACGAAGATCGCGGCGCCAACCTGACCCTGCTCCACCAGACCTTGGCTGTAGGCCAGGGCGATTTGCGGGTCGGCTGGGGTCTTCGGCATAGGCGCGCTCAATCCATGGCGCAGCGTTGCCGCCGGAGGCGCGAGTCATTTCCGAGATTTTGAAGAAGGCCGCCGCCGCGCCCTTGTTGTCGCCGAGTTCGGAGGACAATTCTCCCAATCGGATCAGATTTTTCTCACTGGAGTCGAGCTTGAGTATTCGCTGCAAGACAGAGAGCGACTCCTGCTTGCGGCCCTGCTTGGTCACTTCCTGGAAGGCATCTTCGTAGGTCTCCGAGAGCGAGCTTGCGGTTGTTGTTCTCGAGCAGCTCGCCGAAACGGACTTTTTGGTCCCAGGTGGGATTGGCAAAGCGCGCCAGTTTCTTATAAGTGAGGCTGGCGCGGGTGGCGTCACCGGCCGCAATCTGGCGTTCGAACATCTGCCCCCAGCAGGCTCACCGCCTCGGGAATGCGTTGCAAGGAAAGGCTAAGATCGGCCGCCATCTGGCAGATGCTGTCATTGGTCGGGTCGCCGGCCAGAATTTGCAGGTACTCTTCCAGCGCAGCTGTCGGTCTTCCCCTTCTGGAGAAGCTTTTCAGCACGCTCGATCCGCTTGGTGATTTCGGCCCGGTCCATACGCTTGACGGTGTCTGACATTGAGAGCTGGAAGTGCGCAGAGTGACCCACAGAAATTCTAGGAGGGGGTTCGGTGGGCGGCAACGAAGTAAGGCCGGGTGCGATTACGAAAGTCACGCGGCAGAATAAGTCTTTGGAAAGATGGGACTTTCTGGTATACGTGCCGGAATGATCAGGCCAGAACCCGTGATCCCGAGCACGGTCTCCAGCACCAGTTGAGCGCCGGCCAGATGGCGATGGTGGCGGTGGGCGGGTCGATCGGTACCGGGCTGCTGCTTAGGGTCGGCGGCGGCCATCGAAGTGGCCGGGCCGAGCGTGATCTTGAGTTTCCTGCTGGCCGGCTTCATCAACTGGACGGTGACCATGGCCCTGGGGGAACTCTCGAGCATGCACCCAGCGGCGGGGTCGTTTGGCGTCTACGCCGATCTTTATCTCAACCAGTGGGCTGGGTTCGTTGCCGGGCCGGCTATTGGGCAGCGATTTGCCTTTCAGTAGGGGCAAGTCTGGTGGCTTCGGCGACATATATGCGGTATTGGTTTCCGGCGGCTCCGCCGTTGTTTTGGGTGGCGCTATTTTCGCTTCTGCTGGGACTGGTGAATCTGCGCAGCGTGCATGAATACGGGCGCTTTGAGTACTGGTTCTCCATGGTGAAGCTGGCCACCATGCTGGCATTCATCGCCATCGGCGGAACGTTGCTGTTGAGCGGCCACGTGGCCCCGCAATACACGACTCATGGCGGCTTTTTTCCCAACGGGCCGGTGGCCTCGTTGCTGGCTCTGACGTTTGCGCTGTATACGTTCGGTGGAGTGGAGATTGTGGCGATCACGACGGGTGAATCGCGCAGCGCCGCTGAAGTTCCGCGGGCCGTGCTCTACACCTTCGCAATTCTTACGGTGGTTTATTTGGGCGCGGTGATCGTGTTGGTGGGAGTGATGCCGTGGGACCATGCCGGCGTTTCGGAAAGTCCGTTTGTCACGGTGTTTCGCATGGTCAAGATTCCGGCGGCCAGCGCTTTGATGAATTTCGTCATTCTGACCGCGGCATTGTCGGGCGCGAATGCAAATCTGTATGCGGGATCGCGGATGCTGTTTTCGCTGGCGCGGGACGGATGGGCGCCCGCGAAGCTGGGACAGTTGAATGCGGCCGGATCACCAAAACTGGCGCTGCTGGCTTCTTCCTACGGAATTGTGGTGGCGCTGGTGGCGGAAACCTGGGCGCCGAAGAATGCGTTTGTTTACATTCTGAGCGCGGCTTTGTTCGGGCTGATGCTCTCGTGGCTGACATCGCTGGCGGCGCATGTTTCGTTCCGGAGACGGGCCACTGCGGAAGAATTGCAGAGCGCTGCCCATGCGTTCGCGACTGGGCATGTGGGGATCGGTGCTGGGATTCACGCTGGTGAGCGGCTGCAGTCTTGCGGACGTGGTGGGATTCGCGCGTCAACCTGGTCAGCGGAGTGGCTTATCTGGCGCTGTTTTCCGCGGCTTACGCGGTGATGAGAAAGATCAGAAGACCAGGTACAATACTTCCGTGACCGACCACCTTACTGCGCTATCGCTCTGAGTTCCCCATCCTGGAACGGACTACTTATTTGATCAGCAATTCTCTCGGCGCCATGCCGCGCGGAGTGTATGACGCCATGAAGGGCTACGCCGACACCTGGGCGATGCGCGGGGTGCGCGCCTGGGAAGAGCGCTGGTGGATGCTGGCGGCGGAAGTCGGCGATGAGATTGGCGCGCTGATGAATGCGCCCAAGGGATCGGTTTCGACTCATCAGAATGTGACGACGTGCCAGGCGGTGGTGGCGTCATGCTTCGATTTTTCCGGCAAACGCAACAAAGTCGTTTACAGCGACATGAATTTTCCCTCGGTGATGTATTTCTGGGAAGCCCAGCAATCGCGCGGGGCGCGGGTGCACATGGTGAAGACCGATGACGGCGTCACCGTGCCGCTGGATCGGATGCTGGATGCGATTGATGAAACCACGCTGCTGGTGCCGATTTCGCACGTCATCTTTCGCAGCGCTTTCATTCAGGATGCGAAGGCCATCATCGAGAAGGCGCACAAAGTGGGCGCGCTGGTGGTGCTGGATACTTTTCAGTCGCTCGGAACCGTGCCGGTGGATGTGCAGGCGCTCAACACGGATTTTGCCTGCGGCGGGGTGCTGAAGTGGCTTTGCGGCGGGCCCGGCGTGGGCTATTTGTATGTGCGTCCGGATTTGGGGAAAAAGCTGGAGCCGAAGTTTACCGGCTGGACAGCGCACGAGAATCCGTTTGCATTCGAAATTGGAGCGAACCGCTACACCGATCCGCCGTATCGATTCATGAACGGAACCCCGCATATTCCGGCGCTGGAGGCGGCGCGGCCTGGGCTGAAGATTATTGCTGAGGCCGGCATCGAGCGTATCCGGGAGAAATCGAAACGGCAGACCGGGCGGCTGATTGAACTGGCTAGCAAGCACGGCTGGCGGGTGAATACGCCGCGCGACGCGGAAAAGCGCGGGGGAACGGTTTCGATCGATATGCCCGACGCTCAAGAAGTTTGCCGTGAGTTGTTCAAGCGCGAAATTCTGGTGGATTACCGTCCCAAGGCCGGCGTGCGCATGTCTCCGCACTTCTACAACACGGATGAGGAGTTGGAAATCGGGATCAATGCGGTGGAAGAGATTTTGAAGGAGCGGGCGGTCGCAGTGCGGTAGACTTTGAAGACTGTTCAGCAACACGGTTCCGAGCTAGCGTCTTCGCGGCCATCGTCCCGTTTTCCATTACCAACGTAAGTCTTTTTAACCCTTTCCTGCTGCCGGAGCACCGCAATTCCCCATTAAACTCGGCCCGACGCGTTCTGTTGGCGTCGGAAACCGTGATGTTTGTGCTGGCTTTCATCCCGACTTCGATCCCGCCCGCCTTCTGGATTATGCCTCTGCTGGGGGCGGTCGCCGGAGTGTATCTCTTTTATCACGGCTTCCAGTTGCTGCAACGAAAACGGCTGATCATGAACACGCCGACGTCAAAGATTCGCAGTGCGGCCATGGGACTGGTGGAGGTCAGCGGACTGGCGGCCGGTCCTTACACTCTAAGAGCGCCGATCACCGGAGTTCCCTGCTACTACTACCGCACCATGGTCTGGCAATGGAAACAGCGCGACAAAGGCAGTTCGTGGGTCAAGGAAGCGGACGAAAGTCTGCACGTCCCCTTCTATCTGGATGATGGCAGCGCACGCGTGCTGGTGGATCCGCAGGGCGCGGAGATGGACATCCATCGCGACTTTCAGGAGGAATTCAGTCATTCGTTATTTTCCAGCAGCCTGGAAATTCCGACGAATGTTGCCGCCTTCCTGACGGGCCATGGGGTCGAAACCAGCGCAAAGGTCAAGGTGGAAGAGTATTGCATCAAGCCCAAGAATGCGTTGTTTGTTCTTGGAACTCTGGCCAGCAATCCGGGAATTCGAAGTAAGCGCGGTGCCGGTGCGCACTTGGCGGCCCGGCAGAGCTTCCGGTTTCGTTCAGCATGGGCTCGAGGATGTCGTTCTCCGAGTCAAATCCTGTTGGGCAGCTACAAACGGACATTCAGACCGCAGAAATCCGGGCCAAGCTCAAAGCCGGTGATCGCCGGATTCGGCGCAGAAAGGCAAGATCGCAGACGCGCTGACCAAAGCCGGGATCACCAATCCCGCAGCTTGGTCGGCGGCGGGAATCAACCAGACACAGGCCACCGCAGTCGCGGTAACCGGCGCAGGCAGCGCTGCCGCGGCTGCGCCGGCGCCGGAGCAGTTTGATTTGCATCCGCCGACCGTACTCATGAAAGGCGAGCACAACCCGGCGTTCTTTATTTCGTGGCGGAGCCAGCGCGATGTGGTGAAGTCATTGGGATGGAAATCGGCGCTGCTGATTTGGGGCGGCCCGGCGCTGACCCTGGTATGCGTTTACATTCTGGCCGCCGAGTTCGGCTGGCTGTGAGGGGCAATAAAGGGCACACGATGAATAACATCTTTTCTTTGGCGTTTCTGTTTGTGCTCATCGGCATGGCAGTTTATGTGGTCATGATCTTCAATGGCCTCATTGCCGTAAAAAACGACGTGGCCAAGGCGTGGGCGAATATCGACATCCTGCTCAAGCAGCGCCATGACGAACTGCCCAACCTGGTCGAAGTCTGCAAAGGCTACATGAACCATGAGCGCGAGACGCTGGAAAAGAGTTACCCAGGCGCGCAGCCAGTATCAGCAGGCAGTTTCGGTAGATCAGAAGGCGCAGGCAGACCAAGGGACGACTTGGCTCTGCGCAGCCTTTTTGCGGTAGCGGAAAATTATCCGCAACTGAAGGCCAATGAGAATTTCTTGAAGCTGCAGAACCGGATCACGGAACTGGAGAGCGAAATCGCCGACCGGCGGGAGTTCTATAACGATTCGGTGAACACCTTCAACGTCCGCATTCAGCAGGTGCCGGACACATTCATTGCGGCTTTTATGAGTCTGCGGCCGCAGTCCATGTTCAAGGTGGACGATGCCGACAAGGCGGAAGTGAAGCTTAGCTTCGGGGCGGCGGGATAAAACATCTACCACAGCGACCACAGGGGAACACACTGGAGAGCGGTGACGCTCGCGCCTGCATCTAGAGCATCAGACTTCTCACCTCCGTAACTCTCACGAGCCCGACTTCTCAATTAGAATTGCCCCGTGGCTGACTCGATTCGTATCGGCATATTGGGTGACTTCGATCCGAAGTCGCCAACCTTGCCGGCTATCGAGAAATCTTTGCAACATGCAGCGGCCAAGCTGGGCTTAGCCGTCGAATCGACCTGGCTGCCCACGCCTTCGCTGCTCGAACCCAGCGTCGAGAAGACCTTGGAGAAGGTTCGATGGCTCTGGGCTGCGCCCGGCAGTCCCTTCAAGAGTTTCGACGGCATGTTGAAGGGAATCGAGTTTGCCCGGCGGCGCGACTGGCCATTCTCGGGTACCTGCGGCGGGTTTCCAATATGCACTGATCGAGTGCGCACGCAACGTGCTGGGCATCAAAGACGCGGATTCAGCCGAGAACGACTCCGGATCGAAGAACATTGTGATTTATCCGGTGGCGTGCGCAGTGGCGAAGCGGGCTAAGGGCGCACCCAAACTTTCCGGCGAGATCCCTGAAATTCGCTTGCGGCCGGGATCATATTTGCACTCTTTCTATACGCAGGACGTGGTCACCGAAGAATTCTTTTGCAATTTTGAGGTGAATCCGGAGTACGAATGGGCGGCCATGGAAGCCGGGTTTCCGGTGGTGGCGCGCGGATCGAAGGGTGAGATTCGAGCCATCGAATCGCCTACACACCGGTTTTACATCGCGACGCTTTATCAGCCGCAGCTTTCGTCGAAGCCCAAGAAGCCGCATCCGCTTGTGCTGGCGTTTGTTCAGGCGGCCGCTGACTGGGGACGAAAAAAGTTGGACGACAGCGTGCTGGAGTGAGCAAGCCACGCTTTCGCGTCAGCGTGCGGTGAGTTCGAAGGCGGGATAACTCTCCGAGAGTTCCTGGAAAGATTCGGTAGGGAGACCGGCCGCCACTGGAAAGTAGCGCTGGACCTCACTCTTGAAACTGTCAAGGTAGGCCTTCAAAATTTCAGGCTTTTCCCCGTCGGACAGGGGTCGCAGCCGATAGTGCTGCCGGCTGCTCCCTTTCTTCAGACGTGACTTCGCCGGCGGCCTCAGCGTTGCGCGCCCACTGGGTGCGTCCGCGTGGAGCCACGAGAAAACGTTTGCCATTGAGTTCTAAAAGATCAATAGGAGTGGAGTAGATTTTGCCGCTTTTGCGGCCCTTCACTTGAAGCAAGTAATTGTAGGAGAAGCCGAGGCCCAAGCCGACCAACGCTCCGAAAATGCGGTTGAACGCCCGCTCCACAGCGGTCGGCGGACGAAAGGTGGGGAGGATCGACATGGTGAGTCCATTGTAAGGCTGCCCAGCCTGAGAGGCGGGCGCTGTTTCTCAAGTGTGCTTCACGAAGCGGAGCGAGGCCGAGTTCATGCAGTAGCGCAGGCCCGTGGGCTGGGGGCCGTCGTCGAACACGTGGCCGAGATGTGCGTCGCACAGAGTGCAGGAGACTGCGTCACGAACCATGCCCAAGCTTATGTCCCGGGTGGTATAGACGTTCTCCGCCGCGACTGGCGCCCAGAAACTGGGCCAGCCGGTGCCGGAATCAAATTTGGTGTCGGAGCTGAACAACGCGTTGTCGCAGCAGATGCAGCGGAACAGGCCCTTTTCGTGGAGATTCCAGTACTGGCCGCTGTAGGCGAGTTCGGTGTCGGCGTGGCGAGTGATGTCGAAGGCAGCCGGCGTGAGCTGCTTTTGCCATTCTGCTTCCGTCTTAACAACTTTGGCGAAGTGAACAGCTTTCAGCCGCTGACCGCTGTCGGAAAATTGGACGATAGTGACCTGGCCGGATTTGTCAGCCGGTGAGGAAGCGACGGCCTGGACAATCTTCGGCAGCCGCAACGCGGAATAAGCGTAGGTAAGCACACCGGCGGCACCGAGGGCTATGAACTCGCGACGGCCCAGCTTACCTTTCGACGTCATCTTATCCAGAGAATCGAACACGTTCATATCCCCCAGTTTTCACTTCCCGGTGTACAGATCCCGGAAACTGTTGGCGAAGGTGCGTGATCTTCGGGGCATCGTTGTAAACGATGTAGAGGTTGTCCGGATGATTGGTCGCATAATTCTGATGGTAGGCCTCCGCCGCATAGAACGCCTTGAGCGGCACCACCTGGGTCACGATCGGGTTAGAAAAGACTTTCGCCTTCTCCAATTGGGCGATGTAGGCCTCGGCGATGTGTTTCTGTTCGTCATGGCTATAGAAGATCACCGAGCGGTATTGCGTGCCCTCGTCGGGGCCTTGCCGGTTCAGTTCGGTTGGATCGTGGGCTACGGAGAAAAATACCCGCAACAGCTCACCATAGGTAACCTGCGAGGGATCGTAGACGATCTTTACCGACTCGGCGTGACCAGTTGTGCCCGTGCTGACAATTTCGTAATGCGCGGTAAGTGAAGAACCACCTGAGTAGCCCGAAGTAGCGCTGACGACGCCTTTGACGTGCTGAAATACGGCCTGTATGCCCCAGAAACAGCCTCCGGCCACCACCGCAGTCTGCTGGCTCGAAGTTTTGGCGATTGGCGCATCGACCGCAGGAACGGGAAAGGCGCCGTTTCCAGCGCAGGCGACGGCGCCCAAAAGGAAAACCAACAAAACCGTAAGAGAAGAACGGAACATAGGAAGCCTCCGGGACCTAATCATTGTATGTACCCAATTAGAGTCTGGATGCGGGGAAAAGTTTCGTCCCCAAGCGGGAGAGTTTTGAGTAGGTTAGGTGGATTGGTTTTGTTGCCGCAGGTAGACAAGGCCTCTCACCGCTGAATAAACTGCTGGTACTGCATCCTCACTATGCGATTAATCACTTTTGAAGATTCGGTGCGCCGCCGCCGCATTGGTGCCGTGGCCAATGATGAACGGGTCATCGATCTCAATTCCGCTTGCGCGCTGTACTTGCGCGACGTGGAAAGTGAGAACGCGTTTTATCGTCTGGCGGAGGCTCTGGTCCCTCCGAATATGTTGGCGCTGTTCCAGGGCGGTGATACAAGCCTTGAAGCCGCGCGAAAAGCATTCGATTACGCGCAGCAAAATGGGGAGGCACCTGGACCGCAAGGTGAGACAATCACCTACTCGTTGGGAGAAGTTACCCTGAAAGCTCCGATCATTCCCAAGAAGTTTTTTCACACTGCGGGCAACTTTCGCGAGCATCACGACGAAGCCACCAAGGCCGGATTTTCTCATCCGGTAATGCCGTGGATTGTGTTCTTCCAGAATGTCGACGCCATCATTGGCCACGAGGAGCCAGTGATTTATCCTGAGCACCTCACGCAGGAACTAGATTACGAATTGGAATTGGCCGTGGTCTTGAAAGACGGTGGCAAACATTTCACGCCGGAGGAAGCGGCGAGCCACATTGGCGGGTATGTCATCTTCAATGACATCACGGCACGCGATATTCAGCGGCGCGAGATGAAATCCGGCGTGTTTAGTTTCTGCAAAGGGATCGACACGTTTTGCCCGCTGGGCCCTGGATTGTGACTGCCGACGAGATTCCCGATCCCCACAACCTTGCTATGGAACTGCGTGTGAACGGCGAGTCCCGGCAGCGCTCGCACTCGAGCAAGATGTCGGTCAAGATTCCGGAAATTCTCTCGCATTATTCGCCCATGGGATACAGCGCGGGCGATGTGGTTTCGACGGGGACGGTTTCGGGAGTGGCAGCATTCAGCGGTGATCCCAAAGCCTGGTATTTGAAACCGGGAGACGTGATGGAGTGCGAGATCGAGAAGATCGGAATACTGCGCAATCCGGTGATTTCATGGGAAGAGGCGTACGGGGAAAAGCCGAAGACGATGGCGACGCAGGAAATCGGAAAGTAAATTCAGGGGCGTCATGCAGGATCAATGCAAAATTTGGGTAAGCGAACTGAACTCGCGGGCTGAAATACGCTCGGGATTCGCGGACAAGGCGGTTCGCTTCTATGACACCACGCTGCGCGATGGTGAGCAGACCGTCGGAGTGGTGCTTTCGCCGCAACAGAAAGTCGAGATCGCGCACAAACTCGATGCTCTTGGAGTGAGCCGCATTGAAGCCGGCTTTCCAAAGGTTTCTCCCGAAGACGTCGAAGCCATTCAACTGATGCAGAAGGCAAATATCAAAGCCGAGTTATGGGGCTTCTCGCGGGCGGTGAAAGGCGATGTTGAAGAACTGGTTCGCCTGGGTTTGCGAGCGTCGGTCATTGAATCGCCGACCAGCGATATCAAGCTGAAAGCCTACGGCATTACTCGCGATGAGGTGCTTAAGCGCGTAACGGAGGCGGTTTCTTTCGCGCGAAAGAACGGGATTGCCACCGCCTATTTCGCAGTGGATGGCACTCGCACTGAGCTCGAATTTCTGAAGAAGATTTATCTGGCGGCGTTGGAAGCGGGCGCTGCGGAAATCGTGGTGGTGGATACGATTGGGGCCTGCGGGCCAGAAGCAGCTGGGTTCCTGGTTTCCGAAGTTTGCCGGTGGGTAGGGCCACACGTGCCGGTGCATTGGCACGGTCATGACGATTTCGGAATGGCGACAGCATGTGCGGTCGCCGCGGTCCGCGCAGGGGCGACGTGGATTCAGGGCACGATCAACGGTATGGGCGAACGTGCCGGGAACGCGGATATTTGCGAGATTGCTTTGGCGTTACGTTGCCTTTATGGCGTGGACGTTGCGCTGGATTTGACCAAAGCGCGGGAAGCGTCTGACGCCGTGAGCAAGGCCTCGGGCTATACGCTCGACGCCTGGAAGCCGCTGGTGGGAGAGAATCTCTTCATGCGGGAGAGCGGAGCGGTGGCCAGCCAGTTCCATATGCCGGAGGCGATTGAGCCGTATTCGTCGGAACTGGTAAATGGCCATCGCAGCATCGTTCTGGGAAAGAAGAGTGGCTTGGACAGCGTTGATCTGAAGTGTAAGCAGCTTGGACTGAGTATTCAGCCGGAGCAGCGCGGCCCGATTCTCGCAGAAGTCAAACGGCGGTCGATCGCCAAGCGGGGTCTAGTCACCGATGATGAGTTCCGGCAGTTGGTTCGCAGCCTGGGAGATTGAAATCTTATGGATCGTGTGGCGATGTTGAGTGAGATTCTTACGCAGAACCCGAATGATGCTTTCGCGCGCTACGGGTTGGCGATGGAATATTCGAAATCCGGGGATGCAGAGCACGCGATGGCAGAATTTGGGAAGCTGCTGGCGACCCATCCCGATTACACCGCCGGATATTTCATGGCGGCACAGACACTGGCGGCGGCCAATCGGCGGGATGAAGCACGGAAGATGCTGGTGGAGGGGATCTCGTCGGCGGTGCGGACGGGAAATTCGCATGCGCAATCGGAGATGACCGCACTGCTGGATGAGCTGAAATAAAATTTACGGGACCGGAGCGGCAAAATCCAAGCGCAAAGGTCGCAAAGAAACAACCGCAGAAATCGCAAAGAACGGCTTGACTAGTCTTTTCTTCCAGCCACCATCTTCGCCATTCCCCACTCGATGACTCCAGGAAATAGCTGATAGAGCTTGATCACCGGATGCATGGTCCAGGGCACGACGACCTCTGTTTTTCGCTTCAAGTGTCCCCGGAGCACCGCTTTCGCGACTCGGTCGGCGCTGATGCCGCGAACCGAACCTGGCCGGACTTGCTTTTGATCTCCTCCCCGCAAAGCATTGGAGCCGAAGTCGGTGCGCACGTAGCCAGGGCACACCGTCAGCACATGGATACCTGACGTCTTCAGTTCGACTCTCGCCGCTTTTCCGATCGCATTCATGGCGAATTTTGTCGCGCTGTAAATGGCATGAAAGGGCAGCGGAATGTGCCCGGCGACACTGGAAATGTTGATGATTGTGCCTCCGCCTTGTTGCTTCATCACTGGAACTACAGCTTGCATGGACTGAAATGCGCCAAAGAAGTTAGTGTCGAAAGTTTCCCGGTAGGCGGCGGGTTCGGCGTGAGCGACTGAATCCAGCAGACCATGACCGGCGTTGTTCACCCAGATGTCGACACGGTGAAAATGATGCAGAACCAGACCCAGCACGCGGTCGATTTCTTCGCGGTTGCGTACGTCGCAGGAAAGCGCCAAGCTGCGGTCGGTGTGTCCGATGCGCTGGCGGGCAGCCTCGGCGCGGGCGGCATCGCGCGACAGCACCACCACACTCGCTCCCTCATCGGCAAAAAGCTTCGCGATGGCTTCGCCGATGCCCATCGAGGAGCCGGTAATGACCGCGACTTTCCCGGTAGAGCGTCATTGGGTGCTTGTATGCCTTCCCGGCGAGACGAGTCAAGCGTCAATGCGCCACCACAGAGGACACAGGAGAATTCAGAGGATACAATCCAATGAATGCCAGTGCCCAATGCCCTGTTGCCGCTGTTTCCACTGGATGTGGTTCTGCTTCCGGGCGCGCCTCTGCCACTGCACGTTTTCGAACCGCGCTACAAAGAGATGATTGGAGAGTGCCTGGAACGCAAGCAGCCGTTCGGCGTGTTGCGCGCAAAAGACGGCGAAGTCGCCGAGGTTGGCTGTACTGCCGAAATCCTCAACGTGGTCAAGAAGTACGGGGATGGGCGCATGGACATCATCACCCAGGGACGGCAGCGCTTTGAGGTCATGCAGGTGCATCCCGAAAGGCCTTTCCTGCAGGCGGAGGTTTTTTATCTTCGCGATGATCCCGGGCAGGGCGACGCGCGGAGGAAATCTCGCGGGCACTGGAACTGCATGGTGAAATCATGAAGTTGGCGGGCTCGGAGCCGGAAAACGTTTCCGAGGTGAATGAGCAGGAGCTGTCGTTTCACCTAGCGGGCTCATTGCCGCTTGATCTCGATTTCAAGCAATCGCTGCTGGGGATGAAATCGGAACCGGAGCGTCTGCAGGCCGTCATTACTTTCTTTGAAAACATTCTGCCCAACGTTCGCCGCACGATGCATGTGCGCCGCAAGGCCGGCGGGAATGGCCATGCCAGCTAGCGAGCGCGGCGTATAATCGTGGCACAGGAGGTCGTTCTCCTGGGGGTTTTCTGATCATGAGTCTTCCGCGCACGCTCGGCGAATTGCGCCAAAGTGAATTTTCTGAACCGGCCCTGCGGACGCGCAGGGTGAAGGACGAACTGCGCGATAACCTGGTGACGAAACTTCGCCACGGGGGGACGGTTTTCCCTGGGATTGTGGGTTACGACGATACCGTGGTGCCGCAGATCGTCAACGCCATTCTTTCGCGGCATAATTTCATTCTTCTGGGACTGCGCGGACAGGCGAAGAGCCGCATTCTGCGTGCGCTGACCAATCTACTCGATCCGCAAATGCCCTACGTCGCGGGCTGCGAAATTCACGACAATCCTTATGCGCCCATCTGCCGCCCTTGCCGCGACAAGATTGCGCGGCATGGGCGATGCCACGGCGATCGCGTATCTGACGCCGGACGAACGCTACGTGGAAAAGCTGGCGACGCCGGACGTGACCATCGCGGACCTGATCGGCGACATCGATCCCATCAAAGCCGCGCGCGGCGGCCACGAACTGAGCAGCGAAATGACCGTTCACTACGGGTTATTGCCGCGGGCGAACCGCGGGATTTTCGCCATCAACGAACTGCCCGACCTGGCGGGCAAAATTCAGGTGGGATTGTTCAACATCATGCAGGAAGGCGACGTGCAGATTAAGGGCTATCCCATCCGGCTGCCGCTCGATGTGGCGCTGGTGTTCAGCGCCAACCCGGAGGATTACACCGCGCGGGGAAAAATCATCACGCCGCTGAAAGACCGCATTGGATCGGAGATTCGCACCCACTATCCGGCTTCGGTGGAGGAAGGAATCGCGATCACCACGCAAGAAGCCTGGACCCAGCGCAACGGGCACAAGCTGCACGTTCCGAAATATGTGCAGGAGGTGATCGAACGAATCGCGTTTGCCGCTCGCGAAGACAAGAAAGTTGACAAGCGTTCGGGCGTGAGCCAGCGGTTGCCGATTTCCGCGATGGAGAACGTGGTTTCGAACGCGGAGCGGCGGGCGATCAGAAATAACGAAAAGCTGGTGGTGCCGCGCATCGGCGACGTTTACGCCGCCATGCCGGCGATCACCGGCAAACTGGAACTGGAATACGAAGGCGAAATGAAAGGCGCCGATTTTGTGGGCCGCGAACTGATCCGCACCGCCGTGGCCAAGGCTTACGACGGCTATTTCAAGGGCGTGGACATGCAGCAGGTGGTGCAGTGGTTCGATCTGGGCGGCGAAATCCAGTTGGCGGATGCGGCCGGCGCCGGCGATGCGTTGCCGTCGCTGCGCCGCATTCAGGGCTTGATGGAAAAGCTGGTGAAGCTGAATGTTGGCCCAAAAGACACGCCGGAGACGCAGGTCTCGGCGGCGGAGTTCATTCTCGAAGGCCTGCATGCCCATAAGCGCATCGGGCGCAACGAAGAGCGCGTGTTCACGGCGGGCGAGAAGCAGCCCAAGCCTGCGGAGAAACATTTTGAGCGCGAAGACACACCTCCATACAGGCCGAGAAGGCCGTTTAATTAGTACGCAGGTCGTTCGTCGTTGGCCAAGGGACCTAGCGACCAAAGGCCAGCCACCAACGACGGTTCTCATGAAGCACATTCGTTACAGCAAGTACGTTCCCGATCCAGCCGGCGAAATGAGCATGGAGGACTTGCTCGGCGCCCTCTCTGACTTCCTGCTGCAAAGCGGCTTCCAGAATTATCTTTACGATGAATTTCCGGAAGGCGAACAAACCCTTGATGATCTCCGTGACGCCATCGAACAGGCATTGCTAAGCGGCGGCTTGCTCGACGAGCAGATGCGCGAGCAGTTACAGAAGATGCAGATGGAAGGAACGCTGGATGAGTTGATCGAGCAATTGATCGAGCGCATGCAGCAGGAAGATTACATCAGTATCGACCAGCCGCATGATCCTTCGCAGCGCTCGAGTGTGGGCGGGCAGGTGGGCGACTCGCAGTCGCAGGTGAAGTTTGAGATCACCGACAAGAGCCTGGACTTCCTCGGCTTCAAGACGTTGCGCGATCTGATGGGGTCGCTGGGAAAATCGAGCTTTGGGCGTCATGACACCCGCGATATGGCCACCGGAGTTGAGGCCAGCGGGGCTTCGCGAACCTACGAGTTCGGCGACACGCTGAATCTTGACATCACGGCAACACTTTCGAGCGCCATCCAGCGCGAAGGCATGAAGCTGCCGTTGAATATCGAATATTCCGATTTGCAAGTACATCAGTGCGAGTACCAGTCTTCCTGCGCGACGGTGCTGATGCTGGATTGCTCGCACTCCATGATTCTGTATGGCGAGGACCGCTTTACGCCGGCAAAGAAAGTTGCCATGGCGTTGTCGCATCTGATTCGCACGCAGTATCCTGGCGATTCCCTGTCGCTGATTCTGTTCCATGACTCGGCGGAAGAAGTTCCGTTGTCGCAACTGGCGCGGGTGAAAGTTGGACCGTACTACACCAACACACGCGAAGGACTGCGGCTGGCGCAGAGGATTCTGCAACGCCAAAGAAAAGACATGAAGCAGATTGTGATGATCACCGACGGGAAGCCGTCGGCGCTGACGCTTGAAGACGGACGCATTTACAAGAACGCGTTTGGGCTGGATCCGCTGGTAGTGAGCCAGACGCTTGAGGAAGTTTCGAAGTGCAAGCGGGCGGGCGTGATGATCAACACGTTTATGCTGGCGTCAGATTATGGCCTGGTGCAGTTCGTGCAGAAAGTGACGGAGATGTGCCGCGGTAAGGCGTACTTCACGACGCCGTATACGCTAGGTCAGTATTTGCTGATGGATTACATGTCGCGGAAGACCAAGACGATACATTAGGCGCCGTCAGCGAAATC
Organism: uncultured Acidobacteriota bacterium; assembly: GCA_963845725.1. Classification (GTDB taxonomy): domain Bacteria; phylum Acidobacteriota; class Terriglobia; order Terriglobales; family Acidobacteriaceae; genus JABCZH01. Next base: position 196,711 of record CAWJTC010000003.1, read on the forward strand.
CCGCCCAGCTGCGTGGCTGGTAGTAATCCCTTAAGTCCCTTCCACCTTCTTTACCGCCAATTCCGCTCCTTGGAAGCCGATCTTGCTGTGGGTGCCGTCGCAGAACGGTTTGTTGACGGATCCTCCGCAGCGGCAGAGCGAAAAGGCCGGCTTTCCGGTCAGGTCATACTGGTTGCCGTTGACGTCGACCAGTTCGATTGTGCCTTCGGGCGCTTCGACGCGATAGGGCCCGTTGGGGCGAATGGTGATTTTGACTGTAGCCATGAGTCCTCTTTTCTGGAAAAAGGTTCGAGAGGCAAGATATCACGTTGGAGCGTTCAGCTGTCAGGCGTCAGATCGAGGAAGCAAGTCGAACGCGCGATTGTGCGTCGCAAAGAACGCGACACTTCGCGCGGCTCGCCCAGATTCCCTCGACTTCGCTCGGGACAGGCTCTTCGCTGCGCAAACAACGCGCGCTCAGGATGACAACCTGACTGAATCATGCCGCCCGCACTTCGGCCTGTAACGTCCGGTGGTAGAGCTTCAGATATTCGTCGGTCATGCGGCGGGCGGTGAAGCATTCGCGAGCGCGCTGGAAGGCGCGAGCACCGTAGCCGCGGCACAGGTCGCGCTGCTCATGCAGACGGCGAATCACATCGGCCAGGCTGGCGGCGTCGTTTTCGCGAAAGTAAATCGCGGCGTCTCCCCAAATTTCGCGGAACGACGGAATGTCGTTGGCGACGATGGCGCAGCGTGAGAACGCAGCTTCGAGCGGGGCGAGTCCGAACGGTTCATAACGCGAGGTAGCGACAAAAATCGCGGCCCGGCTATACAACATGCGAAGCTGGGCCTCGGTCTGCGCGCCTTTGAGAGAAATGCTGGCGGGATCGGCGGCGATCTTGACATCGGCCGAGATCGGAATATTGGGAACCGGCGCCGGCTCGTCGGAGTTCACGATGCAAACCGGCAGCGGATGCATATATTGCGTCAACAGCGATATCTGCTTGCCTGCGTCCCGCAGCCGCCCGACGGCGAGCACGGAATCGTTCTTGCTGACGTAAGGATTGAAGGCCACCGGATTGCGGCCGTTATAAATCACTGCGTCACGCCGCGGCTGGGCGTAACAATCGCGAATGGTGTCCAGCATCCATAATGACGGCGCCACCACCATGTTGGCTTGGGACAAGCCATCGGTCACCAGGTCGCGATACCAGCGCAACCAGCGGCTCTCTTCCGGTTCACGCCCGTGGACAGCCTGCCACCAACTGATCAAGTCACCGTGCGCGACTACAATACGCGGCGTCTTGACGGGCAGGCCGCCGTAGCACAGATGGTTCAGGTGCAGCAGATCGGGTTCGATCTCCTTGACCAGGCCCGTCAAGTATTGGCAGGAGTCGATGAAATCGCGTTGGCCCTCCTGCATCCAGTCGAGGCAAAACGCGGTGGGGCGGTAGTCGAGGCCTGGCAGGTTGTCTATCCAGGAAGTTTGCTGCGGGAGCGGAATATCGCCGAGGCTGACGAGAGTGACGCGAATGCCCCGGCCGATGAGGCCGGTGACCAACTCCTGGGTGTAGGTCCACACCCCGCTCAGCGTGTCAGTCGTGACCAGAACGTGCACGGGCTTGTCCTTTTCCCAGGGGAACTTGCGCTTTCGCCCGCACCGATCTGGCTGGCCGAGCCGTTCCATTCTAGTGCGGAATCGCCCGCGGGAAAAGCATTTCGTTGAGAGATAGCAACTGCGCCGCAAAAGCTTGCACAATATCTCCGCTGGATTGCAGTCCTGCGCCTCCAGTTACAATGAATTCATGCTTCGGATGATGTGTGTCACCGCTCACCCCGACGATGAGGCGGGCAATTTTGGCGGCTGTTTGCAGCTCTATGCCGACCGCAGAGTCGAAACCTGCGTGATTTGCCTTACGCCGGGGCAGGCGGCGACCCATCGCGGTGGCGCCAGGAGCGACATGGAACTGGCCACTTTGCGGCGACAGGAGTTCGCCGCCGCTTGCGCGATTCTCAAGGTCACGAATGCGATTGTGCTCGACTATCCTGACGGGCAACTGCATCGGATAGAGCCCTACAAGGTAGCCTGCGACCTGGTTCTTAAGATTCGGGAGTTTCGCCCTCAGGTGGTGCTTACGTTTGGGCCAGAGGGCGGAGTCACCGGCCACACCGATCACTCGATGGCTTCCATCTTCGCCACGCTCGCATTCCACTGGGCAGGACGGAGCAACCGCTATCCAGACCAGTTCAACGACAGCATTCGCCCTCATAGGGCGCACAAGCTGTATCATGCGACGGCAAACTTCACCCTGCCGGACCGGCAGCCGGTGACGCCGTCCCCGACGACGGCGATCGTCGAAGTAGGTCCTTACCTGGAAAACAAGCTGCGGGCGTTCAAAGCGCACACTAGCCAGTCACCGCTGTTCCAGATGTTTGAATCGCGCATGCGCCAGTATGGCGGCCTGGAAAGATTTCACCTGGCTGCGTCACTCAATCCGGTGGTTCAGGCGGAGACGGATTTGTTTGCAGGCGTCGAAGACACGCAGTGATCCGCACTGCGCCGTTTCTGCACCATCTCGCCCTAGCGCGGCTTGATTATGTCGCTCAGCATATCCGGCCTCGACTCGTCGCGCACCAGATGGGGATATTTCTCTCCTCCGTGGTAGTCGAGATTATAGGTCTTGAAGTAATCGGTGTTCTCCACCAGCAACGCCAGGGGAGCAGATCCCGATATTCCTGCGTTGAGCGCGTCATGCACGACGTCCGGCGAAAAGCGACGGCCATTCACCGCAACTACTCTCATTCCCGGCCCGATTCCGGCGTTCGCAGCGGGCATGCCCTCAATGGTGTCGATGACGGTGCCATCCTGCTTCAGCAGAAGGCCAATGGAGTACGATACGTCGACCTGGTCGTCGTAGCGCTCCTGGATGCGGAAAAGTTCCGAAGGATTATCGTCATACACCACTTTCCAGCCGCTGCGCTCGATGCCGTTAAGCGGAGCGCCAGGGCCGTGGTTGGTCAAACGCTCCGTCCAGAATCCGCGCCAGTCATAAGCAGCAATCTGGTTCAGCGCATCGACTACGTCATCAAAGGTATAGGTCTTCACTTCCGGCGTGCCGCTTTGCCCGCCATGGAAGAGATGGCAAAAATCGTCAATTGATTTCTTGTCATGAGTTTGCTGACGGATGATGGTGTCCACCCACAGCCAGTTGAGAACGTCTTCGTCGTAGTAATCGAGCTCGCGCCGCCATGATTCCCACGCGCGGGGCGCGTCCTGCATGGAGGGCACGCCGTCGGCGGTGTCCTGCAAGTTGCGCCAGGTGCGTCCCGGAAGATGGTCCAAACGCGCGGCCATCAGGGCCAAGTTATCGCGATATTGAGCTCGGCGTGCGCAGCTCGCTGCGCGCACTGAGCAGGTCGCCGAGATAAGAAGTGAGGCCCTCGTATACCCACAGCAAATCGGTCTGCATGGGCTTTTCGTAGTCTGGGGTGGTCAGGTCAGCCGGGCGGCGGTACTTTCCGTTCCAGGAATGTACATACTCATGCGTTAGCAGGCCAGCGTGCAAGATACGGTGTTCGGGATCAACCATGCCGCGCTCGTCCACCCGGCTGTCATCGGATTCGTGATGTTCCAGGCCGAAATGTGCGACGTGGTCGCTGAGGCTATAGAGAAAGTGATAATCGCGGAAGTGCCGCGCCCCGAAAAGCTTGAAGGCTTGCTCGGTTAGGTTCTTGTAATCATCGAGAACGTCAGCGGGAGCGTCGAGGGCAGCGGCGCTATCGGCGGCGATATCCATCTCCTGGCGGGGATTCTCCGCCAGAGGAACGACGCGCAGATACTCACCGGCGATGACCGGAGAATCCACCAGGGTCGTCAGAGAAACCGGGCTGAAATTGATTTCGCCACCGCCTTGCGAGGCGATGGGTAAGGGCGTGCCGAATTTCCATCCTGTCGGAAGCCGCAGGCTGGCGGTATAGGTGAGTTCATCCGTGGTGTAGTTGGCGGGATAAAGCAGAACCGTGTTCCAACTCAGGACCGTCATCTTATCGGTCGCCGACATTCCGCCGGTATAAATTCCCTCTTGCGCGACGGGTGCGGCGTAGTCCAGGGACACATTCACAGCCGATGCTCCTTGCGGCACATCAACATGAAAAGTCCATCCGTCGAGCAGATCGCGGCGCCAGGTCAGAGGCCGTCCATTGGCTGAGAACTTGAGGCCGGTAAGATCCTCGATCGGGCCGGTCGGCCCGTGCTCGCCGGGAATCCATTTGGGGTAATAGAGAGTCAGCGTCCCTGGGGTGGCGGGAATCGTAAGCTGCGCGTGAATGATTTTTCGTGGCGCGTCGCTGGCATCGACCGCGATGGTGATGGAAGGAGCAGAATTAGCAGCAAAGGACTTCTGCGCAAGCAGAAGCACGCTTATGATCGAAAGGGACAATAACCCCGACCAGATACGTCCTGAACACTTCATCGAAATCTCCCTGGTTTTGTCGCGTCAGATCAAGAACATCCGAATATAACAGAAACGTTTTAATACTATCGCGGCATTGTGTTCCAACGGGCCGCGCGGAAACTCGGGAGCAATGGTCGCTCTGCTATGATTTCGGCGTGACTGCCCATCCCCAGCGCGGCAGATTTATCACTTTTGAAGGGCTCGACGGATGCGGCAAGAGCACGCAACTGGAGAAGCTGGCAAAGGTGTTGCGCGCTCAGCACTTTGCAGTGGTCATCACCCGTGAGCCCGGCGGCACGCCCACGGGAGAAAAGATTCGCCAGCTTCTGCTCGATACGGGCACGTCAGCGTTGGCGCCGCTGGCAGAACTGGCTCTAATGTTTGCTTCACGCGCTCAGCACATCAAAGAAGTGATTCAACCGGCGTTGAACGAAGGCCGCATTGTATTGTGCGACCGTTTCACCGATTCAAGTGAGGCGTACCAGGGCGGCGGGCGAAAATTGGGCAGCGAACCGGTACTGGCGTTGCATCAGGCCCTATGTGGAGATCTGCAGCCTGACCTGACTATTTTGATGGATTCCGATCCGGTCATGAGCGTGGAGCGTGCCCGTCGCCGCAACAAGCGTAAGCCTGGGCACAGACGCGACGAGCATGATGAGAACCGCTTCGAGCAGGAGAGCCGGGCATTTTTTGGACGCGTGCGGAATGCATATCTGGCAATCGCGGAGCGTGAGCCGCAGCGGGTAATTGTTATCGACGCGCGTGGCACTTTGGAACAGACGCATCGCCAGATTAAAGAAATAGTGGGGAAAAAGCTGAAGGTGGCGGCAAAGACGGCTTAGGTTTGGTGAACATGCCTTTCTCTGATTTCTACGGCAACTCGGACGTGGTGGAGCGTCTGCGCGAGATGCTGGCGCGCAAGCACTTTCCCCAGGCAGTGATCCTGACCGGGCCGCAAAGCTCGGGCAAGTACACTCTGGCGCTGATGCTGGCCAAGGCGATGAATTGCCTGGAGCCCACGACCACCGGCGGCCTTCCCGACTTTTGCGGCAAGTGTTCCAATTGCATGCGCATCGCACAATCAGAGGATCTCGGGGCGCGCACGGCGGAGGCCGTCGAAGCGCGTGAGAATATGCGTGACGCGGACAAGAAAGACACGCGGCTGTTTGTGCAGACCCATCCGGATGTTCTGGTGATCCCGCCTGATCCGCCGCAGATGATGATCAAGGTTGATCAGGTGCGGAGGGTAATCGAGACCATCTATTACCGTCCGGGGGATGCTAAGGAACGGGTTTATATCTTTACCGATTCGGCGTTCATGAAGGAAGCCGCAAATTCCCTGCTGAAGGTGCTCGAAGAACCGCCCGAGTTCGCGACGATTTTTCTGCTGGCTGAAAATGCCGGCGAATTGTTGACCACGATCCGCTCGCGCTCGATGGTGGTTGGGCTGAAGGCTCTTTCGGTCGAGGAAATCGCAAAATATCTTGCCACGCAGCGGCCGGACTGGAGTCCGAAGCAGCGGGCGCTGGTTGCTCGACTCAGCGACGGAGCGGTGGGACGGGCCCGCGGCTTTGATCTGGCGGCTTACACAGCGGCCCGCCAGAACGCCTTGACCATTCTCAATTCTGCGCTGCGCAGCGCCGACCATACTGAATTGTTCAAAGTCACCGAAACTTACCGGGCGGGCGCGGAAGGCCGGGAGAAAATCGAAAGGCTTCTGCGAACGCTGTACTCGCTGTTGCAGGACTTGCTGTTTATCAATTCGGGAACCACTGAATCTGTAAACAATACAGATATCGAAGGCGAGTTGCGGAGGCTGGCAGAGGCGGCCAGTTTTGACTGGATTGCCTCGGCGGCTGACGGCCTGGCGGAGGTAGAACGGGGCATGCGGCGAAACCTGCTGCGGTCGCTCTCGCTGGATGCTTTTGCGGTGGGGAATTAGCTGTCAGCCTTCGGCACTCAGCATTCGGCCGATGGCCATGGTTCTGGCCGGGCGGCAATGCCCGCAAACAGCTGGATGATGAATGCTGAGTGATTACCGGCTGCTGCTTCCACCCCTGAACATTGTCATTCCGGCGGCGCTTGTGCTAGGTTATTGGCAAGTTCACGCCTTCAAAAACCCACAATCACAATCGCGCCGTGTGATGTGGCCCGCATTAAAAGCGTGTCTACAGGTGGTGTTATGAAAGATGCGATTGATTCCATGCCAGCCGAGCGGACAATCGAACCAGAAAGCTTTGCCAACCGCAAGCTGATCCGTCCCTCGCTGAACCGCAACGATCATCCTCATCCTGCGCCACCAAACGGAGAACGCCGCAGCGAGCGCCCGGAGCGTAGTGACCGCGGCGGCGACCGGAACGGAGGCAGCGGCGGCAGAAAAGCGAGTCCACCCGAGCAGACCAATGCTGAGAACTTCTATTACCAGAAGCAGATGCAGTCGAAAACCCCGATGGTCATCGTGCTGCGCGATGGGGAACAGGTTCACGGAATCATCGAATGGTACGACAAGAGCTGCATCAAAGTGACCCGCAACGGCGCCGCCAACCTGATGATCTATAAGCCTTCCATCAAGTACATGTACAAAGAGGGCGAAAACGGGAAATAGGCCCTCAGCTTTCAGCCCTCAGCTTCCAGCTTCAGGTTTGTCAGATTTCCGTACTGCCGCAGATACCTCCCGGTTGACAATCGCCCATATCTTCCTTAGCATCAATAACTTGGTGGGCTGCAACCATCCCGACGCAGGAGCCGCTTGTGATTAAGCTCGATATCATCAACGAAGTGGTCAACAAAACCGGAATTACCAAGACCAAGGCCGAGTTGGCGGTTGAAACCGTGTTTGAAAGCATGAAGCGCTCGCTGACCAAGGGCGATCGCATTGAGCTGCGCGGATTTGGCGTGTTCAACGTGCGGCCGCGCAAGACCGGCATCGGACGCAACCCGCGGACCGGGGCTGAAGTGTCGATTCCGCCGGGCAAGGCGGTGCGCTTCAAGCCGGGCAAAGAGTTGCAGTCGATCGATTAAGGGGCACGCCGTGGTTTCCGCGTCCCGGCGCGCGGCGGAAGCATCATATTTGCTGCGGAAGACTTTGTCTCCTCAATTGGAAATCCTGAATTTTCATGTCTGATCTTGTTCCTCCCGTGCCTGCGGAAACCGACTTCGCGCCTCCCATGCAGGTGCTGTACGTTCCCCGTCCTCGGCAGCGTTATTGGCTGCACGTTCTCTTGTTGCTGGTGACCGTGTTCACCACCATCGTGGTGGGCGCACGCATGGAATATAACTTCCAGCATGGTCGTCCGGCTTTTTCGCTTCAAGACGACGACCTCTCGTTTTTTCCGGTGGGGTGGGCGTTTGCCGAACCGTCGCGGCTGCTTTTGGGATTGCCCTTCGCCTCCACTCTCATGTTGATTTTGCTGGCCCATGAGATGGGGCACTATCTCTATTGCGTTTACTACGGAGTAGATGCGACCCTGCCGTTTTTTATTCCGGCGCCAACGCTGATCGGGACGCTCGGAGCATTCATTCGCATTCGCGCACCGATCCGCTCAAGGACGGCATTATTCGACATCGGCATAGCGGGACCCATCGCGGGCTTCCTGGTAGCGACGGCAGTGCTGATCTTCGCCTTGCCTCTCTCCAAGGTGATACCGGCGGGAACGCTTACTCCTGATATTCGATTAGGATATCCCTTGATTTTTCGGATGGTGGCGGCGATGCTTCCTCTGCCGGGAGGTCACGCTTTTCCGCTGGAGAATATGTATCTTCATCCCACGGCGATCGCGGCCTGGGTCGGAATGTTTGCCACCGCATTGAATCTGCTTCCCGGAGGACAGCTCGATGGCGGGCATATCGTGTTCTCCATCGCGCCCCGTGCCCACAAACATATCTCGCGGCTGACCATCCTGGCACTGATTCCCATGGCGCTCTATTTGTGGGCAGGCTGGCTGATCTGGGCGATTCTGCTGCGGATCAGCGGCATGCGGCATCCCATCGTTGCCGAATGGCCCGCGGTAAGAGGCGTACGGCGAGGTCTAGCAGTCTTTGCCCTGATTATGCTGATTTTGACTCTGGCGCCGGCGCCATTTGGGAACAGTTCGCTGCTGGAAGTATTCCGCGAGCTCCGGGCGGGACAGTAAGGCAATGAGGCACTACCGACCCACCTAAGCTTTATTTCACACCATCCACCAGAAACAGCTCGGACAAGACCCGGTTGTAATTATACGCATAGGCTTTGCCATCGGCAGAAATGTGCGGCGTGCGGATGAAATTGATCCCGGCGGGATCGGGCGGATTGAGTTCCTTCCAAAGCTGGCGGTGCCCGGTGCTCAGTTCAATGCGATAGACCAATGCGGGCACGGTCGGGCGATAGACGTAAACGCTCTTGCCATCCCCGGTCCAGCCGAAAGCGACTTCTGCCGGATTCAAACCGGGCACGGGCTTGCCCTCGCCAGATTGAACTGAATAGACGATGGAGTGGTCATTCTGATCCAAGCCAAGAAATGACTGGCCGTCCGGAGAAACAAAATGCGTGTAGTTAACCACCCCCACGCCCTCTGGAGTAATCGGACGGGGCTGGCCCTGTGGAATATCCACCAGGTAGATACGGCCCCCATGACCGGTTTCGTTCCCGAGGAACAGAATCTGACGACCGTTGGGCAGCCAGTTGCCCCAGTGGTAGACGAGCGTTCCCAAACTCAGGTTTTGCGTCTGCCCGGTACCTGTGGGCAGAAGCAGCAAATGGTTGAGGCTAAAACTTGTCTGGCCGAGAACCCACTTGGAATCTGCCGAGAGCGAATCGGAGTTCCCATCGGAGAGCCGGACCGGAGCGGAACCATCCAGCTTGCGCAGGTAGATTGCGCCCACCAGTCCTCCCGCTTCGCCGGACTCATCGAACAGCAGCAGCTTGCCATCGCTCGAAATGTCGCGAATGGCGGAGAAGTCCATCCAGGAAAGGTCTTGCTCCTTCGTCGCACCCGGAGCCAAGGCGATAATTCCGACTCTCCAGTCGTCCCGCGACAACAGTACTCGCCCGCTGCGCGAGACGTCGAACAAGTTGAGGATGCCAGGAATGCGGACGATAAGACGTTCTTTGCCGCTTAACGAGACTCCGCGTAGCGCACGCGCACCCCCGGAGGGCGTCGCAGTAAACCAAATCTCGTTGCCTGACGGCGACCAGGCCAACCCCTGAGCGCTGTCGAACTGCTGGGTAAGCTCCCTCGTGTGGCCCGCCAGATCCACAATCGCGATCCGCCCGGGATCGCCCCAGAGAGACAAGTGATCGATGAAAGCGATGGAATCTCCGTGCGGCGAAAAGCGCGGATTTCCTATCCAGCCCGCAGTTTCGTACAGGACTTTGCCGACAGGAAATTCCAAACGCGTGCGGCCCGCAACTCTGCGCACGATCGCCAAGTCTTTTCCGTCGGGGGTCCAATCAGCAAATTCAATGTCGTTCTCGATTGGGCGCGGAGTGCCGCCGGAAAGCATGGTGCGGGCAAGTGTGCCCGAGATGGAATACGCGCCCGTAAATCTGGGGGCGAGTCGGACAGCAAGTTCCCCGGTTGAGGAAACGCCCATCAAGTCCGTGTCCGACAAGCCCAAAGCGCGAGATTCGCCGCCTTCCGGACGAGTAGAAAACAGCTCAATCGGCTTTCCCGCCCAGGCCGCTGAGTAAATGATGGTCTCTCCGTCAGGGGCGAAACGCGCCGTCTGAATGTAGCCACGGGGGAAGGTGAGTTGATGAAACTCCGGTTGGGCTGCAGCGGGAACGGTCAGACGCGCGGCTACGAAAGCGGCGGCGGCCGCTAGAAGCACTGCACTCACCGCAGTAAGCAAGGACAGGGTTCGCCGTTTAGGTGATGCGGCGACCTGGGCCATCGCAGCAACAGAGCTGCTGGAGCCGCTGAACGATTCCAAGGCAAATGCGACGTCGCGAGCGGATTGGAAGCGGTTGGCGGCGTCCTTCTCGAGGCAATGTTCGACGATGCGCGCCAGTCCCGGCGAAATGTTCTGTTGCGTCTCGGTGAGCGGAGGCGGCTCAGCCTTCAGGATCGCGCTCATGGTGTCGGCCGCGGTGTCGCCGTGAAAAGCGCGCTTGCCGGAGACCATCTCGTACAAGATTGCGCCCAAGCTGAAAATATCGGAACGCGGATCGGCGGGCTTCCCCCGAACCTGTTCGGGAGACATGTAGCCGACCGTACCCAGAACCAAACCGGGCTCGGTCTGCGATGCTAACGTGGCGGCCTCGGCCCCAGAAGTGGACTGTTCCGGTCGCGAAAGTTTCGCCAGGCCGAAATCAAGGATCTTGATGCGTCCGTCTTTGGTGAGGAAAACATTCTCTGGCTTGAGATCGCGATGGGTGATGCCCTGATCATGTGCGGCGGCGAGTCCACGGGCAATTTGCAGGGCGTAATCGGTCGCCTTGCGCGGAGGCACTGGTCCGGACTGAAAGCGCTGGCGGAGAGTTTCTCCCTCAAGAAGCTCCGTTACCACGTACAAAGATCCTTCGTGGTTACCGATATCGAAAATCGCAAGAATATTGGGATGATTCAGGGCAGCGGTAGCTCGGGCTTCTTGCTCGAAACGGCGAAGACGTTCAGGATCACGCGAGAAGGCCGGCGGCAAAACCTTTATCGCAACATCGCGCGACAGGCGAGCATCGCGGGCGCGGTAGACCTCCCCCATTCCTCCGGCACCGAGAGTGCTCAGAATTTCGTAGGGTCCGAGTTTGGTGGTCGGATTCAACAAGATAAGGATTGTAGGCGGTAATGGCGGAGTATGGGAAGTGTAGTTTCGGCTTGCGGTTTCTCGGCTGTTCTAGTCTTCCACCACCCGCGCTGTCATCCCACCCGCCGGCTCGCCACCGGCGATGGCTTGCGCCACGATAAGCTGGCGTGCCTCGACTCGAATCCTGGGCAAGCGCAACCCAAACAATGCCGCACCGCCGACCGCCGCGACGGCGCCCATCGCGACCGTGATTGGCGCTCCCAGTCGATCGGCGAGCGCGCCGGCAAACAGTGCGCCAAAGGGTGCCAGCCCCATGAACATCATGGAATATACCGCCATGACGCGCCCACGAAGATGATCGGGCACCATGGCCTGAATCAGCGTATTAGAGGCGGACATTTCCAGCATCATGAAAAAACCGACGGGCAGAAGAAGCGCTGTCGAGAGCCAGAAGTTGTGCGAAAAAGAAAACAAAATCAGGCTGACCCCGAAAGCTCCGCAAGAGAAAGCCACCCATCGTCCCAGGCCGTGGACACCGGTTTTGGCGGCGAGTGTGAGCGCTCCAAGCAAAGCGCCGACGCCGGTCGCGCCCATCAGGATGCCCAATTCACGGGCGCCGCCGTGGAGGATGCGATCCGCGAAGATGGGCATCAACACGGTGTAAGGCATCGCCACCAAGCTGACCAAACCGAGGAGGAGAAGGAGGGCGCGGATGGGCGCGGTCCGGCTGACAAAACGGAAGCCTTCGATGATGTGCTCCCATGGCGAAACGCGGTGGTCGGCGTAGGATGGTGGGCTCACTCTCATCATCCACAAACCCACGATGACTGCGATGTAGCTCACGCCATTGGTAAAGAAACACCAGCCTTCCCCGATCCTAGCGACCAGAATTCCCGCAATCGCGGGACCGATGATGCGGGCGCCATTAAACATGGAAGAGTTCAAGGCGATGGCGTTCATCAGGTCTTCCTTGCCCACCATATCCACCAGAAATGACTGCCGGCCGGGGATGTCGAAAGCGTTCACCACTCCCAGGAGAGCGGAAAGAACGAAGATGTGCCAGACCTGGACGACTCCGGTGAGGGTCAGCGCCGCCAGGATAAGAGCGAGAATCATGGAAAATACCTGAGTGGCAATCACAACGCGCTGACGATGGTAGCGGTCGGCCACAATGCCTCCGAGCGGGGCGACGAGAAACACCGGGAACTGGCTGGCAAATCCGACCGCACCGAGGAACAACGAAGATCCAGTCAGGCGATAGACGAGCCAAGCCTGGGCCACGGTTTGCATCCAGGTTCCAATCAACGAAATCAGTTGCCCGCTGAAGAAAAGCTGGAAATTGCGGTGCCGCAAGGCGCGAAGCGTGGCAGACAGCTGAATTTTCCCGCTGGGAATGCTGGGGCTTGGGTTTGCTGGACTTTCCGTTCGGGATGGCACAGTTGGCTCTGACGAACTATCCTATCAGCCGGGAAACGAGATGGCCGGGGGATCAGTTTTGAAAGCCGGTGAGCACCGAAGTGGTCTCGCGGCCATCGGCCGGACGATCTTGTGAAAATCCCCGCCAAACGCGGCAATGGCACAACCGGGGCATTTGCAATCTGCTCGATTTTGAATACAATACCTTCAATCCCCGGACCCTCCTCCTGGTTTGGCTTTATCCGCCACTGCGGTTCAGGCCTGAGCGGGAATCTGGCCGAGCTTTGGAAGGGAGTTTCGCTTACGTCTCAGTTACAAAAGTCACTTGGCGTAAGGGCGAACTCTTCATAACATGCAAATACCGGGTTTACTGAGGCCTTCTTCATGCACGGGATAGCGGTCACCCTCCTCACCGAGGACAAGGAACGGCTGCAGGCGCTCCAGCAACGTCTGGAGAACGCCCAAATTGGCCGTAATGTCTTCGGGCACGTGGGTTTTCCTGCCAGCCAGACCGACCCTCTACTGCGCCAGATTCAGGACGTGCATGCTGAAGTGGTCTTGGTGGATATTGACCCCGAGAATACTCACCGTGCCATCCGGGCGGTCGAGCTCATTCACGCCAACACCAATGAGATAGTGATTTTTGCGGTCGGGGCCATGAACAATCCGGAAACCATTGTTTCCGCGATGCGGGCGGGGGCTCGCGAGTACCTGGAACGCAACGCGACCGCGGAAAGCATGGTGGAAGCCTTTACGCGCTTCGCAGCATCGCGCGGCAAGGCGCGTACGTCGTCGGGCCGGGCGCGAGTGTTCGCGGTGACCAACGCCAAGGGTGGAGCAGGAGCGACCACCGTCGCGGTGAATACCGCCATCGCCCTGCAAGAAGTCCACACCGGAGTTTTACTGGTTGACTTTGCGTCCCTCGGGCACGCCTCCTTGCACCTCAACGCTCGTCCGACTTTTGGTCTCACGGATGCGTTGCAAAACCTGCATCGGATTGACACTTCCCTTTTGCAAGGCTTGATGACCCAGTGCAAGGACGGCCTGCAACTTCTGGCCGGACCGCAACAGCCTCATTTGGTTACACCAACGGCGGCAGAACTCGCCCGGTTGTTCGATTTGCTGGTATCGCACTTCCGCTACGTGGTGGTGGATTGTTCGAACCGCATCGACGACACGGCCCGAATGTTGTGTGATCTGGCCAACGCAGTGTTGCTGGTGGCCCAAACTGATGTGGTGTCTTTGTGGAGCGCGGGACGCATGCGAACGTTCTTAGAAGAGGGTGCAGGACGAGACCGCGTGCGCCTGATCTTGAACCGTTATAAGAAGATTCCGGGCTTTAGCGACGAGGACGTGGAGGCGGCCACCAACTGTAAGGTGTTGTGGAAACTGCCCAACAATCACCAGGCAATTGCGCCCGCAATCGATAAAGGAACTCCGGTTGCGTTGCAGGAGAGCATCGACATTGGCCGTTCTTTCCGCGGTCTCGCGGCACTTCTGGCTGATGCAGCACCCACATCGGAAGGCTCTTTGGATCTGGTCTACCAGCCGGACAAATCGGAGACCAAGAAGAAGGCCGTCAGTCGCCTGCTGATTTCGCCGGCACGCGCCGGTCAGTAGCCGCTTCATCGACTGGGTGCAGCATAGACCCTACTTAGCCGCCGCAGTTTTTCCTTCCAGATTGGCGTAAATGCCGGGATTGGTGCAGACCTCGTAATACCACTGATCGGTCCAATGTTGCAGCGAGAGGTTTCGAGTCTCGACCTGAGGCACGCGGCTTCCTCTTATTACAATCTTGCGGAAAATGTCGTTACCCACCGGCACCAAGCCGCTCCACAGGCGGTATTCTTCTTGCGTTTTGAGCTCGGGAAGCTCGAGCTTGCAAGGCTCGAGTGAAATTTCCTTTTCCAGCTTGCGAAAGGCCGCCTCGCTCATGCGGATGCCATTGACGTTGTACTTCAAAATGAAGTCCTCGGGACTGTCCTGCAAGTCGGCGTCGCTGACGGTCTGGAAGGCATAGACGTGGAAAGGAGTATCGGCGCTCTTCATGGTCTTGCGCACACGCTTACTGCAAGAGGAGAGCCGGTCGCTCTCATTGAGTGCGTCTGAGATCATGATCCGCTGTTCGCCATCCATCAGATACATGGGCGGCGAATCTTGATACGAAATTCCAACTCCCAGTTCGATTCCGGGAAGCCCGGCGCGCTCCACCAGTTGGTTGTACCCATTCACGATCTCGACGATTTCCCGGGCCAGCACCGAAGCACGCCCCACGCCAAGCCCCGGCTCTCCATCGCGTTCCAACAAGGCAAGAATGATGGCGTCGCCTTCCAGAAAGACTTTGACAGCTCCGTATTTGGGCAGGAGCTTGTTTACCGGATCGTAGAAATTCAGGCTGAAATACGAAGCCGGATTCATTCCCCGCTCCAACAATGACCGAGTGAGCCGCGAAGAATCGCGGACGTCGGCTTTGATGATGACGTGCCGAACCACCTTTTCCTCGCCTGATTTCTGCTCATCAGGCAGCAAGAACTGATACAAGGTTCCGTTCATTGCCGAAAGCTGACGAATTTTCTCGTTGGCGACGAGGTTGATACTGTCGAGCGCGCTGTTGAGGGTTTCCAGTTGGCGTAGATCGCGATGATAGCGAATAAAGTCACGCAGGAAGCGGCCAGCCTTCTTGGCCCGCTCGGCTCCGCGGCAGCCGGAGACGCGGTCCATGGCGGCGTACAGGCTGTCCGGAGAAAGCTTCCCGTGTTCGGCGATCAGCTTCTCCACCCGGGCTTTTTCTTCCTTTGAGATTAAGGCATTTTTCAATTGCTGGGCGTTGATGCGCGGCGAATATTCGGCCAGCAGCGGCGCCACTTCATAAGAAGCGGTTACGTACTCCATGAGCTTTTCGCGCTCCACCAGATTCACCCATGCACTGAGTCGGTCCTTTTGAGCCACACCCTCGGGCGTGGAATCATCGGGCACACCTGCGCCAACGAGTTCGTGGGCGTTTTCCGGGACATTTAGCCAACCATCGAACCGGGCTTCAGTATCCTGGCCCAATTCCAGCTTCAAAGATCGCAAAAAATCGCAAGCGATTCGGCGAACGTTGGAAAAACGGTCGGGGTCGCGGTCGAACCCGCCCAGCATGACATACTGCTCCGCGTTCAAATAGGTGTCGCGGCCGTCCTCGGTAAAGATTAATGGATTGAGAAACAGCTTGTACTGCTCGTCATAACTGTTGCCGAACAGGGAGCGGCGGGTGCGGGCCAGGGTCTCTTTCTCGACGTCACGAAGAGTGCGCAGGAGTTCCTGGCCGGCCTTGCGCAGAATTATTTTCTTTGCTACCTGAAAACCGGCGGCCCGCTCGCGATACTCCAACGCCTTCTGCGGCTGCAGACCCTCGTGACTTTTTAATGTCATGCGGCAGCGTTCCAGGATCTGCGCGAATTGGGCGTTGAGTTCGAAGCGCAGGAACTTGATGACCGCCGACCGTGCCAACAAGTCGAGCCCTGGGCTTCCCCGGGCTTTGGCATGGTTCAAGGCTGCCACATGGATTTCCGCCAGCAGCGGCTTCAGGTCGGCAAGCTCGACCCGCTGTTGCGGCCGCGGGCTGGAAGCGGGCCGGATTATGTTGCCTTGGCTGTGGTGTGCTTCCGTAGCCAGTAACCCTTCCACGTCTCCGTGGCGCACCAGGGAGCGCATGATATGCAGGCGCATCTGCTCCACAAACTTGGGGCTCAGGTGAACATCGTGGCGCAGATTGTCGACACCGACTTGGAGACCTTCCAGCGACAGGGCCGGAACAAAACTGCCGAGACGGATGGGAGCCGCCTCTTCCGTGTGATGACCGAGTCTGAAGATGGGGATGCGCGGCATTGGGAGTCGGGTCTCTAACCTAGGGTTGGCGCGCCTGGCTTACCAGGCTGGCACGAAATTGGGGAACTACCAGCGCCTGTTCTACCGTAGGCACGTTCAGGGCCGCCAGCTTCGAGGCCACGGCCTGCGCTTCAGCAGCGGCGCCGGTGCTGTTGTAAGCCCTCCATAAGAGACGCATGGAAAGCGGGTCGGTGGAATCTTCCTGCAGGTGGGGAATCGCTTCCGTATATTTCCCCTGAGCCAAGAGGGTAGCGCCAGCGGCTCCGTGATAGCAGAGTTGGATCACCTGACTCCGGCTGTTCCCGGCCATCGTTTCGAGCTGAGCGACGGCTTTGCTTGACGAATCGATGTCTCCGGCGTCGGCGAAACGTTGGGCCTGGATCTGCAAAATACGCGCCTGCTCCTCGTTGCGATCGGTCTCAGAAATCTCGTACGGCTCCTGCAACGCCTGCTCGGCGGCTTGCAGGTCTCTTATCGCCGCTTTGGGATCCGGCTCATACATGGCGCGGACTCGGTGAGCCTCCGCCTCCAGTCGTCCCAGTCCGGCAGCGTGCGCATGTTTGGCAACTTCGGTCAAGGCTTTGTCTGCCTGTTTGTGATTCCCTTCACGAATCCAGATGAGTGCGGATTGCAATTCGTATTGAACTTTGTCGCCCTGGCTGCCGGCAAAGACGATCGCCCGGTCGTACTCTTCGCGGGCTTCTTGCTCCTTCCCCATAAGCGCCAGGGTGTCAGCCACGCCCAGCTCTGAACCGAAATTCGGATCCATACGAACGCTGGTGCGGTATTGCTCCAATGCTGCCTCGAACCTACCATCCATGCGGAGGATCTCGCCGTAGGAATCATGAGGGTTGGGCTCATCGGGCACCAGGGCAATGTAACGGTCCATCACCGCGAAGGCGCTCTCGAAATTCCCTCCGAAGGCGTAGGTGTACCCCAGGTCATTCAGCGCTGCCGGATAGTCGGGCAGGATTTTCAGGGCGTGCTCCAGGACGACTGCCGCCTGCTGATAGCGTTGCTGCAGGGTCAGCCAATCACCAGCCAGGAAAGCCAGCCGCGCATCGCGGGGATACTGTGCCAGCAGATCGTTCATGGCTGCGATCGCAGGCAGATAATTGTCTTCCTGAGCCCCTGCCAGCCAGCAGATCAGCAATCTTTCTCCCGGACTGACGACCGGGGCAAGCCGCTTGGCGCGCTGCCGGGCTTCGGCCTGCTCAGCAGGATCTTTGCCGATCTTCGCGATCATGATGAAAGCTTGCGCGAATTTCGGGTCGGATTTGGTCGCCGCTCGCAGGAACTGCAGGCTTTCATTGAGGCGGTATTGTTCGAAATCTTGCATGGCCGCTTCGAAATCTACGCGGGCCCGCGTCGAAGAAGTCGTGATCGGGAGCTGATCACCGGCGTCAACTTGGGCGGGCTGCTTCGGGCTGGTCTTACCATCGGCGAAAGCGAATAACACCGACAGCAGGAGCACAGAGAGGCAGTAACGACGAAGCATTGGACCCCCGGAAATGGTTGATTTTCCTACTTCTTATGCGATGAGCGTAGCACGACCTCTGGCGCCAGAAAACGTTACCCAAGTTACATGCTGCAATGAAATTCACAGCCGGTTTCGAATTGATACGGAAGGACTTGCAAGAGATTTTCGTCGGCCTGGGCGGTACTGCCACCCTATGTTCAGATCTTCAGGAAAATACGCTTGCGGTAGAGCAGCCACATCACGACCCAGCAGGTCAGAACATAGCAGATCGCATACAGCAAAGACGCACCTGCTGGGCTGGCAAACGGTTCGAAGCGATTCTGATAGACCATTTCCTGCCAGGACAAGCCTTCGGCGGTATAGAAGCGGTAGAGACCATGCGAGATCAGCTCGGCGAAGACATAAGCCGCAATGGGGTTCATTCCGAACACTAGGAAAAACGTGGTCCAACGGCCTCGCCAATGCTTGATATCAAGAATCCAATAACACACGGCGAGGCACAACAGCGCCAATCCGCCGGTGAGCAATACGAACGAACTGGTCCAGAGATTTTTATTGATGGGAAACCAAAGATTGAAGAGTTCCCCTGCGCCGGCACCTGTCAGACCCAACAGCAGCATGGTGATGGCTTTTACTTTCGCGGCGCGGGTGCCGCGCAGCCAGTCACCGATCACCAAACCGAGCACGGTGGTCGCAATCGCGGGAATGGTGCTAATGATGCCTTCGGGATCGTTGGTCCCGTTATAGAGGTGTCCAGCCAACAAGAATCGGTCGAGCCAAGCCGTCAGGTTGCCCTCGCGGTCGAGCAGGGGAAGGTCATGGCCAGGAACACCGAATCCGGGAACGGGAACATAGCGCATCAGCACCCAATAGCCAGCGAGGCACCCGGCAAAAGCGATAATCCAACTGCGGCGGCCAGACCAGATGGCGAAGATGCCCGTGGCGACGTAACAGACCGCAATCCGCTGAAGCACCCCGTAGATACGCCACGATGGCAAGGAATATCGATCCGGGAAGCCGTTCAGAAACAGACCCAGAGCGAACAGAATCACACCGCGCCAAAGAATGTGGCGCAGAAGCTGCGAGCGCGACTCGCCTCGCTTCAGGCGTGAACTGAACGAAAATGCCATTGAGACCCCGACGATGAACAGAAAGAAAGGGAAGATAAGGTCGGCCGGGGTCCAGCCATTCCATTCTGCGTGCTTCAGCGGCCAGTAGGAATTTGGCGGATCACCAGCGTTGTTGACCAGAATCATGGCAGCGATGGTGGCGCCACGAAACAGGTCGAGCGAAACCAGCCGCGGAGCCGATGTAGTTGCGGGTAGGGAGTGAGGCTCGTGATCAGCGACGGTGGGTGCCGGAGGCATGTTGGATAGAAGGCCTAATCATTTCAGGTTCGTGCGCTCGGGATAATACTTCTGAATCATCCTTCCAGTCATCAGGCCACCCTCGTATTCCGGAATAATCACTTCATCTGCCCCGGAATTGCGGATGGCGTTAGCGTAACGTTGCTGCCCGGCGCGGGTAATGATTTTTATGTCGGCATTCAACGATCTGGCGGTGACGGTGATGTAGAGGTTATCGGCATCGTTATCGATGACGACACAAATTCCGCGTGCACGGGCGAGTCCCGCAGATAGCAGAATATCGTGCCGCTTGGCATCGCCCTGGATGACCAGGAGGCCATCCTTCAACAGTTCGCGGCAGAGACCTTCATTGGTTTCGATCAAAACAAACGGAATCTCAAGCCGGGTTAGCTGGTCGACGACCGTGCGGCCGACCTGTCCGTATCCGCAAATAATAAAATGGCCTTTCAATTTTTCGATACCGACATCGTTCACCATGGATTTCCAAGCCTCCAAACCTTGCTTACGAAAAACGGTGGCCAGAACCCGCTCTGCAATCCAAATCTGAAAGGAAAAAACGCCCCCGTAAACAAACAGGGCGAAAAATTTGGTCGCATCGCGGACGGTACGATAATTGATCGAGTGCGGATTAAGAATCCAGAACAGAGCATCCGGCCACCGCAGATGCTCCAGATGCATGTAAACGCAGACACACAGAAGGTTGAATCCTGCGAAGACCAGGACTGGCAGCCACAATCGCCGAAGAAAAACGACAACGATTCGACCCATCCGGCTCCAATGCCGAAACGCCTGCCGCGGAGAAGGTTTCAGTCAAACAAGTCTTTGAGGGTCACCGCCCGCCGGTTTCGACCGGCGTCCGCTGTGCTTACCTTACGACGGAATTCAGGCCGTGCAGCAGAAAAGTTTCTGATCGAAAACACTGATAGGAACGATCAGGATTATGGTCGCGTGTCCAAAGGGTGTTGGGCCTTTTGAAAGAATTCATTCTGCAATTGCAAACTGCTTTGGTCTTCTTTAACCGCTCGAATGGCTTTGACAATGCCTTTCTTCCATTCCTCCATTTCATATTTGCCGCGCTCAACGGTGGCGACAGAGCGATCACCGGCATAATGATTGGGGAAGCGGGCATACCACCAGATCGCGGTGTAGAGTTCATCGGGCAGCTTGAGGCGGGCCTGATCCTCGCCGGATTCGGAGCGAGCCCGGTCGAGGTGCACCAGATCGGGACGGACGATCAGCATTTTAATCTGCGCCCAGCCTGGACTGGCGCACAGCACGACGGCGAGGAATCCAAGACCTTCGCGGGGTTCGCTGGCGGGTACTTTGGTTACCTTGGTCACTGTGGCGGATCCGGTGCTGAGCATATGATGATTTAGACACGGGCCTTTTCCATGAAGCAATTGAAGTTCGTACTATCCCTTACCAACAGCGAGAACGACTACCAGTTGGAGCAAGTCACTGCCGCCGAAGAAACAGCAAAGCGTCTGGGCGTCCAGTTACAAATCATGGATGCTGACAATAATGCCATCGACCAAAGCCAGCAACTATTGAAGATCATTCAGTCGCATGCGGATTCTCATCCCGATGGAATCATTTTTGAACCGGTGGGGGGAACCGCGCTGCCGCAGGTTGCGCGCGCCGCGGCCGCCGCCGGAATTGGCTGGGTAGTGTTGAACCGTGAAGTTGAGTACATCGCTGACCTGCGCAAGGCTTACCGTATCCCGGCCTTCACCCTAACCACCAACCATGAAGAAGTGGGCCGCATTCAGGGCCGGCAATTTGCCGCACTCTTACCGAAGGGGGGCTCCGTCCTGTATATCCAAGGACCTTCCGAGAGCCTGGCTGCCAAGCAGCGCACCTCTGGCATGTACGAAACTAAGCCGGTAGAAGTGCAGGCAAAGTTGATGAAGGCGCAATGGACCGAGGCCAGCGCATACCGGACCGTGAGTTCGTGGCTGCGCTTATCGACTTCTCACCAGATGCAGATCGATGTGGTCGCTGCGCAGGATGATTCCATGGCCATGGGCGCCCGAAAAGCATTCGAGGAATTGCCCAATGGCGCAGCGCGCGACCGCTGGCTCAGCGCGCCCTACCTGGGTTGCGACGGGCTGCCTAATAGCGGCCAAGCCTGGGTGCGTCAGGGTTCTTTGACCGCTACCATCTATATTCCTCCCAACGCGGGCAAGGCTTTGGAAATGCTGGCCGGGGCGGTGCGAACTGGAAGCATACCGCCGGAGCAAACCTTTACCGTTCCGGTTTCCTATCCGGCGATGGAAATCCTGGCTTCGCTGGGCAATAAGACCCGCGCACGTTCGGCGGCAAGCGAGTAGACCTAAACAAGCGACTCCACAACCGCACGGTCTTCCGACCTCCTGATCTGACCTGTTAAATTATTTCTCAGGAGAGTTCATGCCCACTCTTGTCCCGCAAGCGACACGCATCACTGCGGCTGGAAACAAGCCCAAACTCATCGACGAATATATTGGCCGCGTCAACAGCAAGACGGCTGGCATCAGCGTGGCCCACATGCGCAGCCCGCAAGGATGGGAAGAGCCGGGACAGACACCAGAGTTCGACGAATTCACCATAGTCTTGAACGGAATTCTGCGGGTGCGCCACAGGCAGGGAGAGATGGATGTCGCCGCCGGCCAGGCGGTGATTGCGCATCGCGGGGAGTGGATCCAGTATTCGACGCCGGTCGAAGGCGGAGCGGAGTATATCGCGGTCTGCCTGCCGGCGTTTTCGATGGAGACGGTGCACCGGGACGGTTAGATTCTCGACTAAGCAAAACCCAGCCAAGCGCCACTTCTCAAGCCATTTTGTTAGATTCCCGCGGTTGAAGCTTTTTCACAAAATGAATGAACGTTGCGATCCATGCGGCCGACCATAGCAAACCAGAAAAAACGATTACTGCCATGAATACGTGGTCACCGCGGCCGCCGAAGCCTATTACTAGCATGAGCGGAGCCAGGCCGATCAGAGAAATGATATAGGGCCCTCGTTTCCCCAATACGCGTTCTAGAGCCTGGAACACTACCATCAGAAGAGTAGTTGGAATGCTCCATAAAATGGCGATGGCTCCTACAAACATCATGCTCAGCGGGTCTTTGTAACCTCCTGCCCCGATCATCAATATGACCAGGGTGATCAAGGTCATTGCTATGATCCGTTTCACGGATTCGCTCATAGATTTTCCTATTCTGTATATTCCGAAGAACCGCCGTTCTACTACGGTCCTCCATAGGGCCGGTGGATCGATCTACCAGGCGCTGTCAGCGCGGCTGACGTAACTGTCGAATATCCAGTGCTCAGCTAGCGGATTCGCACGGACCAATCAAGAGGAAGAAGAAATATCTGTGTTCATCCGTGGCAAGTTTTGGTCAGAGAAGCCTACGGCGCTTCGATCAGCTCCATCTTGCCGTCGCGGGTGCGGTGCAGCACCATGACTTTGCCTTTGGGATCGCGGAAGACGAAGACGTCGCGATCGCGAAAGTGGGCTTCTTTGATGGCTTCTTCGAGAGTCATGGGCCGCATGGCGACGGCCTCGTCGGAGCGCGAGAGGTGAACTTCGGTGGATTTGGCGACCGCCGGGAACTTGTGGACAACAACGTCGACCGCGCTGGTTTCGCTCAAGCCGACGGCGGTGACCACGGCCTCCTGGGATCTCGCTCCCGTTCCACTTCTTGGGACTGGCACTCTTGTGATTGTGGCGCTTCTGGGTCCGCCAGCGGGTCTTGTACTTGACCGCCTGCTTCTCCAGATGTTCGAAGGCTTGGTTGACGGCGGAAGGCATGTCACCGGCCTGGGCTTCACTGACCAGGGGGCCGTTGCGCGGGTTAATGGTGATTTCGGCCTTGTGGCGGCGCTTCTCGACCGCCAGGATGACCTTGGTTTCAAATTTGTCGCCCAGAATTTTGCGGATTTTGGCAAGGCGGGTTTCAACTTCCTTGCGAATCGCGGGAGTAACTTCGAAGTGCCTGCCGGTGAATTCCACGTTCACGAGCGCCCTCCTTGAAATTGTATTCGTTGTCACGGGCACAGCGTTGGATATCAGATGCTAAGTCAAAAGCCAAATTGCCCAAGCCAAATCGAGATGGCGCGCTGTGACTTGCTGATCCTTCTGGCGACAACAGCTGCGTCACGTCAGGATAACAAGCAATCATTTCTTGACCCTGCGCTGATGGGTGCTGGGAATGCGCATATCTTCACGGTATTTCGCGACGGTGCGGCGGGTCACCTGAATGCCCTGCGATTGCAGGATGCGGGTGATCTGCTCATCGGTCAGCGGCCGCGCGGAGTCTTCTTCTTCAATCAGCTTCTTGACCCGACGCTTGAGGATGAGCAACGAAGTGTTGCCGCCCTCGGGGCCGTTGACGCTCTCGCTGAAGAAGTACCGCAGTTCAAATACGCCCTGGGGGGTGTGAGCGTACTTACTGGCCACCGCGCGTGACACCGTGGAAGGATGCACGCCGATTTCTTCGGCCACCTCCTTGATCATCATGGGTTTGAGTTCGTCGATGCCTTTTTCCAGAAAATCCTGCTGCCGCGCCACAATCGAGTAGCAGACTTTCATGATGGTCTGTTTGCGCTGCTCGATGTTCTTGATGAGCTGGATGGCGCTCTTGTAGCGCTCTTTGACGTAGTTGCGAGTGTCTTTGTCGTTGCCGTCCTTCACCAGCAACCGCTTGTATGCCGGATTGAGACGAAGCTGCGGGACGTCTTCATCATTCATGATGACCAGCCACTCGTCGCCATGCTTCACGAAAGCAACATCGGGCTCGATGAGCCGGGGCTGGATTTTGTTGTAGCGCTGCCCGGGGCGGGGATCGAGGGTGCGAATGTAATTCAAGGCCTGCTCGACGGCTTCCGCCGGACGCCCGAGGGCGCGCGCAATTTCCTTGTGTTGCTTGTTTTGCAGCGCCCGCAGATGCTGGTCCACGATGGCGATAGCGTCGGCGATGATCAGCAGGGCTGTGCTTCCCGTTCGCCGTTGCCATTTTTCTGCGACTCAAGCTGTTGCTGATGGAAGCGTAATTGGTAAAGCAGGCATTCGCGCAGATCGCGGCATCCGACGCCCGGCGGATCCAGCTGGCGGACCAGTTCGATCGCTTCGTGCAGGTCGGGCAGGCTGAAGTTGGGAACAAAGGTTGACGGCGGCGCGGAGACTGGATAGGCAGCGGGCTCTCGACTGGAGGCTCCGGCGAAACCAGGGCGGCCGGAATGGCTGACATCGGCGAATTCAGCGCGGTTTCCATCGCCACGCCAGAATCGATGCTCGGTCCGTCGGAAGCCAAATCTGCGTCCGGCGAAAGCTATTTCGTCCGCAGACGGCACTTCGGCATTCAGGCCCAGTGCCGCAGCTTCTTGCACAACTTTCTCAACTACCGCGGAATCGAGTTCCGGCGCGCGGGCGGGGTGACTCCCATCAGTTCATCGTCGCTTGCGATCAGATAGCCGTCTTCATTAAGGTTGCCAATCACCAATTCGGCCGCTTCCCGAACTTCGGGGTGAGTCGGGATCGAACCCAGCTGCCAAACCAAGTGATCGCTGAGATTACTGGGCTTGGAGAGAAAATTCTCGAACGAAGGACGTTCGATGTCTTCGCTTTCGCCCTGGCTGCGGTAGCCGGGATCGAGATAGTCCTTAAAGAATGAACCAAAGTCGATTTCCTCGAACGGGTCTTTAGTTTCGGCGGCCGCGGTCGGACTTTCTTCCGCCGCCGGCCGATCGCGGTCTTCCTCCTTGCGATTGACATCATCGAGCAGGGGAACTGCGTCTTCCAGTTCCTCAAGGACCGGGTTCTCGACCATCTCGGCAGTAATCATGTCTCGCAGCTCCAGCTTGTTGAGCGCGAGCACACTGACCATCTGCACCAGACCCGGGGTCAGGATCTGCCGCTGCGAGACTTTCAGACTCAGCTTGTGCTGCAACATCACCATAAATTCGGTCGTTGGCCGTTCGTCTTTTGTCGTTTGCCGATGCCTTGGTCTTGCCAACGACCAAAGACCAACGACTAACGACCTTCTTTCACACTTTCACACTAGAGAAAAGCTCTCTCCCAGATACACTCGCCGGACCTCGGGATTTCCGCCCAACTGTTCCGGCGTCCCCTGGAAGAAAATCCTTCCTTCATTAATGATGTAGGCCCGGTCGGTGACCGTCAGTGTTTCCCGCACGTTGTGATCGGTGATCAGAATCCCAATTCCGGCGGCCTTCATGTCACTGATAATCTTTCTGCAAATCGAGCACGGCGATCGGGTCAATCCCGGAAAACGGCTCGTCGAGCAAAATAAATGCCGGGTTGATGCAGAGTGCGCGGGCAATTTCCACGCGCCGCCGCTCTCCCCCCGAAAGCGCATATCCGCGGTTCTGGCGAATATGCTCCAGCCCCAACTGGTCGATCAGCTTTTCCATCTTCTCCCGGCGTTCATGCCAGGAGATCGGGCTGAGCTTCCAGCACGGCGAGGATATTTTCCTCAACCGTCAGCTTGCGAAACACCGAAGCTTCCTGAGGGAGATAACTGATGCCATACTGACGCGCCCGCAAATACATGGGCACGTCCGTGATGTCGTCCTGATCGAGCAGGACCCGGCCCGTGTCGGGGGGAACCAGCCCGACGATCGCATAAAAGGTCGTGGTCTTGCCAGCGCCGTTAGGCCCAAGTAAACCAACAACTTCGCCCTGTTCCACGCGCAGGCTTACCCCATTTACAACCCGGCGGCCACGGTAGGATTTTCCGATTTCGTCGGTGGCCAGAGTACGCATTTATCGTGCCACTCGCGTTTGCGTGACGGCGGGGGATGAATTGTTGCCTTCAACCAGAACCCTATCATCGTGCCTAAAGAAAGTCAACGAAACCCCGGTAATCTTGCCCTGTTCGGCATCAAAAATGCTAGGCGAACCGCCGGTCAGCACAAATTTGTCGTCCTCGATCGGTATAGACCAAGTGCTCTCCTTCGGCCCGGCGTCGCGGCTGGGTGGCGACTACGTCTCCGTCAGCAACGATTTTTTCGAGTTTCCGGCGCTGGGGGCTTGAGCACCCGCCGAATGCCCACGAGCCTGTAGAAACGCATCCATTTGCCGGGCGATGATGGTGATGTCTGCTTCTTTGGCCACGTACGTTGCCGTCAAAACGGATCATATGTTCGTTGTCGGCATAGGTCAGCCGCGAACAAGTGATGGCCACGGGAGTGGAGTCGTACCGTGCGAATCGGTTTGCACAAGAACCGTGGATACGGGCTGCGCCGGCGCACCTTGAGTAAATGTTCCCTGCGCAACCAACGACCGATGGTCGCGATCGAAATCGATGGCTGGCGCTTCCACCACATTGGCGTCCTGCCACAACCGCGACTCCTCCGCGGTAAAGTGCGGTAGCCGCTGAGCTATGTGCCGTCATTGAGCGGGCGGTTACGTGGATCGGACTGGAAGACGCTAAAAGCGCTCCGTTGGGCTGTGGCGTTAAGTCGCTGTAGGTGCTTTTGACGTCGTCCTCGGCAAAGGCAGTTCCGGTCTTGCGGTCAAGTCGCATGGTTTCGGCAGTAGTCGTCATTCCACCTTCACTAACGCGAGGTGAGCCGGTAAGCAGCAATATCTGATCCGCAGTCGTGTAACGGCCTCGCTCGCCCCAGGCCTTACGGCCGCCGTCGTTGTACACAACGCTTCCCTCTTGAACCAACGAATCGATGCCGCGTCCAGGACGGAACGTGGCATCGAGAGTGCGACTGGTGCTGACGCGGTCGGGCTGCCCAGGATTCTTGCTCACGATACGAGCGTCGGGCGAGCCGTGAAGGGTTGCAAGTTGGCCTAATACATTGAAATGAGCCTCAAACTTGCCCGCTGTGACTACGGTCTGTTGCCCATTGTCCGAACCGGCAGGGTGGATGGCAATTTCTGCTGCACCGAATGTCTCCGCCCGATCAAGATGGCCGGTGCCGGTAAGCAAAAAATCCACTGCCGATGCAGTCAGTTCGAGATCCTGCACAGGATGCGAGGCATCAGTTGAGGTTTGATGTTGGACCATTCTCACGTTTTCTTCGGTGCGAACCCTGGTGACTTGATTTCTGCTGCCAAAGTCGAGCACCACACGGCCGGCCCTGGCTTGCGTCGGTTGGGCGCCTGACATTTCCGCGGTTACATTGCCGGAAAGAATCGCCGTACGCAATCCTTCACGTTTCTCACCCATGAAGAGTTCGAGCTGATCGCCTTGCGCTTTTGCGATCGGATCGGCGGTAGCCTCGATCAATACTTTCTTGGTGGCCAGAATGCGGGCGACCCGGTTGTCGGGGCGAAGAAATAGCGTGGCCTCTTCAGATTGGCATTGCCGCGTGGCTGTAGTTAGCAACGGGCGATCGAGCCAAATCTGACGCTTACCCTTCACGATTGTCGCCCGAGCTGCTGTCAGGGTATTCCCGGTTGAGCCGGTCAGGATGTTGACCTGAGATTGCAACGTCAGCTCACCGGTGCCAGCCAGGTAGCGGACTCCCACGGCTGAGCCAGTTGCTTCCGGCAGGCTGAATTCAACCCGCTCCTTGGTGAAGGCATCGCCAGTCTTCTGATTGAAAACCAGGCCGCTGGTTTTGAGGTGAATCGGATTCTTGAGGCTTGTGGGAACAGACTGATCGGGATTAGCAGTGCCCCCAGGGTTCGCCTCCAGATCGATCTGCACTTCGCCTTTCGCGATAATGTCGCCGGCCCGCGGGTCATAGTCGAAATCAGCACCGGAAATGCGATCGTAGCGGCTGGAGTCGTGTCCAAAAATGGTCACAGTCACGTCATGCAGTTGTGCCTTCCCGCCTTGTTTAAACTGCACCGCCTTGCTGGCTTCAATTTTGAACCAGGTGCGGCCTTGCTCGGATTTCGAAATGGTGAAGCCGGTGGCGCTCTGCTGAATTTCGAGGCCGATCTTCTCCGGAACCTGCTTCAGTGCGTTCTGGACGCGCCTTTTCGCAAAGAAATAAACCCCGCCGACCAGCAAGACAAGCGCGATGGCAGCCGCGGCAAACCAGCGCCGCAAATGGGTGATGGAGAAAGGCATCTGGAAACAAGTCTACAGAAAGACCGAAAGAACGGCTTTGAGAGTTCAGCCGCCCCCGACGGCAGTTTCGGCTGGCTGGATCGCCGTTTCTGGCGCGGCTTTCGCCCGACCTGTGAAATCCCTCAGAGACAGCTCCAAACCTCCGAAGTCGGGATGGTCGTTGTGGTCGACGGTGAAGGCAATGTCGATGACATCGCCGGGAAGAAGTTGGGCCTGCTGCACTCGCTCCGCCAGCCGCCAGCCGAGAGCCTTGTAGACGACAGATTTTCGCCAGTTCTCTGAGCGGCGTGGAATCGCAGCGGAATCGGGATGGCAGCGGGGTGCTAGCAGGCTGCCTTGGCCTTTCGATTCCTCTCCGTTCCAAGCCAGCTTTAGCCTTACATGCTTCTCTTTCATGATTTGCGGCGGCGCCATCAGACGCACACTGCGCGCGGCGAAAACCGGTTCGTAATTACCGCTCCCGAATGGTTGCAGCAGGCTGAGGGCCTTAAATAATTCCGGGGTAACGTTACTGAGTTCGAGTTCGGCGTCAATGTTGAGCGTGGGCTCGAAGTCGGCGAGAGTCAGGCAGGAACGGGCATAAAGATCAAGATGAGCGCGCAGCTCCCGCACCCGCGCCGAAGGCAACGAGAAACCCACAGCGTGCGAATGTCCGCCGAAGCGAGTGAACAAGTGTGAGCAGGATTCCAAAGCGTTCAACAGATGAAATGGGCGAATGGATCGTCCGGAACCGTGGGCCTCGTCGCCGTCGCGCGAAACCACAATCGTGGGCCGGCCGTAGCGTTCGACAACCCGAGTCGCCGTGATGCCGATGACGCCACGGTGCCAGCCTTCGCCGTCCACCACAATGCAAAATGACGCGGGCAGCGTAGGATCCTCTTCAAAACGCATGGCGATCGCGTCCAGGATGCGGCGTTCTTCCTCCTGACGCTCAGCGTTCAGCTGGTCGAGCTTGGCCGCAATTTCGCGGGCGCGAGCGGCATCTTTTGTGCTGAAGAGTTCGATGACGTCGGCCGCTATATCCATGCGGCCAGCAGCATTGATTCGGGGTGCGACCCGAAATCCGACTTCGCTGGAAGTAAGCGGACGTCCGCTGACTTGTGCAGTCTCGAGCAGTGCCTTGAGCCCGGGATTGACCGCCGAACGCAAAGCTTCCAGCCCCAACTTCGCGAAGACACGATTCTCGCCAGTGAGTGGCACGCAATCGGCGATGGTGGCAATGGCAACAATCTTGGAAAAAGACTTGAGCAATGCCGCCTGATCGCGATGCGGCAAGCGCTTTTCCATCAATGCCTGCGCCAGCTTGAAAGCCACTCCCGCGCCACAAAGCGCTTTACACGGATATTCACACCCCGGCTGATTCGGATTCAGCACGGCAAGCGCATGTGGAGTGCCGTCAGGACCAGGCAGATGGTGGTCGGTAACGATCAGATCCACGCCAAGTCGGCGCGCGGTTTCGGCGGCCGCAAAAGCGCGAATGCCGGCATCGACACTGATGATGAGCCGAATGCCGGCAGCCGCGGCGCGTTCGATGACATCACCGCGCAAATCGTAGCCTTCCTTAAGGCGATGCGGAACATGAAAATCTGGCGATCCGCCGCAGAGTTCGATTGCGGTCTTCAAGATGACGACGGCCGTTGTGCCGTCGACGTCATAGTCGCCGTAAATCAGGATGCCTTCTTTGCGCTCGATAGCCGCGTCGATGCGGTCGACGGCCGCCTGCATGCCCAGCATCAGGTAAGGCGAGTGAAGATGAGAGAGCAAGGGGAGCAAGAAGCGCTCGGCCGTTTCGGGATCATTGATTCCGCGGATGACAAGTAAGTCGGCGAGAGTGGCGGCGGCTTCATCGCCCAGCCGCAAGCGTGGATGGGCACGCAGTTGGGCGGCAAGGGCTTGGGATTCGGCCACATCCGCCGTTCTGTGAAGCCACTTCATGGGTTGTTATGTCTGAGCATCTGCGTCCTCCGCTGAAAAACGTGACCACAGAGAACACAGAGGTCCACAGAAAAAAGTATTACACGAAGTTACTACGGTTCGTCGTCGAAGCCGGGCTCGTCGATGGGCATGCCGCTGAAGTCTTCCGCCATTTCAAGTATCCCTTGATAGCGGTCGTACCAGGGCGTAGACGCTTCGTACACCATCATTACGCCCTGGTGCGCGAAGCCCAGCTGCACGAAGCCGGTTTTGCCGATGTAAGTTCGCAGCCAGCGAGCTTCCTCCACGTCTTCATCGCTGCTGAACTCGGCCTTACCGAGGCGTTCGATCATCGCATCGAGTTCCGGGCGCTCCAGTTTCCAGGAATCCATGATCAGAAAGGGCGCGCCCGCGGCCTTGGCCAGTTCGACAAAATCCTTCCAGCCATCGGGATTGTCGGCCGACTTCCAGGGAACGCTTTGCACTTCTTCGTAGTCGATAAAGCCGGGAAACCGGCGCAGGCCGTGGCCTTCGATGAAAGCAATCATGTCATCTTTGAGGCTGGCGAGATCGTCAGGGGCGGGCGACATAAGGATTTCTGAAAGTATGGGGATATTGTATGCCCGAACCGTGGTTGG
Source organism: uncultured Acidobacteriota bacterium (assembly GCA_963845725.1). Taxonomy (GTDB): domain Bacteria; phylum Acidobacteriota; class Terriglobia; order Terriglobales; family Acidobacteriaceae; genus JABCZH01. The sequence goes on from CAWJTC010000003.1 coordinate 227,584, forward strand.
CCGATAGTCGTTGTGTTCTCAGCGCGCTGTGCGGCGGCTCGCGGCGACTTCTGAGATTAAGGGCTTGTGTCTGCCGCAATCTCGCTAAGCATTAAAACGCAGAGACCGCGGAGAACAGGGAACATCCGCGGAGTGCGCAGAGAAATCGGGCGCAGTGCCACGACCAAAAACCGACGACCGACGACGTCCTTTCCCTGTGCTACACTATCTGTTTCTTAGCAGCTCCTGACTCCGCACATGCTTCTGTCCAAAGAATATGTGGGCTATCTGGCCCGCGAAGTCACTAAAAAACTGATTGCGGGTAAGTTTATTGAGACCAAAGCAGTGCCCGTGGTCACGGAGAAGGTGCACGCCGCCATGCTTGAGGAGTTCACCCTCGAAGACCGCATCAATGATGAGGTGCGCGTGATTCTGGAGGCCTATTCCTCCGAAATGCAGAAAACCGGGGCCAACTATCAGGAGATGTTCCGCAAGGTGAAGCAGGAACTGGTGCGCAAATACAAGGCGGTGCTGTGAGAGTCAGCCGCGACAAAGTGAACAAGGTCGCGCACGCGGTCACCGAAGCGCTCGCGGAAGTCAATGAAGCGGACTTCGTCGAGGACCGCAATACGATTCGTCTCGAAGTGCGCAGGGTGATGGAAGAACTGCTGAATCAGGAAGAGAAAATCGATCAAGCCGCCCGGCACAAGATCGAGAACCAGAAGCGCACCATTCTCGAAGGCAGCCAGGAGTGGGACATCCTCTACCGGAAGTACTATCAGGAAGAAGTCAAGAAGCTGGGCGTGTAGTTGCCTTTCTCCGCCGCGCTGAATTTGTGCAATTGCCAGAGAAAGCCTTAACCGCAAAGGGCGCAAAGTTCTTTCGCAAAGAGCGCAAAGAAAAAAGCCCCACGCTGCGCGTGAGGCGATTCGTAAGGCTCCAATCCCTAAGCCGCGGCTTTGCGCGCGAGTACTTGTTGCAGGCGATCCCGGTACAAAGTGGCCCGGTGAGCGATTTCTTTGTAAGTGTGGCTGGTCACCCATTGGGTATGCGGTGTGCGCCGGCGTTCACGACGGCTGCCCACGTTGCCGCGATGGGTAGCATCGCTCGGCGTTTTTTGAGCGGTCCTCTGCTGCCAACCCGTCCCGTCGGTCACGCTGAAAACGCCAATATAACCTCCAGAAATCAATTCCAGAGGTTCCGAAACGTTGTTGGTTTGGTCGAACTGGGTTGAACCCTCGGGCCGAAAGCTTTCGAACCAGGAGGGGAACACGAAATCCGAGACAAGTATCGTGCCGATTTTGTAGGCAAATGCGTCCGACTCGCAGGCATCGCACACTTCGTAAGCGTAAAGAGTTCCGGTCGTCTCCTCGTTCTGCACAAACGCGGTGAGGTTGATGTTGGGGTCGGCCAGCATTTCCAGCAGTTCATGGCTGGCGGTGACCGTCCAGCTATTGCCGTATTTCAGGTCCGTGCCGGCGAATACCTTGCCCAGCGGCAGGCCGTCGGGAGTGAGGTCGTGGTAGCCGAGAGCGCCAGCTTGATCGGAATCGTCAAGAATGGTGAGCCACCAAGTGCCAATCGGTGGCGCGGAGCCGGTGGGGACAAACGTGAGTTCGGCGTCGGTTCCCCATGCCGGTCGAAAGTCATTGGTGACTTGCTGCTGCAGGGCGTTGACTACCGGTCGAATCTCGGTGTCGGTCAGCACCGTGCTGGCATTGATAACTGAGATTTGAATGGCGGTGGTTTGCGGCATTTGCTTCTCCTTCTGAATGAGATTTTGGAGGACGCTGCGGAGACAACAGCGGGGCTCTACCTTTTTGAGCTTATGCCTGGCGGGCCCGCGCCGAACCGGATAATTGCTTTCCCGCCATGGCCGCTTCCCATTCTGGAACAAGGGGTTACGGCGGAATGTGCTTCTGAAGACGGTCTCGATCAAGCTGCTGAATCAGGTCAAACCGAGTTTGCTTCGCGGTGACAGGCGACAAAAAGCTGCTCCGTTTCCTGCCTTTTCGCAGTACGATTATCACGACTTCGGGTGATTCGAGTCACAGCGCATCTAAGCGCTTGGGCCTTAAATAGAGGGTTGGAAACGTCTTCTTACATTGGAGGGTACTATTATGAGCGTTATGACACCGCCCGGAATCAAATCCCGAGCGATTACATTGAAGAAGTATTAATCACCGTAAAGGCGAAGAACCCGGCCGAGCCGGAATTCCACCAAGCCGTGCAGGAAGTGTTCGACTCTTTGCGCCTGGTGTTACGCAGGCATCCTGAATTTCAGTCCGCGCGATCCTGGAAAGGATCATCGAACCCGAGCGCGTGAATCATGTTTCGCGTGCCCTGGTTTGACGATCAAGGCAAAATTCAGGTCAATCGTGGATTCCGCATCGAGATGAACAGCGCCATCGGCCCCTACAAGGGCGGACTGCGTTTCCATCCTTCGGTGAATCTGGGCATTCTGAAATTCCTGGCGTTCGAACAAGTATTCAAGAACTCGCTTACGACGCTGCCCATGGGCGGCGGCAAGGGCGGGTCGGATTTCGATCCCAAGGGCAAGAGTGACAACGAGGTCGATGCGGTTCTGCCAGAGCTTCATGACCGAACTGGCGCGGCACATCGGGCCGGATACTGACGTTCCGGCGGGCGATATTGGCGTAGGAGGACGCGAGATCGGATTCCTGTTCGGCCAATACAAACGGCTGCGCAACGAATTCACCGGCGTCCTGACCGGCAAAGGGCTGACGTGGGGAGGTTCGCTGATTCGTCCCGAAGCTACGGGATATGGCTGCGTGTATTTCGCCGGCGAAATGCTGAAGAGCAGGAAGGATACCCTCGATGGCAAGATCTGCCTGGTTTCAGGCAGCGGCAACGTATCGCAGTACACGATCGAAAAGCTCCTTGATTTCGGCGCGAAACCGGTGACCGTGTCGGATTCGAATGGCGTGATTTACGATCCCGACGGCATCGATCGCGAGAAGCTGGCGTGGATTATGGAGTTGAAGAACGTGAAGCGGGGACGCATCCGAGACTATTCGGATCAGTACAAGCGCGCCATCTTCATGCCCACGGATATCAAGCTGGAGCATAATCCTCTTTGGAATATCAAAGCCGATTGCGCGTTCCCCGGCGCCACGCAGAACGAAATCACTGCGAAGGATGCGGCGAACCTGATTAAGAACGGGATCAAGCTGGTTGCCGAAGGCGCGAACATGCCAAGCACGCTCGAAGCTACCAAGATGTTCCTGGAAGTAAAGATCCTGTATGGACCGGCCAAGGCTGCCAACGCGGGCGGTGTGGCCACATCCGGACTCGAGATGGCACAGAACAGCGCGCGCCTGACTTGGACGCGCGAGGAAGTGGACGATCGCCTGCACAAGATCATGATCGCCATCCACAGGAATTGCTACGAAACGGCCGAGAAATACGGCACGCCGTTCACACGGCGGGCGTGCCATTCTCGGCCGTTTCGAAGCAGTTCTTGTGGATGGCGATCATGATTTTGTGCAGACGATCGTCCACTTCCTCGCGGGTCCAGCTCAGCCGCGCTGTTCTGGGCCATTTCGAGGCCGGAGGTAGCCTCACTAGGCATGAGCACGGGCTGGCCGGTGTCCGTAGAGGATGTGTGCATCCAGGAACATCTTGGTGGCTTCGGCAGCCGTGCTCGTATGTCGGCGCCTTCGGCAACCAGTTTGGAGCCGTTCTTGCAGCAGGTTCGGCGTCGCGCTTGCGTGGCGCTCGGCATGTTGCCTTGATGTTCCAGATTGGGTCGCGCTCCAGCTTGATGTCCGCTGGGCATGCCTAGCATGTCCTCGGTTGTCCGTGTATTCACGGACGCCTCCACGGCGGACATTCTTCAGTTCCATGATCCAGGCCAGTTCTCGCGATCGATCCCGATGGCATCGATCGCGAGAAACTGGCCTGGATCATGGAACTGAAGAATGTCCGCCGTGGACGCATCCGTGAATACACGGACAAGTTCAAGAAGGGCGTGTTCATGCCCACGGACATCAAGCTGGAGCACAACCCGATCTGGAACATCAAGGCGGATTGTGCATTCCCGAGCGCCACGCAGAATGAAATCAAGAAGCGCGACGCCGAGAACCTGCTCAAGAACGGCTGCAAACTGGTTGCCGAAGGCGCCAACATGCCAAGCACGCTCGAAGCCACCAAGATGTTCCTGGATGCACACATCCTCTACGGACCGGCCAAGGCTGCCAATGCTGGTGGCGTGGCTACCTCCGGCCTCGAAATGGCCCAGAACAGCGCACGGCTGAGCTGGACCCGCGAGGAAGTGGACGATCGTCTGCACAAAATCATGATCGCCATCCACAAGAACTGCTTCGAAACGGCCGAGAAATACGGCACGCCGGGCAATCTGGTGAACGGCGCCAACATCGGCGGCTTCTTGAAAGTCGCCAATGCCATGCTGGACCAGGGACTGGTGTAGTCTCGGGTTCGGGTTGGAAGTATCATGCGGGGTGGGAAAGTTCCCACCCCGCAAGTTTTTGGTGAGCCGATCGTCTGGAAGCTCCAAGGACACTCCCAACGGTTTCGGCTCCACCCTTTGGTTGAGCGATGCACAGGGAACTGTGGGAATATAGAGATACGCGATGGCCCCGTATCACAAAACGCGGCACGGGCAGGTCGTTCTCGGCGACTCCCTCGGTTACATGCCTGCTCTCAAATCCGGGTCAGTTGATCTCATCGTAACCAGCCCGCCTTTCGGCCTCCTTCGAAAGAAAGATTACGGGAACGTCGAGAGCGGCGAGTACATCGAGTGGTTCAAGCCTTTTGGACGTGAATTCAAACGTCTATTAAAATCATCAGGATCGTTAGTGATAGACATTGGAGGGGCTTGGCTTCCCGGGCAGCCAACCCGCTCCCTGTACCACTTCGAGCTTGCAATAATGCTGTGCAGGGAATTGGGGTTCTATCTTGCGCAGGAGTTTTTCTGGTGGAATCCGTCCAAACTCCCTAGCCCCGCCGAGTGGGTCACGGTTCGCCGCATTCGAGTAAAGGACGCCGTTAACTTGGTTTGGTGGTTCTCGGTTACTCCGTGGCCCAAGGCCAGTAATCGGAGGGTGCTTTCGCCGTACAGCGATGCGATGAAGGGCCTGCTCAAGAACGGATATCGCGCCAAACTTCGACCCAGCGGACACGACATAAGCGACAAATTTTCGCAGGACAACGGGGCGGCAATTCCGCCAATCTTATTGCGATCCCCAACACGGAGAGCAACTCGTATTACCTGAGATATTGCGAAAAGCACGGGATTAAGGTTCACCCTGCCCGATTTCCCTCGACTCTCCCAGAATTCTTTGTCAGGATGCTCACCAACGCGGGCGACAATGTCGTCGATCCCTTTGCCGGAAGTTGCGTCACAGGCGAGGTCTGCGAAAGATTGGGAAGGCGATGGACCTGTATCGAAATGCAGGAGGAATATCTGAAGGGTGCCGTGGGCCGTTTCGAGCGCGCGCCCAAGCCTGAGCAGGAATCGATGTTCGAGTTCGACAGTACCGGGATCACATACAAACTGAATCACCCCGCAGCGCTTTGGAACGGCCACGAGTCACCCCTGCCCGAAGATGGAGGGAAACTGAGGAGGGTCCGTGCCCGCAGTCGCGCCTAGGGAGATCGTTTCCGCGATCGTCAACGCCTTTGAGGAGTCGGGGTGCACGGCGACTCTGACATCACCGCTTCAGAAGCAGCCGCGGCACTTCGTCGTCGTCGGGCAGAATACACCTACGTCGTTCACCGTATACGCGTGGAGCCTCACTCCAGGCGGACGACCGTCGCTCCCGAACGAATACCGAATTCAGATGACCTCAGTTAAGTCTCCCCTTTCAATCAGTCCGACCGGACCGACGATTCTCGTCGGGTTCGACGCAGCGCGCAACCTCTTTGGCGGTTTTGACCTTGCTCGGCACCAGAGATTCACCACGGGATCGCCGTCAATCCAGATTGGAATCGCTGAACTCCGAGAAGCCGAAAAGAATGGCCTGAGCTTTTATCGCAAGAGCAACGAAGAAATCGCGATCGGAATACGTCCCGACATGTTCGTCGCGTATGCCATGAATGCCGCCCTGCTGCACCGGTATGGGCGGGACGCGAATATACGGGAAACTGCTCGATCAAGCAGTGATCGAACGGCCAATACCGCAAAGGGATGTGGAGGACCTTCCAGCCGAGCGGCAGAGAGTGGTGGCAGAAGTCAGCAGATTGAGCAGGGATGCTCGCTTCAAGCAGCGTGTTCTGTTCGCCTATGGAAATCGATGTGCGGTCACCCGGGTGCAGCTTCGGCTAGTTGACGCAGCACACATACTGCCCGTGGGCGCGCCCGGAGTCTCAGATGCCGTCACCAATGGCCTGTCGCTATCGCCGACCTATCACCGCGCATATGACGCCGGATTGATCTACCTAGACGCAAATTACAAAATGCAGTCTCACGAGGCCCGCCTGCAGGTACTGCAAGCCCTTAATCTCGCACTCGGAATCGAATCGTTCAGGCAACCGCTCGGAGAGGCCACTTCTTGCCGCCCGACCCCAAGCAACGCCCCTCAATCGAGATAATCCGCAAAGCCAACGAATTTCGCCAGATAGCTGCGTAGAAAGGGGCTTCGGGCTAGACGCCCGCCCTATTTATCACTCACCAACCAGACCCCATCGTCGACCCTGAATACCTCTTCGAGGGCTTCGAGAACAGGCGGGTGACTCTTGCGCACCTTCATAATCTGCCATATTATGAAGCTATGCCGATGACCTCGCTGAACATCTCCCTCCCCGAAGCCCTCAAGGAGTACGTAGAAGGGCAGGTGGCTACGGGCGACTGGGGTACGCCAAGCGAGTATGTCCGCGAACTGATTCGCCAGGACAAGGAACGCCGCCTTGGCAATCTTGAACAAGAGCTCGTGGCTGCCGCCAAGGGACCGAAAGTCGAGATCCCCCTGGCCGAAATTCGCCGCAAGGGCCTGATCTCGGCGCTCCGCGAGCGCGCCCGCAGCCGATGAGAAAGCGTCGGGCTTAGCCCCGCCCCGTCCGAGGAAGCTCTGGCGTGTCGGCGGCGGTTCCCACGCGTGGCATCCAACCTCAGCCTCGCTTTCGTGCCGTCTTGAAGGCTTGCCCCTGATCCCGAGCGCCGTGAAAAATGTGGAGAATATCGGTTCCCCCGCGGCGTAGAGCGATAGTAGATTAGGTATTTTCCCGCGGGAAAGCTTTTCACCCCGGCAGCGATGTCCTCCGAAGGTCTCCCTGCATCGGGATGTTCGCCGAGCAGCCAGAAGCGGTCCGCGATCCCATCAATCAGGCGGTCCGCAACCTCTGCACTTGCGCGCCTGGCCCAATAGACATAAATCTCCTCGAGGTCTTGCTCCGCTTGCCTTGTGACCCGATAGCGCATTGCCTTTTTGGTAGGGCTGGGTCGCGGCTGCTGCGCAGCAGGCCGCGCGAGTTAGGGACCTGATAGGATGCCGGCGCTATGCTTTGGAGAGTTCCCGGGCAAGAAGTTTTCGCCCCCGCCCCTTCACCGCATCTGCCAGCTTCCTCAATCCCTCGCGTCCTTCATATTCCGTATATTCACCCGCATCGATGCCTTCGATGCCGGCCCGGACCCGCTGCCGGATGCCCTCGATCTGCTGCCCGGTTAGGTCCGTGAGGATGTCTTCCGCTGTCGGCTTTGCCAGCCTCACGGCCCGTGCGTCCTCGTCCTCCATCCGCCGCAAGGCCTCGCGCACTACCTCGCTTGCGTTGTTGTATCGGCCGCTCTTCACCTTCTGGCGAACGTAGCCGGCAAGACGTTCGGTAATCGATATGTTCATCTGATCCATGGATCCGACCCTCGGCGTGCAACGCTGCTCCCTACAAACCTACCCCTAGAATGTCTGGATGTCAATCTTTGACATGCCGCCCCTCTATTTACCCGGCCATCCCCTGCCCTTTTCTGTACGGACGTTGCTCGCTGCGTCTCGCGTGGCTATGTGGGCGGCTGTCCCCACGCGAGTATGATTAGCTGTTCGTGCAGCGGTCATGGCTCTAACCCACACTCCCGACGCCATCGTCGACCCCGAACGCCTCTTCGAGGGCTTCGAGAACCTGATGCCCTTCCGGGTGCAGGACATTCTTCTCGTTTCCAGTCTCTACGACTCTTTCATCCTGCGCGAAGATGGCCGGCTCAATGAACTGCTGATCGGCGAATCGCTGGAACTCAATTTGCAGCAGATTCCCGGGATTACTCATGTTGCGAGAGGGGCCGAGGCCCTGAAGCTGGCTCGCTCCCAGCCGCGCTTCAACCTAATCGTCACCAACCTGGAAGTCGAAGACATGGATGCCGCGCAACTCGCCCGCGAGGTCAAAGCTGCCGGACTCGATGTTCCGGTGGTGGTGCTGGCGTATGACTACCGCGAAATCAAGAATTTTGTGGCGCGCAATCCCGTCACCGATCTGGAGTCGATCTTCCTGTGGCAGGGCAATGTCCGCATTCTGATTTCGATCATCAGTTACATCGAAGACAAACGAAATCTGCTGCACGACACCCGGACCATCGGCGTGCCGGTGATTCTGGTGGTAGAGGACGACATTCGTTATTACTCGGCGTTTCTGCCCGCGATCTACACCGAATTGATTACCCAGTCTCGACGGATCATCAGCGAGGGGCTCAATGTGGCGCACAAACTGGTGCGGATGCGGGCGCGGCCCAAGATTCTGCTCAGTTCCACCTACGAAGACGCGCTTCAGCAGGCGATGGAGTATCGCGACTACTTGCTGGGAGTGGTGTCAGACGTCGAATTCCCGCTCGGCGGCGAGTTGAGCACCGAGGCTGGATTCGAACTGGCGCGCAGAGTGCAGGAGCAAGTGCCAGATGTCCCCATCGTGCTGCAATCCAGCCGCACCGAATTCCGGGCGCGCGCCCATGCCGAAGGCCATTCGTTCCTGCGTAAACGCTCGCCTACGTTATTGCGAGACCTGCGGCGCGTGTTGACCGAGCATTTGGGCTTTGGGGATTTTGTTTTCCGTCTGCCCGACCGCACCGAAGTGGCACGAGCCAGGGATTTGAATGAGCTCGAGGCTCGGCTACACGAAGTTCCCCAGGAAAGCATCGCCTACCACAGCGAACGCAACCATTTTTCGCGCTGGCTGCGAGCGCGCACCGAATTTGCCCTGGCGCAGAAGCTCCGTCCCCGCAAGGTTTCAGACTTCGCCACGCTCGAAGCCTTGCGCCACGACCTGATCGACTCCATCGCCGAATATCGCGGGGAACAGAGCCAGGTCTTGATTGGCGATTTCAATCCCGCCACCTTCAAGCCGGCCGACAAATATTTCCTGCGGATTGGCGGCGGTTCTTTGGGGGGGAAAGCGCGCGGGCTGGCTTTTGCGCGCCATCTGCTGCACAACAACCGCATCGCGCGACGGTTCGCCAACCTTCGCATTGCAGTGCCCCCGAGCGTTGTGCTGGCGACCGATGTGTTTGACCACTTTCTGAGCGAGAACAATCTGCTCGACTTCGCCATGCACTCGAACGACGACAACGAAATTCAGCAGCGATTCCTGGCCGGAACATTTCCGGCTCCTCTGCGGGACAATCTGCTGGCCTTTCTGGCGGAAGTGCATTACCCGCTCGCCGTGCGTTCCTCCAGTTTGCTCGAAGACTCGCAATACCAGCCGTTCACCGGAGTCTATGAAACCTTCATGCTGGCCAACCAGCATCCCGATCTTTTGATCCGCCTGGAGCAGCTTATGGAAGCTATCAAGCGAGTTTACGCTTCCACCTTCAGTTCGCACGCCAAGGCCTACGTTCGCGCCACACCGTATCGCCTGGAAGAAGAAAAGATGGCGGTCATCCTGCAACAGGTAGTAGGCGCGATTCATGGCGAGCGCTTCTATCCCGATTTTTCCGGCGTGGTGCGGTCGCACAATTTTTATCCGGTCCCACCCATGAATTACAGCGACGGAATTGCGGCGGTTGCGTTGGGTTTGGGGCGCGCGGTGGTGGATGGAGGCAAGTGTTTAACGTTCTGCCCACGTTATCCACGGCACCTGCTGCAATTCTCCTCGGTGGAAGACATTTTGGCCAACTCCCAGCGGGAGTTCTGGGCGCTGGAACTTAGCCACGCGGAGGTGAGCACGGATCCGCTGGTGGATTTGCGCGAAATGCAATTTGGACTTGATACCGCTGAAAGCGATGGAACTTTGCACCGCCTGGGCTCCACATATTCAGCCGACAACCACATTGTGTACGACGGTATCAGCCGGCCTGGCACCCGCATCGTAAGCTTTGCCCCGATTCTTAAACATGATGTGTTTCCGTTGCCTGGAATTCTGGAACGCCTTGCCAAAGTCGGTGAAGACGCCTTCGGGCGGCCGGTGGAAATCGAGTTTGCAGCGTGTTTGCCGACCGATCTCGATGAGGCGGCCGAGTTTGGTTTCTTGCAGGTTCGTCCGCTGGTGTTGTCGCGAGAGAGCGAAGAGTTGCGGATGGAGGATGTAAGTCCGGAGCAGCTGGTTTGCCAAAGCATGAAAGTGCTGGGGAACGGGCGGATTGAAGATCTGCGCGACGTCGTGGTGGTTGATTTCCATCGTTTTGAGCGGGTGCGGAGCCAGGAAGTAGCCGAAGGCGTGGCTCAACTGAATGCCAAGCTGGGCGAAACCGGTGTGCCCTACTTGCTGATTGGCGTGGGACGCTGGGGATCGAACGATCCCTGGCTAGGAATTCCGGTGGAGTGGGACGAAATTTCCGGAGCTCGAGTGATTGTGGAGGCAGGATTCCGGGACTTCCGCGTAACCCCGTCCCAAGGCAGTCATTTCTTCCAGAACCTGACCGCATTTCAGGTCGGGTATTTCACCGTGAACCCGGACGTGGGTGAAGGCTTCGTGGACTGGCTGTGGCTAAGCGGACAGCCCGCAGTCGAGGAGCGAGGCTGCGTGCGCCACCTGAAATTTGCACAGCCGTTGATTGTGGTCATGAATGGGAAGACCAGTCGCGGCATGATCTTCAAGCCGCAAGAGGCATGAGCTGTGTGGTTCTCTAGTACCGCCGTTCTCTTATCCAGGTTCGGACCTGCTCCTCCACCGAGAAGCCTTCTGTGGGATGCTGAACGAACTTCGCTTCAAGCGCGAATGTGTGAGCTTCGAGTGGCACGGTGAAATGTGAATTCGTGCGGAGAAAGGCATCGACGAAGGCGAGAGTGTAACGTTCCGCCCCGAGGATCTGGAACTGGACGGCATGCACCAACCCGTGAAACAGTGCCCGCTCGGTAATTCTGTCGTTGAATACGATTACATCGATAAAGGTGAGAGAAGGCATGTGCGTAATCTGTGGCAGGTTAGTGAAGCCGCGGGCCTGCGCCTCGGAATAAAACGGCGGATTTGAAAGCCGTGCCCCAGCCAGCTCCCACAACCCTGACCCGGTCCAGGATGCCAGAAGAAAAGAAGGGCAGCATGATGGCTTTGTGCTCAGCGCTGAGGGGTTCGCCGCCGGCGTAGTAGCGTGTGCGCTGCTCGCGCAGGTAAGCCAACACCCGCGTGGTGGCTTGCAATACCTGTTCCTCGTCAAACCTTGCCCCTTCTGTAGTGACGATAGCTGGCTCACGTGGGATAAGCTTTTCAATGGAGGCGTAGTAATCGTTCAGATTGCTTGCCGCTGCGATGGCCTTTCGCAGGACTTCTTGCTGCCCATAGCGAGCGAGGTCGTCGGTGGAAAACCGCAGGCGAAGCTGGTGGGTGGCGCACTGTGCGCTCAGCAGTTCCAGCTGCGCGTGGCGCAGTTCCGCGTTCATTTGGACAATGGCTACCCGGTCGTCTGGATTTTCCCAGGAAAACATCCGTGAACTCCTCTTATTGGCTTGCAAACCGCCGGAAAGGTCTTATACTCATTATGTATACAGTGTTACGTTAACGCTGTCAACATATATTTAAACGTTTTAGTAAACGGGGAAATAGCCATGCCGCGGCACCCTGATCCGGGTCTCGAAGAGCGCATTTTGAACGCTGCCGGCAAGTTGTGGAGGAAGGGAGCAGAGAAGACCCTCACCATGCGAGCGGTCGCTAAGGCCGCGGGGACCAATACGCCCGCCGTCTATCGCCGGTTTAAGAACCGGCGAGAAATACTGCATGCTTTGCTACTGCAACTGCAAGGCGATTTTGCCAATGCCGTTCGCCCTAGTCGCTCGGTTGAGGAAGCCTGCGAACTTTACCTTGAGTTTGCGTTGGAACACCCCCATGAGTACGAACTTTTCTACGCCCATGCAGAGCAACTTCCGCCCGCTTACGGGCCCATGAGGGAACATCGGCCGACCATGGCGCTGGTAGAAGCCAAGCTGGCCGAGCGCCTTGGAGGAGCACCGGCAGACCACACGCGACTGGCACTGGCGCTTTGGTCGGTGATGCATGGGACCGCCATGATTCTGATTTCCAAATCAATACCGGCGGAATACGTTCCTGAGTTGCGCTCGGTTTGCAGTTCTACCGTGGAGGCGCTGGTTCGAAACGCATCGGTTTGAATGGACTTTTGATCGCTCTCCCTGACGTCAATCCACCAATACTGGAATAATGAAGCGGGATGCCCGAATTGAAACCGGCCGGCGAAATAGCGGCGCTCGTTAAACAAGCGGCGAAAGATGCCGGCTTCGAACTGGCCGGCATCGCCCCGGTGGCGGAGTTTCCCGAAGCTGGAGCCGTTTCCCCGAGTGGATCGCCGCCGGCCACGCCGGCGAAATGCAGTATCTCGAAAAACGCGACGACGCTGGGAATCTGAAACGCGCTTCGCTGCGCTCGGCAATTCCTTGGGCGCGGAGTGTGATCGTCTGCGCCATCAATTACAACACGGCCCATCCTTATTCGACCCACGCGCAAGATCCTGATCGTGGCTGGATTTCGCGCTACGCCTGGAGCAAACAGGATTATCACGACGCGGTGCTGCGCCGACTGCAAAGGATCGAGACTTGCCTTCAGAGCACGGCGAAAAATCTACAAACCCTGTGCTACGTGGATACCGGCCCACTGGTTGAACGGGTCTACGCCAAGTACGCGGGCGTGGGATGGATCGGAAAAAATACCTGCATTCTGAATCAGCAGATGGGTTCGTGGCTTTTTCTCGGCGTGATCATAACTTCGCTCGAACTGACTCCTGACTTCCCTGCTCCCGGACCGCTGCGGCAGTTGCACCCGCTGCATTGATGCCTGCCCCACGGACGCGCTTATCGCGCCTTATCAGCTCGATTCCAATCGCTGCATTTCATACCTGACCATCGAAAAACGGGGAGATATTCCAGAAGAGTTTCGCGAAGGGATGGGGCGGCACGTGTTCGGCTGCGATATCTGTCAGGACGTCTGCCCCTGGAACCGCAAAGCTCCAGCTACGCAAGCCGAAGAGTTTCAGCCCCGCGAGGGACTGGTGAATCCCGCGCTGGAGTGGCTTGCCGAGATGACGCCACTAGAGTTTCGCGAGAAATTTCGCGGCTCACCCATTCGCCGCACCAAGCATAGCGGGCTGCGCCGGAATGCAGTCATCGCCATGGGCAACAGCGGAAACCAGGGATTCGCACCGCTTCTTGAGAAACTCGCGGCCGATGAAGATAACGTTTTGGCCGAACACGCCAAGTGGGCGTTGCGAAAACTCGCTTCCTCCTGATTCTGGAGGCTCGGCGTCTCCGCTCAGTAAGACTCAAATTCGCTCGTCCACGTGCTAGCATCATTTCAGGTTCTCTGTCCTGGTCATGCCTATTTCGCGGCGCTTCGTGGCTCTATCGTTCATCCTGTCGGCCCTGGTGTCCTCCGCATCCGCCGCTGAACCCCACTGGATTCGTGTAGCGTCGGATCATTTCCTGGTTCTCACTGACGGCGACGCAACGCAGGGGCGGGAAGTCGCAGTGCGCTTCGAGCAGATGCGGGCCGTTTTCGGTCAGCTATTGGCGCGAAACCGCGTGAACCTGCCCCTGCCCATCGACATCATCGCTCTCAAGAGTGACGACGAATACGGAAGCGACGCTCCTTCGCCCGGGGCAAGCCTACCTTTGGCGCTGCCTTTTCAATCCCCGGAGAAGACCGGGAGTTCTTCGTTCTGGATTTGGCGGAAGCCGATAACTGGCGCGCCATTTCCCATGAATTCGGCCGGATGCTTTTGAACTATAACTATCCCCCTACCCAGGCGTGGTTCGATGAAGGTTTCACCGAGTACTTCGCCAGTCTCCATCTGGACAACAAACAGATGCGGATCGGCGATGATCCAGAACCGATGTCTGCGGTGCGGCAAAGTTTGCTGGGAAAATTGACGCGCACCGGAAACCCGCCGCAGCCATTAGTTGAATTGTTGAAGCAATCGCCCTGGATGCCTATTTCCGCGTTATTTGCGGTGAAGCCCGAAAACCCTGCGGGGAACAACCGTGAAAGCTTGTTCTACGCAGAATCCTGGATGGTGATGCATTACCTCATCAACAAGGACAAGCTGCCGGAAACCGGCGCTTACTTCGGTCTCGTGCAAAACGAGAAGCTGCCGGTGGAAGAAGCCATCCAGAAGGCCTACGGGATGGCCTCAACGCAATTGGATCAGGCGGTTAAAGACTATTTTCACTCGGTCGCGCCGTTGCTTCAGTCGTCTTCGGGAAGTTCCCCTGAGGGTCCGATGGCCTCCACGGCGGCTCCCGTCACCTACGACGACGTAGGAGTCAGCGCGACCGATGTTCCTGAGTCGACTGCGCGCGCCCTGGTAGCCGAGATGGATTTGCGCCTGCCGGAACGCCACGACGCAGCCCGACAATTGCTCGAAACCATTGCCGGACAACCTACGACCGACAACGCAGTCGCGCATCGCGCCCTGGGCTGGGACCATTTGGTAAAGAAGGAGTATGACCCCGCCATCGAGGAGTTCAGCGCGGCGGAGCAATTAGACCCTAAAGACCCCTGGCCACACTATTACATGGCCCTGACCCGGTACAGCGAGGCCCGATCCTCCGGGAAAGAAGTCAAAGGTCTGGCGAATATGATGCAGGACCTGCATCAAGTTCTCGAGAAGTGGCCGGAATGCGCCGAAGCCGATTTCATGCTGGGATGGGCGCAACGCACTGGGGGGGGCGTTCACGCGGCCATGGACTCGATGCGGGCTGCGATTCACCTCGCTCCCAGAAATCAACGCTACTTGCTGGAGATGGCGCGGATTTACCTGGCGGCGAAAGATTGGGACGCGGGCACCGCGTTGCTGCAACGGCTCACTACAAGCTCTGATGCGCAGGTGGCGGCGGCGGCGCACAACGAGGCGCAGGACATTCCTTACCTGATGAAATATGGCGTGGCGCCCTTGCCCAATACGGCCGCGGCGGCAGCGACGTCTGCCGTGGCCCCGGCGACCCCTAAGGCGACAGCTGCAGCGGCCCAGCCGGCGAGCGCTGTTACGAGTACAACCGCACCTGCCACGAATTCGGCCTCAAACGACTTAAGTGACGAGATGTCCGAGACAGCATCCGAGCCGGTGATTGACAGGAGACCTATCCGCTACTTAAAGGGAAAGCTGATTTCTGTAGATTGCTCTCACCCTCCGCTAGCGGTCGTGACCTTCTCATCTGGAGCAAAGACGCTGAAGCTGAAGGCTCCTGACTACAAATCGATGGCCCTGATTGGAGCCGACACATTCTCCTGTGCGTGGGCCAACCGGCAGGTTGATGTGAATTACAAAGCCGTGGGAGCGGACGGCGGGGATTTGGTGTCGCTGGAAGTGCACTGATGGCCGATTAGATAACCGTCTGGGAACCCGTCTTGCGGGGATCAGAAGGCGTCTTACCTAACTTTCTGCTGGGGTGAGTCGCGAAGTGATGAGTCCGAGGGCTGGTAAACTTTCGACTCCACACGCACCGGAACGACACACTGTGTCGTTGACAACGGCAGTGGCACATGAGATTTTGGGTTGTAGGCCGCCTTCCCCGCCCTTCCCCATTTCAACTCACCAAGGAGAAACCATGTACAAAGTCCTTCTCGTTCTATTGGCCGCGTTTATCACGCCCTTCGCCGTGGGCCAGTATTCGGCCCCAGTATCCTCGACCTACCAGCCGCCGAGTCACGCGGAAACCGCCGGCCAGCACTCATTGCAGACTGGGCAGTCCTTGATTTCAGACAGCGTGACCACCGCTTCCGGCGAAATGCCGATTGCGGATGTGCCCTTGCCCGCGGTGCATGAAGAACCCCTGGGGACGGTGGCCCGCCGCTACCGAAACATGTCCAAAGATGCGCAAGCACTTTCAGCCCAGCCCATACTCAAGCGAAGCGCTGGAGCGTACCCAGGCTGGTGGTTGGCGGACTGAGAGTGGGCTTGTGTGATCGATGGTGCATCCCCGGCCTTCGCACGATCCGCGAAAGACCGGGCCACCCGGCCGCACTTTGTATGTGATGACGGACGTCAGGGCCGGTGGTTCCCAGCTTTCGAAAACCGCGAAAGCTGGGGCAGCCATTTTTAATAAAATGACGGGCGAGCCAAAAGTTAAAGCTGGGCCAGCCCCCCACGATTCATCCCGACGACATTGAGGACCTCGCAAGCAAGTGGCGCTCAGCGTTGGCAACTGGTGAACCCTACCAAACCGAAGCACGCGTCGGTCAGTTTGCGGCAGTCCGAATTAGGATCGGTATAGGTCTCGTTCCAGCGCACGCCGTTCGCTAACTTAAAGTCCGTATCCCCGGCGGGTGGCCCGCCCCTTGCGCGCATCGAGTATAACGCCGGGCGGAGCCTACCCTCTCTCAAAATAGGGTGCCCCGCTCCTTGCGTTGTTTGCAAGGGGCGGGTGTGGTCACCCATCACAGCTTTCGCCGCGAAGAGCACCTTAACATCCTCTTCATGCCCAAAGGTCTCAAGCGATATTACGGCACCGGCGATCTCCACTTCATCACTTGCAGTTGTCATCGAAGACTGCCCTGGCTCAACACTGCACAGCGGCGCGATCTGTTTCTGAAGTGCCTCGAAGAGGTACGCCAGCAACATCGCTTCGTCGTGCTCGGATACGTCGTCATGCCTGAGCATTTTCACCTGCTCATGAGCGAGCCTCAACTCGGAGACCCTTCCACCGCCATGCAAAGCGTGAAACAGCGCTTCGCCCAACGCGTGATGCCAAGGCGCAGGCGGCGCATCCCAACTCGGCAGCCGCAGCCCATGCCCGTCTGGCAGCCGCGCTTCTACGACTTCAACGTTTGGACCGAACGAAAGCGAATCGAGAAGTTGCGCTACATGCACCGCAACCCGGTCAAGCGCGGACTGGTCACAGAGCCGGAGCAGTGGCTATGGAGCAGCTTTCGCTACTACAAGTACCGCGAGATCGGACTGGTCGGAGTTAACGACTGCGCCATCATGCGCATGCGAGTGAGAGAAGCAGCCGCGTGATCCCCTGCACCCGCCCCTTGCAAAAAACGCAAGGAGCGGGGCACCCAATTTT
This sequence comes from uncultured Acidobacteriota bacterium, assembly GCA_963845725.1. GTDB lineage: Bacteria > Acidobacteriota > Terriglobia > Terriglobales > Acidobacteriaceae > JABCZH01. The sequence goes on from CAWJTC010000003.1 coordinate 244,965, forward strand.
GACAGAGGTTGGGGCTTTGCCCGGCACAGACTCTCTGTCCTATAAGCGCCGGGCCACCCGCCCGTTGGCCGACGGCATCCAGAGTGTAGGTGTCACTTGCCGAAGAGGTATCATAGGCGAAAACCCTGCCTTCGGCGTCGTGTCCCCAGTTCCCACCCTGCCCATCATATTCCAGATTGCCCGCCCCGTCGTAGCAGAAGTTGCCCGGTCCGTGAGTACAGTCGGTAGGCGTGAGCCGGTTGTTGATGTCGAAGAAATAGGAGGGCGTGAAACCGGGACCACTACCCGAAGCCAGAGATTGCGTCCAGCGGTTGCCGTATTCGTCGTAGGTATAGTTGTAACCCTCGGCATTGGTTCCGTCCGGGCAATTGGCGCTGCACCAACTGCTCTGCAACCGACTGAAACTGTCGTAAGTAAAAGAACTCCAATTCCCGTTGACAGAGTCATTGGCGGAAGCGACTTGTCCGTCAAGATAGCCGAGCGCAAGCGAATACGGCGGGCTGGCCCACCCTAAGCATCTAATCTAACTTTTGAGGGTGCCCCGTCCAAGCTCCGCTTGGGCGGGGGTGTTCACTCGTCACAGCTTTATCGGTTGATCCCGAACTACGCTTCCTGAATGCCATGGGGACTCAGGCGCTTTCAGCAATCCCGCCAGCTTCACTTCGTAACTTTCAGTTGCTATCGTCGCGGAGCGAACTTCGTGAACGCTGGTTGCTATGCTTATTTTGAATGCGCGCTCGAGCGCACACGTCGGTCGTATGGGATGTGCGTGTACGCCTACGTGGTGATGCCGGAACACGTCCATGTGTTGGTGAGCGAACCGGAGCGGGAGACGTTGGCGCGGGCGATGCAATCGCTGAAGCAGTCGGTGGCGCGTACGCTGGCCTTGCGCGGGAAGGATCCGTTCTGGCAGGCGAGGTACTACGACTTCAATGTGTGGAGCGAGAAGAAGTTCGTGGAGAAGGTACGCTATATCCACCGTAATCCGGTGGCGCGTGGACTAGTGAAGCGGCCGGAAGACTGGCCATGGAGCAGTTTCCGCCACTATCTGACGGGAGTGGAGGGGACAGTGGAGATCGAATCGCAATGGACGGCGCGGCGGCGGGAGAAGATGGGGATCTTCCCGAAAGTACGGGTGCGCCCCGTCGACAAACCCCGCCCAAGCAGAGCTTGGACGGGGCACCCCAAGGATTAGATTAGATTCGTAGGGTGGGCCAGCCCCCAAACTCAGCAGCAAACTTCGGTTCGACGGCATCAGCACAGAAAGTAAAAGCGGTCATATAGTACTCTCGGCGGATTTCCGTTGTCCGTGTGACCCGCCCTATAGGTTCGGCATAATGCATACCAGTGGGGGTCGGAATCCCGATCCTAGTAGTGGGCGGCATGAGGCTGGACTTCCGGTTTTCGTCGTCCTGCTGCGCGGCGGTCAATTTGGAATCTTTGTAGATTGATGCTACGGCTGCGCGGAACGTGCCTTGCAGTAGCTTCTCCAGATGTACGAACTTCCCGTATTTGGCGACTTTGCTCATTTTTCCGCGTCACCACCGAGAACTTTTTGCTCTAAGGATGTGAATTGGTTAGCGATGATGTCGCTGACCCGTTGGTCCTCACCGAGTCAAGATCAAGCAATGTCCTGATCCATCTGATTCCCGCATAGAGGACAAACAGCGGTGTGGAATGCATCCTTGAGGACATGGAAGTTCGACAGCTTGGTGGGAGCAACTACTCCAAGATCAGACTTCTTGTAGCCGTAGCTGTCACTCGTCTTGAATACACGAAGGTTGCACGGCTTGCAGATTTTGTCGAATCGCCACTCGCTGGTCGCGTGAGGCGCCTGGAATTTCACTCCAGATTTCAGATGAGTGAATTCATAGTAGCCGCTGTTCATTCCCATCTGAATGTTCGCAGGATGGTCGGGATGAACTTGAATGTCGATCTCGTCGCCTTCCTTGAACTCGTCGTGTAATGCACCCCTCTGAAACTGGACAGGATCATAGGTTATGATTCGGGCCTCCGCCAGGAGGCGAGATGCCAAGAAAACCGCAAGTCCAGAGAAGCGCCGAAGAGAAGTTCGCCATCGTGATCGAGGGTCTGAAGAGCGGCAACATTGCCGAGACCTGTCGCAGCCATCAGATCGCCGCCACCCTTTATTATCGCTGGAAAGATGAGGCCGAGAAAGCGGCGGTAGCCGCGCTGGCCGGCAGAAATGCCGCGCTCAAGCCGGACGAAGAACAACGCAAGCGTATTCGCGAACTGGAACGCAGCCTGGGCAAGGCCCACATCCAGATCGACATACTAAAAAACGTTCTGGGCGAATGAGCTGTGGCCAGGTTCATTCGCAAGCCCGCCAGTTACTGGCCGCAGGACAACCCCGACGGAGTGGCGCAGACGTTGGAAATCAGCCGCTCCAGTCTGTACTATCGTCGGCAAGAGCGCCGTTCGCGTGCTGATCGCCGCTACGATGAGCGCGTCGTTGAAGCCTGCGGCGAAAAGCCGGTGTACGGCTATCGCCGGGTACAGTGGTGGCTGGAGCAGGTGGGCGGGCTGAAGCTGAATCGCAAACGGGTATTGCGCGTGATGCGCGAACGCGGCCTGCTGGTGCGCGGCCGCCGTCTGCGGGTGACGCGCAGAAAAGATTGGAGCACGATGAACGTATCGGAACCCGATCAGGTGTGGCAGATGGACATGACCAAAGTCTGGGCCGGACCGACGACGGGCTGGGCGTATCTGGTCTCGGCGCTCGATTGCTGCACCCGCGAGATCGTAGGCTGGGACTTGAGTTTGCGCTGCCGCACCCAGGATGCGCTGGCCGCGCTCGACCGTGCGGTGCGCGAGGTTTTGCCTTTCGATCCTAGGGGAAAGGGTTTGACTTTGACTACCGACAACGGCACTCAGTTCACCAGCGCCCGCTTTATCGCCACCCTGGGGCAGTTGGGCATCGCTCATCGCCGCACCGCCTACAACCATCCCGAAGGCAACGGACGCATCGAACGCTTTCACCGCTCACTCAAGGAAGAGGAGGTTTGGCTCAACGAATACCAGTCGCTCGATCAGGCCCGCGATTCGATTGGCCGCTGGATCCACCAGTACAATCATCAGCGGCCCCATCAGTCGCTCAAAAACCGGACGCCCGCCGAAACCCGGCGGGCGTTCACTCAACCGCAAACCCTAACTTATTCCGAGGCCCTTTGTGTCTAGTTTAGAGGGGTGCATTACATCAGGCACACTGAGGCCCTCTGCCAGATCGAACAGAAGCTCTCTGTTGCCGGGAGTGAATGCCTGGAATGCGGCAGTTCCTTTCCATCCTATTTTGTAGTTCATGCAGTCGATTTTACTCTCTGTCATTGTTACAATGTCTTGGGGGCTCTGACCCCCTCTTATACAGCCGTGGCTGCGGGGTCGCCGGGCGGGCTGGCTGTGATCTTTCAAGAGGTTGTCCATTCGATCTGAACCAGAGAAGCTGATTGTGACGAGCAATCCAGTTTCCGAGGACAGACCGAATGGACATCCACCAGAATGCCCGACTCACGTTGCGTAGTCGAGAGGACTTAGTCGAATGTGTAAAGGGCGGCATGCGTTGCAGCCGCGCCGCCTACAGCTTTCACGTGACCGCCAAAACCGCTCCAAGTGGGTTCGTCGTTATCAGAGCGAAGGCACTGCTGGACTGCGCGACCGCTCTTCGCGTCCGCATCACAGCCCAAAAGCCACTTCGTCTAGTCAGGTGGGGTTGGTCGTTGAACTCCGCCGGCAGCATCGTCCGGCCTATCAGATCGCGCGCAGCACCGGACTTAGTCCGGCTACCGTCAGCCGCATTCTGCGTCGCGCCCGCCTCAGCCGTTGGCGCGATCTGCACCCCTCGCCTCCGGTCATCCGCTATGAACATCCCTTCCCCGGCGATCTCTTACATCTCGACATTAAGGGCCTAACCCGCTTCCAGCAAGTCTCCTGGCGCGGCGACGGCCGACGCCGTGGCCAGCACAAGCATCCCGGTTGGGAAGCCTTGCACATCGCCATCGACGACCACTCGCGCATGGCCTTCACCCAGATCTCGCCTGACCAAAAGACCCCTACTACCATCGCCTTTCTCAAAAACGCGGTGGACTTCTTCGCCCGCCACGGCATCATCGTCCGTGCCCTGCTCACCGATAACGGCAGCAGCTATCGCTCCGACCGCTTTCGCCAGGCTTGTTTGCAGATGGGCCTCAAACATCGCCGCACCCGCCCCTACTCGCCCCAGACCAACGGCAAAGCCGAACGCTTCATTCAGACCGCCCTGCGTGAATGGGCTTACTCCACTCACTGGCCCGACTCCGACCAGCGCAATCTCGCCCTCGCTCCCTGGACCGACTATTACAACCGCCTCCGGCCTCATGCTAGTCTTCACTACCAGCCGCCCATCAGCCGCTCCGAACCCGGTACAACGTCTTGACCATCTACGACTGGCCCACCCTAAGCATCTAATCTAACTTTTGAGGGTGCCCGTCCAAGCTCCGCTTGGGCGGGGGTGTTCACTCGTCACAGCTTTATCGGTTGATCCCGAACTACGCTTCCTGAATGCCATGGGGACTCAGGCGCTTTCAGCAATCCCACCAGCTTCACTTCGTAACTTTCAGTTGCTATCGTCGCGGAGCGAACTTCGTGAACGCTGGTTGCTATGCTTATTTTGAATGCGCGCTCGAGCGCACACGTCGGTCGTATGGGATGTGCGTGTACGCCTACGTGGTGATGCCGGAACACGTCCATGTGTTGGTGAGCGAACCGGAGCGGGAGACGTTGGCGCGGGCGATGCAATCGCTGAAGCAGTCGGTGGCGCGTACGCTGGCCTTGCGCGGGAAGGATCCGTTCTGGCAGGCGAGGTACTACGACTTCAATGTGTGGAGCGAGAAGAAGTTCGTGGAGAAGGTACGCTATATCCACCGTAATCCGGTGGCGCGTGGACTAGTGAAGCGGCCGGAAGACTGGCCATGGAGCAGTTTCCGCCACTATCTGACGGGAGTGGAGGGGACAGTGGAGATCGAATCGCAATGGACGGCGCGGCGGCGGGAGAAGATGGGGATCTTCCCGAAAGTACGGGCGCGCCCCGTCGACAAACCCCGCCCAAGCAGAGCTTGGACGGGGCACCCCAAGGATTAGATTAGATTCGTAGGGTGGGCCAGCCCCCTCCAACCAAGAACTATCCGGCTTGTACATAGAGGTGTCGGCCTGAATAGATCGCCTAGACCGTCGCCCAGAGCTGTCTGTCGTCTTGGAAGTGGAGACGAGGGCTCTGCCAGCTCGAATTAGGAGAATATAAGTTCGTAGTGCTGGTAGCGGATCGGGAATGCGCGGTGATCGCCACAATCGATCCGCTGCGACAACGGAAGCCGGAACGTGACGAGCCGGCATTTATAACTGGCGTGGTCGTGTGGAGCGGCAGAAAGGAGTCCTGCACATACAGCCGGTGCAAATGCCGACGCGGAACGCGCGCGTCGAGAGTTTCACGGACGGCTGCGAGAAGAGTGTTTGGCGATGAGAACACGAACGGAATTTCAGAACCTTTCGATGCGCGGCGCAAGATCGGATGACATGGCGGAAGGAGTACAACGAGGAGCGTCCGTACAGCAGTCTGGGATACAAAACCCCGAAAGAGTTTGCTCAGGCGCGGGCGGCTGGCTTCTCGATACGAACGCGCTAACGAGCAGGCTGAGGGATTCAACCGCATCCCAAGCGCCCTCGGCTCCCCCATCCCGGCTCAAACCGGAGAGGGAGTCACTGAAACTTGTCGTATTCTTACGTGAACGAAAGCTGGGGGCAGGTCACCGGTACGCGTAGCTTAAGGAAGTCTGAAATCGAGGGTCAAGCGAAAAGAGTCTGCCGGAATCTGGTGAATCAACAAGAAACCCTCACAGCGGTTACTGCGAGGGTTGGCAAAATTGGAAGAAGCGAGGCCTTATGCGGCGCGGACGACGTTGGCCGCCTGGAACCCCTTGGGTCCCTTCAGCAGGTCGAACTCGACGGTTTCGCCCTCGTTCAGCGTACGGTAACCGTTCTCTTGGATCGCGGAGAAATGAACGAAGACATCCTCCCCAGTGGACCGCTGGATAAACCCGTATCCCTTAGCCCCGTTGAACCATTTCACTGTGCCCTTCTCTCTCACAAAAAACTCCTTTCGCCTCTTCTATGTTTGGAATTCCACCCGCCTCGTGAAGCGTACGCTTCCTCACAACCCCCTCAAGGCTGGTGGACAAAACAAGCTGCCACTGCGCTTACCGTTCAACCCGCGCACAACAAGAAAAGCTCCGGAGTTTTCCGCCGTGGGGAGAGAGCACGGCGCAAAGCTCTGGAGCCTGTCGTGGTGGCGCGAATTTCGACTGCGGTACACGCAACATCAGCCTGAACTTACGAACGTCTCTGCCCAAAATTGTGGCAATGAGCACAGAATAATAACAGGAAGTTTTTTTCTGGCAAGAGGAGAATTTCAGTTAGTGAAACGTTTTAAAATGTGACCCGTGGTTCCGGCGGCTATATCTCGGGAAGAAAATGTGCTCCGTAGGAGATTGCATGGTTCCGCGCAGGCACTTGCAACTCTATGATAATATTGACTAAACTCCATTGAATCAGCCGCTTCCATTGGCCACTGAGGCCGTTGAAAAAACCTCGCCGCCGCGGGCCGCCGAGCAGCCTCGTTCAGGGCTGCTGGCATCCACGGCAAAATATCTGCTGCGTACCGAAGTTCACACTTTTGCGTTCTCAGTGGCGGCCAATGCCATTCTTTCTTTTTTTCCGTTTGTGCTGCTGTTGCTGACGCTCATTCGGCGCGTGTTTCATTCCAGGGCGATGTACGAGGTGATCGTGCAACTGCTGCGCGACAACCTTCCCGCCGGACAAGATTTTGTGATTCGCAATCTGAACGCGCTGGTGGGCGCCCGTCAGCGCGCGCAGATTTTCTCTCTGCTGATTCTGCTGGTAACGTCCACCGGAATCTTTATGCCGCTGGAAGTGGCGCTGAACCGCATCTGGCATTTTCCCAACAACCGCTCTTACTGGGGAAACCAGCTTATCGCACTGGGATTGACCTTCGGCTGCGGGGTGCTGGCGCTGCTTTCGATCGGGATGACCGCAGGCAACGCGGTGCTGTTGCGCAGTTTCACCTTTGGACACGACATTGCCACGCTGCGGCTGGCTGGGTTCATCAGCATGAAAGTGTTTGCCATCGCTACCAGCATCACCATTTTCTTTCTGATTTATTGGCTGCTGCCGAACGGCAAAGTCCCAGCGCTGGCGGTGCTGCCCGCGGCGATCATCATGGGCCTGCTCTCGGAAATTCTGAAATATGCCTACATCCTGGCGCTGCCCCGGCTGAATTTTCAGGAAGTCTACGGGCCATTTGCGTTGTCGGCGAGCCTGATGTTCTGGGCCTTCCTCACTGGATTGCTGTTGTTGAGCGGAGCGTATTTGTCGGCGGAGCGGCATGGGAGGAGAAGGAAGTAAGGCGGCTTGGTAATGGCACCGCCGTCGGCCGGGTTCCCTCAGTGGCCATCCATCACACTCATCCTGTGACGACGATCACATCACTTTCCGCTCGCAGCGGCTAACCTTCACTCACTCCCGTCAACGGCTGGCCTCGATTGACTTCTCCCAGCGAGGCTTGCAATGCCATGCCCACGCCGTAAGTGTCTTCTGTTAGGACTTGTGCTTCTTGGTGCGCTTCCCGCCACAGCGGAGAAGCCCCCAAATTCTCCGGGGATTCACATCTTGCCGCAGCGGCCTTCCCTCATATTGAAAGCGGGTTACATCTTTTCTGGAACAGTAGAAGCGGTAGAACGATTGGCTCCGCAGGCCAATGGAAGCGTGGCGGTTATGCGCATCACTTTCCACGTGGATCAGGGACTTCGCGGCACGCGTACCGGGCAGACGCTGGTGATTCACGAGTGGGCCGGGCTGTGGCGAGCCGGGGAACGCTATCAACCGGGCGAACGCGTGATGTTGTTTCTTTATCCGCCGAGCAAGCTGGGGCTCACCAGTCCGATAGGCGGCGATTCGGGACGATTCGGAGTGGATCCTGGCGGGAAAGTAATTATTGAACCCCGTAAAGTTGGCCCCACGCGAGCGCGTCTGCCTGATGGCAACCGCATGCCCCCGCTCGAATTTTTCCGGGCCCTGCAACGCACGGCGAGGGAGCCATGAGACTTTCCTCGCTGCTGTACCGGGCGTTTCGGTGCGCGGCGGTGATCCCCCTGTTCACCGTCGTCCTGCCCTTGGCCCAGGCTGGTGGCCCCAAGTACATTGCCGGCATCAGCTATTTCAATTCCGGGCTGGCGGGGACCCCCTTGACCTGGAGCGGGGGAGCCATCACCTACTACACCGACCAGGGCGATCTCAGCCCCATCCTGCCCGGGCCAAGCGCTGACGCTTTCGTGGCCTCTGCCCTTAGCCAGTGGACCTCCATCCCGATTGCGGCCGTTGTCGCCACCCACGGTGGGCAACTTGCTGAAAATGTCAGCGGCGCAAATGTTTATGTGAATCCTGACGGCACTATTACCATGCCGGCAGATATTGAGCCTTCGGCCACCGCTACGCCGCTAGGGGTGGTTTACGATGAAGATGGCACAGTCACCGACGCGCTTCTGGGGCAAGGAGCGGGCGACCCCTCAGAGTGTTTCTACAACGCGGCGTATGGCGGAGATGACAATCTTGGGGTCAGCGCGAATTTTCTACACGCTCTGGTGGTTTTGAATGGCAATTGCGCGCAGACATCGTCGCAGCTTCCCGACGTGGAGTACCGGTTGGTCCGGGTGCTAGGCCGCGTCCTCGGACTCGACTGGTCGCAGTTGAACCTTAATGTGCTGACCGGCAACCCGCCGCCGACCGACGACGACTACGCCGGATTCCCGGTGATGCACCAGACCGATCCACCAAACTGCATTCCGATCACGCTGTGCTTTTCCAATCCTTACCAGCCCAAAATTGACGACCAAGCCGCGCTGGCGCGGTTGTATCCGGCAAACGGCAACTTCCAGAATTTTTCTCAGATGCCGGTGGTTTCCGCCGGCACCGCTCGCATCCACGGCAAGTTGTTCTTCACCACGTCGAGCGGTCAAGCGGCCCAGGCCATGCAAGGGGTTAATGTCATCGCTCGCTGGATTGATCCCAGTACCGGGCTACCCTCGCATGCCATTTCTGCCTCTTCGGTCTCAGGATTTCTGTTCTGCGGAAATGCCGGCAATACCGTTACCGGGTTCAACGACAGTAGCGGGGAGCCGCTAAATCAGTTCGGATCAAATGACACCACGCTCGAGGGATTTTTTGATCTCGGCGGATTACAGATTCCCAACGGCGGGACAACCGCGCAATTCCAACTGACCGTTGAAGCCATCGATCCTTTCTGGTCATACGAGCTGGAACCTTACGGGCCAACGCAAGTCGAACCTTCGGGCCAGTCGTCGCCGATGCTTGTAGAACGTGAGCCTCGGCAACGACACCGAGCAAGACATCCTGATGCAAAGCAGCGCCGTGTCAAAATCAGACCCGTTTCCTCCCACCACGTATCAAACGCCTGCCGCTGTGCCCTTGGGCGGCGACTGGATGGCTTCGTTCAATCCCTATGGCGACATCGACTATTTCCAGTTCACCGGCCAGGGAAACCGTACGCTTTCGGTGTTCGTGACTGCCTTGGACGAGACGGGTAAGGCCTCGGAGAGCAAGTCGCAGCCGGTGATTGGGATGTGGGCGTTATCAGATCCGGAAAATTCGCCCGCGCCCGCATATACCCCATCGGCGTTCAACTCTTCCGTGTTCGGGATGACCATGTTGAATGCGCAACTCCTGCAAGCTACGGGTTTCCGCATCGGAATTTCCGATATCCGTGGCGACGGCCGCCCCGATTACCGCTATCTCGCGCGGATTCTCTACGGCGACCAGGTGAATCCGGCGCGGGCAAGCGTGGCCGGTGGAACGGCTTTGGCCATCTCCGGATTAGGCTTTCAAGCGAATACTCGGATCACAATCGGAAATGTGATCGTACCCCCGCTGGCCATTTCGGCCGCTCAGGCGCTCATCACTGCTCCAGCCATGGCCGATGGGGTGCAAACCATCGCACTCGACCGATCCTCCCACGCTGGCCAGTTCAGTCCTCAGCGGCGTTCTCACCTACGGCGCCGGACCGACTGACACCCTAGTGCTGATCCCCCTGCCCAATCCATCGACACCCGTCGGCGGGCAGGCGCCAAACCCTGTGGAGGTAAGGGTTCTAGCCGCTGATGGCAAGACTCCGGTGCAGGGAGCGAGCGTGGTGTTTACGTCTAGTCCGGCCGCGGGTTTCGGTGCCTGTTCTGGAGCCAGCACGTGCACCGTACTTAGTGACCAAGACGGCCAGGCTTCAAGCTTCGTCACCGTGCTCGCCGCGGGTGCGATGACCATCACCGCGCAGTTGGCTCCGGGGTCGTATTCGAGCCCGCAGCAGGTGCAGACGACACTGGTGGGCAGGGAGTCAGCGCTCGACATCGCCCTCGCTCCGCAGACGACTTCGATCATGCAAGGCGCCTCGGTCAACGTGGCCCTCACTGCACGCGTGCTGTCCAACGGATTTCCACTCAGCGGCAGCACCGTCAATTTTCAGGTTTTCAAGGGGTCGGCGGGACTGAGTGCGTCCTCAGTCACGACAAATTCCAATGGCTATGCCAGCACTCTGCTCGAGATTTCCTCCATGGCCGGAGATGTACAGGTGAGCGCGTGCGTCGGGCCAGGAAACAGTCCCTGTCTGAGTTTCTACGGGACATCTGTCCCAGCCTCGGTATTGCAACTTCAGCCGGTAGCGGGAAGTCCGCAGGTGGTCACTGCCGGGCACGCTTTTCAGCCGGTGATGGTGCGTGTGACCGATTCGTCCAATCCCCCTGATCCAGTACTCGCGGCGACTGTGGCTTTTCAATTCGCCGGAGAGCGGGTGGCAGGGGACTCGACGATCATCTCAGCAGGCGACACCAACATTCACAATGATCCATCTCCGGTCATTCTGTTCAGCGGCCAAACCACGGTGCAATCTGACGCGAACGGCTTGGCGAGTTGGCAACCAACAACCGAAGGCTTCGAGGGAGACGTCGCAATTCTGGGCGCGGTGACCGTGGGCGCGGGGCAGTTGCAATTTGCCTTGCAGGCGCTGCCACCGCCGTAGCGTTGTCTCTTTCGCAGATTGACCTTAGCGCGTCCCGGTTCGCTCTACGCACTCCAGAATTTCGGCCTCGCTGAGGGTATGGTCGGAGGCTTTAGCACGCTTATAGATGCGTTCGACGACGTCATCCGCCGGCGGGAATTCTACGGTGCTCCAGCCAGAAAAGGATATTTGACTTCCCACTCATGGGGCCGACATCGATGACCTGCTCCAGTCCGAAAACAGTGCGACGGCACTCCGGAATAAACGGCGTTGGCCAGCTCAATGTCATTCTTCTTGTACGCTTTGATGACCGCCGCAGCATGCACGCCAGTCGCGGTGCGAAACGCGTCCTCACCGACCACAGGATAATTCGCAGGAATCGGCACGCCGGTGGCGCGCGACACCGCCTGACAATAATCTTTCAGCCGGGTGAGGTCCTGATGGTCCCAGGGTGGAATTCCCATCAGCCTGAGATTAACCAGCATCTGGTCCATTTGAGTATTGCCTACGCGCTCGCCGATCCCGATCGCGGTGGCGTGGACGCAATCGGCGCCCGCAATCAGAGCGGCCATCGAGTTGGCAATGGCAAGCCCGCGGTCGCAGTGGCCATGCCAGTCCACGCGAATCTTCTCGCCTGACGGCTTCACAACTTCGTCCATGACGAACCGCACCAGGGCAACCGTGCCCATGGGCGTGGCGTGCCCGGCAGTATCGCAAATCACGATGGCCCTCGCGCCGCAATTGATAGCCGTCGAGTAAAGGCGCTTCACCATTTCCGGATCGCAACGGGTGGTGTCTTCGGTGACATACATAACATCAAGCCCGAGCGATACCGCGTATTTCACCGCTTTTTCCGTGGTCTGCAAGCAGAAAATCGTCGGTCCAGTTCTCGGTGTAGCGGCGGATGGGACTCGATCCGATAAACGTCGCCGCCTCGATGTTCAGCCCGGTGCGCTGGACGATTTCGGCAATGGGGCGAATGTCGTTCTCATGGGTGCGGGCGGCGCAGTTGGCCTTGATCTTCAACTTGTGCAGAACGATTTCGCGGGCGAGAGCCTCCACGCTTTCGACCGCCCGCGGGCCGGCGCCGGGAAGACCAAGATCGAGAGCATTGATTCCCAATGCCTCCATCAAATGAAGGATGGCCAGCTTCTCGGCGATCGAAGGATCGCGCACCGAGGGCGACTGCAAACCGTCGCGCAGGGTCTCATCATTGAGCAGTACTGGCCGCGTTGGCCGCAGCGAAGCGGGATGAACGAGGTTCCAATCGTGGATGAGGTCGGAGGATTTCACCGCTCTTTGCCGGGAATGGTCAGGCCAAATATCGACGTCTGCCCGGGGCCAGCGACGTTAATGCTCGACTCCTCGGGACTGGGCAGGTAGAGGGTCTTGCAATGCTCGCAGCGGTAGACCTCGGCGTCTTTTCCCCAAACCTTTCCGCGTCGCCGCAAGCTTGCTCCTGCACGTCGGTCGAGTAGAACCAGCGCTTGAGGTGGCCGCCGCAGAACTTGCCCTTGGCGTTTTTCTCATTGCATGCGCGCTGCCCCGGCTTCTTGATCTTGACCTTGTGCTTGGGGAGTTGCAGCGGCTCGGTGGTTGCAGTTCCGCTTATGGCCAAAGTTACCCTCTCGAGCGGCCTATCGCCGCTGTATCCCGCTGACGTCTTATTTTACTCGAACCTTCGTGAATCACAGAAAATGCGAGCCTGGAATATCAACCGAAACGGCGGGATTGCGCCCAATAGACGGGCCAGGGCATACGCAAATCCCGGCAGAGCAGGATATCGGGATGATAGCGCGACTCTTCGTTCACCACGCCAAAGGGGTCCGAATTTTTGGCAGCGACTTCACAGCTTGCGAAAAGCTTCTGGCCCTCATCCAGATCGAAACCGACGACGATGACGGTTTGCGGCAAACGTGGGTCGTATCCGCGATACCAGAAGGAATTGGTCAGGCCCATAGCGTGAGGCAAGCCCAGCCCCGGGCCATACAAGTTGAGGGCGCCGGCTTCGCCGTAATTCCCGGTGAGAATTCCCGCATGCTCACGATCCTCGGGAGACAACGAGTGATACACGCCGGCCACGGTGTGCGCTAGCTCCGGCCAGCCGATCTCTTCGCGAAACTGATCGTACAACTGGCTTGTGAGCTTCCAGATGGGCGAGCCGATGGGCGCAATTGGGGTGAAAAACAGCACACAGATGATGCCGTTCGCGACTATCACCGTCCATTGCAGGCCGTAGGCCAAGCGCGACCACACCGGGCGGACACGGTCGAGCAGGGTTCCTAGCAAAACACTGCCGCCCGCCAGCAACATGGGATAGAGCGGCGCGGTGTAGTAGGAGCGCGAACGTGGGACGCTAAACAGCAAGAAGGTCACGACGAAGGTCCAGCCTACCAAGCGGTAGCGCCGCGCCTCCTGGCGAAAAAAATAGAAACACAGTCCCATAATCGCCAGTGGCGCGGTCACCACGTTCACGCAGACCCCGAGTTGCTGACTGTAGAAATCGTCGTATCGCCCTTGCCGCAGGTCGCGAGCATGCAGGTAGCTTAAGAACTCGAGAGAAATGAAATGGTGCTGCGCCTGCCAGATCACATTCGGCAAAAAAAACAAAATAGAAATGCCAACCCCCAACCAAAGCCAGCCGCTGCGCAGGAAGCGGCGCGCGGACGTGAGCAGCACCGCGCCGGCCAGCCCAAGGGCGAGGAATCCCATGGTATAGCGCGTCTCCATACCGATTCCGAGCACGGCGCCAATTGCCACCCACCAACGAGGATTCTCAGATTTGAGCAGCCGAATTAGAAAGTAGGTGACCACCACACCCCAGAGGTAATCGAAGGAAACGTACTGGAAAACCGCCCCTTGGACCAGGGAAATCGGTGCGATTCCAGCGGCGACTGCAGCCAACACTTGAACGTGACGCTTTCCGCCCAACTCCCGAGCCATCAAGCCAGTGATCGCGACAATGATGCTCACTGCGACGGCCGCAAAGAATCGAAACCCGACGAGCGACGTGCCGAACAGGATCAATTCGAAACGACCGATAACCGGGGCCACTGGCGGGTAAGCAACGAAACCCCAGTCGAGGTGGCACGCGTCATCGAGAGTCTGAAGTTCGTCACGATGAAATCCGTACTGGTTATTAGTCGCGAGGTGGAGGACGAAACATGCCGCCGCGATGAAAACCAAAACGCCGAGATCCGAGCGACAAAAATCGGTGATTCGTTTCGTCATGAATGCGGGATTCTTCTCCAATAGCGCCGATGCACCTATTTTGCAGGCGATACGCGCCAACCACCCAGAAAACGGGCTGCGGCCTCGCTCAAAAAGTGCGCTTAGGTAGCGCTTGGTCAGCGCCCACGCGGCCGAGCTCGATGGCGGCAGCAAAATAGTTCTCGCCCTGAATTGGAGCGCCCGCTAAACGCCGTAGCATCGCCAACTGACCCACGTGAGTCAGCGCGTCCGCCACCGGACCCTGGAAAAGCTTCTCTGCGGGCGCATGCAAGGTCTCCGCCGAAGCCAGATAGTCATCGAAGCGTTTCAGTGCGCCGAAGAATCGTTCCCTTTCCTCATTCCAGGGTAGTGGTTTCGAGTCATGCCATTGGTGCGTTCCGTTCGCCATGGAGAGCGCCCAATCCAAAAGATCGCTAATGTGGGCTAGAATTTTCGCGGGAGGCCGTCCGGCGCCGCTGAAATCAGCAAACGTAGCGGGCGCATCACGGAGCGTTTTGGCGCCGCGATAAGCGAGCGTGGCCAAAGTGTAACGCAGTAATTCACGTTTGGGATCAGAAGTGTTCATGTCTAGATCTTCCCTTTTCGTGTGAGTATGCCGGTCGAACGCAACGCCCCCTCCAGTCGCTTCCTCCAGCTACCGGCGAACATCATATCGACGAAGCCTTCCATTTGCCGGGCAAAGGACTCGCCGTATCCGTACCACCAGACTTTCTTCATACCCGGTATGCGGTCCGAAGCGATGTACTTGATGCGCACCATCTCGTCTAGACCGAAAATCCCATGCGTGCGGCCAATGCCGCTCGCCTTCACTCCGCCGTGGGGAGCTTCGCTGATGCCGAAACAGGATACCGCATCATTGACCATCACCGTGCCAGCGTGGATCCGCCGCGCCAAAGCCTCACCTCGGACTCGGTCTCGCGTCCAGACGCTGGCCGCAAGGCCATATTCGGAGTCGTTGGCCAAACGCACCGCTTCCTCGTCGCTGTCGAAGGGCATGATAGGTAGTACAGGGCCGAAGGTTTCTTCGCGCATGATGCGCATCTCATGGCTGGCATCGGCGAGTACAGTGGGTGCGTAGAAATTCGAGTCCGAGATCCGACCGTCGCGTGCCACCAGTTAGCACTCGCGCACCGTGCTGCCGGGCGTCTTCCACATGCGCTTCCACGTTGCGCACTTGACGCTCGTGGATCAGCGGGCCAACGTCGATCTCCGGATCCGCTCCGCTGCCAACCCGCAACTGTGCGGCCTTGCGGGCGCACGCTTCTGTGAATGGCTGATACAAACTGCGGTGCACATAGCAGCGCTCCACCGAAAGGCAAGCCTGCCCGGCATTCACGAATGCGCCCCAAACAGCGCCGCTCGAGGCCACGTCGATATCGGCATCATCAAGCACCAGCATCGGATCCTTGCCGCCCAACTCCAACACTACCGGCAGTAGCCGGGGAGCAGCAGCCTGGGCAATGCGCTTGCCAGTGGCCACGCTTCCAGTGAAGACGAGCTTGTCGATACTTGAGTCAACCAGAGCACTGCCCGTGCTTCCGTCGCCTACGACGACCTGCAAAACATCTTTGGGCACGCCCGCCTTCCAGAGCAAAGCCGCCAGTTCCAGTGCGATCAACGAGGTGAATTCTGAGGGCTTTAGTACCACCGCATTGCCGGCGACCAGTGCAGCCAGAGTCTCCGTCGCGGGAACGGAAAATGGGTAGTTCCAGGGAGAAATGATTCCGATTACACCGTAAGGCTCGCGAGCCAGGCGTCCGGATTTGGTCTTCATGGCAAGGTTGCCATGTGGGACCACCTGGTCGCGCAAAAAAGCGTAGGAATTCTGCGTGTAGAAGCGCGCAGCGTCGAGCACAACCATAACTTCGGTGAGCAGCGCTTCAACCTGGGGTTTGCCGGTCTCGTGTGTGATCAGCCGGGCAATCTCGGACTTGCTTTCGTAAAGGAGCTGGCGAAAGCGGTCGAGAATTGAGATCCGTCGCTGCACCCCAAGTCCGTGCCAATGCCGGCTGAGCGGCGCGGGCGCGATCGACAGCGGCGTTTACTTCGGATTGGGTCGCGGGTTCGAATTCGCGCAGAACTTCTCCCGTCGCCGGATTGACGGAGGCGATCTTCCGAATCGCGATTTGAAGATCGGTGGCCACAAACCGGCAAGTCTACGCGGGAGCCAGTACTCGCGCTACACGCCTCAATACTCCACACTGACCAGGTACAATCCGCGGGCCGGTGCCGTGGCACCGGCGGCGGACTCGGTCTTTGGCCTCCAATATCCTGGTCATGTCTTCTGCTGCAACGTTCCTTTTCCCACCAAAATGAAAGTCCCAACCAGGTTCCGCACCATGTGGTGTAGGAACCCGCTGCCCCGCACGGTGTAGATCAATTCTTCTGCCTCGCGCTGCCAGCCTGATGCGGAAATATGGCGCACATTGGAGGCACCTTCCTTCTTCTTTTGCCCGTTCCGGATCCACCGCAGCAAACGAGGTGAAGTCATGTTCGCCGAGCACCAGCGAGCCGGCTTGCCGCATGGCGTCTTCATCGAGCGGATAAGGGTGGTGCCACACATACCGGGCCAGAAAGGGCGGACAAATCGGCGCTGCGGTAGATCCGATAGCGGTAGGTTTTGGCCCGGGCGGATTTGCGGGCGTGAAATTCGGACGGTGCCTCACTCACCTCAAGCACGCGAATGGAAGCGGGCAGCAGGTCATTCAGGGCTTTCAGCAGGTTCTCAGCCGGAATCGGCGATTCGAGGGCGCAGGTGGCCACCTGGCGCGAGGGCGTGGACGCCCGCGTCGGTACGTCCAGAACCTTGCGGCAAGACCTTTTCGCCGGTGATCCGTCCAATAGCCGAGGCTAGCGTGCCCTGGACGGTGGCGGAATCGGGCTGCACCTGCCAACCCGCGAAGTCGGAGCCGTCATAAGCGAGAACGATTTTGAGATTGCGCATGAGAGCGGCTTGGTTTTCCCCGCGTTCCGCTGGTCGAGCTAATGCAAGTCCCTGCGGTTTCACGCCGTTGCGCGGGTTGCGATGCGAATGAAGCTCACCCCGTCAGCTATACTATTGCATTCCGACGGAGGCTTGATGGCTCGATGCGAATGCCAGGGCCTAAAAATTGAAACTTGGGACGCGCTTTGTGCGTAATAAATGTTGATCTTCGGAACCGCAACATCATCTTTACGACAGTCCTTTCTAGTATGGAGATAAAAGAATGTCTTTGCCATGTTTGAATTCGCTGAGCCGGCTCGCGGCCGTGATGCTGGTTGCAGCCGCATTTTCGATTGGCGGTGTCGCCCAGGATGCGACCCAAACTCTTCCACCGGCGCCGCAAGCGTCTCAACCAGCCTCCACTCAGGGCTTTGTGGTGAGGAACTATGCCAAACCTGCGTCGCACTTCCCCAATCCCATCGCGCCTTACATGGCGCGCACAGTTGCGCCTCCAGATTTGAGCAACACGCCCCGCATTGACGAGCTGATGCATGACGGCAAGCTCATGATCTCCATCGATGATGCAGTCGCTTTGGCTTTGGAGAACAATCTCGACATCGGTATCGCACGCTATAACCTCAATATTGCTGACACCGACGTTTTACGAGCCAAGGCGGGCGCATCCATTCTGGGCGTAAATGCCGGCGTGGTGCAGAATACTCCGGGCGGCGGCGTCGGCGGACTGGGTGGACAGGTCGGCGTCGGCACCGGCGGGACCAGCGCTGGGGCGGGGGGCGCGGGCACAGGCACCGGAGGAATCGTCGGCTCTACTTTTGGTCTCGGTCCCCTCATCACCAGCTTTGACCCAATCCTCACTGGTACGCTGCAATGGGACCACTTCAATCAGCTCGCCAGCAGCTCGTTTACTGGAGTGCCGGTGCTGGCTCAGAATACCCAAACTTACAATTTTTCCTATGCTCAAGGTTTCCAGACGGGCACCAACCTGTCGGTTGGCTTTAGCAACAACCGCATCAGCACCAACAGCCCGTTCACTACCCTGAGCCCGTTGATTAATTCCGGTTTCAAGTTCCAACTGACCCAGCACTTGCTGCAGGGTTTTGGTTTTGCGCCCAACAATCGGTTCATTCGCATTGCCAAGAACAATCGAGAGATTACCGATGTCGCCTTCCGTCTGCAGGTTATAACTACCGTGGACCAGATCGAAAACATGTACTGGGACCTGGTGTTCGCCTACGAGAACGTGAGAGTGCAGAAGGAATCGCTGGCCTTCGCCCAGAAGACGCTCTCCGACAATCAAAAGCAGGTGCAGATCGGCAGCCTCGCACCGATTGAGGTGGTCCGGGCGCAAAGTACCGTGGCTGCCGATCAGCAGGCCCTGACCTTGGCTACAACAAACCTACAATTGCAGCAGTTGCTGATGAAAAACGCCCTCAGCCGGACGTTGGTTGATCCCCGGCTGGCGGATGCGGAGGTCATTCCTACTTCCACCGTCAGCCTGCCTGCGAAAGAGGACATTCAGCCAACCCAAGACTTGGTCAATGAAGCCCTTAGCCATCGTGCGGAACTGGCGGAAGCACGCATTAACCTGACGAATACTGAAATCAGCAACAAGGGCGTTCGGAGTGCGTTGCGGCCCACCTTGGATTTGTTTGCATATTACGGAGGTTCGGGTTTGGCCGGATCACAGAACCCGGCGAATCTGTGCTCGAACGAGTCGGCGGGAGCACAATCAGATGGATTCTGTGCCGGCCCCAACCCGGCTTTTGGTAACAACGTACTCATCCCAGCAGCATCGACCGTCGGTTACGGCACAGCCCTGAATCAGTTGGTGGATTCATCTGCGCCTGACAAGGGTGCGGGGTTGACTTTAAATATCCCACTGCGCAACCGCGCCGCCCAAGCCGCACAGATCCGTTCTGAATTGGAATATCGCCAGGCGCAAATGCGTCTGCAACAGATTGAAAATCAAATTCGCATCGAGATCCGCAACGCGGAGTTTGCGGTGCAACAAAACCGGGCCAGTGTTGATTCCGCCCAAGCCGCCGTAAGGTTGGGGCATGAATCGCTGGATGCTGAAGAAAAGAAATTCAAACTCGGCGCCTCAACCAGCACGCTGGTGCTGCAAAATCAATCCGCCCTGGCAACAGCGGAGTCTACTCTGGTTTCGGCCACGGCCGCTTATGAAAAGTCACGGGTCGAGTTAGATCGCGCCACCGGGTTATTGCTGGATCATGCAGGAATCATCATGGCAGACGCTGAGCGTGGCCAGGTCACCCAGGCACCGAATGTACCGTTCGTGGCGCCGCGCGAGAATCCGCAGTCGGAAATGCCTCCCTCTCAGCCGTAAAGACGTAAGCTTCTTTCCGCTAACGCGTCGACAGCTCTCGTTTGACGAGAGCTGTCTTTGCGGACTGATGCCTCAGACTGCAGCCGTTCAGCAAAAAGCTCTGTATCTCCGATCATAAATCTTTACAATTTCCCGCCTAATGCGCCACGGCCAGGCATTAGTCTAAAAGCGAGCTTAAAATTTCGGATGCTTCCCGGTTGGCTTGCATCCAAAACAAGCTTATGCGGTTTGAGCAGCGAAGCTATCAAAAGGAGAACGACCATGTTTCTTGTCCGTTTAAGTTTTGCCACGCGATACGTATCCGCAATCGTTTTAAGTGGACTGCTTGTGGCTAACAGTTGGGCCCAGCCGCCGGAAAAGGCCTCTCAGACGAGTCCGCAGGCGGATGCCACACTGCCTAAAGCGCCCCAGCCGGCAACTGCGCAGGGGCAGACTCAGGCGGACATCGTCACGGACTACAGCAAGCCTCATTCCGCCTTTCCAAACGTGCTGGCGCCGTATTACCAGACCCGAACGGTGGCGCCGCCGAATCTGAGCAATACGGCGCGGATTGACCAGTTGATGCACGATGGCAAGATCATGCTGTCAATCAACGATGCGATTGCGCTCACCCTGGAGAACAATCTCGACATCGTGCTGGCGCGTTACAACCTGGATATCGCCGACACTGACATTTTGCGGGCGAAGGGCGGCGCCAACATTCTGGGCGTGAACACCGGTATCGTGCAGAATACGCCGGGGGGCGGAACCGGCGGGCTGAGCGGAACCGTCGGATCGGGCACGGGCGGCACTAGCGTGGCGGCAGGGGGCGTGGGGACGGGCACCAACGGTCTCGTCAGTTCGACTTTGGGAATTGGCGCGCCCATCACCAGCTTCGATCCTGCACTAACCGGGACGCTGCAGATGGACCGTAATTTCGTCGAATCTTCCAGCGTGTTTAGCCCAGTGCCGGTGGTGAACACGAACACCGGTACCGCGAACTTCTCGTATCTCCAGGGCTTCCAATGGGGCACAAACCTGGCAGTAGGATTCAACAACACCCATGCCACCACCAGCAATCCGACTAACACTTACACGCCGAGCCTCGGGTCCAGCTTCCAGATCAAGGTCTCGCAGGCAGCTGTTGCAAGGATTCGGGTTCCTTCCAAACACACGCTTTATCCGCATCGCCAAGAATAACCGGGAAATCTCCGACGTCGCTTTCCGCCTGCAAATCATTACCACCGTCGACCAAATCGAGAACTTGTATTGGAACCTGGTGTATGCCTATGAAAACGTCAGGGTGCAAAAGGAAGCGCTGGCTTTTGCGCAGAGGACGCTCGAAGACAACAAAAAACAGGTGCAGTTTGGCACCTTGCCGCCGATTCAGGTGGTCAGTGCGCAAAGCACGGTTTCCACCGATCAGCAAAACGTTATTCTGGCGCAAACCAATCTAGAGTTGCAGGAACTGCTGATGAAGAACGCTCTGAGCCGCGATCTTGAAGATCCCACATTGGCCAGCGCTGAAGTGATTCCAACTTCCATCATGCAACTGCCCCCACAGGAACCGGTGATCCCGACGCAGGACTTGATCACTGACGCGCTCGCACATCGCGCCGAACTGAGCGAATCGCGAATTGATTTGCGCAGCCGCGAGATCAACAACAAGGCTGTACGCAATGCGATGTTGCCCACTTTGAGCTTGTTTGCTTACTACGGTGGTTCCGGAATCGGCGGGGAGGTGAACCCGACCGTCCCGCTGTGTGGCACACCGGGCGCCAGCACAAGTTTCTGCTTCAGCCCCGACCGCGCGGCTCCGCCGTTTCGCAATGGAGGTCCGGTGAGCTATGCCAGCACGCTGGATCAGCTGGTAACTTCGGTCGCGCCCGACAAGGGACTTGGCTTGACGCTTAATATTCCGTTGCGTAACCGTGTGGCGCAGGCCGATGAGGTTCGTGCCCAGTTGGAATATCGACAGGCGCAGGTGCGCCTGCAGCAACTGGAAAATCAGGTGCGCATTGAAGTCCGGAATGCTCAGTTCGATACGCAGCAAAACCGGGCAAGCGTGGATGCTGCCCAGGCTGCCGTCGATTTTCAGAGGCAAACGCTCGACTCCGATCAGAAGAAACTGGCGGTCGGGGTGGGCACCTCCACGGCCGTGCTTCAGGACCAGTCTGCGTTGACCGCCGCGGAATCCAATCTAGTCTCAGCGATGGCCGCCTATGAAAAATCGAAGGTGGAGATGGATCGTGCCACTGGTCTTCTGCTGGATCATGCGGGGATCATCATGGCCGATGCCGAACGAGGACAGGTGACGCAAATGCCTAGCGTGCCGTATGTGGCCGCACGCGCTAATCCGCAATCGGTCATGCCGCCAGCTCAACCTCAGTAAGGCATCTGAGGAAAGTCGGTCGTTCTTGCGGTCGAGTCGAATCTTGGGACGCAGGCTGCCCCGTGTCCCCCTCCCGCCGCCGGGCGTGTGAGAGAATACACGTCCGGCGATAGAGTTTCATGTTGTGCACAAGGGTCGGCTTATGGGTTTGTCGGTAGCCATCGTTGCACTCAATGAGGAAGCCAATATCGGCCGCACTCTCGACAGTGTGAAATGGGCCGACGAAATCGTTCTGGTAGATTCCGGATCGACCGACCGCACTCGCGAAATTGCCGAGAAGTACGGTGCCAAGGTGGTGATTGAGCCCTGGCAGGGCCACGTCGCCCAGAAAAATTACGCCCTCGAACTTTGCACGCAAACCTGGGTGCTCGCGCTTGATGCCGATGAGGAAGTCAGTCCCAACCTGGCCAATGAAATCCGCAATGCGATTGTGGACCCCAACGCCCTCAATGGCTATTGGATGCCGCGAAAGAATCTTTTTCTGGGACGCTGGATTCGGTTTGGAGGTTTCTATCCGGACCCAAAGTTGCGGCTCTTTCGGCGAGGCGAGGGATATTCCACGGGCCACGATCCCCATGACCGCTATGAATTGAAAACCGGTCATGCACTCGGCCGTTTCAAAAGTCCCCTGGTGCACTACGCGTACCCCACACTGTCTTATTACCTGGAGCACATGAACAGTTATTCATCGCTCGGCGCCAAACTCGCGCTGGCGGAGGGACACCGGGGCTTCAGTGTGGTCGACATCGTGGTGCGGCCGAGTTTGACGTTTTTCTACAACTATTTCATTAGGCTGGGGTTCCTTGACGGGCGCGAGGGACTGTTGCTGCACCTGTACCATTCCGTTTATGTCTCCTGGAAGTACGCCAAAGCCTGGGAACTGGCACAACAGGATCGTGAGCACAGCTAAGCGAAGTCAGCTTGCGGGTCAATTCTCTGTCCTCTATGATCGAATGCAGCAGGGGTGAACATGGCGGACAAGAAACCACGGGTCGCGGAAAGCCCGATCAGCGACGTTTTTGAGGGACGGCATCCTTCGGCAAGCGAGAAGGAGTGGGCGGAAAAAACACTGGCTCCGACGCTGGAGAAAACTCCGGAACGACCGATTGGCGCTCCCACGGGCGTAAATCTGGATGAAAGCGGCAATGCGCGTTTTACGACTATCTCCGGAGTGCCCATCCGCCGCCTGTATACGCAGGCTGACCTGCCCGAAGACTGGAACTACGACCAGTTTCTAGGCCATCCCGGGCAACCGCCGTTCACCCGGGGCATTCACGCGACCGGCTACCGCGGCAAGCTTTTTACCATGCGGCAGTTTTCAGGGTTCGCTTCTCCCGAGGAAACCAATCGCCGCTACAAGTATCTGCTGGAGCATGGCGGCGGCGGCTTATCGGTTGCTTTCGATCTGCCAACCCTGATGGGTTACGACTCCGACCACCCGGCGAGCGAAGGAGAAGTTGGAAAATGCGGAGTGGCGATTGATTCGCTTGAGGACATGGAGATTCTGTTCGATGGAATCGACCTCGAGAAGACCACGGTCTCCATGACCATCAACTCCCCAGCTTCGGTGCTGTGGGCAATGTACCTGGTGGTTGCCGAGAAACAAGGCGCCGATTGGAAGAAAATCTCGGGCACCATCCAGAATGACATTCTGAAGGAATACATCGCGCAGAAGGAATATATCTACCCCCCCGCACCTTCAATGCGGTTGGTAGTCGATACATTTGAGTTCGGGTCCCGGTTTACGCCTCGCTTCAACACCATTTCCATCAGCGGCTACCACATTCGCGAGGCCGGCTCCACGGCGCTGCAAGAGTTGGCGTTCACTCTCTACGACGGGGTCGAATATGTGGAATGGGCGCGACGGCGAGGCCTGGACGTCGATGAGTTCGGTCCCCGCCTGAGTTTCTTTTTCAATGCGCACAATGATTTTTTCGAAGAAATTGCCAAGTACCGGGCCGCACGCAAGATCTGGTATCAGGTCATGAAAGAGCGCTTCAAGGCCGGGAATCAGCGCTCGCGGCTGCTGCGATTTCACTCGCAGACCGCCGGAGTCTCGCTAACTGCACAGCAACCTATGAATAACATCGCTCGTGCTGCGTTGCAGGCCCTGGCTGCGGTCTTGGGCGGCACCCAGTCGCTGCACGTTGACGGCTATGACGAGGCGTTGGCCCTTCCTACCGAGGAAGCCGCCCGGATTGCCCTGCGAACCCAGCAAATCGTGGCATACGAATCCGGAGTCGTGAACACGGTCGATCCTCTGGGCGGGTCATATTTCCTCGAAACATTGACGCTCGAAATGGAAAAAGGAGCGTTAGATTACTTCGGCAAACTGGATGCGATGGGCGGTATGGTAAAGGCGATCGAACGTGGGTATCCGCAGAAGGAGATCGCCGAAGCAGCGTACCAGAATCAGCGGGCAATCGAGGCCAAGGAAAAAGTCACCGTCGGCGCCAACGAGTTCGTCATCGAAGAGGAGCCGCCCAATATTCTCTACATCGACGAAAGCGTAGCACAGCAACAATCAGCCAAACTCAAGACCCTCCGGGGGCGGCGATCGAACGAAGGCGTGCGCCGCTGTTTAGACGACCTGAAGCGGGCCGCAGCTCGGGAACCAAATGCCGGGTCAAACGGCACGATTTCGTCCACAAACACCATGCCATTCATCGTGGCGGCCGTGCGGGCTTACGCGACGGTGGGCGAAATCTGCGACGCTCTACGCGACGTGTACGGAAGCTACACCGAGGCCAGCATTACGTAAGCACCTGCGCGGGCGCCGTTCTGTTGCGCCGATTTGCGATTCCCAAGATGGTCCAGCCACTCGTTTGAGGTTGCAATTTGTGACCTCAAACAGCCAGCCTCGAACTAAACTGTACTCATTATGTTAAAGCGCCGGAAAGCTCTCGCCATTTCCGTGACACCTCGCATCGTCGTCCTGCACGGCCAGAAGGTCATTCTCGATAGTGATTTGGCCGTTCTCTACGGCGTTCCAGTCAAAAGGTTGAACCAACAAGTTAGGCGAAATCTCCAGCGCTTCCCGCCTGATTTCATGTTCCAAGTCCCCTGGACGGATCGCGATTCTTTGAGGTTGCAAATTGCAACCTCAACTACGGGACGCGGTGGCAGGCGCTACCTTCCCTACGCTTTTACCGAACACGGCGCTATTATGGCGGCGACGGTGCTGAAATCGAAACGCGCCATCCAAATGAGTGTTTTCGTGGTTCGGGCCTTCATCCGGCTGCGGGATGTGTTGGCTTCGAATCGGCAAGTCGCTGCCAAGCTTGAAGAGTTGGAGGATCGGCTAGGAACGCACGACACCGCGCTGCAAACGATCGTTCAGGCAATCCGTGAATTGATGGCACCGCAGAAGAGGTCGCGTAGAAAAATCGGATTCCGGCCTCCAATGTTGAAGAAGACGGCATAGGTTCCGAAAGATGCAGACAGACTTGGCCGCCAAATTCTGCTATCTTCTCGGCCTGACGTCAGTCGAATGTTCCCATGCGCGCAGCGGTCAACCATCTAAAAAAAGTTGATCCCATTCTACGAGCGATTATCGCGCGCGTGGGGCCGTGTCGCATCGAATACGGACCGGCCGAATTTCACAGCCTGGCCGAGGCCATCGTCTATCAGCAATTGAACGGAAAGGCGGCCGATACGATTTTCAAGCGGTTCGCGGCAGTGGCCGGTGATCCTGTCACCCCGGAAGGGATTTTGAAGCTGACAGAGTCGCAAATGCGATCCGTGGGCCTCTCCAAGCAGAAATCATCTTATCTGTGTGACATGGCGGAACGACGCAATTCGGGGCGAGCTCGACTTCAGCAAGTTGCATGAATTGTCTGATGAAGAAGTAATCACGCACCTGACCAAAGTCAAGGGCGTCGGCACATGGACCGCACAGATGTTCCTGATGTTCACGTTGAAGCGTCCGAACGTTTTGCCTACCGGCGACTTCGGCGTGCAAATGGCTATTAAGAAACTCTACAACAAGCGGAAAGTACCGAAACCTTCGCAGATGGAAAAAATCGCCAAGCCTTGGGAGCCGTACCGCAGCTTCGCGTGCTGGTACTTGTGGCGGAGCCTGGATCTCAAAGACAAGTAGTCAGGCGGGAATCGCATGCACCGTTCTTTATGATTCCCACGCCCGCCTGTGGTTAAATGAACAGATGGCTGATCAGAAAATCCGCGTCCTAGTCGCGAAGCCCGGCCTGGATGGCCACGACCGTGGCGCCAAAGTCATCGCCCGTGCCCTGCGCGACGCCGGCATGGAAGTAATCTACACTGGACTTGAGGCAGACGCCGGAGATGATCGTTAGTGCTGCCCTGCAAGAGGATGCAAACGTCATTGGGCTCTCAATACTTTCGGGCGCGCACAACGCCATCGTGCCACGGGTCATGGATCTTCTCAAGCACAACAAGATGGATGACGTGGTCGTAGTCGTGGGCGGGATCATCCCCGACCAAGACATCGCGAACTCTTAAAAAAATCGGCGTGGCGGCCATCTTTCAGCCAGGAACTGCCATGGATGACATCGTTCAATTCATACGGGCCAACGTCAAACCGCGCGGCGTGCCAACAACTCGGTTGACAGGTGTCAGATCTCTTCCTCCTTCGGAACAAAGCGGCGGCGTACGGGTATTGCGGCTGATCTCGGATGACGGTACCAATCGTCTGACTCTGGCTAGTGTAAAGCGCTGACTGAGAATTTCTGGTGTTGACGAAGGAACCCGAGCCTTTGATTGTTGCAGGAAATGAGAAGTGTTTCTCCGTTGGAGCGGATCTCCGGAGATTCGGGCTCTAGACGGAGTGGCGGCACGGGATTTCTCAGACCGTGGCCAGCAACTGATGAGCGCTATTTGCAGCTTCCCGGCCCCGGTCTACGCAGCGATTTCGGGTTATTGCATGGGCGGGGGCCTGGACTTGGCGCTGGCTTGTCATCGGCGCATCGCGGCCCCCAACGCTATTCTTGGGCCATCGCGGCGCCGCGTTGGGCCTAATCACGGGATGGGGCAGGCACACAGAGGCTTCCTATGCTGATCGGGAAGGCACAATCGTTGTCGATGTTCATCTCGGCCAAGAAGATACATGCGGCCGAAGCATTACAACTCGGACTGCTGGATGGGGTGGCTGAAGATCCGGTGGCGGACGCGGCGCATCGAATCAAAGCCATCCGCCCGCGGCCCGCACCCGACTTTGAGGTTTCCTAACTAACGAACCGATCAGGTTTGCGCACTCACGTTCCCCTGATATACCGTAAATAATCCTAGGCTTTTAACTTCATGGCTGATCGCACAGAAACCACCGCAGTCCGGAGTTCTTCCGCTCTCGAAACTCGTATTGATCCGACTTCGCCGCGATTCGAAGCCAACATGCGGTTCCTGGCCGATATGGTCTCGCAGGTCCGTAATGAAGAGGAAAAGATACGCGAAGGCGGCGGGTCAAAGGCCATCGAAAATCAACACGGGAAGGGCCGCCTGACGGCACGTGAACGGATCAACCTGCTGGTGGATGCGGGGACGTTTTTCGAGCTCGGATCGTTCGCGGCCTACGGCATGTATGAAGAATGGGGCGGAGCGCCGGCGGCGGGTGTGGTCACCGGCCTGGGCCGCATTCATACGCGTCTGGTGATGATCATCGCCAACGACGCCACCGTAAAAGCCGGGGCCTTTTTCCCGATGACTTCGAAGAAGGTCATCCGGGCGCAGAACATGGCCATTGAGAACCGGATTCCAACGGTTTATCTCGTGGATTCAGCGGGAGTATTTCTGCCTTTGCAAGAGGATGTGTTTCCTGACACCGACGACTTCGGCCGCGTCTTCCGCAACAACGCTGTGATGTCAGCCATGGGCATCGCCCAAATTGCGGCCATCATGGGGATGTGCGTTGCCGGCGGTGGATATCTTCCGGTGATGTGCGACCACGTGCTCATGACCGAGGGCAGCGGACTTTTTCTCGCGGGGCCCGCGCTGGTGCAGGCGGCGATCGGACAGAAGGTATCGGCCGAGGAACTGGGCGGAGCCGCCATGCATTCGGCGATCAGCGGGACAGTTGATTTTCGCGAGCCCAACGACGAAGCCTGCATCGCGCGCATTCGTTCCATCATTGAAAAATGGGGATATCGCCGGCAGTCTCCCTGGGACCGCAAGAAACCCCAGGATCCGGCGCTGGCTGCGGAGGAAATTTACGGCATCTACGACTCCTCACCCGCACGCCCGTACGATATGAAAGAGATCATCGGGCGCATCATCGATGGCAGCCGCTTCGACGAATATAAAGCGGAGTATGGCAAGACCGTGATCTGTGGCTATGCTCGCATAGGAGGTTTTGCCGTCGGAATTGTTGCGAACCAGAAACTGCATGCCCAAGCCACTGACCACGAAGGCCACAAGCGAATGGAATTTGGAGGCGTGATCTACACCGAATCGGCCGAGAAGGCGGCGCGCTTCATCATGGACTGCAATCAGAACCTGATTCCGCTGGTTTTCTTCCATGATGTAAACGGATTCATGGTGGGCCGCGATGCCGAGTGGACGGGAATCATCAAGGCCGGCGCTAAGATGGTGAACGCTGTTTCGAATTCCGTAGTGCCGAAAATTACCGTGATCGTCGGCGGCTCTTTCGGCGCCGGACACTACGCCATGTGCGGCAAGGCCTACGATCCACGCTTTGTGTTTGCCTGGCCCACGGCCCGCTATGCCGTCATGAGCGGCGACGCCGCGGCCGGGACACTGGTCGAAATCAAGATTCGACAACTGGAACGGGGTGGCAAGAAACTGAGCGACGAAGAGAAAAAAGAATTGTACGATTCGGTCAAGCGAACCTACGACGAGCAGACCGATCCGCGGTATGGCGCTGCCCGCCTGTGGATCGACAAGATCATCGACCCCAGCGAGACGCGCGAGGCGATCACCCAGGCGCTCGAGGCCGCGGCGCTCAATCCGGACGTTGCGGAGTTCAAGGTGGGCGTGCTGCAAACCTAGATTCAGCCATAACTTCGATCCGTGCAAGTACGCGGCCAGATACTTCTTATGTCTGAAACCGTCAAGCTTATCGAATGTCCTCGCGATGCCTGGCAGGGCTTGCAGGGGCTGATTCCAGCGCACTTAAAAGTTGACTACCTGAAAGCCGTGATCAGCGCTGGATTCAAGCATATCGACGCGGTATCGTTGGTCTCGCCGAAGGCTGTACCGCAGATGGCCGACTCGGAGGAGGTATTGAAGGAGCTTGACCCGCCCGACGATGTGGAAATCATCGGCATTGTGGTGAACGAAAAGGGCGCGCAGCGGGCGATCAATACCAATGCAGTAAGCACGCTGGGCTTCCCCTATTCCGTTTCGCCGACTTTTCTGCGTAACAATCAACATCAGACTCTGGAAGAAGCTATCGACGAACTGGACAAGATCCAGAACAAGAGCGAGGACGCCGGCGTCGAGATCGTGGTCTACATTTCGATGGCCTTCGGCAATCCCTACGGTGACGAATGGGGTGTGAACGAGGTGGTCAACGCAGTCGACATTCTAGAGTCCTCCGGAATTCGCATGATCTCATTGGCGGACACAGTTGGAATAGCCGGACCGGAACAGATTCAGGAACTGGTGTCTGCCGTGATCGACAAGTTCGGATATCTCGAAATTGGCGTGCACCTGCACAGCCGGGCCGATCAGGCCGCAGCGAAAGTGGTCGCTGCATACGACGCGGGTTGCCGCCGCTTCGACTCCGCCCTGGGCGGGCTAGGAGGATGTCCGTTCGCCCAGGACGCGCTGGTGGGCAATCTTCCGACCGAAAAAGTGGTAGAGGCGCTGTCAGCCCGCGGAGCGATTTTGCCCGTTCTGAAGCCCCTCGACGTGCTACTGCGCGTCACCTCGGAGATCGGAAACAGATACACGGCGACATAGTCACCGTATTGCACGAATCATTGATAATATGATGCGTGCTCGTCCATAACACCTTCTCGCATGGCCTACACCACCATCCAACTTGCGACTGACTCGAGCGTCGCGACGGTCACGCTGAATAGACCGGACAAGCGTAACGCCATCAGCTACGAGTTGATCGAAGACCTGCTGGCGGCACTAGACGAAGTTTCCAACTCTTGTGCTCAGGTCCTGATCCTCACCGGCGCGGGTAAGGCTTTTTGCTCTGGGATGGACCTGGACAATCTGAAGGCGCTGAGCGGATGTTCGCCGGAACAAAGTCTGAAAGATTCTGAAACCATGGCGCGTTTGTTTCGTTCCCTCTACGATTTCCCCAAACCAACCATCGCAGCCGTCAACGGAGCGGCAATCGCCGGTGGGTGCGGATTAGCTACACTGTGTGACTTTACCTTGGCCGTCCCGGAGGCCAAATTCGGTTACACCGAGGTGCGGATTGGATTTGTGCCCGCCATCGTCTCCACGTTTCTTTTACGTCAAATCGGCGAGAAACATGCTCGAGATTTGCTGCTGACCGGCAGAATCATCGATGCGACCGAAGGGCATCGCATAGGATTGATTAATGAAGTTGTAGCGGCAGATGAGCTGATGCCTCGCGCCCGCAAACTGGCTGCGCAATTAATGGAAAACAGCCCGGCCTCGCTGACCAGCGCCAAACGGCTGCTGAGCAATCACGCTCGCTACGATCTCGACACGCAGATTCAAGCCGCAGTGCGGGAGAATGCGGCCATCCGTTCGACCAATGATTTCCGTGAAGGCATCTCGTCGTTTTTGGAAAAGCGCAAGCCACAGTGGAGCGGCAAGTGAAGCTCGGAAGGAACTCCGTTCCAGTGGTGAATGAAGTCCGCCTGCGGGTGCGCTATGCGGAAACCGACCAGATGGGCGTGGCATACCATTCCAACCACTTCATCTGGTTTGAAGTGGGCCGCGTGGAACTGCTGCGGCAGCTCGGGCTTTTCTTATAAGGACATGGAACAGAACGACAACTGCCACATGCCGGTGGTGGACGCCCGCTGCCGCTATAGGGCGCCTGCGGTTTACGATGAAGAAGTCATTGTGCGCACGCATTTGAAGAATGTTCGCGAATCTTTGGCACATTTTGCCTACGAGTTGCTCCGCGCCAATGATGGCACTCTGTTGGCCACGGGCGAAACCATGCACATGGCCATCGACTCAGAGAAAAAGAAGACCGTGTTTCCTCAGAAATACATGAGAGCACTGCGGGCGGCGACGGGAAAGTGACGAGTTTGAACGCTCTACACATCAACGGCAACGATTTGACGCTCGAAACAGTGCGCGAGGTCGCGGTCGGCCATCGGCCAGTCCTGCTCGCTCCCGACGCGCGCGCGGCCGTACAGCGTGCCCGGGCGGTGGTTGATACTCTGATCGCCCAGAACAAAGTGTCTTATGCCATCACGACTGGAGTGGGCAAGCTGAGCGACGTTCACATTGCCGGGGAGCAAATTCGCGAAATGCAGGTCAACCTGGTTCGCTCCCACGCAGTCGGTGTGGGAGAGCCGCTGTCTAAAACCGAGGTCCGCGCCATGATGCTGTTGCGTGCGAACTCGCTATCGAAGGGTTATTCCGGTGTACGCACCGAAACCATCGACACACTTTGCGAGATGCTGAATCACGGGGTCACGCCTTTTGTACCCTCGCAGGGCAGCGTCGGCGCCAGCGGCGACCTCGCGCCTCTGGCGCATCTCGCGCTCGCTTTGATCGGCGAAGGCGAATGTCTGGATGACAAAGGCGAGCGGGTGCAAACA
Source organism: uncultured Acidobacteriota bacterium (assembly GCA_963845725.1). Taxonomy (GTDB): domain Bacteria; phylum Acidobacteriota; class Terriglobia; order Terriglobales; family Acidobacteriaceae; genus JABCZH01. Next base: position 276,681 of record CAWJTC010000003.1, read on the forward strand.
GCGGAGGCTCTGCGCCGCGCTCAGGTCAAGCCGCTGGTTCTAGAAGCGAAAGAAGCCGTCTCGCTGATCAACGGCACACAAGGCATGTTGGCGGTGGGCATTCTGGCCCTGCTGGCCGCGGAAACGTTGATGGATTCGGCGGATGTGATTGGTTCGCTCACATTGGATGCGCTGCACGGAACCGATGCCGCCTTCGACGATCGCATTCATCGTGCTCGCCCCCATCCCGGGCAGTTGAAGACAGCAGAGAATTTGCGGCGCATGCTGGAAGGCAGCCAAATTCGCGAATCGCATCGAGCCTGTGAACGCGTGCAGGACGCGTACTCCCTGCGTTGCATGCCGCAGGTTCACGGTGCGGTGCGCGATACTCTGGCGCACTGCCGCGAGGTGATGGAGATTGAGGTGAATTCGGCTGTCGACAACCCGTTGGTGTTTGTAAAGAACGCGAAGCAGTTTGATGGCGAGGGCGATGTGATCTCCGGCGGGAATTTTCATGGCGAACCGGTGGCGTTTGCTTTGGACTTTCTAGGAATTGCGATGAGCGCGCTGGCCGGAATTTCCGAAAGAAGAATCGAGCGGCTGGTAAATCCGGCGCTGAATGAAGGTTTGCCTCCGTTTCTGGCGGCGGGCGCGGGGTTAAATTCTGGATTCATGATGCCGCAGGTCACGGCGGCGGCGCTGGCCAGCGAGAACAAGATTTTGGCGCATCCCGCGTCGGTGGATTCGATCACTACGTCCGGCAACAAAGAAGATTACGTTTCCATGGGAATGACCGCATCGCTCAAGCTGAAACGAATCGTCGGCAATACTAATAATGTTCTCGCGATTGAGGCAATGGCGGCAGCACAGGCGCTCGATTTCTTGGTGCCCCTTAAGCCCGGTAGACGGGGACAGGCGGCTCATGCGGCGATCCGGTCGGTATGCGCGACCATGGACAAAGACCGGGTGATGTATCAGGACTTCGCGAGAATTGCGGAGTTGATTGCCGGTGGGAAGGTGGCGGAAGCGCTGGGGTAGATCCTTTGCCGGAACGGGTTTTCGGCTCCTGCCGTCGCGACAACTGGAGCAGAGGGTTATGCGTGGCGCCATTTACACAGTTGTGTTGATCGCTGGTGCGCTGGCAGGAGGCCAGACACTTCCGACCTTTGAGCTTCCGGGAACGCTACAACTTCGGGATGCGCCCGCAGAGTCAACCCCTATTGAGAGGCTCGGCCCGGTCCGAGTGCGTTCGCTTGAACACCTTAATGTCGTCGATGCTCAGCTGGATCGAAACGGAAGATTCGTTTTGAAGAACGTCGTCTCGGGACGTTATTCTCTGATATTGCCGTTTCCTGGCCGGATCCAAAGTTTCACTAGCGGCATAAGAGACCTCGTTCCCGATGGATTCGACCTTAGTGTAAGCGACGCTTTACCGCTGCGGATCGTTGTCAGTTTGAAAACAGCGGTGTTGTCGGTGGAGGCGCGCGGCTTGCCAAACGAACCTAGAGATCTCGTAGTTCTGTTGGCGCCAGCCGACCCCTACTTGACTCTGCAAGAGTCATGCTTCTCAAACAGACTCACCGAGCAGCAAACGAAGTTTCGGTTCCTCACACCCGGCAAGTATCGGATTTTCGTAGTGAACTCCGGACTGGAAGGCGATGTCGCTGCATACGCGCCACGATTTCCTGCCTTCCTGAAGGATAATGCGACGGCAGTGGAGGTATTAGCAGAAGGCGAGACAACTGCGAGGGCCACTTACCTGGATTCCGACACCGTTATAGCGGCAATTCTCCGAGTAGGGCCGCTTCGCTAGCTAGCTATCATGATGCTTTCCCCGCGTTCCCATCCAGCCCCAACTTGTCCGCAACTCCCTTCATCGCCTCAATGCAGAACGCAATGTGTTCTTCCAGTTCGACTCCCAAGTCAGCCGCGCCATTGACGATGTCGTCTCGGTTCACGCTGCGGGCGAAGGCTTTGTCTTTCATCTTCTTTCGTACCGACTTGGCTTCGACCTCGGCCAGCGATTTTCCCGGCTTCACCAGCGCACAGGCGGTGATAAATCCAGCTAGTTCATCACAAGCGAACAGCGCTTTCTCCATCGCGGACTCGGGCTTTACGCCGGTGTACTCGGCATGAGACATGATCGCCCGGCGGATTTCGTCAGACCATCCCCGCTCTTTCAAGATCTCGTTGCCTCTATAAGGATGATCTTCGCGGCTGGGATACTTCTCGTAATCGAAGTCGTGTAACAGTCCGACTACGCGCCAGAGTTCTTCATCTCCGCCAAGTTTCCGCGCGTAGGTGCGCATGCAAGCCTCGACCGCCAGAGCATGCTTGCGCAAACTTTCCGACTGGGTGAACTCAGTTAGTAAACACCAGGCTTCTTCTCTGCCCTTCATATTTTTCTCACTTGCCCTTCCGAAGTGTTCCGCGAAGACTCAAATCGGCTATCCGGCGGGCGTTTCAGAGACCGGCAAGAAACGCGGGACCTTCGCGGCTGTGCCCAAACTATTTCTCGGCAATCACCCCAGCTTCGCCGGACTTTCGCCTGCTGTCAGGAACATCGGCTTTGTCCAGCGCAACTGAATGCTGATTTTACTTGACATCCACAGTGCTTCTACCTCAGATTACGCCACAGGTCTGGAACCAAGTACCTAGTTTGGTTCGTTTTTTGGTTCCTTCGGGAAGCCCGCTCTGGCCCCTCCCAAACCTAATGGCTACGACTCTTGCCCCGGTAGATTCCAGGGAAGTGGTTCGCTGTGATCGTTGCCTTCTCGTTCAATTTCGCACCATCAACAATCTTTGCCGCCGCTGCCATGGGTCGTTGGATGAGGACGAGCCTGAAGTAGTTTCGGCGCCGCCCCCGCCGCAAGTGATGCCAGCCAACGGCCACAGTCATGGCCACTTGCACCTGGCCACGGCGATCCGATCCATTCGGCTGAGCAGCGGGCTCAGCCAGCGGCAGTTGGCTACCCGCATGTCGGTGCCGCGGACCTACGTGTCCAAAATAGAAAACGAGAAGGCCACGCCTACCCTCTCCTCGCTGGAGCGTCTGGCTAGGGCGCTGGAGGTCACCGTGCCCGATCTCCTCAGCGGAGGCGAGCGCAACCGGCAGCAGGAAGTCCGCGAACTGACGCAGGATCCGTTCATCGCGGAAATGCTGCCCTTCGTCACACAACTGAATGGGATGCAGATGTCGAGCATTCTCACTCAGGTCCGCGATCTGACGGTGCGGCCAAGACGAAGCGCGTAGGCGAGCGCAAGCGTCACCACAAGATTGTCTTTTTCCGGGCAACCAGCCAACTAACGGCCGGGATCGCAAGATCCCGGCTTTTTTTCTTTAATCAAGCCGTAAACTCTTCGCCCGGTCGGATGGGCAGCGGCTGCGGCAGACGGTCTGTAACTTCAGCCAGAGCCGCCAGCTTTGCTGCCAGGGCCGACGCCAACGCTCCCGGCTGGAAACGCCAGCGAAAGTTTCCCGTCTTCACGCTGGGGACGTTCATGCGGCCTTCGCTGCCCAGTCCCAGCACGTCCTGCAAAGGAACCACGGACAGGCTGGCCGGGGAACCCTGGGCGGCGCGGATCATGGCCCAATTGATGCCGTCGTCACACTGCCCCAAGTATGCCAGCGCTGAGCGCCGTTCGTATTCACTGGCGCCGCTGTTCCACCAGCCCAGGGTGGTGTCATTATCGTGAGTCCCGGTGTAGACCACGCGATCAGGCGTTAGGCGGTGCGGCAAATACTGGTGCGCGCCCGGATCGCCGAATCCGAACTGCAGAACGGCCATGCCTGGAATCTGGTGCCTTTCGCGCATGGCGTGAACATCGGGGGTAATGTAGCCAAGGTCCTCGGCGAAAAAAGGCAAGCCTCCCAATTCCTCATGCAACTTGTCGAAGAACTCGTCTCGGGGACCATCCACCCAGCGGCCGTTCATGGCGGTGTCATCGGTGGCCGGAATCTCCCAGAACTGGGCAAATCCGCGGAAGTGATCCAGACGAATATAGTCACAGGTCTGCGTCGCCCAGCGCAGCCGCCGCACCCACCATCTGTAGCCCCTACCCCGCATGGTCTCCCAGTTGTACAGTGGATTGCCCCAGCGTTGGCCGGTAGCGCTGTAGGCATCCGGAGGAACCCCGGCAACGACTTCGGGGTCGAGTTTGTCGTTCAGACGAAAAAGTTCGCGATTTGCCCACACGTCGGCACTCTCGTAGTCCACGAAGATAGCAATATCGCCCACCACTCGGATGGACTTCTCGGCGCAATACCGTCGCAACGCGCGCCACTGCTCGTAAAAGAAGAACTGCAAGACCCGGCCAATCGCCAACTGGCAGGCAAGCTCGGTGCGCGCCGCCTCGATCGCCGCAGGCTGGCGACGCGCCAAATCCGCTGGCCAATCCTTCCACAATTTTCCGCTATAGCGAACCTGCAAGGCATCGTAAAGAACGAAGTCTTCCAGCCACCAGGAATTTGCGCCGCAGAATTGGTCAAAACGGGCACGTTGCTCGGTGCTGGCTGAGTCCAGAAACTTGCGGCTGGCTTCAATCAGCAGCGGCAGCTTGGTTTGGCGAACATGGTCGTAGTCGACGGCCCCCGCCGCTTCTGCGAGTCCTTGCAGGCTTGAGGCAGGTATCCATCCGCGGTCGGTCAGCCGTTCCAGGCTGATTAGTAACGGGTTGCCGGCAAACGCGGAAGTGGAAGAGTATGGAGAATCCCCGTTCGCTGGCGGCCCCAGAGGCAACACCTGCCACAAGCCTTGTCGTGCAGAGGCCAGGAAATCGAGGAACTCGTAGGCTGCCGGACCGAAGTCGCCGATTCCGCCAAGCGAAGGCAAGGAAACCGGGTGAAGCAAGATTCCGGTGGCGCGGGGGAATGACATGTTATCTATGATTCTAAATTCAGTTTTTGGGCTAAGTGGACGAGGAGACGTGGTCACGCGATGCCTCCGCACGAAACGACGGAGCACAGCGCGGGATTGAATCCGGACCATCGATGCCAATCCGGCGGGCGCGCTATTCGCCTTCGTCTTCGCTGCCCTGACGCCGGGTCAGGGATTTCATCTCCTCCTGGTTGATCTTGATCTTGCCGGACTTCTCCATTTGCTGACGAAGATTATTGACGAACAGGCCGAACAGTTCCTGCTGTTTGTTCTGAAGCAGCGAATCCCGGATCTGGTCCTTCTTGGCAGCGTAATCCTGGTCACTGGGGGCTTGTCTCTCAAGGACCGAGAGCACTACCCCGCTGGTATTGGTGTCGATGGGTCCGCTGATTTCCCCGGGCTTCAGGGTAAAAGCCACCGATGCCGGTCCCGACATGGCACCCAAGTCTGGAACCTGGCTGTCTGGCAGCACCAGATCGCTGGTCTTCACAGTGGCCCCAAGCTCTTTCGCAGCTTTCTTTAAATCGTGCTCCGCCTTGGCCCGATCTGAGAGTTCTTGAGTCTTCTGTGCGAGCAAGGTGGTGGCGCGCGATTGTTTGAATTCACTGTCCACTCGCGCGCGAATCTCTTCAAAAGTGGGCGTAGCGGGCGGTTGGATAGCCAGCACCTGGTACACCACATAGCCCTGATGCAGCGCCAATCCATCGGGCGGAGATTTTTCGGTCGCGCTGAAAACCGCTTGCATGAACTGAGGCGCGCTGCCAATGCCCGGTAAAGAGTCGTTGCGATCGATGAAGTCGGTGGTCACCACTTGCAAGCCTTTGGCCGCCGCAGCCTTGTCCAGCCCTGCAGAACGGGCTTGGGAAATTAACGTTGTCGCCTCAGCATCGGCGGCCTGGGAAGCCTTTTGCGCTTTGAGGAGAGGCTCGATCTTGTCCTTAACTTCGTCAAGCGTCTCCACATGCGCGTCCTGTTTGTCGTCGATGTGCAGGATTACAAATGCATAACCGGCGTTGATCAGGTCGCTGTTCGCGCCTTTCGCGAGGGAGAAAGCCGCCTTGTCAACTTCTGGGACCGGAAACTCTCCGCGCTTGTACCCAGCCAATGGAACCACCGGTCTTGCCGCTTGGATCGTCGGAATATTTCTTGGCGACATCCTCAAACTTGGCTCCCGCCTTTAATTCTTGCAGGGCCTCTTCGCCTCTTTTTCGAGCCGCCTCAACGCCTTTGGCATCAACCTTACCGTCCGGGCCCGGCAACGGCGTCTTGATTAATATCTGGCGGACGTTGACCTGGTCGGGTACACGATATTCGTCACGATGCTGGTCATAGTAGGCCGCAATGTCTTGCTGCGTAACCTGGATTCCGGCCTCAACCTTCGCGGTCTCCAGTAGCGCATACTTGATTTTTCGCTTTTCCGGAATGGAATTGGCATACGACGCCTTGTGCTGCTCGTAATATGCCTTCAACTCAGCGTCTGCCGGATGAATGGCTTTGAGGATATCTTCCTTGTTCAGGACCGCGTACTCGAACTTAACCTTGGTGTTGTCCTTCAAGAATTTTTCGTGCACTTCGGCATCGGTCACCAGAGCGCTGCCCGCCACCAGGTTGCGCAACTTTTCGAGCAGGATATCCTGCTTTACACTCTGCTCGAACTCCGTTACCGACAAGTCCGCTTGCTGAAGACGTTCCTCGTAAGCCGCCTGCCCGATAAACTTGCCCTCGGGGAAGAAGACAGCCGAGTAACGGCCATGTTGCAATTCGTCGCGCAGATCGTCATCGGTTGCGCGCAACCCCAGGCGCCGGGCTTCGGCGATAATGGCGGTGCGGCTGATGAGCTGCTGCACCGCCTGCGAGGTAAAATAGGGCATCAGCATCCCCATCTGAGCCCCTCCCCGCGGAAACTGCTGCTGCACCATCTGGCGGGCTTCACGCTGCACCTCAAGCGCGGTGACGTTTTCTCCCGCCACGGTTGCTACTACGCCACGCGTGGGGCTGCTGCCCCCGAAAAAGTCCGAACTGCCAAAACCTGGCACCAGCGTGATGACCATAAAAACGCAGATAACGGTCAGAAGGCCGCCAAGAATCACCTTCTTTATGGGGCCCGGGGGTTTGTAGGAATCTAATCATTTTCTCGTCACTCCAGGGAACAAAACAGAAACTCAGATTATAAACTAAAGTGTTTTCTGGGGCCGGGGGAGGCTCGGATATCTCCCCTATTGAAACGAATCACTAAAACTGTTATTCAGAATGTTCTTTTCTTTCCTGAGGCCTTATCTCTATGAAGAAGCGAAGTTCGCTGTGTCTAGTGGTGATTCTGGCCTCCAGCCCTATCTTCGCGCAACGACCCGCAGTTCGTCTCCGGCCTTCAACACTGATCCTCAAGGACGGCTGGACGTTGCAGTCTAACTGCAAAGTCGAGCAGCCGGGCGAGGTCGTATCGACGCTCAAGTTTCGTCCGCAGGGGTGGTATGCGGTTACGGTGCCGACCACGGTGGTGGCAGCGTTGGTCAAGGCGAAGCGTTATCCCGATCCATACTATGGCATGAACCTGCGCAAACTGCCGGGGATGACCTATCCCATCGGACAAACTTTTGTGAGCCTGCCCATGGCGCAGGATAGTCCTTTTCTGGTGCCGTGGTGGTTTCGCAAAGAGTTTGTCGTTCCCTCCGCTTTCCGCGGAAAGACCGTCTGGCTAAAGTTCAACGGAATCAACTATCGCGCCAACATCTGGCTCAACGGAAAACAGATTGCCAAATCAGACGACGTCGCCGGCGCCTGGCGGACATATGAGTTCAACGTCACCGCGGCCGCGCGCGCAGGTCAAACCAATACCCTGGCAGTCGAGGTGTTCTCTCCGACCGAGAACGATCTGACAGTCAACTTCTGGGATTGGAACCCCGCCCCGCCAGACAAACAAACAGGAATTTTTCGCCAGGTCGAACTCTCGGACAGCGGGCCGGTGGCGTTGCGTTATCCCGCAGTGGTTTCAAAGGTCGATTCGCCCGATAATCAAATGGCCCATCTCACCATCACGGCCCTGCTGGAGAATGCAACCCAGCAGCCTGTGCGCGGCACTCTGCGGGGCCGCATTGAAAATGTCAACTTTTCGAAGGAGGTTACTCTCGCCCGCGGCGAATCGAAAGATGTGGTTTTCGATCCTGCCAGTTTTCCCCAGCTCAATCTCGATCATCCGCGGCTATGGTGGCCGGCGCCGATGGGCAAACCGGAGTTGTACAAGCTGGATCTCGAATTCGAGGTTGGCGGGCAAATTTCTGATCGTTCGGAAACCAGCTTCGGTATTCGTCAGATCACATCAGAACTGAACGCCAACCAGCATCGCCTGTTTTCTATCAATGGCAAGAAACTATTGATCCGCGGCGGGGGCTGGGCGATGGACATGCTCTTGCGCAAAGACGACCAACGAATGCGGGACGAACTGCGCTATACGCAAGACATGGGGCTCAACACCATTCGGCTTGAAGGCATGTTGGAGAACGAGACGTTTTTCGATCTCGCCGACCGCCAGGGAATTCTCGTCATCGCGGGCTGGGTTTGCTGCTCCCACTGGGAACATTGGGCGAATTGGAAGCCGCAAGACTTCGTGATCGCGGAGCGATCCCTGCGTGACCAAATCTACCGCCTGCGAAGCCATCCCAGCATGTTGTTGTGGATGAATGGCAGCGACAATCCTCCACCGCCAGATGTGGAGCAGATGTATCTCAACGTTGAAAAAGATCTGCTGTGGCCGAATCCAGTCGTTTCTTCTGCCAGCGCGGAAGTGACGACGGTCTCGGGCCCCAGCGGGGTCAAGATGACTGGCCCTTACGACTACGTTCCTCCCGGCTATTGGGAGGAAGATTCCATCGCCACTCCGGCAACCCATAAAGAATGCAAAGAAAGTGAATGCGGCGGCGCCTATGGCTTCAATACCGAAACCAGCATGGGAGCAGCAGTGCCTCCGCTGGAGAGTATGCGGGTCATGTTACCGAAAGAACATTGGTGGCCAATCGACGATTGGTGGAACTTTCATGCTGGCGCTCACGTGTTCGGGGACATTCATCTCTTTGCCGACGCACTGAACGCGCGTTACGGAGCGGCCAAGAGTCTTGAGGACTTCACTCTCAAATCACAATTGATGGCCTACGAGGGCGTTCGTGCCATGTACGAGGCGTATGGCCGCAACAAGTATGTTTCGACAGGCGTGATTCAGTGGATGCTGAATAACGCCTGGCCTTCGATTATCTGGCATCTTTACGATTACTATCTGCGCCCCGGCGGCGGATACTTCGGCGCCAAGAAGGCCAACGAAGCGCTCCATCCTCTTTATGGCTACGATGATCGTGCCATTTGGGTGGTCAGCAGCCGATACACCGGCGCTCTTGGCCTGAAACTAATCACCAAAGTCGTGAATCTTGATATGACAGAGAAATTCTCACAGGAGACGATGCTGGACGCTCCCGCCGACAGTACCACCCGAATCCTGACGCTGCCGGATATCTCCGGGCTCAGCTCGACATATTTCGTGGCGTTGCGGCTCGAAGATTCGACTGGCAAAGTTGTGGGATCGAATTTCTATTGGCTTTCAACCAAACCGGAAATCCTCGATTGGAAGAAATCGAACTGGTACACCACGCCAGTGCTATCCTACGCCGACTTCACCGCGCTCTCGCAGTTGCCCAAAGTGAAGTTAAAAGTCGCCAGCCACACCGAGCACACGAGGGACAAAACGATCACCCACGTTGTGTTGGTGAATCCCAGCAAGAGTCTGGCATTCTTTGTGTGCCTAAAGGTCAACCGAGGCCCGCACGGCGAAGAAATTCTGCCGGTGGTGTGGGAGGACAACTACTTCTCGCTGTTGCCGGGTGAAAGACGCGAAATCAATGCTAGCTATCGGACAAGCGCCGTGGGAGCGGCCCAGCCCAGTGTCGAAGTGAGCGGGTGGAATGTGGCAGCAACGCAGTAACCCTCATTCTTCCGACGGTACGTCGAAATTCACCAGGTCACTCTGGAAGCCCCGCGTCTTCCAGGCTCCGTAAGCGATGCCCGCGATCATCCAAATGGAACCCACGACCATGGCCAGATTCGAGAGGTGTATCCAGATGAACAGGCAAATGAAGAAGCCCAGCACCGGCGGAATCAGCTGCCCCAGGGTGCGTTCTTTGCCCCGTATGTAATAGTGTGTGAGCGACGCGAGATTAACGCCCATAAACGCAATCAGTGCGCCGAAGTTGAGCAACTCTGCGCCGTTGTCATAGGTAATAAGGAAGGCGCCAATCAGCGCAATCGCGCCGACGAAAGCCACATTGTTCGCGGGGATTCTGGTTTTAGGATGGATGGCGCCAAAAAAACTCTTGGGAATTGCACCGCTGCGCCCCATGCCGTACAACAGGCGCGCCGCGCCTAGTTGCGACCCCATCCCAGAGCCAATGGTGGCCACCAGCAACGTGAGACTAATCAGCTTGCTCAGAAAAGGGCCGCCCGCGATGGCCGCAACGTGACTGAATGCGTTCTCGACTTCACTCGCTCCGAAATTATATTGCGGACTCAACAGTTGGGCACCGTACACCTCCGCCGCCGCCAGAAATCCGGTAATGACGCACACCAGCACGGTTGCCAGGAAAATGTTCCGCCGTGGATTGTCGACTTCTTCCGACAGAGTCGAAATCCCATCGAAACCGATGTAGGTGAGCACCGCAACCGATGTGCCGTGAAACACCCGGTTCACCGTAAAAGTCTGCGGGTTATAGAACGGGCGAAGAAAATACGCCTCTGGATACTGCGGCAAATTGAAAATGTGGCGAATGGTGTACCAGAAAAACACAACGATGACGGCGCCCATAATCGCACAAAGAATCTGATTGATGCGCGCCGAGGTCTGCACGCCCCGAAGATTCAGCACCGTGAACAACCCGGCAAAGATGATCGGCCAAAGCAGCCCCGGATAAGGAATCTGATAGCGGCTCCCACTCAGCAAGTCCGCCATCGCCTTGGCGCACCAGATGGTGCAGATCAGCGGATTCAGAATGTAATCCATGGTCATGCTCCAGCCGGTGACGTAGCCGAGCGAAGGATGCAGCTCGCGTCCCACATAGGTGTAGGCCGAACCCGCGCTGGGATACACGCGCGCCATGCGGCCATAGCTCATGGCGGTAAAGACCATCGCAACCATCGCGATCAGAATCGAAGTGACCACGTGGCCCTGGCCCGCATTGCTGAAAACGCCATAGGCCGGCATGGGCGCGGTCGGCTGGATCACGATGATGCCGTAAAGAATCAGGTCCCAAAGAGTGAGGGTACGCCGCAGGCGGGCAGGAGCCGGAGTGGTTTCCATCTCGGCGTATTGGATTACGAGTGCGCCGAACTGTCAATATTAAAACGATTTCGCTGGCATCGGGTTTGTCATGCTGAGCGGGGCAGGACTTCGCGAAGCGAGTCCTGCATAGTCGAAGCATCCCTACTGGCCCACGTCATCTCGGGGCATAGTCGAATCCGTACCCACGCGCCTCATGTCCCGACATGTATCGCGTGTTGTACTCCAGAAGATAATTCAAATGCTCATCATCCAGGGGAAATGACTTCCCCGGATACGGATACTCGCCCATTTTCCCGAACGGCAAGGGAGTGACACGATCGAAATCGTAGGCGTAGAAATCCATATCTTTCTCGTAGCCATGAGCGGCGTAAAAATAATCTCGGGCCCAGCCCGGCGGCAAAGACGGCAGCTTCGAAGGATCGAACTCTAAAGCCACTTCGCCGCCCGATCCGAACACAACTAGCCGGTCGTCGAGCGCAGTCAGCAACGGCAGCACGTCGCCGTAGCGGGTGTAGTTTCCCGCCGGGCGGGTGTACGGCCCGGTAGCGCTAGCCTGCTCGTAAACATACTGAACGTTCCCCGGCGGACGGCCTTCAATCTTCAGAGGGAACCCGTGGAAATCCAGGTCAGCACGCACCAAGGGGACAGGAGTCACGCGAACTTTCTGATCTTGCGGCGTACGGCTGATCAGAATGCTGTCCCAATAAATTTGCAGATTGGTAGAGATACGAATTCGCTGCGTGCCTTCCGGCAGCTTGCCGGTCAGGTCGGCGGTCATTGTCCGTGGGCCGCCCGCTGGAAAACCCATGTCGTCGATGACTCGCGTCCATTTCCCGTTTTTGCCCAAAGCTCCCACGTAGGGAGCAATGGGCTGCAACCCAGCCTGGTCAGCCGCATACATTCCAGTCGCGCTGAAGTATTCAATCTCGCCATGCATCAGCAGCCACAGCGGGCCACCGCGATACGGCTCCCCGAGATCGAGTTCAAGCGTGTGCATCTTGGTGAATCCGGCGAATGGCAGCACCTCTAAATCGCCGACGTAACGATGGGCCATGAGATCAGGCAACAAGTTGTGCCCATGCTCGTCGGTTGCAGCGGCAGGCGGGTGCGCCTCGCGGCTGAACACCACTTTGAACGGCGGATAGGGTGGATTGCTGGCAAAATATTCGTTGGGATAGACGTCTAAATCCGCAGGGTGATCCACAGCGAGCAGTTCAACCTGATCGAGATAAACCGCTTCTTCCAACGGCTCCATAAAACGGAAACTCAGCCTGCCGTCTTTTTCTCGAATGGAGTCGCGAGGAATTTTCACGTATTCGATCGGGCGGGGGATGTTGCGCTGGCCCGGCCCCACCCAATGTCCGACGACGCCTGCGCCAATCATGTCGGCAACGAGTTTGTATCGCTGCCCGTCCCAGACGAACAGCGTAGGACAGGAACTGCCGCGGCGGTCAATCTCCATAACCTTGTGCTCGCGGTCGGCGGCGACATTAACTTCATCCTGCAAAACCCCTGTCGGCCACAACATGCGGACGACATCAGCCTGTTTCGCCCGGCCCAGCCCGACGGTCAATTGCAACGAATTCTGCCCCAGATAGCCAGATGAGCCTGCGATCTCGAACTTCTGACGGTTGCCTCCGGAGAACACTTCGACTTTGGTCCCGATGGCACTCTTGTTGTCGGCAAGGCCAGTTAAGTTGAGGCGAAGCCAGTGATTCTGAGTGGCGCCTTGGTTACGGAGAAGCACCGCTGGGCCGTGATTCTGGGTGATTAACAGATCGGTGGCGCCGTCGCCGTCAAAGTCAGCAGTAACGATCGCGCGTGGAGCTTTTAAACTTATCTTGTCGAGCCCGACGTCAGCAGTGACATCTTTAAATCCATCAGGGCCAAGGTTGCGAAATAGCTTTATTTCACCTTTGCCATCAGCGGTCTCGCCAACCGCGACGAGATCGACCCAGCCGTCATTGTCATAGTCGAGCGCCGCGATGCCCCAAGCGCGGACCCAGTTGGTAGCCGGCAGAGTCACTTGATCAAAGCTTTTTCCCTGATTGTTTCGCCAAAGCGTGAGGCCGGGCGCAGCCGAACTTGTAAAGGCCAAATCCATCCAGCCGTCATGATTGAAATCAAGCACGGCGACGCCGACAGTAGACGGTAGCTGACCGCTGGACCACATCTGTCTCGCCAGAAGCTTTCCTTCGCGGGGATTTTCGAAGATGGTAGGACCTTTCTCTGATCCAGTAACTACCAGATCGATGGCACGGTCATTGTTGTAGTCGGTTCCGACGCCGTTGGTAGCAGTCGCCTCCGTCAGGCCGATGTTCCTCGTCACGTTTGTAAAAGTCCCATTGCCGTTGTTGCGCCACATCTTGGCGGGCGCTCCCGACTCCACTACTCGGGGCTCACCGATGCCCTCAACGTGCGTCTCAAGATAACGTGTGGCGAGCAAATCCAAGTCCCCGTCGTGATCGTAATCAACGAGGTTCAACCCTGACCAGATCATCCCGCTACTTCCTGCATTGGTGTTGCTCGTGATCCCAGATGCGGGAGCTCCCCCGACGACACTGGGATCACCCGCGACTTCCACGAACTTGCCCTTCTTGTCGTTGTGGAACAAATACACGAAGACTGCGGTAACCGCGAGGTCCGGAAAGCCATCGTTGTCGTAGTCTCCCACAGTGCAGCCGGTTGCCTGCAGGCTGGGATTGAGACCCGCATTCTTCGTGACATCCTCGAATTTGCCATTACCCAGGTTGTGATAGAGAACGAGACCGCCGTGCGGACCATTGGCAGGAAGGAAGATATCAACACGACCGTCGGCATCGTAATCGATGAAGCAGGCGCCGGGCCCGAGGTGGCTTGTTAGCCCATAGTTTCCGCCGGTCTTGGCCACAATTCCCGCTTCCTCGGTTACATCGACAAAGCGCACCTTGATCTGCTCCGGCACTTTTTCCGGCGCCAGCAGCGACTCTTCAGCCAGCGAATACTTCCCTTGCTCGCCGTAGGCCAGGCTGATCGGCACTCCCAGCTTGTTTTGCGTGATGTACTGAAAGCGCACCAAGTGCTCGCGGGCATGGGAAAGATCCCCCGACTGCTGGTAGGCGCGAGAAAGCCCAAACTCCGCTGAAGCGTGCTGTGGGTTCAACTTCAGCGCGTGCTGGAAAGCGGCCATCGCTTCGGGATATCGCTTGTTCTCGGAATAAGAAGCGCCGAGAAAATACCAGCTATCGGCATCGTTGGGATCAATTTCCGTGACACGCCGAAAGGCATCAATCGCCATCTTGGCGTCCCCACTATTCTTGAAGAGCAATCCCAGGTTGGACCAGGCGTGGCCATCGTTGGGATTCTGTTTGACCGCTTCCTTCAGCAGAGGCCGCGCGGCATCGATCTTGCCCAGGTTCAACAATGCAATCCCCTGATTCAGCCGCGCAATCTCGAACACGGGATCAAGGGCAGCAGCATCCTGGAACGCTTTCAGCGCCTTTTCGAAAAGCTGCTGATTCATGTAGGCGGCGCCGAGATTGTTGAGGCGCGCTGCCTGGACCGGTCTGGCCTCCGTCGACTTCTGTGCTGAAGCCGCCAGCAAAACGGCGCACGCAGCTGATAGTGCTGCAAGAGAGATTGCGCATCGTCGAGTCATGCGAGAACCAAGTTAACCACAGGGGCACAGAGGAAAACAGAGGTTTTTTCAGTCGATTTCCCTGGGAACTCTGTGTCCTCTGCGGTCAGCGTTTTCCGGCGGCAATCTTGGAATAGAGCCGTCTGTCCACAATTCCCTTCCCTTCACGAATCGTGACAGTCTGCCCCGCCGCGACATTTGCCAGCTTGTCGATCTGTCCGCTCGGCCATTGCACTTCCAAAGCGTCGGCCTGGGCAGCTGTGCTCAAGCCAAACGTCAGCGTCAGTTCACTTTGCGACAGATAACTCGATCCGCTATGCACCATCTGCCATTGAAGATCTTTACCAGAGGTCACGCGCACAACCGCACCGATGCCGTCACGGTTCGCCTTAGTACCTATCAACTTCACCCGCAGACTGTGATTGCTGCCGTCTTCGTTTCGAAACAAATATGCTGGACCGCCATTTGTAGTGAGCAAAATATCCAGTGAGCCGTCGTTATCTATGTCTGCGTAGGCCGCGCCCCGAGCGACTTTGGGGCTGGCGAAGGCGGCGCCGAGCGAATCCGTAACTTCCTGGAACTTGCCTCCGCCCAGATTGCGGAACACATGCGGCGGCTCGGCATACTTCACTCGTTTCTGCACGCGTTCGATTTGGTCCTCAATATGTCCGTCAGCCACAAAGATGTCGGGCCAGCCATCATTGTCGTAATCAAAGAAAAAGCAACCGAATCCCAGAGTAACCAGCGTGGCGCGCCCTACTTCGGAGCGTGGCGCTTCGTCTACAAACAGGCCGTTGCCCTCGTTGTGGTAGAGCGACAGCATCTGGTTCGCGAAATTCGTGATGATGATGCTGGGACGCCCGGAGCGGTCGTAGTCGGCAGCGTCGACGCCCATACCGGCGCGGGCCACGCCGTCTTCGCTGAAGCCGATACCAGCTTCAATTCCCTTTTCCGCGAAAGTGCCGTCGTGCTGGTTGAGATAGAGCTTATTAGGCTGGGTGTCATTGGCAATCAGAATGTCAGGCCAACCCTCGCCGTTGTAATCGAGGATGGCGACGCCAAGGCCCTTGTCAGTCGGATCGTAGAGCTTTGCTTTCTCGGTGGCGTCTTCAAACTTTCCATTGCCCAGGTTGTGCCACAGTCGCGCCGAGCTTCCCTTATAGGACTCCGGAGTGCAGTAGGATTTGTGAACACCGTCGAGCGTGCAGTAAAGGTCGCTCTTCTCTGACCACTGCACGTAGTTGGCGACGATGAGGTCCAGCTTGCCGTCGCGATCGTAATCCACCCAGGCCGCGCTGGTCGAAAACTCTTTCGGTCCCCACAGTCCGGCAGCTTTGGTCACGTCGGTAAACGTTCCGTTGCTATTGTTATGAAACAAGTGATTTTGTCCGACCGCAGTGATAAAGAGATCGTCGTAACCGTCGTTGTCGTAATCGCCGACGGCGACTCCCAAGCCGTACATCGGCACGGCCAGCCCAGCCTTTCGAGTGACGTCGGTAAAGGTGCCATCGTGATTGTTGTGGTAAAGCTTCAGAGTAGTCGCGCCGGACTTCTGGTGTCCCGGCCAATCGTCGCCATTTACGAGTACGACGTCGGGCCAGCCGTCGTTGTCATAGTCGATAAACGCACACCCGGGCCCCATAGTTTCGGGAAGATATTTCTTGCCGAAAGCCCCGTTGTTGTGGGTGAAGTGGATGCCAGATTGGGCAGTGCTGTCGCGAAACTGGATGCGCTGGGAGTGTGCGACGGCGCCGAGAGTAAGTAAGCAGAGCAGCGCGAAGAATTGCCGAGTCATTTGGAGCCGCCGCTTTGGATGGCAGCCGAGCTTCGCTCGACCTGACAGCCGGGGGCGGTTGTCGCCACGCAGTTCCCGCCAAATTCTTTCAACGGCACCGATACATGCTCATGGATCGCCTGGCGCTCATTGTTGTCCTCTGGATTGAGGCGGCGATAAGGACCTGTAATGGCTTGAGAGGATTCGTCCGCTTTGAATCGCAAGTAGCGGATCTCGTGTTCATGCGCTCGCGTTGCGTCTCCCAACCCGGTGTAGCACAGCATAAGGTTATAGTGGGCCTGCAAATCTTCGGGATCGATTTCGAGCACGCGTTGCAACGTACTTACCGCATCCGCGTACTTACGCTGGAGGAAGAGAATGCGGCCCAGGTCGTTCAAAGCCACGCGGTCGCGGGGGTACTGGGCAAGGACCTCACGCAATTGCTGGGCGGCCTGGTCGTAGCGGCCCTCGCTGCGGAGAACTTTAGCGTAGAAAAAATGCGCACGTGCCAAGTTCGGGGCAAGCGATAAGGCCTTATCCAGCACGGTTCGAGCCCGATCCATGTCGCCTTCCTGCACCGCCACGCGGCCCAGGTTCACCCAACCGTCAGGATTACTGGAATCCATTTCGGTCGCTTTCTCGAACGCCGCCCGCGCAGCCTTGAGATCACCCTGCAGAAAAAGGCCGATGCCGTAATCGTTCCAGCGTTGCCAGTCGGAGGCCTGTAAAACAGTCTTAGGCGCGGGCTCGGGTGCGTCGCGCGAAACGACGTTTAGCGTGACCTCATCCTCCGCGATCACCACGATGGGAAGGTCAGGAATTTTCTCTTCCTTAGCCGACACTCCTCGCAGTAAACCGGTAAATGCAAACTTGCGATCATCGTAGTCAGCCGTAACCTCACCGGCTTCGGGAACCCCGGCAAATGCAAACTGTGTGTTCCACCAGGCGAACTTGCGATAACAAAGTTGAGCGTGGAGCGTGATCTTGTCACCCGCGTTCAGTGGAATGTGCAGGCGATAGTGCACGGTGTCAGCCGCGCCGGGCGGGATCAGATGAACGTATAGAACCGCCCGCGTAGCCCAGGCGTTCCGCTTGTTGATGCGGTTGCCGTGAGCGTCAAGTTGCAGCGAACGATAAAAATGCGCTCCCTTCTCGACCGGCCCCTTGCCGCCATCTTCGACGATGCCGCTCCAGAAAATGATCTGGCCTTTGTCATCCGTAGCCTTCAACGCGAGCCAGGTGTCGTACGCATCGACAGTGCCGCCGGGAAAAAAGTGGCCGATCTTCTTGGTGCGAACGACCACATCCACGCGCACGGTGTCTCCCTTGCGAACGATCGGCTGCACCCGATTCAGCGGCGCGGTAAAAGGAGAGACTTCGCCTTCAGCGGCGGGCGTGACCTTGGTCTCGGCCTCTTCCCCGACCGCAAAGCTTGTGGACAGCTCGGGCTGGCTGGACGCGCTGGGCGGTAATGGGCCTGGCTCCGGCGAGAGCGCGAATATATCGACACTTAAAATGTCGTTCTTAAGAAAATCCTCCGTGACCTTGAGCTGCTCGAGATCTTCGTTGGCCGTCGGCAAGGCGGTGTTTGCCGCGGGAAACCGGTGAGAGTGCACAAATCCATCGATATTCCCGAGATCCGAGGAACGGGTGAGCGGCATGTGGCAATCGGCGCACTGCAAAGGTTTCGCCGGATAATAAAACGATCTCGCCCCCTGGCCAGAGACGCCGCTCGCCTGCCAGTTGTCGTATTCGTTGAAGCCGCGAATCCAGCGATAATGGTTGACCGGCGCATCGAGATGAACTTTGTGGCAAGTGGAGCAGAATTCCGCCGTCTGCTGTCGCATGAACGGCTTGAGAAACACGCGCCGGTGCGGCTCCGGATTCAGCTTCACCAGAAAATCGTGGAAGACGCGAGTCAGCGGATTCGTGCTTGCCGCTAATTCGTGGAGCTTGGGATATTCAAGATAGAAATCCGCCTGCCCCATGGTGCTCTTCACGGCTGCAATCGAATGGCACATCATGCAGCCGAGACCAGCCTGCGCCTCCGGACGATGCACGATCTGCTTAATGGGCGTATCCATCAGCCCGCTATAAAGCACTGCCGGATCATGGCATCCGCCGCACCATTTCGAGGGCCGCGTGCCCACCGTATCCTGCATATACTCGACGCTTTTGCGGTACCACTGATTGTTGAATGACGAAAAGTGGTGTGCCGAGCTGAACCATTGGTTGTAAATGTCTTCATGGCAGCGCTTGCACGACTCTGATTCCATAAAAAACTTGCTGGGAATTTTCTGCCCGCCAAAAACCTGGGCAGAACTGGGAAAGAATGGCCCCTCAGGTCCGTCACCTTCGCCGTCCATACTGGCCGGAGGCATGGCAGGATTCATAATGCGCGCCTGATTCCGCCAGCGAGCCTCACGCAGATAGCGAGCGCCGCCAAAAAGCAATGCGATCAAAGCCAGGCACATGGCATAACGAAGGAGCGATCCCGAGAGTCCCCGAGCCAGCCATCCCCGCGATCCCGTCCACTGGGCAAGCAGCACACCCAGACCGGCGAGGGACAACGCGATATGCGCATACATCAGGTTCCATTCCGCTCGCGGTGTACCGGTCTTGATCAGGATCAGCCCAATTAGTGCGCCCCCTGCCAGCAATATCCAACCCAGACGCGAAGCTGCATTTCGACTTCGCCACTGCCGAGCAAGATATGGCAGCAAGAGAAGCGCTGTGCCCACTCCGGCCACCGCATGCAGCAGGACAATCACGGCATAGAAGATATTGGGCTGTGGATATGCGTAAAGATAGGCGGCGGAGACGGTTAAGAACGCGAGCAGCCAAGTCAGTAGACGACCGTTCGTCAATCTCCGGGACCGCGGTTCTTTTGACATTCCTTGAAACGACTCAGCGGGGTTCAGTGCCGACAGTATAAGCGGAGACCATCACCCGGTTGGCGGCTTTCGCCAATTGCCGCAAGCTTGTTCCACGGCAGCGGCAATTTCCAGCACCAGTTCCTCCTGCCAGGGGCGCGCCGAAATCTGCACTCCGATGGGCAATCCTTCTTTCGATTGGCCAACGGGTATGACCGCAGCGGGGGTTCCCAAAAGGTTAAACCACTCGGTGTAGCTCCAGGCATCGAGGTACTGCACAGTCTGACCGTCGATCTTCCAACTGCGTTCTCCATGCCGGAACGCAGGAATCGCGGCGACCGGGCAAAGCAGGACAGGATAGTCTCGCATCTGCTCAAAAACTTGCGCGCGCACCATATCGCGCTGAATCCAGGTATCGAGGAGAGTTTCACCGGTATGGGCCGGTTCGGCGGCTACCCAGCTCGAAAATTCTTTGAGGATCGGGCCAAGGTCCGTTTCCCGGTCTTTGGTCATGGGACCTAGCAACATCCCGCCGGCAATCCCGAAAAATTGCCACCACAGTTGACGCGCCAGTTCGAGTCCCTCGGGACGAAACGATTCGACTCGAAACCCCGCACGTTTCAGACCTTCGGCTGCGGTGTTGACCGCGGCGCGAGTCTCCGACGTTATCGGGGTTCGCCCGTCATCCTCGAAGTACCCAATGCGTATGGATCTCAGGTCTTCTTTCGCCGGCCACTGAACCGGAACCGGTGCTGACGACGGATCACCGTCGTCCGGGCCCTGGATCGCTTCAAACAGCGCCTTCAAATCAGCTACTGTCCGGGCCATGGGCCCCACAACTCCCAGCAAAGCGAACGGTCCGACTGACGTCGGAAAGTGTCCGGTCGCGGGAATGCGGCCCGGGGTTGGCTTCAGCCCACAGATTCCGCTGAAATGGGCGGGAACACGAATGGAGCCGCCCCCATCGCTGCCCACGCCACCTGCGGAACAGCCGCTGGCAATGGCAGCAGCTTCTCCGCCACTCGAACCGCCGGGCGTGCGCGACAAATCCCAGGGATTGTTGGTGCGCCCGTACAGCAGATTGTCAGTCTCCCAGGCCATCAATAGCTCGGGGGCATTCGTGGTTCCCAGGATGATTGCGCCCGCCGCACGCAAGCGCAAAACCAGCGGCGCGTCTTTTTTCGCGATCAGCCCGCTGCGGAGTTTCGTTCCAGCTTCGTGGCGAAGACCGCTCACCTCGATCGAACTCTTGATGCTCAGCGGCACACCGTGCAATGGGCCAAGGTTGTGCTTGCGCATCAGCGCGCCTTCCGCCTGGCGCGCTCGCTCACGCGCGCGCTCGGAATCCACCTGCACAAACGCATTCAGCTTCGGATTCAACTTCTCTATCTGGGCCAGATGTGCGTCCACCAATTCAACCGGGGACAATTTCTTTTCGCGGATTTGCTGGGCCATCGAAACGGCTGGCAGGAAGATTTCTTCAGACATGCTCGCTGCTCCAGAGAAGTGCGAGTCTAGCACGGCCCGAGCTGTCGTCTATACGGGAGCCAGCGAACGTAAGCGTGGCGCTTGCTTCGGAGGCAGGAGAACGCGAACAGCATCCTTCCTTCCGGCACGCCGTGCGAGCCAATTGCGAAGATGTTTCTGTGAGGATGGCGTGAGCCGGGAAAAGAACAGGCCCGCGCGGCCGGTGTCGTCCGCCCAGATGACTTCGCCGATGGCGTGCACCGTTTGCACCGTCCCGGGGAGCACGAAACGCAGCGGAAGACTCCGCACCTGGGTCAACGGTTCCGCCGCCTGTACCGCCAATCCCTGTTCGCTGAGATCTCGCAGAAAGGCAGGCAGCGTTAGGCCAGCGACTTGCAACTGAACTAACCCCTTTACATTGTCCCGCCGTGAGCGCCGCCGGTCGCGGCGCATGAACTGTTTGGCATCCCACAGCGACTGGGCCACGTCTTGAGGTCTTAACGGCTTGTATAGGACGAACTTGATTCCCGCCTGAAATGCTCCGCTGACCGGGCCCAACTGAGTGACCAACGCCATCATCAGGGGCGGGCGCTCAGAGCCAGCGAGGCGAACCATCTGCGCAACCTGAGCAGCGCCGGGTTCATCGAAATCCAGAACTACGGCTGAGTAACGATGATTCACCAACCGCTCGATGGCCCGGTCGCACGATGGGCAAACCTCGGTTTCGATCTCTAGTTTCGCTAGTGCCGTGACAAGGCAGCTCAGGGCTGCCGGGTCCTGCGAGATCAGTAGTGAGTTCAGCTTCATCGAACATTAGCCTAAGCGGCAGATTTTCTCTCGCAAAGTAACAGCTGTAATCTTCTTGCGGTTACCGGGGACTGCTTTTTCCCGAAACGGAAGCGGCAGCGTTTCGGAACGCTGAACCGGAGATCGAATCCCACCGGCTCGTTGCAAGTGCTATCTAAGCAGCGTAGATACAGAAAGATAGCAGTCCCTGCTGGTCCGCATTCTTTCGTAATCTCCCGCTAGGACGGGTTCAATGCGATATTGGGGAAGAACCATGCCCAGATCAAGCCGGCCAAAGAGCGTCAAGCGGGCACCACGGGTGAAGCTCGGAGGGGCCGTACTGTTTCTTGCGCGCCTCGAGAATGGACGGCAACTGCGGGGAAAACTGCATCAGCTTTCCACCACCGGCGGTCTGCTTCAACTTGAGAACCCCCTGGACGAGGGCATCAAGGTGGAAGTGATCTTCCACGTCGGGAAAAGCACGGTCCGCGGCAAGGCAAGAGTGTTGTTTCCCATGTGGGCCACACAAGGCTGTCTTCAACCCTTCGAGTTCGATGAACTCGGTGAGACCGAGCGTTCCGCGCTGCAGGAAGATTTAAACAAGTTGTTAAAGGGCTCGCCGGCGGCAGCGGTTTCCTCAGTCGAGGACGAAGTCCCGGCAGATTCAATTACGGACTCCGCTTCAGTAGGGTAGTTCTCTCCGACCCCCTCCACTCGTGAGCCGTATTCCGATAAGATTGTCATGAATCGTTGGCCGGAGGCCGCATGGCACATCAGCATTCCCCTCGTTTTCTTCGCATCGTGGAGGAGTCCAGAAGGCGCGTCAAAGAAACCACGGTCGACGCGGTGAAGGCAAAGCTCGACAAAGGCGAAAAGTTTGTGCTGATCGATGTCCGCGAAGACAACGAATACGCGATCGATCACCTGCCCGGTGCGGTGCATCTGGGCAAAGGCATCATCGAGCGGGATATCGAGGGCCGCGTTCCTGACTTCGACACACCCATGATCCTGTACTGCGGCGGTGGCTTCCGCTCTGCTATGGCCGCCGACAATCTGCAGAAAATGGGCTACACCCAGGTTATCTCCATGGATGGCGGCATTCGCGGCTGGCGTGAAAAAGGATTCCCGCTCACCAAGGAATGATTGATACTCCCAGGCACAGCATTTTCCTCGAAAAGTACTTCGGTAACTTGATGGCCCCGCCTCAACAGGTCACGATAGTGACGCCGCCCGGAAACGAACTCTGGGCGCTGCGTGTAGAGTCAAGACCATATATGGCAGGAAAGATGAACTCAGCTTCGGGAACTGCCGCGGCGCCGGGGCGGGCGACGAAATCCGCTGTGGAATCTGCACTGTCGAAGGCTGACACGCCGGAAAAATTTCGCGCTGCCGTCTCCAAGTTCTTTGGAGTGCGCCCCAACGAAGTCGCTCTGCTGCGCCTGGAAAAAGGGCTGCTGAAGTTTGTTTTCCCTGACCAGCTGAAAACTGCCGGGTCGATTCCGGTCTCCAGCTCCTCATCGGTGGCCGCACACACTGCTTCCACCAAGAAGACGGAACTATTCAATACTTTTGCCAAAGTCAAACACGCCCGCGTTTTCGAAACCGTCCGCCTGGGCACGAACGAGGAAACCGACCACTCCGAACAGACGTCCATCCAAAAACTGATGTCGGCGCCCATCCTCAACCCCCAGAAAAAGGTCTTGGGCGTAATTCAGATTTGCCGCAAGGGATTTGACCTGGCCACTTCAGGTCCGGATTTCACGCTCGATGACTTGCAGCAACTCGAAGCCGCAGCTCGGGTCGCTGCCGGACTATCTTTCTTACAATAAGCCCTGGCAGGTAAGAATCTTTCCGGTCATTCACCCTTTGCCCCTGGCTGCCGCGCAGCAGCCTTCATGGCCGCATCCAGCCGCTGTTTCTCTTCTTTGGTAAGAATCGCGAAGTCTCCCTTCGCAAGTTCGCCGAGAGCGAACGGCCCAATCGCCACCCGAATCAGGCGAAGTACTTCGACGCCGCACTCCGCCAACATGCGGCGAATGTGCCGGTTCTTGCCTTCGTCCAACACAATCTTCAGCCAGCTATTCTTGTTCCCGCTCCGCAGCAACCCTGCCTTCTTGGCGCGCAGCAAGTCTCCGTCGCTCTGAGGAAACTCCTCGAATGAGCATATCCAACAGCTATTCATCGGCAACCGCCGCGATCTGAACGTCGTAGGTCTTATCCAGATGGGTTTCTGGGGCCAGCACTCGCGCTGCCCATCCGGAATCGTTCGTCAACAGCAGCAGACCTTCGCTGGCTTTGTCCAGTCGTCCCACCGGCCCGACCCATGGCAGCTCTACGTTCAGATGCGAATAGACCGTCTCGCGGCCCTTTTCGTCGGAGGCCGTCGTAACTACGCCGCGAGGCTTATTAAACATCAGATAAATCTTGGCGGGAGCGGAAACCGCACGGCCGTCAATTTCGATCCGGTCCCGTTGCCAATTAACTGGCCGCTCTGGGTCGCGTTGGATCGTCCCGTTGACCGCAACCTGTCCCGCCCGAACGAGCGAGAACGCCGCGGAGCGCGAGCAATGCCCAAGTTTAGAGAGCGCACGCGCCAGCCCGACTCGCTGCGGAGTTATCCCGGTCACCGGCCCATGCTAAATGATGGCGAATGCTTGTTCGACCACTCCCGTGGTATTCTGCCTGACCTATGACCGGGAGCAAACCCGAGCAGCGGTCCCTTCCACGCGTTCCCGCGCAGGTGCAGGTCTCGATCCGAACTCGGGCAAGGCGGGACCAGCACAGGTCTGACGCGTGACCTTAGCAGGAACGGGATTTTCTTCTATACCGATTCCCAGATCCGTGCCGGCAGCGAGCTGGAAATGGTGGTCATGCTGCCGCCTGAGCTCACCCAAGGACAGAAGCAGTGGGTGTGCTGCCGAGCCTCAGTGGTGCGGGTGGAACAAGGCATCGGAGAAAGGCCAGATCGGGGTCGCGGCCAGCATCCGTAACATTGCAACCATGCCAGAAATTCCCCAGTAAGGGCGGCAAATCACCGCTGTTTTGCACCGTTCCTGGTGCAGGTGGGAGTCCCGTTTGAGGTCGCTCACCGCGACCCGGTTTCCGTAAAGTTGTGGAAATTGAAAAAACCTCTTCCTTTGCATCACATTTGGTGCAATAATTCTGGGCCTTGAATTGCTCTGGCTCAAGACAACTAGAAACTAAGCGTCTCAGGTGAACTCGGCATGTTGCTCGATAAACTCTCGCAGGGAGTGTTGCGAGTACTCACTCCTCTCGGACCACGCTATGTAAACCCTTCGTTCTTCCAGCGACTTTATCTACTGTGGATATTCCGGAATTTCCACACCCTGCCGCTCAAGGTGCTGCGGCCCCGCCAGCAACGAAAAATTGATCGCATGTGCCTCAGGCACGGATTCGTGTCATTGCTGGAACTGAACGGGTTGGCGGAAACGCCAGTGCTGGGAACTTTGGAGCAACGTCCGCCGATGGAAACCGGGTTGCCGCCACGCCGGCCGAGTCAAAGCGTCGCCGGGGCGGTTGGAACTTTTGCCGCTGATATCCAGCAGCGCTCCTGAAACGATTCGTCGATCTGCCCGCAAATAAAAACGTCCTGAACTTTTCAGTTCAGGACGCTCTCGGCAGCCCTCCCCCAGAACTGCCAAAACACAGTTGCGATCTTAGGGCGAGACGCGCTTTCTGTAAATGCTACTTTCGTAACAAGAAATCTTCTCGCAGGTAATCGCCGTTTGAAGGCGCGGAAGTAATCCGCGCATGGTTACAGTGTCACTCGGCTGCCAAGGCAGATTTCTCAAGCGGGTCTGATATCACGGCGAGTCTGGCGCCGACTCGCCACGTCCTTTCAATCTTCGTGTTACACTCGAATGGTCGCTAGCTTCGGACTCGCCTGGGTCTAAGCGGCGACGGGACGGAAAGCGAGTTGCAGTTTTGCTGGGGGTTTCCGCCATTTTCTCAGCCGGAACATCCGCAGTGGCTGTAAATCATTGCTGGGCGCGTAGCTCAATTGGCAGAGCAACTGACTCTTAATCAGTAGGTTGTAGGTTCGATTCCTACCGCGCTCACCAGCCCATTGCGAACACACTGAGGGCGGTTCAGCCTCACGGATCGTCTCCGGGGCCTATATGGCCGGGTTGACAAGAGTTTCCATCGTCGCGACCATCGCTACATCAAATTTTGCGTAATACTCCTAAGCCGCGCTAACTTCCTCGGCTGCGCTGACGGAATCGAAAAAACTGAAAGAAATTCTCCACGTGGGTTATTTTGAGGGCATTGTGAATCCGGGTGCTGACTCCCACCAGCGCCAAGCTCCGGCCATTGTTCTGACGGGTCACATAGGCTCCCACCAGCGCTCCGATCCCCGCCGAATCAACGTAGGGCACACCACTGAAATCGATGATCAGGGACTGAGATTGGTCGGCACGGACCGTCGCCTGAAAGTCAAATACGGTGGTAAGGACCAGCGGCCCAGTAAGCTTCATAACCTGCTGTCCTGGCCGCTTGCCGGAGCTAGAGTCGATGCGAAGAGTGTCCTTTGACATGCGAAAATTTTACCCTAAAAGAATGCCAATTTCGAGGCGGGGATTGAGAGAGATCCGGCACCAGGGTTTTATTGACCTGCGGTTCCAGACGTAAGGTTCACGGCAGGTTCATCCCGACTAAAGTTTTGCACGGCCACTGCCGATTACCGTGTCTACCTATACTCCGCCTGGCTGAAAGGGGTTTTACGCATGCGGCTGCGAAAAGTCGTTCTGTTACTGACACTTCTGTCATTGGCCGGTTGCAGCACGAACACTTCCACCGCACCCACGTCCTCCGCGGTTGTGCGGGCGTATAACGGCACCGCCTCGGTCGGCGACTTCCTGACCATTACGCTTGACTCCACTGCCAAAACCATCAGCTACACCGACATCTCCAATGGTGAAACCGGAGTTGTTCCCTACACCGTGAATGCGGACGGAACCTACACGTTGAACGATTCTGAAGGGAACCTGATCGCTGCCTACGAGGTGCCGAACTACGCATTGCTGATCCAGGCGGCGAAAACCGGTCCCACCGAGGATGCCCCGGCCCTTATTACCGCAGTCGAGAGCGGACAGATTTCGGCGGCGACGTTTGAGAGCCATGCCTACAACTTCATGCAGTTCCGCACCGCCGCGGGTGGGCTGAATGTCGGCTCGGTGAATATCAACGCCCAAGGTGTTGGAAGCACGTCGACCTATTGGCCTTATGGCGCACACACCCAAAGCGGAGGCACCTTCAACACCGGCACCATCAATGTGGCACAGGCACAAGAGGACCCGTCTGGTACTTTCCTGAAGATGCCTGACAGCGGAGGCTACGACTACGTCTTCGGCACAGCCAATGGCATCTTCGCCGTAGACACCGGGAGTGGAGCCATCCTGGGTCTTCTCAAAGCGGCCAGCAAGAACTTCGATCCTACATTCGTCGGAACTTACAAGGCCATTTACTATCAGAAGACGGGAGCGAGCACCGGGGCTGGCAACGTGGAAACCGGAACGCCGAGTCTGGACAATGCCGTAATCACCGTTACCAGCGGGGGACAAGTAACCATCACCGACACACAAGGGAACAAGATTGTGCAGGCTGGGCTCACTCCCGTCGCCGATGCACCCTACCTGTACGGTTCAGCCGGCGAATTGCAGGACCCCTGCTATGGAGTTTTCACTTTCCGCGTCACAACCGCCAGCTCCCAACAAGACGTTTTCGTGACCTTCATGGGTAACGCACTGCTGTTCTCCTCGTTCCAGGCCAATCTGCCATGGACGTCTGGGGGTACCTACAACTACTTCTACGGAGTGGGTTTGAAGTAGGTCGCACGTAACGAAAACGGGCAAGCCCGACGCGGAACTAACGCACGCCGGACTTGCCGTCCGCCACCAACTCTCGTTGGGGCCGATTCAAACCAGCCAATTACTTGAATTTGATCGTCTGCTTGCACCCCGAACTCACCGTCTTCAAGATGTTGGTCTTGCTGGCAATGCCGCAGCTATATTGTTGCCCGACCGAATCTGCGAACGTATATTGCTGCGAGCTTCCGGCGCCAGTATTCACGCCGGTGTTGAAGTTAAGCGAGTCTTTCGAGGTGACCAGGTTGTCCACCGAACCGGAATACGATGGATTCGCCATGGCGTGCTGGAATTCCTGTTGCACGGTTGTCGTCTCCACCGTCTGCCCATTCGGGAACGTGACGGTGATACCCAGCGTCAAGGGATAAGAGAACGACTCGGTGCTGACCGACCCGCCGCTCCCCTGCGCGGTCACGATTGAGTTGGCAGGCGTAAGCTGCGAAATGTCCTGCACGTAGACAGATGGGGTGATCTTGAATCCCTGTTGGTTGCTAAAGTTGACGCTTTGCTGGACGATGGTTTTCACCCTGCCGTGAGACGTGTTCACGTATCCGGCAATCTGGAACTGCCGTTCCGAAGTCGTACTCACGGTGCCGATGACATTGCCGCCGTTTACGTGCAGGTTTGTGGCGACCACAGGATTCGGACTCTTGATCGTGTCCTGAGTGAGCTCTCCGGTCACCTGCTGTGATCCGTGGTCTTCATACAAAAGCAAAGATCCCGTCACACTGAACTGACTGGTAACGTTGAGAACGCTCATGGCGACGGTATGCGGCTGTCCATTGCTGAGCAAGCCGGCAAACGGCGTCAGGTTGACGCGGTAGGGCATAAGGTCCAGCGTCTGCACGCCCGGAATCGGTATCCACAGGAAGGGATCGATCCCTCCCGTAAATATCCAAGGATAGACCGGGGCTACACCAGCCGGTTGACCGTCGACGCTGATCTCCGCCTCACGAAAAGCAGTGCCTCCGCAACTCTGCAGCTCGGTGGTCAAATTATCGGGCACGCAGGTGTACCAGAATTCGTCGTTTTGCTGTCCCTGGGTCACGACATCGAGATATGCCTGTTCGACATTCGTGGGCAGTGTAAAGGTGGTCGTGAGTTGGTCGGTTGGCGAGTACAAGAATCCCGGCAGGTTCACTCCGCCGTTGCCATTCGACTGTACCAGCGGCATAACCACGTCGGGTCTGACCTGGCTTTTCCCTTGCACTGGATAAAACTCCAAGTCGGCGCTCACCGTGAATACGCCGTTCAGATATTGGTAAGGCGGTGGGCAGTCGGAAGTGCAGTTTGGCAGAACCATCGTGCCCGACTGCGGTGCCGTCAACAGCGCACTGTAATCGGTCACATCACGCTCCACATGCCAGGTGTTGGTGTCAGTAAATAACGGTTCCGGAGTGGTTCCGAAATACAGCTCGGTATTGTTGACATACAGGCTCGCGGTCCGGTCGAACTGCGCTCCCGCGTTTTCGCTAAAATTCACCTCGAGAACGACCGCTGCCCACGGTCCGGGACAATCGGCAGGCGGCGCGTATTGAAAAGTTTGATTAGATTCTGAAAACATTGCAAACTGATAGTCCGTGAACAACTGAACTGTGCAGGGCTGCTCCGCTGGCCGTGGAACCAATGGATCAGCCGTCACCGTGAACTGCGTGCCCACCTGCCGGCTCAAACTCTGGGCTGGAGAATAATTTGCCAGCCCCAACAGAACAACGAGCACCACCACTGCAAATTGGATCCGCAACGAATGCATGGGGAAACTCCTTTCAGTAGCCGAAATCGGCTGGAGGAAGCAGCGTTGGTGCAAGGCTGTCTGAACCGCATCCTGTCGCACCTCACGCCTCTAGCGCGGCCGAAGCCGCCAGCCTGAAAGCATAACCCTGCCGTTCGAAGTTGTCATTGGGGAAGAAAGTCCTCACGCCCGGGCGCAAGCTCAGCGAAACCGCCGTCCTCATCATCCGCATTCTGGCGCTGGATAAGCGGTCGCCAACGCGGGGAGTACACAAGAGCAAGAAGTTTTCGCGCAGCCAGAGTAGGGATGGAATGAAAGCGGAAAACCTCGCAGATTTTCGTTATTTCTTTCCCGCCACTTCCAGCCGCGTTTCGGCGCGCTGCAAGTCCCCGGTTACGCGCTCACAATCCTCTTCAGTGGCTGAGCTCTTAAGGTTCGCCTCAGCGCGTTGCTTTGCTTTCTCGGCACGGCTAGCGTCGATCTCGCCGGCCCGCTCGGCGGTTTCCGCCAGAATCGTCACTTTATCCGGCAATACCTCGGCGAAACCCCAGGCAACGGCGAGGTGGTGCGTCGTGGCTCCGTTGCGATAAGTAATTTCGCCCACCGCCAGTTCGGAAATTAGGGGGGCATGACCGGGAAGAATACCCATATATCCATTCTTACCCGGGAATCTGGGTCTTCTTCTGCCACGTCGCGCACCACCATCTTTTCTGGGGTGACGATTTCGAGTTGGAAAGTGTCGGGCATAAACGTCGTTGGTCGTTCGTCGTTGGCAAATCTCAGTCGTTGGCCAACGGCCAAAGACCGACGGCCAACGACGGTTCTTACGCCGCCTTCAACTTCTCTGCCGCTTCCAGCACTTCATCAATCGTGCCCTTCATGTAGAACGCTTGCTCCGGGATATCATCGTACTTGCCTTCGTTGATGTCCTTGAAGCCCTTCACGGTGTCCGCAATCTTCACGTAACGGCCGGGGGCGCCGGTAAATTGTTCGGCAACGTGGAAGGGTTGCGACAGGAAGCGCTGAATCTTGCGGGCACGCGCCACCGTCACCTTTTGATCTTCGCTCAGTTCATCAATACCGAGGATGGCGATGATGTCCTGCAAATCCTTATAACTCTGCAAAGTTTTCTTGACCGCCTGCGCCACGTCGTAATGCTCCTGCCCGACGATGCGGGGATCAAGAATGCGCGAGGTCGAAGCCAGAGGATCGACGGCGGGATAAATTCCAATTTCCGTCAGCGCGCGCGAAAGTACGGTGGTGGCATCGAGGTGAGCAAAGGTGGTCGCCGGAGCCGGATCGGTTAAATCGTCGGCGGGCACGTAAATCGCCTGCACCGAAGTGACCGAACCTTTCTTGGTGGACGTAATCCGCTCCTGCAGTTCGCCCATCTCAGTGGCGAGATTGGGCTGGTAACCCACGGCGCTGGGCATGCGGCCCAGCAGCGCGGAGACTTCGGATCCGGCCTGCGTAAAGCGGAAAATGTTGTCGATGAACAGGAGCGTGTCGGCGCCTTCTTCATCGCGGAAGTATTCGGCGACCGTGAGTCCGGTCAGCGCGACGCGAAGACGTGCTCCGGGGGGCTCCGTCATCTGGCCATAAATCAGCGCGGCTTTGGACTTTGACGGGTCACCGGGTGTAATCACGCCGGATTCGCTCATCTCCAGCCACAGATCGTTGCCTTCGCGGGTGCGTTCGCCCACCCCGGCAAATACCGAAAATCCGCCGTGTTGCTTGGCGACGTTGTTGATGAGTTCTTGAATGAAAACCGTTTTGCCCACTCCGGCGCCGCCGAACAGACCAATCTTGCCGCCCTTCAAGAACGGCTGGATCAGATCCACGACCTTAACACCCGTTTCGAACATCTCCGCGGTGGTGGCCTGTTCTTCAAAAGAAGGCGCCGGACGGTGAATGGGCATCGTCTTCGTATGCTGGATGGGCCCCAGTTGATCGACCGGCTGCCCAATCACATTCATCACTCGGCCGAGCGTGCCACGACCCACGGGAACAGAAATCGGTCCGTTGAGGTCAATGGCCTTCATGCCGCGCACCATACCGTCCGTCGCCTCCATGGCGACGCAACGCGCCCGGCCTTCGCCCAGGTGCTGCTGGACTTCAAGAATTACGTTGATCTCCACCGGGACGTTGAAGCCCTCGCTCACCACACGCAAGGCTTCGTAGATGGGCGGCATCTTGGCGACTTCGAACTGCACATCCACGGCGGGACCGGAAATTTGGATTACGTGTCCTACGTTTTCTGGCATAAAACCTCGGCTTTTGGCTTGTGGCTGTTGGCTTCTAGATGGCATTGGTTCGCCAGTAGCTAGAAGCAGGAGCCCCTCACGATGCTGCTGCTGCTCCACTCACGATCTCAATAATCTCCTTCGTAATCTTGGCCTGGCGCGCACGGTTCATGACCAGGGTCAGGGAATCAATCATGTCCGTGGCATTGCTGGTGGCGGCATCCATCGCCGTCATGCGGGCGGCATGCTCGGCGGCCACCGATTCCAGCAGGCCGCGGAAAATCTGTATGCCCACATATTTCGGCAACAGCGACCGAAACAACTCTTCGGCCGGCTGCTCGTAGATATAGTCCACTGGGGCGGCCGCAAACTTGGCGGCTGCCGCATCGGCTTCGCGGGTGTCGGCGGGACGAATGCCGACGCCCGCGCCCTTGGCCGCTTCCAGCGCGCGTTTCCGTTCTTCTTCCCCCATGGCCTCGGCCTGGGCGATGCTGATCTCGCCGACATGCTCGATCGGCAGAACTTTTTCGACAACCAGGCGTTGGGAAATCACGGACTTGAATTCGTTATAGACGAGGTATACCGCATCGATATCGGTTTTCGCATAACGTTCAATGACACGCTCGGCGATTCTCGGAAGCCAGCGCATAGTCGATCTTGTTGAAAATGCCGATTTGTTCGCCGATCAGAGCAATATGAGCCGGGCTCTTGCAATCTGCCGTCCGCGGCGCGGCGGTGGGGTATCGGCGGCGGAGGAAATCGCGGCCCTTGCGCCCGATGGCCTCGATTTCGACATTCTTGCCACCCAACGCCTGCAAAAATCGTGATGCCGCCTTCAGAATATTGGTATTGAAAGCGCCGGCCAGGCCTTTGTCTCCGGTGACAACAATCAGCAGAATGTTATTTTCGGGACGCTGCGCCAATAGCGGATGCTTGGGCTCGCCGGTTTCAGGATCGTAGATTTCAGCCCGTGACACCAGCGACTTCAATACGTTGGTCAACATTTGCGCATAGGGTCGAGCCGCTAGAGCGCGGTCCTGAGCACGGCGCAATTTGGCCGCCGAAACCATTTTCATGGCCTTGGTGATCTGCCGCGTGTTGGTCACGCTGCGAATCCGGCGCCGAATGTCGAGAATGTTGGCCATACTTCAGTCGTTGCTCGTGCGTCGTTGGCAGTTCTCTTCTAGCTTCTAGCCAAACAGCTAGGAGCTTTGCAGCTATTTTTTGTTTCTGCGCCACAAACGTCTCTTTGCACTGCTTAATCACTTTGGTCATCTCGGCTTTCAGCCCGTCGTCGAGAATTTTCTTGTCCATGATCGTACGCAGTAATCCGGGGTTGGTGGTATCGACGAACAGGTACAGTTCCGCTTCGAAATCCCGCAATTGATCCACCGCCATGATCATCCAGAAGGCCGTTGGTGCCCGCATAAATGATCAGAATCTGCTTGGAGAACGGCAGTGGCGAAAATTGTTTCTGCTTGAGTATCTCGACCAGCCGTTGTCCACGATTGAGTTGGGCCTGCGTGGCTTTGTCGAGATCGCTGCCGAACTGCGCGAAAGCCGCCAATTCGCGGAACTGCGCCAGATCGAGTTTCATAGCTGCCGGCAACCTGGCGCATGGCTTTGATCTGCGCGCTGCCGCCAACCCGGCTGACCGAAATGCCAACGTTCACCGCCGGACGGATGCCACTGTTGAACAGATCGGTTTCCAGAAAGATTTGCCCGTCGGTGATGGAAATAACGTTGGTAGGAATATAGGCGGAAACGTCGCCCGCCTGGGTTTCGATCACCGGCAGCGCCGTCAGCGATCCTCCACCGTTCTTGTCGCTCAGTTTCGCGGCACGCTCCAGCAATCGCGAGTGAAGATAGAAAACATCTCCGGGATAGGCTTCGCGTCCAGGGTGGCCGCCGCAGCAACAGATGAGATTTCGCGATACGATGCGGCGTGCTTGGAAAGATCGTCGTAGATCACTAGCGCATGGCGTTTGCTGTCGCGGAAATATTCGCCCATGGCGCATGCCGCATAGGGAGAGATGTATTGCATAGGCGCGGGTTCCGAGGCAGAGGCCGCAACCACGATGGTGTATTCCATCGCGCCCGCGTCTTCGAGAATCTTCACCACCTGCGCAATCGAGGACCGCTTCTGGCCGATGGCGTTGTAAATGCAAATCAGGTCGTTGCCCTTGCTGTTGATGATGGTGTCAAGCGCGACTGCGGTCTTTCCCGGTCTGGCGGTCGCCAATGATCAGTTCGCGCTGGCCGCGGCCAATGGGAATCATGCTGTCGATGGCTTTAAGACCTGTGGCCATGGGCTCGCGCACTGGCTGCCGGTCGATAACGCCCGGGGGCGATGCGTTCCAGAGCAATGAACTTGTCGGTGGCGATGGGGCCTTTGTCGTCGATGGGTTGGCCGAGTGAGTTCACCACACGCCCGATCAGGGCGTCGCCGACGGGCACGCTCATGATGCGACCAGTGCGTTTGACCTCGTCGCCTTCCTTGATCTCGGTGTAGTCGCCGAGCAGCACCACGCCGACCTGGTCTTCTTCCAGGTTCATGGCGATGCCGGCAACGTCATGGGGAAACGACAGCAGTTCTCCAGCCATGACCTTGTCGAGGCCGTAGCAGCGGGCAATGCCGTCGCCGAGAGTGACCACCGTGCCTACTTCGTCGACTGCGATCTTCGATTCGTAGTTCGAGATCTGCTGCCGGATTAACTGTGTGATTTCGTCTGCTTTGATTTGTGCCATAAAGTCAGCTTCTAGCTTTTAGCTCCTAGCTCTTAGCTTTTCGTTGCGATCTTTGCGGCATTTCTTTGCGACCTTCGCGGTTCAGGGCTCCTTGCCAAGAGCCAAACGGCTAAGAGCCAATAGCCTCTCTGATTCTCTCCAACTGTCCTTCCACCGAGCCGTCATAAATGGTGCTGCCGACTCTGACCACCGCGCCTCCCAGCAGAGACTGTGTCCCGCGAATAGCGCGCACGGACTTTCTTTCCCACCATGACCTGCACCTGACTTTCCAGCGCAGCGCGCTCGCTTTCGCCAGTTCGCGGGCAGCTGGTGATTTCCGCTTCGGCGAATCCCATGCGCTGCGTCCAATTCCAGTT
Organism: uncultured Acidobacteriota bacterium; assembly: GCA_963845725.1. GTDB lineage: Bacteria > Acidobacteriota > Terriglobia > Terriglobales > Acidobacteriaceae > JABCZH01. The sequence goes on from CAWJTC010000003.1 coordinate 311,333, forward strand.
CGAACTGCTTCACGATAGCCGCCAGAAAACTGGTTCGGCGATGATCCATCAACACGGCCAGAAAATTGCGCACCGGGACCGAAATTCCCTCACGCTTGACGATCGCATCGAGCACCGCCCGTTTTTGCTCGGCCGGAATCGACGGCGTTGCCCAGACCTCCCGCAGAATCTTGTTCGCGGCCACCAGTTCGGCCAGAGCTTGCGCTTCTTTCAAGGTCTTCGGCCGCATCAAGGTGGCTGGCAAAAACCACATCCGCAAAAGCGCGAGCGTAGGTGTTGATGACCGAGGCCATTATTGTTTGCCCCCGTGCCCATCGTCGCTGCCGGCAATATGTTGGGCGAAGCTGCGTACCAGCGCCTGATCGGTGGCGGCGTCCACCTGAATTTGTTTTCTGGCCAGTGCGACTGCGAGATCGGCAGCGTAGGCTGGTCAGGTCGCGCCGCGCCGACTTTGCCGCGGCAGCAATCTCTTGCTCTGCGGAGGCGACGATTTTGCGGGCATCCTCTGCGGCTGCCGCATCTTTGATTCTTTCGTCCTCGCGGCCGCTTCCTTTTCTGCGGAGGCACGCATTTCTTCGATTTCAGAGTCCAGCCGGGAAAGCCGCGACTCGATATCGCGCCAGCCGCCGGTTGGCTTCTTCGCTGGTCTTGCGCGCCTCCGCCATCGCCTTCTGAATCGAAGCCGTGCGGTTGCGGAAGGCGTGCGGCAAATATTTCCTCGACAACCAGAACAATCGCGCCGGCGATGACGACAAAATTCAACGCTACGCAGAGCCAGTAGGCAGATTCCAGGTCCAGTCCCGTTAACTTTGACACCAGCCGGACCGAACTCGAGTGCTTGAACTGCGCGTTTTCGTCTTCACCCGCCGCTTCGCGGGATTCCTTGACCAGTTGTTGGGCCACACTGGATCCGTGCTGCGGCTCCGGCTGGGGGTTCCGCCGGCTGCCTGGGCGAGACCAAGTGTCGAAAAGCAAGCGCACAGCGCCACCGGGGCAAGAAATGACAATAAGAACCGCCGCCTCATCGTGCGCCTCCCGCAGGCGGAGCGTTTCCCGCTTGGAGTACGGTGCGAATGATCTCGGACGCGATCTTGCCGCTTTCGGCTTGCAGCTTTTCTTGCGCCGCGAGCTTGTCTTTTTCCATGGCCGCACGCGCCTGCTCAACCTGGGCTTGCGCTTTGGCGCGGGCTTCCGCCGCTACTGCGGCTCGCGCCTGCAATGCCTGTTGCCGTCGGGCCTCCTGGCTCTTGAAAACTGCCAGCCGAGCTTCCCGCAGGCGTTGCTCGTACTCTACGGTTCTTGCCTCGGCGGCTGCGATATCGGCCCGCGCCTTTTCGACCGCACCCTCTGTCTTGCTGCGCCGCTCGGCCAGCACTTTCGCCAGGGGCTTGTGCACAAGCACGGTCGTAGAGTCCGTACAGCAGCACCATGAAGATAATGGTGGGTACGGATCCGAGCAGTAATTGCCCTACTTGTCGCAGCGTCTGGTCCACTGTTTGATCTTGAAATATTTTGAGCGAAAGAGGGCTTAAGAAAACCATTAAACCTAACATCCTGCGAGGCTTAGTGTCAACGCAAGCCGAATGGAGTCGAGATCCGCGCGCCTGCGCGCGGCCTGTACTTTCGGCCAATTGTCAAGCGACCAATTTCCTGTGCAAAGAATACTTGACTTCTGAGGTGAGGGGACTAGCATAAAAGTATCACCTCCGATCCAATTCAGGATCGAGTGGGCCGGCAGCCAAGGAATGTCACCGCTTCTTGGTCGCTGGCCCATTTAAATGTTGTGCTAAGGCTCTGGAGCCAGCGGATTCAACACTGGTATTCTTTCCGCCTCCGCCGCACGCAGCAACCCGTTGTCTGCCGATACAAAGATCGGTGTGTTCGCTCCCGAGGCTGTCCTCACAGCTAGGTATCCCGCTAGCTGAACTGCATCGAGCGTGAACAGACTATGCCGGTCTACCATTTCACAGGCGACATCGAGGATCGCTTCCGTTAGCGCTTGCCTGAGGAACACTCCCTCCAAGTGACGCTGGAAAGCATCCAACAAATGCGCGACAACTGCGCCGGTGATATCGCCTGCCCGTTCGCGCCTCCTTAAGGTCGAACGTATCTCCACTTGGGACAAGGACAGCACCGCCAGTTGGTTGCCTGCTGCACGGCCGGCCAGACGAACCATCTGTTCTGTGCCGGGCTCACGCAGATACAGCTTTACTAGCGCACTCGTGTCCAGATAGTAGAGCGCCAATTACCGATGCCTTTCACGGATTATCGTGGCCGAAAGAGGCTCGCCCTTAATCTCCACCGGATGGAAATCCATATCCGCAGTCTCTCCGTGCCCGAGGAGCGCCTTGACCTCTGGCATCAAACGGTTTAGTCGGACACTGGTCACCGGGAACTGCGGCGATTTCGGGTTTGGGACTCTCCCCACGAGGATCATCTTCCTTTCGATGGCGCGCCGAATCGCCTCTTGCCAGTGAACGTCCGTGGGCTGGAATGCCCCTGGCGGAAAAGGCTCCGACGGGAGAACCTCGTCTCGGAATTTCTTCAACGAAACAAAGCTCCAACCCGGCGTCGATTCTGCATGATCGAGAGCCCTGACCAGAATTTGCAGCAAATCAGGTGCAGCCGGATGGGCGTCGCCGGATAGGTGAGCGGCGCTCTGAGGAGCGTTTGAGGCCGCCTCTGGAATGCGGGTCTCGCCCGCACCTTCTTGTTTCTGCGCCACACGTACGGCCTCGAACCGGATTTCTATTCGACCTGACTCGGGCGACCAATTCTCCGCGGAGGCATTGCTGGGTTTTTTCCTACCCTTCGCATCCAGCAGGAAAACACGGGAGCGATAGTTGTCGGGAACCAGATACTCGAGGTCTTGCAGGATATTCTTGAGGGGATCGTCCAACTTTTGGGCAAGTTGGGCTTTTACCTGTTCAATTTTCATTTTCAGTCCTTCTAGATAGCTTTCTAAAATATGCCGACATAGTGCCAGCTCCTCAAGTCTAGGACGCCAAGCAGCGTTTGACAAGGTGAAATTCGGGGCGCTACAGCACGACCCACTCCATCACCCTTCTCACCACCGACTCCGGCGCCTCCACTTCCAATTCCACCAGCCCGCCCTTATACGTCCGGGAATAAATTCTCGCTCGCGCTTCCAGCATGGCCAGCGTCTTTCCTTCTTTTTGTGGCACGCGCAGGCGAATGCGGCTGATGGCATCTTGCGAGAGCGTCTGGTCAATTCGGTCCAATAACGTGCTCATGCCGATGCCTTTCGCCGCCGAAACATGCACCGACGTCGAGTCGTCACGCAAGCTGTCACGCTGGGTGGGGGGTAGCAGATCGATCTTGTTCATCACCCGTAAACGCGGCTTGGTGTCAGCTTCCAATTCCTTGAGCACGCGGTCAACCTGCGCGTCTTGTTCTACCGACATGGGGCTGCTGGCATCGGAGACTTGCAGAATCAACGCTGCGCGTTGCACCTCTTCCAAGGTCGCGCGGAATGCTGTGACCAGAGTGTGTGGCAGGTTGCGGATGAATCCCACGGTATCGGAAAGCAGCGCCTTGCGTTTCGATGGCAGGGTTACCGCCCGGATAGTCGGGTCGAGCGTGGCGAACATCTTCGGCGAGGCCAGCACCGTGGCCTGGGTCAGCGCATTGAACAGCGTAGACTTCCCCGCGTTGGTGTAACCGACGAGCGCGACCGTTGCCACCGGAACTGACTCGCGCCGCTGCCGTTGCTGCGCGCGAATGCGCCTGACATTCTCTATTTGTTCCTTAACGTGGCGAATGCGCCGGTAGATCTTCCGGCGGTCGGTTTCGAGTTGAGTTTCGCCGGGACCTCGCGTGCCGATGCCGCCGCCGAGCTGCGACATCTCGATACCGCGGCCACCGAGACGCGGCAGCAGGTATTCGAGTTGGGCCAACTCAACCTGCAACTGGCCTTCGCGGGTTCGGGCATGCCGCGCGAAAATGTCGAGAATGAGCTGGGTGCGGTCGATCACCCGAGTATTCACGACCTTTTCGATATTGCGTTGCTGGGAGGCGGTCAAGTCGTGGTCGAAGAGCAGCAGATCAGCCGACGCCGAGGCAGCCGCACCCGCAATTTCCTCCAGCTTGCCCTTGCCAATCAAAGTAGCCGGATCTGGCTTGTCGCGGTGCTGCAAGAATTCGCCGGCCACTTCCGCGCCCGCGCTCAGGGCGAGTGCGCGCAATTCCGCCAGCGATTCTTCGGCGCTGAATTGGGGAACGCCGGGCGCTTTCGATGCTGCAGTGCGGCTGATGCCATCCCGCGCAGCCTGGGCTTCGCTCGTCAGTGATTTCTTGCTCCCCTTAGCGTGAGGCGCACGAACCCGGTATTCAATCCCGACCAAAAAAGCGCGTTCGGGTGAGGCCCGGCGGGCAGGCTTCAGACCTGGGGGACCACCCCCACGGGGTTTTTCGCGAAGCGCCTTTTCTGAACCACGCAAAAAAGAACTGACCTATCCTTCTGTGCCGGAAGCGCTGGGAATTGGACTCGGTTCAGCTACCGGTACGGCCGTCGGCACCACCGTCGGCTTGTCCGTGTGGTTATGGATCACCCTTCCCATCGCTACGGTGGAAATCGCATGCTTGAAAATCAACTGTTCCTGATTATTAGTTTCAAGCACAACCGAATACTTGTCGAAAGAGCGAATGCGACCAGTCAATTTCACCCCGCTTAGCAGATAAATAGTGATATTTAGCCGTTCCTTGCGGGCGGTGTTGAGAAACGAATCCTGGATGTTCTGTGCTGGCTTGCTGTCCATGCCAATCTCCTAGGCTCTCTGACCACGAGAGCTTTCTGAATTGCCACGGTACATCAATCCCTCACGCCGATTTCACATGAGGAACGGGGGGAAATTCGAGACACCCAAGTCCAGTCTCCTGGCCTGCGCCTCTCGAAGCAATTCTCCGTACAATACGGCGTTGCTGGCCACTTTTCAAGCTAACCACCCCGTCACCTCACTCCGGTAACACGTTACCTCTCCCTCCTGCCGGTTGACATAAGCACGGCAAAGTGCAAACATTCCACCACCGCGCTGCAACTAAAAGAAAATGCAGGTGTCTGTTGCCCGCAACTCCAGGTCTAGCGGACAGACCCAGAATGCGGGCGCAAGCTAGCACTCCCTGCCCCGGGTTGGGAAGTGCAGCCTACGGATTGGCGGAGGATCAAGATGCACGATCTGATTGCGGTCACAGCATCCTGGGTAATGCCCACTCATACCGGTACCGAAGCACTGGCTTTCCTTCTGCGCTGGGTTCACTTCCTGGCCGGTGTCACCTGGATCGGACTGCTCTACTTCTTCAATTTGGTCAACGTTCCATTCATGAAGCAAGTGGATGCCACGATGAAGCCGAAAGTCTTTCAATACATGACCATGCCAACCCTCCAGTTATTCCGATGGAGCGCTTTGATTACGGTTTTCGTTGGCTTCTGGTATTGGGGTCAAATCTACGTGGCAGCGGACGCGCAGCGCATGGGGGTCAGCGGCGCAAGCACAGATTGGACTTTTCCTGCTGGTATGGATCGTGGCGTGGGGGATCCTCTATTTTGTGATCACCAAGGGTCCCAGCGGTTATGTCCTGGGACTGATAACCACCATTGTGGTCATCGCCGCCGGTTACCTGTTCGTGAATTACACGCCAGTAGGCCAGGACGATAACCATGTCCTCTCGATCGGAGTCGGAGGCGGCATGGGCATCGTTATGCTATTCAACGTTTGGGGGATCATCTGGCCGAACCAGAAAAAGATTATCCGGGGAACTTTGGCCGGCACCCCGCCGGCCAACGGCGCCGCGCTGGCGCGGCAGGCGTTTCTGGCATCGCGGACGAACTTTTTTCTTTCCGTTCCCCTGCTGTTCTTCATGGCCGCCAGTTCACACTATGTAATCTTTGGCAAATAGTTCGCAAAGCGGTTCTGCTGACCTCGCGTCCCGGCGCGAGGTTTGGTTTTCTGGAGCACTCGTGTGACGGCCGTCAAACTCGAATACCTACGCGGGATCGCACTATTCAACCAGGGGAAGTTCTTCGACGCGCACGAGGTGTTGGAGGACGTCTGGCGGGCTTCGCCGCGAGAGGAGAAAAAAATCTGGCAAGGCCTGGTCCAGGTTGCGGTCGCCCTTCATCATCACTCCACCGGCAACCGGGTGGGCATGAGGTCAGTACTGCTTCGGGCGATGAATAACCTCGGGGAGCACCCCCGAATCTTCCACGGCATTCAAGTCCCCCGATTATTGAAGTCGCTGGCCCAGTGGCTGGAGGCATTCGACAACGACCGGCCGCTCCCTCCTCTGCCACGGATCGAGGTGGCCAACGGCGATGTCTAGCAAGAGCCATCGACCACTTGCCGCCGTCAGCGCTTTCTCTTTGCCGGCGGCTTCGGTTCCTCTCCCGGAGCCAGGACGCGTTTCACAATCGGCGTGTTCAGTTTGTACTTCCGTTCTGTGGTGTTGCCGTTTTCGTCTCTCACTCGCAGCACAAAAACCGGCAGAACGCCCTCTTTATCGAAGTTTTCCTGCGAAACCGTCACCGGTAGGACGCCGTTCAGGTTGCGTTCGCGGTAGGCAGTTTCATAACGATGGCGCCTTACATTCCAGGTGTAGACCCGCGCCTGGTTGAAGTCGAAGTCCATGCCGTCGTGAGGCTCGGTCAGCAGCACCAGATATTGCGGAATTTTTTTGTCCCCATCCATTACCTCGTTGAGCGCAAAGAAGGCGACAATGCGTTGTCCTTCCGCATACTGCGCAATATCGAGCGGTACATCGATATCCACCAGCCGCGCCAGCACCCAGCCGACGTGGCCTTGCGGATCACGAATCAGCCACCAGTCTTCCATGATCGGGCTCGCGCCGTTGGACGATTTCCCTTCGGTCTTTGGAGTGGGAAGAGCACCGGGAAGAACTTTCTCGGTGGTTGCCCGCTTCAGGACTGATAGCTTTGTGCCCTGGTTAAGTTGATAGAGGTGCTCGGCCTCGCGGCCCGGCTCCAAATGAATATTGGTGTCGTTGCGGGTCGTGCCGACCGCCTGAACAGGATCGTTCTGCTCGTCCGTTGTCAATTTCTGGAATCCGTCGAATACCTGCTGGCTTACCAGGTATCTTTCCTCCATCCAACCTTCAACGCCCTCCTGGGTACGAACGCGGGCAAAGCGCTTCTCTCGTTCCAGTATCTGAACCCGGTCGCCATTCTTTACGATTCCGTTCTTGTTGAAGACTGCGGCAACCCGGTCGCGCAGCACCACTTGAGGCGCAGAGACGTAGGCGATGTCCGCGGATTTGTTGTGGCGGCTGCAAGCCGTCAACTGGAAAGCCGTCAACGCAACCAGCAGCAAGCCGGGGCGCAGCCTGATTTTGAAGGAGATCACAAATTCAATATAGCGCAGCCCTGGACCTGGGATGTTTAGCTGGTTGGTAAGCCCCGCCAGTCAATCTCCAAACGAAATTCCAATCGCGCGGGCGGCGGAAACCAGCTCTCCCCGAGGATCGACGGTTTTCAACTGGCCAATGGCATCGGCGATAGTCACGGAGCCGATGCGTTCATTGCGCAAGCAGACCATTTTGCCGAACCCTCCTTCGGCGATCAGATCCACCGCGGCCACGCCGAACCGCGTTGCGAGAATACGGTCAAATGGCGTGGGAGAGCCGCCACGCTGGATGTGCCCCAGAACACTAACCCGCACCTCCTTGCCCGTGCCCGCGGCCACGGCATCGCCAATCCGGGGCCCGGCCGAGCCAGTATGCCGTTTCTCCTTCCACTCATTCGGCAGCGTAATTCCCTCGGCCACCACGATGATGGTGAAATGCTTGCCATAGCTTTCCCGCAACACAATGTGCTCGCAGATTTTGGGCACGGTAAACGGAATCTCGGGAATCAGAATGACGTGCGCGCCCCCGGCGATGCCGGCTTCAATCGCGATCCAGCCCGCATCCCGGCCCATGACTTCGACCACCATAATGCGATGGTGCGACTCGGCTGTGGTATGAATCTTGTCCACCGCGTCGGTGGCGGTGGACAGCGCGGTGTCAAAACCGAACGTGACTTCTGTAGCGCAAAGATCGTTGTCGATGGTCTTGGGGACGCCCACGATCTTCATCCCCTTGCGAAAGAGCTCGTGCGCAATCTTCTGTGAGCCGTCACCGCCGATGCTGATGACCGCATCGATGCCGAGCTTGTGAGAGTTGGCGATCACGGAGTCTGAGATGTCCCGAATTCCCTCTACGCCGTTCTCTACAGTTTTGTAATGGAAAGGATTGCCCCGATTGGTGGTACCCAGAACGGTGCCACCGCGCGGCAGGATGCCGCTTACCTCCTTGAGGGTCAGTTCGCGCGATTTCTCCGGCCAGATCAGGCCATCGAAGCCGTCAGGAATGCCGATGACTTTCCATTTGTATTTGAGGATTGCGGCCTTGACCGCGGCGCGAATTACGGCGTTTAGACCGGGAGCATCGCCGCCTCCGGTACAAATGCCGATGCAGCGAATGTCAGCCATGTGTGCAGCTACTGCGTGACGACCGTGATCGTCGCGTTCGCAGTATAGGTCACCCCACTGCCGCTGAGATAAGCGGCCGTAAGCGTGATGGTCTCGCCCGCGGTTGCGGTAGTTGTGGTAACTGTCTCCGGACTAACTCCCTGGGTAAGGGTCACGTCGTCGCCACCATTCGCATCGGTCGCGCTCCAAGTGGCGGTCGCGGTAACGTCTACCGGCGCCCCGCCCGCAACTGTGGCCTTCGCGGTAAATGCGGCCGTACCTCCGCCCGCCCTGATGGTCGTACTGGTTGGGGTAACTGTGATGCCGGTCACGTTTTGTAACGCAACGGTGATCGTGGCCGTGCCACTTACGGTGCCGGAAGCGCCGGTAATGGTCGCGGATCCAGGAGAGACGCCCGTTACGAGGCCGCTGGTGCTGATGGTCGCTACGCCCTCTGTGTCGCTGCTCCAACTCACGTTTGTCAGGGCTTGGGTCGAGCCATCGTTGTAGCTCCCGACGGCACTTTCTTGTACCGTCCCGCCCTGATTGATGGTCGCAGTCGGGCCGACAGTCACAGAAGTTAGCACCGGGTCAACAAAAAAGCCGTTGCAGGCAACTCCAACCGCGAACAAAAGGAGGGTCGCAAACGCCGCCAATATCTTGAATTTCTTCTTGCCGTTCAACATGTTAAATCAGCCTCAACTATTCCCCGCGCCTGCCCAGCCCCGAGAAAATTGTAGCAGAGAAAAACTCCAGAAATGCAGCTCCAGGTACTTCGGTTACCAAATCGGGAACGCTGCGCCACTCTGGATAGAACGCGCCTGAGTGGCAGAACTTGCACAGAAGATCACAAATTCGGGGGGCGGAATTTGAGGGACTAATTGGCTCTTTTCGCTTTGGCAATGCGCTCATCGATCGGCTTGCGTCCGGCAAAGCCCTCGCTCACGCTGTGCCAGTGGGTAATTCCATTCTCTCCCAGCTTCCAGCACAAGAGCACGGTTCGACCGTCCACTTCGCAGGGGAAATCGAGCAGACCGACGTCGAGATCTTTGACCTGCACCCCGGCGGCGTCGATCTCCGCCAGTGCGTCTTTGACACGCTGAATCGCCTTCTCGCGCTCGGCTTTGCGCCGAGCCATGTGGACTACATTCACCTGCAATCCACCCTGCAAAAAAACACGGTGAGCCAGCTCTTGCAGCTCAGCATCTACGGATTCGATCAGCTTCTTGCCCTCAATCGAGGCGCGCAGCAACGATTCGAGCGTGGGCAGCAACATCTGGGCTTCTTCGAGGGTGAACGTACGGTCGGCCATGGGTGTAGATCTATTTTAGCACCCGGCTTGGATGATTCGTGGGTCGTTCGTCGTTGGCAAGAATCACGTGGGGAGCGAAGCTCGGGCAAGGCTAACGGCCAACGACGAACGACCAACGACCGCCTACTGGATTTCCAGCATCCGATCTAGCGCCACTTTCGCCCAGCGCTTCACGTCGTCTTTCACTTTAATCTGATTCACGATGTTGCCTTCGGCAAGATTTTCCAGTGCCCAGCACAAATGCTGCGGCGAGATGCGGAACATGGTGGTACACAAGCAGCCCGAGTCGTCCAGCGTGATAACTTTCTTGCCTTCCTCCGCGAATTCTTTGCCCATGCGGTTCACCAGATGAATTTCCGTGCCCACCGCAAACATCGTTCCCGATGGCGCTTCTTTAATCATCTTCAGCAAGCCTTCAGTCGAGCCGATACCGTCGGCTTTCTGGCAGACTTCCCAGCGGCATTCAGGATGCACGATCACACGAATCCCGGGGTACTTGGTGCGAACATTGTCCACGTGCTCCGGCAAGAAACGCTGATGCACCGAACAATGGCCCTTCCACAAAATCACTTTGGCCTGGCGCAAGCGTTCGGGAGTCAATCCGCCGTTGAGCATATAAGGGTCCCAGACGACCATTTCATTGAGAGGGATTCCGAGCTTGAAGCCAGTATTGCGGCCGAGATGTTGATCGGGAAGAAACAGAAGTTTGGGCGTTTTCGCAAAGCCCCACCGGAACGCCCCCGCCGCGTTCGAAGATGTACAAACCACGCCGCCACGTTCGCCGCAGAAAGCTTTGATCGAGGCGGTCGAATTCATGTAAGTGATCGGCGTCATGCCGGCGCCGGAATCATCGGTTAGACCAGCGGCCACTAGGTGCTCCCAGCAGTTTTCCACTTGTGTAATCTCGGCCATATCGGCCATGGAGCAGCCGGCACTGAGATCAGGCAGAACCGTCACTTGGCCAGGCCGGCTGAGGATATCGGCGCTTTCGGCCATGAAATGCACGCCGCAAAAGACGATGTATTTGCCGCCGGCGCGGGCGGCTTCCTGCGCCAGTTTGTAGGAGTCGCCGCGATAATCGGCGAAGCGGATGACTTCATCGCGTTGGTAGTGGTGCCCGAGAACCACGCACTCGCGGCCCAGAGCTTCGCGGGCAGCGGCGATGCGCTCGTCCATGGTGTTATCGGGCAGAACGAGATAATTTTCCAGACTGCAAACCGCAGTTGCCGTAGCCATAGTTATGTCTCGCCTTCAGCTCCAAATACGAGGCAGCGCGCTCTGCGCGCACTCCGCTCGATCTGGAACGGGGATGTTGAAAGCAACTCAGCGGCTACAGCCGGTTCACTACGCGCGTTAACTAAAACGCCGCGCCCAACCGGCGGGGATGTTGATAGCCGTTAGCGAATCTTCACTAAATAGTAAGATGCCCAGCCGCGGGAGACGGCTCGCCTTTTTGTGCGAACCGAAGTTACGCCCGCAAGTAACTGGATAACCTCTTCATATTGTGCGCTGGGAACGGTGCAAAACGCAACTCCGGAGAGGCATTACTGATCTGCGCTAGATTTCCCCACACTGCTGCGACTAGCTGCGAGTAAGGGAAACCCGCCGTCATCCTCGCTCGCGCACTTTGGAGGTTGAAGACGACGGCGGGACGAGCACTGCCAGCAGTGTAGAGAGTCCATACTGCTACTACCACATCCGGGACATGAGGGTGTAATCAAGTGCGTCTAAAGCAGTTATCTGCCGTATGAGGGATCGGGCGACGTGGCGGTTTCCAGATCCACGTGCAGCTTCTGCCTTACATCCACTCCGGCGGGTAGCAATTGCCATCCCGGTTATGTGTAGCCGGACATCCCGCCGAAACATCTTTTCTGCGCGGCGATTGGGCAAACTGCCAGACATCGGCGAAATCGATTCCACTCTCTGCTGGGATCGGCGGCTTGCTCGGAAACACGCATCCCGGCGCGGGCGGACAGGCGTCGTCGGTAACGAAGTACACGATCTTGCGTCCTGCCGGCGTTCTGGCGAACGTCGTTCGCCGTAACGATGGTGGTGCCGTGATCTTCTTCGGCGGCGATGCCCGAGCAGTAGATTCCGGCACGAAATCCGGCAGCGAGTTCACGCCGTCAACCCAGGCATAGATGTAGGCTTTTTGTTCAGGCAGCATGCGTCCGCCCTGCTCCTGGTCGAGAAAGATAATGGTGTTGCCGGGAAATCCATCGCGGTGGGCAGTGGAGACCGCGACTCGCGCGTCGGATCTGCCGAGTGCGGTGGCGCGGGAAACAGTTTTGAGTTCGGCATACAGCCGGCCATTGAACAGCACCAGAAACCCGAACCCAGCCGCTTCCAGCTTTTGGCGTTTTCCTAACCAAGTGTTTACGCTCGCACTCGGCGGGCGGTTCAGCCAATATCCCGCGAACGCAAACGTTTGGCGGAGCGCTTTCAGATTCTGCTCGCCGGGATAGTTGTTGCGGTCGAAACCAAGGTAGGAAGGCGTGCCTTGGCCTGAGGCGGATATCGTTGATAGAAGAAAACAAAATGCCGCGAACAATCTCACAGACAAGATTCTAGCAGTAGGGTTTCGAATCAGCGTTTATCTGCGTTGATCCGCGGCGAAGTGGTTTATCCCCCAATATGCACCATCGTCCGTGAAGCCGGCACGAAATCCGGCTCCCCGATGTGGTGCCGCTCTTCTTTTTTCTGAACCACGCCTCGAATGAATTCCGCCAATTCTTCATCCGACGCTCCACGCTGCATCTGCGCGTGCAGATCGTGGTCCCAGACCGAGAACAGGCAGGTACGAATCTTGCCGTCAGAAGTAATGCGAATGCGGCTGCAATGTCCACAAAAAGGATGCGACACCGGAGCGATGATTCCGATCTCGCCAATGCCGTCGTCGAAGCGATAACGCCGCGCGGTTTCGCTGCGCGCATGGGGGATTTCGACCAGCGGCCGGTATTCGGCCATGCGCTGCACGATTTCATCCAGCGTGACCACTGTCTCGGGCGTCCAAGTGCGATCTTCCTCCAGCGGCATGAATTCGATGAAGCGGACGACCACGCCTTCCTCGCGGGCAAACATGCCGAAAGGAATGATCTGGTCTTCATTGAAGCCGCGCATCAGCACGCAGTTCACCTTGACCGGCCACAAGCCCAGGTGCGCGGGCGGCACGAATTCCTGCCAGCACGTTGTCGTATCCGTTGGGCACGCGGGTGATGCGAGCGAAGCGGTCGGGATCGACCGCGTCCATGCTGACGGTCACGCGCTGAAGTCCGGCATCTTTGAGGGGCTGCGCCATATCGGCCAGCAAATGGCCGTTGGTGGTGAGAGCGAGGTCGAGCGGTTCGCCGTCGAGATCGCGCAGCTCGGGCAAGCTCGCGGACAAAATCAACCACACCGCCGCGCAGCAGCGGTTCGCCTCCCGTCAGGCGGATTTTCTTGATCCCCATACCGGCGAGGACGGTCGCCATCCGCAGATAATCCGAAAATGGCAAATCGCCGTAGAGCGCGCCTTCATTGCCGGTGCGGCAGTAGACACACTTGTAGTTGCAGCGGTCGGTGATGGAAATCCGCAGATCGGTGATGGGACGGCCGAATTTGTCGGAAAGAATCAGCTTCTGGCTCCTGGCTTGCAGCTCTTAGCCGAAATAAGTCAGGAAAGGACGTGCAGGCGGGAAAAACCCGGCAGCATTTCCTTTCCAATGGCCCGCAAGGACCGGGAGGAACGGCCGTTTCCAGCCGAACCCTCGGGATGGCTTTCTCAGCGGCCTCCGCGAATCCTCAGCGACCTCTGCGGTCAACAGCTTTGAACGCAGAGCCAGAGAGTTTACGCAAAGTCGCGGAGAAACTCATCCCTCGCAGCCGCGGCCAGGGTATACCCTAAGGCCGCGACAGTCGGAAACTTATGGCCATTATATGCCGGTATCGGGGATTATCCGCATTCATCGGCGTGAATCGTGGCGAAGATCTCCTTACGCTCACATCCCGTCGTAATTCGGTCCTCCACCGCCTTCCGGCGGGACCCACGTGATGATCTGGTACGGGTCGGCGATGTCGCAGGTCTTGCAATGCACGCAGTTCGACGGATTCAAGCTAATGCGTTTGCCGTTCGGTTGCTCCGCGTCGTCCACCATTTCGTAGACATTTGCCGGGCAAAAATTCTGGCAGGGATTGCCAAATTCTTTCACACAACGGGCGTTGCAGACATTGGTATCGTGAATGATCAGATGCGACGGGCTGATCTTCTTCATGCTTGGTTCCGGAATGATAAAGATCAGTCAGTTTGTCGAAAGTCAGCTTGCCGTCGCCTTTGACCGGGCCGAGCAGATGCGCTTCAGCGCCGCCATCGGCGGGCAACTCGGCAAGCTTCTTCATGTGCTCTGGCCCGCTGTGGTTGGTGTAGCGGGCACGCAGGCCGCGCCCGCCAGTAAACTGCTGAATGCCGGCGTTGAACATGCCTGCCCAGAAGCCGTGCTCGAATCCCTGATGGAAGTTGCGCACTTTCCACAGTTCGTCTTTGATCCAGCTGGATTCGACTTTTTTCTGAAAGCCGCTCAGCGTCTTCGCCGACGAGTCGTCTTCGTCAGCGCCTCGAAAGCAGTTTCGGCGGCTAGCATGCCACTCTTGATCGCAAGATGAATTCCTTTCAGCCTCTGAGAATTCAAAAATCCGGCCGAGTCGCCCAGAATCATCCAGCCGTTTCCTGCCACCGGCGGAATCGCCCACCAGCCGCTATAAGGGAGCGACTTCGCTCCATAGCGAATCATCTTTCCGCCTTCGAGCAACTTCGGCACCAACGGATGCTGCTTGAAATCCTGCAACACATGCTGCGGATCGAGGCGCGGATCGGGATAGTCGAGGCCGATGACGAAGCCCAGCGAAACGACATTGTCTTTGCCACCGTAAATCCATGCGCCGCCGTATTCTTTCGTAGTCAGCGGCCAGCCCATGGTGTAAATGACTTCGCCGGGCGCGATGCGGCCGGCAGGGACCTCCCACAATTCCTTTATCCCTTGGCCGTAAATTTGCGGATTGCAGCCTTTCGCCAGATCGAATTTCGCAATGAGTTGTTTGGTCAACGATCCGCGCGTGCCTTCGGCGAGAATCACAACTTTGGCGTTCAGGTCATAGCCCGGTTCGAAATTAGATTTCTGGTGGCCTTCTTTATCGACGCCTTTGTCGTCGGTGCGTACGCCGGTTACACGGTCGCCGTCGAACAGCAATTCCGAGCCGGCGAATCCGGTAAAGATCGTGATTCCAGTGGCTTCGACTTTGCCGCCCAGCCACTTCACAAAACGGTTGAGCGAGATGACGTAGTTGCCATGGTCGCGCAGCGGTGGCGGCGTGATCGGGAAACTTGAATTTGCTTTTCTCCGTAAAAAAGTAAACCGATTCTTTGGTGACTTCGGCATCGAGCGGGGCTTCTTTCTCGAAGCCAGGCAGCAGTTCTCGCATCGATCGCGGATCGAGCAACGCGCCGGAAAGACAGTGCTGGCCGATCTCGCGCGCTTTCTCGAGAACGTAAATGTTTTCTTTGCTGAGTTGTGAATCGGGATGCTTGGCGTTGTGCTCGTCGATCAGTTGCGAGAGCCGCAGAGCACACGCCATGCCCGCGGGGCCGCCGCCGACGATAACCACGTCGGCCGGCATCTGCGGGCGGTCAATGCCTTCGAGAGGTTTGCGGAAGATCAGCATAAAGACAAACTCGGCCACGGATTTACACGGATCTTCACGGATTGTTTGATGAAAAGATCAGCGTTCATCTGCGTGAATCTGCGGCGTTAACTAGCCTCCCGCCTTGGCTTTCTTCACTTCCTCAATCAGCGGTGGAACGATGTCGAACAGGTTCCCCACCACGGCGTAGTCGGCAATCTCGAAGATCGGCGCTTCCGAATCCTTGTTGATCGCGATGATGGTGCGCGAGCCTTTCATGCCGACAATATGCTGAATGGCGCCGCTGATGCCGAGGGCAAGATAAAGTTTGGGAGCAACCGTCTGCCCGGACGATCCAATCTGCCGGTCCATCGGCAACCACCCCGAGTCGCAAATCGGGCGAGAGGCCGCGAGCTCGCCGCCCAGGGCCTCGGCCAATTGCTTGGCCAGTTCGATGTTTTTCTGTTCTTTGATTCCGCGGCCGACGGAAACAATAATCTCGGCCTGGGTCAAATCGACCGCCTGCTTAGCTTCCTTGAATACCTCCTGCGGCTTGTTACGGATCACTCCGTCGGCAATATTCGCGCTTACCGTCTCAACGGGAGCCGGGCTCGCGCCAGCTTCGACTTTATCGCCGCGGAAAGCGCCGTTCTGGAAGGTCACAAACCAGGGCGCATCGCAAGCGAAGCTAACGTCGGCGGCCAGTTTGCCTTGAAACATCTGGCGGGTAAACAGCAGCTTTGCGCCGTCTTTCTTATAGCCGATGCAGTCGCTGATGGCGGTGCGTCCCATGGCGGTCGCGAGCTTGGGGACAAAGTCGCGCACCTGATAGGTATGCGGCATCAGCACCAGCTTTGGCTGCCGGTAGTTCAAGGAACTGCTTCAGCGCGGCCGAGAAGGCATCGGGCGTATAAGGCTCGAGCTTCGGTGACTCGATGGCATAGACCTTGGCAACTTTCTTGGCGGCGATTTCACCGGCGAAACCCGCCACACTGCTCCCAACAACCGCAGCTTCCAGCGTCCAGCCGGTGTCAGCCGCGAGGGCCTGCCCGGCGGCGAGTGTTTCCCAGGAAACGCGGTTCAGCTTGCCTTCACGTTGTTCGACGATGACGAGGATGGTGTCTGCCATAAAATCGATCTCAGCTTCTAGCTTTTAGCTCTTAGCTTCAAATCCTTCGCTTCCTGTAGCGGCTACAGAACCCGTACTTCGTTGCGCAATTTGTCGACTAGTTTCTTGGCCACTTCGCCGGCTGGGCCTTCCAGAAATTGGGTTTGTTTGGTTTTCTGGGGGACGTACAGCCGTTCGATCTTCTGCAGATTGGGGCTCAACGCCGATTGGACATCTGCCAGCGCGACTTTGCGCAGCGGCTTGTTCTTGGCTTGCTTGATCCCAATCAGCGTGGCATAGCGTAATTTGTTGATTCCGGATTGAATGGTGAGTACCGAGGGCAGAGGCATGTCCACGAACTGAAAGAATCCGGCTTCTAGCTCGCGCTTCACGCGAATTCCTGCCTCGTTTTTTTCGATGTGCATGATGATGGTGGCGTGCGGCCAGCCCAGCAGTTCGGCCAGCACCACGCCAGTCTGCGCATAGCCGTAGTCGTCGGACTGGAGGCCGGTAAAGATCAGGTCAAATTGCTCGTCTTTGATCGCGGCCGCGAAGGCACGGGCGGTGTTGAGCGCATCGAGACCGACAAACGCGTTGTCTTCCAGATGAATGGCGCGGTCTGCGCCTTTGGCTAACGCTTCCCGCAAGACCTGCTGCGACCGGGCAGGGCCAGAAGTGATCACCACCACTTCTCCGCCGTGCTTCTCTTTCTGGCGCAGCGCTTCTTCGAGCGCGTATGCGTCGGGCTCGTTGACTTCGTAGGAAACGTCTTCGCGGATCCAGGTGCCCGACTCGTTAATTTGAGCGGCGCGTCTTTCTGCGGCACCTGCTTCATGCAGACCAGAATCTTCAAGGAATACTCCTGAGACGTTGCCGGCAACTCTCTACACAAATAGGTCATCGGCAAACCAGTCAGTATAAATGAGGGAAGGAAACAGAGGAAACAACGAGCTATTCGGTGAACACAACCGATTGCACCCCGGAAATCTCGAAGCGCTTGCGGCAGCGCAGGTTCTTGCAGGCCATCATGTCATCTTTGCGCAGCATGTAGGAACGGGCTTTGGCGAACTTGGCGCGATCGCGGTCGTCTCCGCGGCCGGGAAGCTGCCTTTTCTTGGTGCGCACAAACCAGGTGATTTCGTATTCCCCGGACTGCTGGCAATGGGGACAGTTCAGGTTCGCCATCTTCTTTTCCTGGCGTTCGTCGAAAAAGTCGCGTTCATCCATAGTCGTTGGTCGTTGGCTTGCGGATCGTTGGCCGAAGCCGCAATCTTCCATCGATTATTGCACGTCAGCCGTGGTCAGTATGGCAAGATGTCAGCTATGCCCCGGAAGAAGAAAGTCGAAGAAGTTTCGTGCGGTCGAAGCGGTCAAGGCCATGGCACGGGAGCGGATCGGGACGCCGAAGGCATCGCAGGATCGTACTGGATCGAAAAAAGAAAGAGGAAAAGCACAAGCCGAGGCTGCGAGAGTTATTGGAGGAGCGCTGAGGGGGCTCGATCGCCTGCCGGCTAGGGCTGAGGGCAACGGGATCGGCGCTGTCGGCCACGGTGACCGTCATGAAATTCGACACGACGTTGCCGGTTGGATTATTCGTTTTAAGGATGCCGTCACGATTGGCAACTCCGCAAGTACCTGTGCCCGCCACCGAGACCAGGCCGGTCTTGTTGACGATGATCAGCTTGTTAACGTCTACGCTCCAGGTGACCTGATCGGTCAGGTTCTTCGTCGCCGGCGGATGGCGTATAGTTGCCGGTTGCGGTGAGTTGAACAGTTACGCGTGGCGTCAGGATCGAGAAAGGTCGCACTCTGCGGAGTGACTGTAATGGACTGCAATTGTTGTCCGCTGCTGCAACTGAGCAACATCAATCCGGCCAAGCAAATCCCCAGCAGCCCCAGCCACCTCTTCATAACCTCTCCTGCTCGCATTTCGAGCCCGCGCCAAATTTAGTCGAAACAACCGCTGAAATCAATAGCCTGCGCAGCGTCCGGGAGCTCACTCGCTTACGGCCCACCGTTTCCGCCACGAACCTGGCAAACTGCCTGACATCCTTCTCGGTGGTATCGAACGAGCACATCCAGCGCACCACCGATTGCTCCTCGTTCCAGACATAAAAAAAGTAGCGCTTTTGTAGCTTGCTGATTGCCCGCCGCGGAATCTGCGCAAATACTCCGTTGGCTTCCACCGGGTAAACGATCTTCACTCCCGGAATCTTGCCAATTTCTTTCTTCAGCAGCCCTGCCATGCGGTTGGCTTGCCCGGCGTTCTTCCGCCACAGGTCATCCGACAACAAGGCCTCGAACTGCGCCGATATAAACCGCATTTTCGATGCCAACTGCATCCCTTGCTTGCGCATATACAGAAAATCCCGGGCCAGTTTCTTGTTGAAGAAGATGACCGCCTCTGCGCCCATGGCGCCGTTCTTGGTTCCTCCGAAAGACAGAACATCCACACCCAGCGTCCCGCGTCGCCTGGCGCAGGTTCAATCCCAGACTGACCGCTGCGTTGGCGATTCGCGCGCCGTCCATGTGCAAAAACATGTCGCGTTTATGGGCAAAACTGGCCAGGTCGCGAATTTCTTTGGGCTGATAGACTGTCCCCATCTCGGTGGATTGAGTAATCGAAATGACCCTTGGCTGAACATGATGCTGGTCGCCGATGCCGTGGTAAGCATGGCTCACCGATTCGACCGTCAGCTTGCCCTCGGGGGCGGCGATTGAGAATCAGCTTGCAGCCGGTGAATTTCTCCGGCGCGCCGCATTCGTCAAGGTAAATGTGGGCCAGCGTCGCTGCAAATCACCGCCTGGTAGGACTGTGTAAGCGCCTTCAGCCTCAGGCAGTTTGCCGCCGTTCCATTAAACACGGGAAAGACTTCGATGTCCGCCCCAAAGTGCTGCTTGAATTTGACCACTGCGGCCTGGGTGTAGGTGTCGTCGCCATAGCCCACCGCGTGCCCACGATTGGCTCGCGCAAGTGCTTGCAAAACCTTGGGATGGATACCAGCATTGTTGTCGCTGGCGAAGCTGCGGGCAGGTTTCATGGCACCAACAATGTAGCAGAGACGCAGCCCCGTGTATCTCTGATGGTCGCTCTGGCGCGCACGAATCCGACGGCTATAATCCTGGTGTCTTCACCCCATGCGTACAACTCTCCAGTTGCTTCTGCCTTTTGCGCTTCTAGTGCCTCGTGTTTGGCCAGATGGCCGCCAACCGTCCGCCACCCAAGTTCGTTGATGTTGCGCAAGATGCCGGCTTGACCGTCTCTCACATCTCTTCGCCGGAGAAGCATTACATCGTCGAATCCATGAGCGGCGGCGCCGGGCTAATCGATTGTGACAACGACGGCAAACTTGACATCATCACCGTGAACGGATCGACCGTGGAGCGTTTCAAGGCCGGCGGCGACCCATGATCACGCTTTACCATCAGGATGCCGGTTTCAAGTTCACCGACATAACCAAGACAGCCGGGCTCGACGCGCAAAGGCTGGGGGATGGGAGTCGCGGTCGCCGACTATGATAACGACGGCCTGCCCGATATCTACGTCACCGGCTACGGCGGCAATGCCCTTTACCACAATCTCGGCAACTGCAAGTTTGAGGACGTGACGGACAAAGCGGGTGTGGCCGGAGGCGGGTTCAGCACGGGCGCGGCCTGGGGTGACTACGATCGCGACGGGACATGTGGATCTATTCGTCTCCCGATACGTTCACTTCGACATCAACCACTTGCCCGATTTCGGCAAGAATGAGAAGAAATTGCAGCTTCAAAGGCATTCCGGTGCAGTGCGGGCCCTGGGGAATGTTGGGCGAATCGGACCTGCTCTATCACAATCGTGGTGACGGAACTTTCGAGGAAGTTTCCAAGAAAGCCGGAGTCGACGATCCCAACAAATATTACGGTCTGGGCGTGATCTGGGGTGACTACGACAATGACGGCTGGCCCGACCTCTACGTGGCGAACGATTCCGGCCCGAATTATCTCTATCACAACAAGCATAATGGGACGTTTCGAAGAAGTTGGCATGCTTTCGGGGATTGCGGTCAGTCCCGATGGGTCGGAGCAGGGATCGATGGGCGTGGATTGGGGTGACTATCTGCACGAAGGCCGGCTGTCGATGTTCGTAACCAACTTCACCGAACAGCCCGACGCGCTGTATCGCAATCTGGGCGTGGAAGGATTCTCAGATGTGAGTTACGCGGCGAAGCTGGCGCGGCCCAGCTTCGCTCTGGTCGGATGGGGAACCGGCTTCATTCGACATGGATAACGACGGCTGGCTGGATCTGTTCGTCGCCAACGGGCACGTTTATCCGCAGATGGATCAGGTTCGAGGCTCGGCTCCCTATCGCGAGCCCATGCAGTTGTTCCGCAACAAGCGCGATGGCACGTTCGAAGATATTTCCTGCGTGTTGCTCGAGATACCGGAGGCATCCCGTCGCGGCGCCGCGTTCGGCGATCTCAACAATGACGGCAACGTGGATATCGTCGTGATGAACACCGGCCAGCCTCCGACCTTGTTGCTGAATGAAACCAAGAGCAAGAATCACCGCGTGCTGTTCAAACTGGTCGGCACCAAGAGCAACCGGATGGCGATCGGTGCGCGGGTGACGGTAAAAGCTGGAAAGCTGGTGCAGATCAGCGAAGTCGCGGCGGCGGCAGCTATCTATCGCAGAACGATCCGCGGTTGCATTTCGGCCTGGGCGCGGCGTCCATAATGGATGAGGTCGAGATCAAGTGGCCGAGCGGGAAGGTCGAGACGTTGCGTGAGGTTCCGGCAGACTTCATCTACACCGTGTCGAGGGTGCCGGCATTCAGAAGAAGACGGCACTGCCGCTTCCCGTGAAGACCAAATGCCGGGGCGTACTGCCAGCGATTATCCTGATCAAGAGTATCATGATAAATTCGTGCAATCCCATGCTGCCGTTCAAACTCGTTTACAGCGAAGACTATTACCTTCCCATCGGCGCCCATGTTTTCCCCGCCGAGAAGTACCAGCGCATTCACCAACGGCTGCTGAAAACCGGAGCCGCTGCCGAGGCGGATTTCCTTACCCCGCAACCTGCCTCGGACCAGGACATTCTTCTGGTGCACACGCCACAATACGTGCAGAAGTTGAAAACGGGAACTTTATCAGCGCGTGAAGAACTGGAGATGGAGATTCCCTACTCCCCGGAGTTAGTTCGCGCCTTCTGGCTGGCTGCCGGCGGCTCGATTGTGGCGGCCAATCATGCTCTGAAAGATCGCGTGGCATTCAACATTGGCGGCGGATTCCACCACGCTTTTCCCGACCACGGCGAAGGGTTTTGCATGATTCACGACGTGGCCGTGGCCATACGCCGCCTGCAACGCGACGATAAGATTACCCGTGCCATGACGGTGGACTGCGATGTCCACCAGGGGAACGGGACAGCCGCGATTTTCGCCGGAACCCGCATTCCGGGCGGCCTGCTGCCTTCGACGTCTTCGTCGCTTTTGAATCGTTCGGCGAAGGCGCGAAGCGCTCACGCTGGCGATGTCTTCACCATCTCCCTGCATCAGGAAAACAATTATCCGCCGGTGAAGCCACCTTCATCCATCGAATGTGAATCTGCCCGATGGAATCGGTGACGACGATTATCTGGCCTGGCTGGATAATGCGCTGAGTTCGGGCCTGCGCCAGTTCGAGCCAGAATTGATTTGCTACATCGCCGGAGCCGATCCTTATCGCGAAGACCAGCTTGGAGGCCTGTCACTGACCATTGAGGGTCTGAAGCGACGTGACGAACTGGTTTTCCGAGTGGCCCGCGCCCGTGATATTCCGGTGATGGTGACCTATGCCGGCGGTTACGCCCAGCGCGTGGAAGACACGGTCAGCATTCACTGCAACACGGTCATCGCGGCGAAAGAGGTGTTTGCCAGGTAGCTCTGGCATCTAGGCGGCTGCCAGATGAGGGATAATTGCCAGCCCCGGCTGCTAAGATAGCCCTCTAAGCCATGTTTGAGAATCTTCAGGAAAAACTACAGCGCGCCTTCAAGACCCTTCGCGGGCAGGCCGTCCTCAATGAAGAAAATATTCAGGAGGCGCTGCGCGAGATTCGTCTGGCGCTGCTCGAAGCGGACGTCAATTTCAAAGTCGTGAAGCAATTGATCGATCACATCCAGGCCAAAGCCGTCGGCCAGGCGGTTGCGACGTCGCTTGCGCCCGGTGAGCAGGTCATCAAAATCCTGCGCGATGAATTGATCGAAACTCTCGGCCGCGACACCGCCCGGCTCAAGTTTGCCTCCCAGCCGCCGACCGTCGTGCTCATGGCCGGCTTGCAGGGTTCCGGCAAGACTACGACCTCGGGCAAACTCGCCAACTGGCTGAAGAATGGCGGGCATCGGCCGCTGCTGGTTTCAGTCGACGTCTATCGCCCCGCCGCCCGTGAGCAGCTCAAAGTTGTTGCCCAGGCGATCAAGGCCAATATTTACGAGGGCGAGGTCGGCGAAGCCAATACGGCGACAGTAGAGCGCCTCGCCAAAGAAGCGCGCCGCGAGGCCATCAACACCGGCTCCGACGTGCTGATTGTCGATACCGCCGGCCGCCTGCATATCGATGAACAGCTTATGGAGGAGATGCAATCGCTGAAGCGGCTGCTCAATCCGAGCGAAATTCTATTTGTGGCCGACGCCATGACCGGTCAGGACGCAGTTAATTCCGCTGACGAGTTCCACAAGAAGCTCTCGCTCACCGGCGTGGTACTCACCAAAATGGATGGCGATGCCCGCGGCGGTGCGGCGCTTTCCATTCGCCAGGTCACCGGCCAGCCCATCAAGTTCATTGGCATCGGAGAAAAGTACGACGCGCTGGAACCTTTTCACCCCGACCGCGTGGTATCGCGAATTCTGGGCATGGGCGACATTCTCTCGCTTATCGAAAAGGCGGAGCAGAGTGTCGACAAGAAAAAAGCCCAGGAAATGGCCAGCCGCGCTCTTGCCGGCGACGGGTTTTCGCTCGAGGATTTCCGCGATCAGTTGCGCAGCGTGAAAAAAATGGGCTCCATGAAGAACCTCATGGGGATGCTGCCCAGCATCGGCCCCTTCGCTGGATTGCAAAAACATGCTGATAAAGTCGATGAGAAGCAACTGGATCGAGTGGAAGCCATCATCAATTCTATGACCGGCCACGAGCGGCTGCATCACGAAGTGATCAACGGCAGCCGCCGCAAGCGTATCGCCCGCGGTTCCGGTACGAGCGTGCAGGAAGTGAACAATCTGCTCCGGCAATACGCCCAGATGCGCAAGATGTTCAAGCAGATGGGCAAAGCCAGCTTTGGCCGAAAACTGGCCGGGATGAAACTGCCGGGAATGTAGGAAGGGAGCTTCTAGCTTCTAGCTTCTAGCTCTTCGGCCAACGACCAAGGGCCAACGGCCAACGACGCACCATGAAATGGCGCTCCCTCGAAGAGTCGATTCCCGGAACCGATGACCGCCCTTTGCGCGAAATTCTTGCCGAACGCAAGGCGCTGATCTCCCAGTACGTTCCACCAGAGACCCAGGCTGTTCACGAGCAAGCGATTGCTGACCTTCGAGATCAAGGAATTGCGGGCCGCGCCTTAGCGGTCGGAGCGAAGGCTCCGTCATTTGCTTTGAAAGATCACAACGGAACGACTGTGTCTTCGGCAGACCTATTAGCCCGAAGCCGCCTGATCACCTGCTTCTTTCGCGGACGCTGGTGTCCCTTCTGCGTTGGGCAATTGGAAGCCATGAACCGGATTCTGCCGCAGATTCGAGAGGCTGGCGCCGAACTCGTCGCTATCTCGCCCCAAACCATCCAGCAGTCGTTCTTCATGGCCGACCAACATCGGCTGAGCTTTCCCCTGCTCAGCGATGCGGGCAACCAGGTCGCCCGCCAGTTTGCCTTGGTGTATCGCGTTCCCGATTCCCAGCAGTCGATCTATCGCCGGACATTCGTCAACCTGCCGTTTATTAACGGCGATGAAAGCTGGGAACTACCGGTTCCAGCGACCTATATAGTCGACCGCGACGGCACCATCCTTTTCGCCGCGGTCAACCCCGATTATAAAGAACGCCCGGAACCGGAAGAGATTCTTAGACGCCTCACACAGATTTAGTAATTCAGGCAGATCCGCAACTGGCGGTCCGCTTCATCAATCGCGTGAATCGCGTCATCGCGATGCCCGCCGAAATCGTGGGCGGCATGTGCCAGGTGTGCGCGCGCATCCTGCAACGCGCTGAGAGCGGCCTCGATTTGCGGATGGCGCCCTCTTGCCGGTGAAGGCGACGAGAGCATCATCATCAAGCCAAGAACTGCGAAAGAAGTCATGATTCTGTGCTTCATGAACCCTCCTTACACTTCGTCCAGCTTGAAGGCGCGGACCAGCCTCTAGAGTGTGGATAGCCTATCCAACCCTAATTCCGGGGGCAAGTTGCAGAGAAGGTTACGGCGCGGGACAGAGAGATTGGGCGTCACCGATCCAATCCCATCCTTGCCATTCCGGCTAAATTCTGCAAAAATAACAGTTTGTCTTAGACCTGCCAGAGGCACAAGGAAAGGAAACAAAGTTCTGTGTTGATGATTCGTCTGTCGCGCACGGGTGCGCGCAAACAACCGCATTATCGCGTGGTGGTGATTGAGAAGGAACGCGCGCGCAATGGCCGGCCGGTGGAGGTGGTGGGCACATACAATCCGCGCACCAGTCCGGCCAGCATCGAACTCAAGCGCGAGCGCATTGACTACTGGGTATCGAAGGGCGCCAAGATGTCGGACCGGGTCAGCAAGATCGTCTCCCGTCCGGCTCCGGCCGCCTCGGTCGCCTGATTCCGGCGGACCCTGCAGCAAATTCATTCCCACCAATTGGAACCAGTTATGGGCGAGCAGAGCGTAGATGTTCGGGCGCTGGTCGAGCAGATTGCCAAGGCGCTGGTCGATGCCCCGGACGAAGTCTCGGTTGAGCAAATCGAAGGCGAGACTACGGTATTTGAGCTAACCGTCGCGCCGGATGATCTCGGCAAAGTGATTGGCAGGCAAGGGCGTGTGGCGCGTGCGCTGCGGGCCCTGGTCGGTGCCACGGGAATCCGCGCCCACAAACGCTTCGGGCTTGAGATTATCGAATAGTGTTCGCAGGAGGGCCGGCAATCGCGGATGAGTTCATCACCCTGGCCCGCGTTCTCAAGGTGCAGGGCCGCCGCGGCGAGGTCTTGGTCGAGCCGCATAGCGACGTCCCCGACAGATTTCGGGCGGGCTTAGAGCTTTCTGCGCTGGGTAAGAATGAGGCCCGGAGGGCGTTGCGGGTCGAAGACCTGTGGCCCCATAAGAATCGCCTGGTGCTGAAGTTCGCTGGAGTGGATTCCATCTCCGACGCGGAAGCCCTGGTGGGAGCGAATTGCAAGTGCCGCGCGGCCAGCGAGCGCAGCTTGAACCAGGTTGGAGTTACATCAGCGATTTAATTGGCTGCGTTGTTCTTGATCAAGGCCGCGAGGTTGGACGAGTTGCAGATGTCCGCTTTGGCGCTGGTGAAGCGCCGTTGCTGATCGTCAAGGCGGCGCGCAAGGAACACCCGATCCCGTACGCCGAAGCGTATTTGCAAAGCGTGGATCTGGGGCGAAAAGAGATACGAATGCTGCTGCCCGAGGGAATGCTGAATTTGGATGTAGCGCTGACGGCGGAAGAGAAGCGGCAGCAAAGAAAGTAGCGAGTAGCGCTACTCCAAATGCAGATCGATATCGTAACCATCTTTCCGGATTTTTTTCGCGGGCCGCTGGATTACGGTATCATTCGCCGGGCGCGGGAAGCAGGCCTGGTAACGGTTGCGATCCACGATCTGCGGGCATTTGCGCATGACCGCCATCGCACCGTGGATGACCGCCCCTTCGGCGGCGGCGAAGGCATGGTGCTCAAGCCAGAGCCGATCTTTGAATGTATCGAGGCGATGGGCATAGTCCCAAGCGACGGCCGACAGGCTGCGAAGCAGAGCGTAGTACTGCTTTCCGCTCAAGGCAAGAGGTTCGATCAGAGACTGGCCAACGAGCTCGTGGGCCTGGAACGCCTGGTTCTGATCTGCGGCCGCTACGAAGGTGTGGATGAACGCGTGGGCGAGTTTCTGGCTGACCGCGAGTTGTCAGTCGGCGATTACGTATTGAGCGGCGGTGAGTTAGGTGCTACGGTGATTATGGATTGCGTCACCCGGCTGATTCCCGGGGCCGTGGGCAACGAGGCCTCGACCCAGCAGGAGTCGTTCACCAGCTCGGAGTTGCAGTTGGGCGACGGTCCGAACTCGACCTGTGCTTCGGGAGGGCTGCTGGATTATCCGCACTACACGCGTCCGGCGGATTTTCGCGGCATGGAAGTTCCCGAAGTGTTGGCGTCGGGGAATCACGAGCAGATACGCAGCTGGCGTCGCCGTTCCGCCCTCGAAAAAACATTGCGCAACCGGCCTGACCTTCTTGAGAGTGTTGGGCTCAGTGCGGAAGACAAAGAATTGTTGGCCCGGAGCAAGGGCAAAAAACCTAGCACGAAGGGAAAAAGATCATGACGAACCTTATCATTGAAAAACTCCTGGCCAAGACCAAGCGTACTGATTTGCCGAAATTTGCGCCCGGCGATTCCATCCGCGTGCATGTCAAAATCAAAGAAGGCGACAAAGAGCGCTTGCAGGCGTTCGAAGGTGTCGTAATCGCACGTAATCGTGGAGCCCAGGCCAGTTTTACCGTCCGCAAGATCAGCTTCGGCCATGGGGTTGAGCGCATCTTTCCGGAAAATTCGCGCGTGATCGACAAGGTCGAACTGGTGCGATCTTCCAAAGTCCGCCGCGCCAAGCTCTATTACTTGCGCGCCCTGCGTGGCAAAGCTGCCCGGCTGCGTGACGTTGACCGTGAGCATGTGACGGCGGGAGCCGCGGAGTAAGATAAACCTTTGTCCTGAAACCTTCCGTTGCGCCCGCCTTCCACTTCATCCCGGCTGGCTTACATCGACTGGATGCGCGGCCTCGCTTGCGTGCTCATGTTTCAGACGCATTGTTACGATTCCTGGCTGGGCGGTAACGCGCGCAAGTCGAAGTTCTTCATGTGGTCACAACTTGGTGGCACTCTGCCCGCGCCCTTATTTCTTTTTCTCGCCGGAGTCTCGTTTGCTTTAGTGGTCGACAAGTTGCGGCGGAAGAATCTTTCCGCCGGTCAAATTGCACGCACCACCATTCGCCGCGGCGCCGAAATTCTGGCTCTGGGCTTGTTGTTCCGGCTGCAAGAATTCGTGCTCGCCTGGGGATGGGCGCCGTGGACGGATCTGTTCCGCGTGGATATCCTCAATACCATCGGGATTTCGCTGATGCTGTTAGGGCTGTTCTGTTGGATGGTCCTCTCCTTGGCACACCAACCCCGCGCACGAACGGTGCTTGCTGTAAGCGCCGTCGGTGTTGGCCTGGCCATCTCGCTGCTGACTCCCCTCGTATGGACGACCTGGCGCCCGCGTTGGCTGCCCTGGCCGCTGGAATCCTACATCGACGGAGTGCACAACCTCGGCCAACCGCAAGCCTGGCTCTTTCCCATTTTCCCTTGGACTGCCTTCGCATTCATCGGTCTGGCCGTCGGGCTGTTTCTGATCAGCGATTGGGCAAAGAAAAACGGTGCGGCGACAGTTGTGCTGGGAGCCCTTGGCGGCCTCCTGATCTATGTGGCGAAATGGTTGGACGCGCGCCCATGGCAACTCTACGCCGTATACGACTTCTGGCACACCAGCCCTAATTTCTTCTTGATCCGCGTGGGTCTGCTTCTCCTGATCCTGGCAGCGGTGTATGTGTGGTGCCGGTGGGGTGCAGGGCAATGGGGTTTCAGCCCGCTCATTCAAATGGGACAGACTTCCCTGCTCGTCTACTGGGTGCACATTGAGTTCGTCTATGGACGGTTCTCCATCTTGCCAAAACGTGCTCAGGACATTCGCTCCGCCTCCCTGGGGCTGCTCGCCATTTTTCTTTCCATGCTGCTGCTCTCGCTGTTGCGAACAAAGTGGAAAGGACGCCACCTCGAATTGCGGTCCTGGCTTCGCCGGCCGGCAACCTAGCGGTGGCCCTGAAAAGCTAGGACAAAGCCTGCCGGATCGCGTTCTCCGCCAGCTTCAACCCAATCGCCCAATGCCGCCGCGCCTGGACTTCGTCTTCTCCATAGCCGAACAGATAGAACGTGATGTAAAAACCATCTCGCATGCCCTCGGTGACATGGTAGTAGCAGCGCCGGACGAGAAATTCAGCAGCGGCAGGAATTTCGGGGGCGTTTTTCAGCAGCTCCGTTAGCTGTTTTGCCCACGACTCGTGTTCGGTGAACGTGAACCGGGCCGACTCGTCGCAGAACAAGAGATCGACATAGAAACCGAACTTGCATGGCGTGCCAAAGATTTCTTCTTCCGGATTGATTTCCGTGGACACCCAGGCATCGCACTTCGCGGTTTCGAGCCTACTTCCAGCCGAGTTCACTACCGCTAAAAATTCGCCCAACTCCGGAAATCGTTGTCCCTCTTCAACCGCACGCAGCAACTCTGGATGACGTTTCACATCGTAGTATTTTGGCTCGCCAGCGTCGCCGGCCCAAGGCATCTCCAGCGTCTCGTCATCTCTGCCGAGTTCGACTGCAAAATCAGCTTGCACGCTACTTCGCTGGCGCCGGTTGCGGAGTTGTCGCAGGCGGCGGCGCGAAATTCACCTTTGGCACCTGCCGGGATTCCTCCGTGGCGGCGAAATAAGCCTCGTTGGGCTTGAATCCAGCCCATCCGGCATAAACATTATTGGGAAACTTCTGAATGTAGGTGTCGTAATCCTGCAAGGCGTCGTTATACCGCTTGCGTTCGACCGCGATACGGTTCTCGGTTCCGGCGAGTTCATCCTGCAAGCGCAGGAAGTTTTCATTCGATTTCAATTGCGGATAGTTCTCGACAATCAATAGCAGGCGGCCCAGAGCGCCATCGAGTTGCTGATTCGCGGCAATCTTACCCTGCGGAGTGCCGGCGGAAAGCAACGCGGAACGTGCTTTTGCAATGTCCCCGAACACCGTCTGCTCCTGCTGCGCATAACCCTTCACGGTTTCTACAAGGTTCGGGATCAAGTCGGCACGCCGTTGCAGCACAATATCCACCTGCGACCACGCCGCCTTGACGGTTTCGTTCTTGGCCACCAGAGTGTTTCGGACACCGACGTATTGTCCGAACGTAATCACTACGATCAGTATCAAAACTCCAATCACGACCAGGCCTTTGTTCATCTTCTCCTCCGCAAACGAAGTGTCGATTCTTATGAACTGCGCGCTTCGGTGGAATCTAGCATTCTATCTACTGCCGCAGTAACTTGCTGGATGGCAGCCAGGTAACGGCCCAACATTTCAGCGGCGTCAAATTGCTTCTGATCGGCTTTGTGCTCACGGATATCGAGCAATTGTTGAAAAGAAGACGGATCAAACGAAATTCTCTTTGCAACCGCCAGGACAGTCTCCCGTTTTGAGTCAGGCGGTGTTTCGCCCAACGCGATCAGCGAGTGGCGGAATAAAGTAGCGAATGTCGCCAGAGAACTCATCATAAGTTCCCACAATTGCTTTCTGTTTGTTCCGGCCACGAGCAACCGCTCGCGCAGCAGAATCGTCTTTTCACGCAATTCGTACTCCACTTGCGCACGATGAAAGTGCATGGGAATCGTCAAGCCCGCCAAGCCATCGACGCCGAAAAGCACGCGATGGCGCAGTTGCATGTCGAGAAATTCAATCGAAAATACATCTGCCGAGCGTTGCAGCTCTTCGCCGGTGAGCACGAGTGGCACGTGACGCTTGTGACGCGTCCACCATTCAACCGCTGGAGCTATCGCGCTAAGCGTGGGGTACGATGCATCCCTCACCACGCAAAGCAGATTGACGTTGGAAAACTTGTCGTGAAATTCACCCGTAACCGCCGAGCCATAAAGAATCACACTTTGCAGATTCTCTCCGGCCGCTTGACGTATGCGGGCAACAAATTCATCGATCTCTTTTTCTGGGACCATAATGCCTCTTCATTTCCTGCGTCTACCAACTTCCGCTGGCGCCACCGCCGCCAGACATTCCACCACCGAAGCCACCAAAACCGCCGCTTCCTCCACCACCGAAACCGCCGCCGCCCCAGCTTCCCCCGCCAAAACTGCCGCCACCCCAGCCGCCCCGCCCGCCTCCCAAACCTCCGCCCAGGAAGAACCCCGCTAATAGACCTCGTCCGAAGCGCGTGAGGATCAGAATGAAGAAAACCAAAATGAGGAGCGCAATCCATCCGGCTGATAGACCCTGATCGCTTTCTTGCGGGGCAGGCGGGGCTGGACGGAAGCCCGTGAGTTGAACATCCGCGTCCTGCGCAATGACCTCGGCAACGCGCGAGACCATGAGCGACACCGCACCGTTGTAGTCATTCTGGCGCAGAAGCGGAACTGCCTCACGGCCGAAACCGCCAACTTTGCCATCCGGCAGAATCGGCTCCAGCCCGTAGCCAACCTCGATTCGGTACCGGTGGTCCTGGGTGGCCACCAGGATCAGCACACCGCGATTCGTAGCCTTGCTGCCGATTCCCCATTTCTTGAACAAATCGACGGCGTAGCTCTCGATATCAGAGCCATCCAGGGATTGCACCGTGACGACTGCGATCTGGGCATGCGCCTTTTGGTCGATTTGCCGGCAGATGTCGTCGAGTTGTGCGGTCGTAGCCTGGCTAAGAACGTGAGAGAAATCGTTGACGTAATCTGTCGGCTTGAGTTGAGAGACCGGTTCGGACCGCAGC
Organism: uncultured Acidobacteriota bacterium; assembly: GCA_963845725.1. Lineage (GTDB taxonomy): Bacteria > Acidobacteriota > Terriglobia > Terriglobales > Acidobacteriaceae > JABCZH01. Next base: position 342,640 of record CAWJTC010000003.1, read on the forward strand.
GCGATGGCGAGCGCCAGAACAACAACGACACCCGTCGCAGTCTTCAGGCCTGATCGCATTTGAAAGCGATTGTATAGGAGAGATGTGAGAGTTGCTCTCTCAGGCGAATATCAGAACGAATCCAGGAATTGCAGAATCTGCCGCTCGGCCCAGTGGCCGTCGTCGCCGTCCGGGTTTGACAGGAACGAGCAGTGGCCGCCGTCCTCGGTTTCAACAAAAGTGATATTGGGATTCGCCCGAATCTTCCGCCGGGTCTCAGGCAGAATCCGGATAAAAGGATCGTTCGCAGCATGCAGGATCAGAGTCGGCACGGCAATGCGATCCAGCAGCGGCGCGGCCGCGGCGCGGGCGTAATAGTCATCGGCCCCAGTGAAGCCGCAATAGTAGGCCGTGATCTTGTCATCGAAATCGCGCAGGGTCGATAACTTTGCGCAGGCGCGAGAGGTCGAAATCGACCGGGAAAGAGCCGAGCCTTTTCCCGAAGCCGCTGGCGCAGTTTGATGACGAAGTAGTATTCGTACATGCGATTACTGAGCAGGTGAAGCGCATCGGCCGACGGTCCCAGATCTACCGCCGGACAAACCGCCGCTACCGCACAGAACTGAGATGGCCCATCTTTCCCCCATTCTCCGGCCAGCTTCAGCACCAGGTTGCCGCCCATCGAGAACCCCGCCAGCGCCAGTCGCGAAATGCCGTCGTGATCGATCAAATGTTGAGCAACCGCGGCTATGTCCTGCGAGCGGCCTGAGTGGTAGAGCGTGGGAGACAATGCGTCCGTGCCACCGCAATTGCGCTGGTTCATACGCACCACGTTCATTCCCGCGGCCAAGCCTTTAGCGGCGATGCCTAACATGTATTGCGATTCGCTCGAACCCTCGAGCCCGTGGATGATCAGAATCGTAAGCGCGTTCTTCCGGTCAGTCTGCCAATGGCAGTGGCACAGGACTTTGACTCCGGGTTCCACCTCAATGAGGCGCTCTTCCGCTGGCGGTACTGGAATGCTCCGGGAGAGAAAGAAGTTGGCCAGCGTCTGCATGTGTCCGCCGCGCAGGCCGCGCCGCGGAACGAAAGGCTCGGTTTGCCAAGTCCCCACTCTCTGATTTTAAATGGAATGTACCTGGAACACTCGTTGGAGCAGCCTTATGCCGATTTTCGAATATGTGTGCAAGTCCTGTAATCACCCGTTCGAGACCTTGGTCTACGGAAACCAGAAAGCCGAATGTCCGAAATGCCACGGCACTAAGTTGACGCCGCAATTATCCGTCTTTGCAGTGGCTGCGAAGGGCGCGTCGGCATCGCCTGCGGCGGCAGGATGCGGCGCCTGTGGCGATCCCCGTGGCGTCGGTGCCTGCTCGCTGCCTGACCTGGACTAGCGTCCGACTCCTCCTGCAACATGCTGCGCCGCCATCACTTAGCAGCGGTTACGAAGGTACATGCCGGTGATGACGGGGGTAAATTTCTTTATTTTTCCTCCGCCCGTACCATCCTCTAAACCCACTTCGAGGCTCTACATCACATGGACAGACGTCAGAAGCCGCGAGTCGAAACGCAGTTGCCGGTGCGAGTTTGGGGTATGGACGCGAAGGCCCAGCCTTTCACGCAATTGGTCAGAGTGCGCAACATCAGCCGCAATGGCGCTCTTGTCGAGGGCATGATGTGCATGGTCAAGCCGGGCGAGATCATCCACATACAGTTCGGTAATGAACAGGCGCCGTTCCGCGTGGTCTGGGCGGGCAAGCCCGGCGGTCAACGGGAAGGTGAAATCGGCGTTCAGGGTCTATCTTCCGAACCCATAATTTGGGACGTGAATCTGGTCCGGTGCGCCGGACTCGCTGCCAAGGCGTAACCCCTGCCTCAAGTCCTCGAATCTCAGCCTGCCGCTCTCAGAACTTCTTCCACGGCACGATACGCCTGGTCAATCGCAACGTCAGTGTAGGCGCTGGCGCCGGCATCGGAGTTGGCGATGGTGATCCGCCCGAACGGTTGCCTTCCGACGACCCACGGCTCTTCACCTTTGCGCCAGTGCGGATCGAACAAGGGATTGTAGCTATAGGCATAGCCATGTGCCCAGCGATTCACCGTAATGCCGTCTATGTCGCGAGCGGGATCAAATCCGGCCGCACCCAGCATCCGCGCCAGTTGATCGCGAATATTGCGCTCAAACGTGGAGAACGGCGTTTCTACCAGTTCGAAGCGTCCCGCGCGATTCTGATCGCGTTGCGGCAGCCCCGGACTACACGGAGTGCGCAGCATGAAAAGCACCATCGGCTCATCCGCTTTGCTGGGAAAATCGTATTCGCCCAGGCTTACCGGGAAATCCAGCGCGGTGTAGGTGTGGTAGCTGCCGGGCGCAACGATCTGCCGGATGCCAAGCTGTTGAAAGGTGCTCCAATTTCGAATCGCCACGTGAGTGTAAACCAGCGGCGATTTCACCACTTGGTGCAAAGCTTCTTTCTGCTTTTCGGGAAGCTCGGGGCACAGGTACGGGATCATCATGTTGTAGCAAGCCAGCACGCATGACTTTCCGCGAACCGTTTGCAGTTTGCCGCCGCGCATGTAAGCAACCGTGACCCCCTTCGCCGATTTCAGTGGGCCGTCATTGCGAACCTGCACCGCCGTGCTGTTCAATCGAATGCGAATTGAAGACGTCTCATCGTCAAGACGTGCGTAGTCGGCGCGGGCGGTCACCACGTCGTCCATGGTGTGGCCGGGGATCGCAGCCGGAATTAAATGGCGCACCAGCAGCCGTGCGACCGACGCATTTCCATCAGGAAAATGGAAAATGTAAGGTTCTTCCTTGCCATGTTCGCCCAAATCGAGACCATCGAATCCAGGATAGGTAAACGACCCATAATCATCACCCGCTTCGTAGCACCACAGCGCCGGGACCGCGTCAATTCCTACGCAGAAAAGATCGTGGGGATAAGTCTGAAAGAAGGGCAGGGCATCGGGATCGAGTTTGCAGATGTCGGTGAGATAGTCCCCGTAGCCGATTTCCGTCAACCGTGCCCGCTTCTGGTCACGGGATAATCCCGGCAAATAGTCAACCTTCTCGGTATAAATCCGCACGATCTCACGCTGCACCTTCTCTGAAAGCGGTGAACTCTTGAGAAACTCCGCCCAGGGACGTGATCCCATTCCAGTCACCAGCCGGTCTTCGCCAAAGGTCTGCTTGTCGAAGAAGCAGGCTGTCCCCAGTTTCTGGTAGAGTTTTTGGTCGTAAGCTTTATAGAACTGCTGGGTTTCGATGCCCAGATCCGTGATCAGGCCCTTGGCGACTTTGCTGTATCGTGATGGGCTCTCGATCGACTGCGTGCCCCCATAGCTGAGAAGAAGCCGGCCGCCGGCACGAAACTCATTCCGCTTGGCGTGGCCGCCAAAATCATCGTGGTTGTCGAGGATGAGGATGCGCGCATTCGCGCCGCCCTGCTTGCGGAAAAAATAGGCCGCTGCCAACCCGCTGATGCCGCCGCCAACAACGATCAGGTCGTAGACCTCGCCGGTATCTCCGGGTTTCCCGGCGGACTCCCAAAATGTATGGTCTCGCAGACTGTGCGCGACCGGATAGCTGCCTTCGTGATTGCCACGCAGGCCGGTTAATGCGGGAGGGTAATAGGCCGGGCTTTTGTCAGGCGTCGAACCCAGGCCAGACAGGCCGAACATGCACGGTGCAGCGGACGCCACCACTGCTCCGCCGACCGCGAGCGCGACGCCATCCAGAAAATCGCGCCGCGTGATCTTCCGATCCATCCCCAGTTCGCGATCTTGGGATTCGTCGCTCATGACTTGTAGGAGGTTCGCGGGTCAGCCTATTTGAGCCAGAAGGAACTCCAGATCAGAACCATAACCTCGAGGACGGCAAATGAGATCCATAAACGCTGACGAAAGACGGAACGCCGCAAGTCCCGTTTCAAATCTGCCTCGAGGATGTGGACGGTCTCCACCTCAACCGGATCAGGCTTGGGTCTCGACGGAGCGGCCAAAGGCGATGTAAGCCTCGCTTCGGCCTTCGGCTTGTCTGGCAGGAACACTTTCGGTGTGCTAATCACAGACGACCAGCGGGCCAGCAACATGGTGCTGGACCCCAATCCTATATCCATCGGCTTGGCCGTCAGCTCAAGCGGCGGCATTCGTTCCGGCGCAACCCTGTCGGCCAGATTACGCAGCAGCGAGGCCCACCAGGGATGACTCATCATGTCCGAAATCAATTCGCCCACTTCTACCGGCCGGGATTCGAGTTCAAGCGGAGACAATTCTTCCGGCGAGATCACATCACCCAGGTTGCGGAACACCGTGCGAAACCAGGGGACGCTGAGGCGATCGCTCAGCAACATGCCTATATCCACCGGGCGCGAGGTGAGTTGCAGTGGCGGCAACTTTTCCGGCGCGAACCGGTCCCGCAACTCGCCCAGCAAATGTTTCCAAAGCGGCTGGTTCCAACTGTCGGCAAGCAGGAGCTCGATTTGGGGCCCTGCGGGATGCTCCTGCAAAGGCTCGGGATGAGCGGGATCGGTAAGCATTCGGCTATGACTAGAAAACTCTGCTCTAGTGTAACCTAAGCCCCGCGCAAAACCGCAACATCAGAAGTCCCCCGCGACCGTCATCCCATAAAATGAAGCGTCGCCGTCGCGGCTGGAGTCTAATCAGCACGTGACGCCCCCCACCAAACCGCCTCGCGATGCGCACCCGGCAAGCCAGAGATTGCGCACTGTTTGGCCCATACTCGGCGGAGTTGATCCATCCCCGGCGGGGCCTCTTGGCAGTGGGCTTCTGCTGATGGTGATCAACCGGGTTTCCGGTCTGGTGCTTCCCTACTCGACCAAGTATCTGGTCGATACGGTCATGGTCAAGCACCATCTGCAGCTTCTCAAGCCGCTGGTTGGGGTGGTGTTGCTGGCGACCTTGATTCAAGGCGTAACTTCGTTTGGCCTGACACAACTGCTATCGAAAGCGGCGCAGCGCCTGATTGCCGAGCTTCGCTCCAAAGTCCAGATGCACATCGGGCGATTGTCGGTGACTTTCCACGATGCCAACAAGAGCGGCGCATTGGTAGCCCGCATCATGAGCGATGTTGAAGGCGTGCGAAACCTGGTCGGGACAGGATTAGTTGATCTGGTTGGGGGCCTGATTACGGCGCTGATCGCACTGGTCGTGCTGTTCCGCATTAGCGCCTTAATGACCGCGCTTGCATTTGGATTTCTATCGGTGTTCGCCCTTGCCCTGAAGAAGGCGTTCGGCACCATCCGCCCCATTTTCCGTGAACGCGGCAAGATCAACGCTGAAGTGACTGGGCGCCTCTCGGAGTCGCTCGGCGGTGTCCGCGTGGTCAAGGGCTATCACGCCGAGGAACGTGAGGACAATGTATTCGCCCGCGGAGTGCAGCGGCTGCTGGAGAACGTGCTTCGCTCGCTGACTGCCACATCCGTGATGACGCTGTCGGCCAGCGTGCTGCTGGGAGTGGTCGGAGCGGTCATTATGTATGTGGGCGCGCACCAGGTGGCCGCCGGTTCGCTCACTATAGGAGGCTTTTTCACCTACACTCTTTTCCTGGGCTTTCTGATCGCGCCGATTATGCAGATCGTGCAGGTGGGCACACAGCTTACCGAAGCTCTCGCCGGGCTGGAGCGTACGCAAGAAATTTTGGACGAAAGCCGCGAGGACCGCGATCCCCGGCGCACCCAAACCCTTGGCACTATCCGCGGCGACATCGATTTCGAGAACGTCGGCTTCAGCTACGACGGCAGCAAACTGGTTCTGCGTGATGTAAGCTTCCATGCTGCGCCGGGTACGGTAACTGCCTTGGTGGGATCATCCGGGTCCGGGAAATCGACCACCATCGGCCTGATCGCCGCGTTCCACACCCCGACCGAGGGACGGATTCTGGTGGATGGCGTCGATTTGAGCACCGTCCGGCTGGATTCATATCGCACCCAGCTGGGCGTGGTGCTTCAGGAATCATTTTTGTTTGATGGCACCATTCGAGACAACGTCGTGTTCTCCAGACCCGATGCGACTGAAGACCAAGTGCTATCGGCCTGCCGGATCGCCCGAGTAGACGAGTTCGCCGAAAGCTTTCCGGACAAGTATGACACGGTCGTCGGAGAACGCGGGGTCAAACTCTCTGGCGGACAACGCCAGCGAATCTCGATTGCGCGCGCGATCCTGGCCGAACCGCGCATCCTCATTCTTGACGAAGCCACTTCCAGCCTCGATTCGGAGTCCGAAGCTCTGATTCAGCAGGGCCTGTCTTACCTGATGCAAGGCCGAACCACGTTCGTCATTGCGCACCGGCTTTCAACCATCCGCCGCGCCGACCAGATCCTGGTGATGGAACAAGGGCAAATTCTCGAACGTGGGCGGCACGAGGAACTTTACGCACTGCGCGGCCGCTACTACGACCTCTACACCAGGCAGCACGGAGTGGAAAGCAATCTATTTCTTGCGCCGGGCGAAGGCGACGTTTCGAACGCCCCGGCGGAAGAAGACAAAGCTGCAAACGGCGACGTCAACCTCGCCGGCGCGTTGCGTCTGGTGCGAGGACAATAACGCTTCGCTCCCTTCAGCTATTTCTTTTCATCCCGCTCGTTCCCATCATCCTCGACCGCACCCGGCATCAGATGTAACAGCGGTTTCGAGCGCTGTTCGTTCAGTTCCGGATGCGGCAACGGCTTGCGCGGCAGCATCTGGTCGCGCATCGCCGTGTTATAGACGAAGATGGCTTCCACCGTGGCTGCCTGCGCCAGATCGGCGGGTTGCAACCGTTCGTAAGTATCCATGTTCGAATGATGCGTGCGAGAACCGTAATCCAGTGGATCTTGTATGAACTGGAATCCCGGAATGCCAACCGCATCGAAGGACAGATGGTCAGTGCCGCCCGTATCGCGCAGCGTGAGCGTGGTGACACCCAAGTCATTCAACGGTTCAATCCACTGCGCGAAGATAGGAGCCACGGCACCATTTTCCTGCAAATAGATGCCCCGGATCTTCCCGCTGCCGTTGTCCAGATTGAAGTACCCGGAGACTTTCTGCTGATCCGGCTTCAGCTCAAGCGGGCCGGCAGGCTTGCGCAGCCAATCCGGTTTCTTCGCCTCATCGGGCGCGGTCGAGAGCGGAACGAACCCGAAGTGTTGCTTCACGTAAAGCCGGGACCCGAATAACCCTTCTTCCTCACCGGTCCACAATCCCACGCGGATGGTGCGCCTCGGCTTCACATGTAACGCGCTCAGAATTCGCATGACCTCCATGGCAACCACGGTTCCAGCTCCATTGTCGGTCGCGCCGGTTCCCGCAGCCCAAGAGTCCAGGTGTCCACCGACCATCACCAGTTCGTCTTTCAGTTGGGGATCGGTGCCGGGTATCTCGGCAATGGTGTCAAAGGCATGTTCGTGATCGCCGAAGAACTTCGTATCCACATTCATTTCCAGGGTCACCGGCACATGCGCCTTCAGCAAACGATAGACGCGGCCGTAGTTCTCAATGGCCATCACCACCACCGGAAGCGGTAGAGCGTTCTCGCGCTGATAGCTAAACCAGCCCATGCCTCCATCATCGAAAATCGTGCCGCCGGAGCCACCTCCGTCGTGGCCATCCCTGCTGGGAAGAACCACCGCCAGAGCGTGTTCCGAAACCAGAAACTCTTTGGTCTTGGCAAGAACATCCATCCGCTCCATGTACTCTTTCATGAATTTTTCAAAGTCGCGCGACGGCGTATCAGGGTACTCGACCAACTTGGCAAGCTCCTTGTCGTCATAGCGCTCGAACAGCGCCTTGTCGACCGGCTTCACCTCGCGCATTTCGCCCAACAGGACGATCTTGCCAGCCACCTTGCCCTTGTATTGGTCGAGGTCTTCGACTTTCTTCACCTCCATGGAAACCGCAGGGGCGTTGATGGCGCCGTTGGTAGACGGCGACCAGGGTGAAGCCTGAGCGATAAACACAGCCGTGTCCGGCGAACTCATGCGCACCCAGGTATTCAGTTGCTGCCAACCCATGCCGAATTCTCCCCAATCTTCGAGGTGAGCATTGGCGCAGCCCATGGCGGCGAGCTGTTCGCGCGTCCACTCGTTCGCGTGCTTTAGATTGGGCGATCCCGTGAGACGCGGGCCAATTCCGTCCATGAGCGCAGACGCATATTCCATGACGTGCGAGTGTTTCAATCCCTCCTCGCGAATCTGCTGATACATGGAGTAATCAATATTTTCCTTTGCCGGCTGCGGCAGTTCGTAAGAGGGCCGGCTGGCTTCCGCAGGGCTGGCGCTGCCTTTTTTCTTGTCGGCTGCGGTGAGGGGCAGGGCACAAACAATTAGTGCGGCGACGATGAAGCTGACTACTTTCTTGTTGAGCATGATGGAATCGTCCTCTGTTGGGGAAACAACGCAGACTATCAGATAGCAATCCCCCTTTCCACGGAAAATTGGCCGGGCTGGACGCCACCTGCCTCGATCTAGGAAGGAAAGTCGCGTATCCGCAGATTGCGGCGTGCCATCAGAACCAAGCTTCAGCAATACTTCCCGCAGCCGGCGATGCTTCTGCGTCAAGTGCAGGTAACGCATCTCGTTGGCTGCTGACTTGGTTCCGATAACCCGTACCAATGCTTGCTTTTCTTGCTGAGTCCACGAGGCGAGGCCCGGGGCGACTGACAAAACCATGGCGAAGTTCTCAAGACTGGACCGTTCCAGCGGTTCCCGGGAATCCAGATGCACACGGAGAAGCCGCGCCAGCCATTTCGATGATGCCGCACGAATGCGCTCGCTGCTCCCGCCAAACTCCCGGGCCATGCGCTGATTCACTTTCATGCCGATTTTACGAGTCGAAAAGCTATCCCAGGCTCCAGTCTCGCTTCCCGGCAATTCGTAGAATACGTGCCCAGCCGCCAATCGGCGCAACGTTCGCGGAGAAGTTCTGTACACGGGATCGTGCTTGATTTTCGCCTCTTCCCGCTCGACTAGCTTCAGTAGGTCTTTGCGGCCCGGACGGAAGCCCAGCTTGCGGTAAAACCAGAAGGCGCCCGATTCAATCGCTTCCTCGTTGCCATCCCCAAGCTGGTAGGGATACATCGAAACGCACTTCGCGCCTGTGAGCGTGACCAGGCAACGCAACGCCTGCGCATAGATCCATGCAACCTCGCCGCCGCGAAACGTATAGAAGGTATTGAAGCCCACTTCCATCCACTCGCACAGTCCAATCGCCTCGACATAGTTAATGGGAACACCGTTCTTGAGCGTGAACCCAGCCACGTACGCGCGCAGTGGTAAGCGTCGCGCCGGAGGCAGGTTCCACAGATAGATCGAAACCCCGCGGCCCACGTCGGCGCGCACCACCGACCGTGGATCTCCTAGCGTCGTGCCATAGAGCTCACGATAGCGAACCAGCATGACCTCGCGGATCATATCCATTACTGCTTCGCCCTGTTTCAACGGCAAACGCTGAAGAACTGGCTGGGCTTGTGCGAATTCCCGCGCCAAAGATACTTCTGAGCGCGTGATAAGGGGTTTCCGATGAAAAAACACATGCCGTACCGGGAGCCAGTTTCGAGTACGCGACAAGCGCCGGTCGTCCAGGCGCCAGCGCACGGGCAGGCGAAGAGAATCGTAAAGCAGGGATTTCTGTGCATCCGACACCGGCAATCTGGCGATCTGTCGCACCATCCATTGCAGGTTCCTGCGCTTGCCTCCAGCCGCGGTTTGCAGCCATCGCTGCCATGGAATATTGGCTTCAGTGTCGCCGTCTTCTTCGAGCAGGGGGATCAAGCTAGGCCAGACCGCTGCCATCGCCCGCTCTTCTGAATAATCATCCCAAACGATCTCCGCGCCTGGAGCCCGCTCCACGAGCCAGCGCAGCAGGTCAAAACTGAGCGTGTCCTGCATGACCGTACCCGCGATGCCGGAAACCTCCAGCGGATCGAAATCATCCATGTCGGCGCCTGCTTTTTCAAGGTGCTCGACTCTGCTTGAAAAATTCCGCAGCAGTCGCTCGCTCTGGCGGACTACCTCTGGGCCTTGCGGAAACGCCCGCAGAAAGAGCAGAGCTTCATGGAATCGAATCAGAGAGGCAACATCAGAAAATCGTCGCGTACCCAGACGCCGACAACAATTCGGCTACGCGTGCGGCTTCTCCACGTCCGAAGCGGTAACGGGATTCTTCGAGTTGATGCAGCAGGCGATCCAGCGACCTAGAGGCCATGCAGGGTTCCGGGATAAGGCTACCTCATCTTCGTTCTAGCCGGAAATCCGCACAAGTAGTCATCTTAGCCATTGCATGTGACGATCGTCACAGTGGACGGTGACCCATTTCACAGCGCGGTGTTACTGAAAAGTTCATCCTCACCAAAGCATGCTGTCTGAAAGAGTCCGCGGAATCCCCGCTAAATGGAGACATTTGAATGCGACCTAATACACGGACGATCGTTGTAACTGTTATTTTCAGTGCCGTCCTGGCTGTCAGCATCGCCCAGGCAGGAGAAGTAAAAGGAACGATATCGGCGGCAGGATTGAAGTCAGCCGAAAATATCGCGGTATACATCGATGCCATTCCGGGCAAGAAATTCGATCGTCCGGCGGAACATGCATCCGTGGATCAGCGGAATTCCACCTTCATGCCGCATACCCTCGTTGTCCTCCGGGGAACCACGGTTGATTTCTTGAACAGCGACCACGTCGCTCACAACGTTTATTGGCCATCGGTCGGCGGCGACAAGAGATTTCGGCACAGCTTGACAATCGTTTCGCCGGGCCAAAAGAAGTCCTTCGAATTCGACGAACTCGGATCAGTGCAGTTGCTGTGCAATCTTCACCCTGAGATGTCGGCCTACATTGTGGTTGTTCCCACGCCCTACTTTGCCCTGACTGGCAGTGATGGTGCTTTCACTATCAAGGATGTTCCGCAGGGAATATACACCTTGAAAACCTGGAGCGAAGACGGCAAACCCGTCACGCAAAAGATCTCGGTGACGGACGCCACGACGAATGTCGACCTGACCGTAAGCAAGTAGGAAGTAGGCCCCTCGAGGAAAGCCGTGACAAAGACCTGTCGACATCTAACAACCGTCGTAGTGATGCTCGCAGCCTGCATGGTCGTCGCTCGGTCAGACGGCTGGCACCAGCGATCCGGCGGTAACGGCCGTGCAAGGCGAAAGCTGGATTCGTCACCTCCACCGACCGTTCAACGAGAGCAGCATGGGCAGGACTTGGGACCTGGGACCATCCCCGCCCCTTCCAGGTGATGGTCCTTCATTCTGGCAACTCGACCTGTCCCCCGGTTATGACGCGCAACTCGTCACGCTCCACGGTTCCGACTTGTACCGCCTTAACTGCCGTGGATGCCACGGAGAGCTCGGGCATGGAGCGCCCCCCGAGATAAACTCCATCGTCGGCCCAGTTCAGGCGACTTCCGTCTCTGCCACCATGGAGCGAATGAAAAAAGCTGGGCGGGATATGAGCCGGTCAGATGCAATCGCACTCGCCAAGGAATCAAAAGCCCTGTTGCTGCAGCGGCTACACAAAGGCGGACAGGACATGCCGGCCCCCAATTTGAGCGATGCCGAGATTCGCTCCCTGATCCCCTATCTTGAAGAACTTTCCGGCTTGCCCGGTGCCGAAAGGAATCAAACAGCGGTAAAAGAATCGTCGTACCGCGTCGGTCAGCACATCGTGAAATCCACCTGCCACATCTGCCACAGTGCGACTGGGACGAACCCTGCCCCGGAGCAAATCCTGGCAGGGGCGATCCCACCGTTGACTGCTCTCACCCGAAGAGTGAGCCTCTCTCAGTTTGTCCGAAAAGTCACCAGCGGCGCCCCCATCGTTATGGGTGCGCTCCCAGCGTATTATCGCGGCAGAATGCCCGTCTTCAGCTACTTAAGCCAGGACGAGGCTGCCGCGGCCTACTTGTATCTGACTCGCTACCCACCACAGCCCTAGCGGGGGACGTTCAGCGGCGAGAGGCTTCTAGCTCCTTGCGGTCCCAGTTGCCCAAGTTCGCCGCAGCATCATATGTCGATTGGCAAAACTCGAGTAGCGCGCCGGTGGGCGATTCGGCCTTGCGCACGTCCTCATACAGCAAGATGAATTCATTGAGCTGCTTGTCGTAAGAGGCAGCACCCGGCCGGACGCGGGCCTCCTTGAATCCCTGCGGCTCCGGAGCTGCATAGGAATAAAATGCTGCATCTTTAACTCCGACACTGCCCGGCCAAAAGCCTACGCTGCTTACTTCGTGGGAATACGCTTCCCTGGTTATCGCGTCGGCGCCCGGCCGTTCCGGCGCGCGGCGGCCGGAAAATCTGGTTACTGCCAAGTCGAAGCTTCCCCAGAAAAAGTGTACCGGGCTGCTCTTTCCAATGAATCCCGCTCTGAACTGATTGAAGACCGCATCCACCGACAACAGAATGCGCCAGAACTTCTCCACCGATGCGCGATCGTACGCCGCGTGCACGCGATCCTGGTCGAAGGCAACCGGGTTGGGAATTTCCACCGGCATCCTCCAGATTTGCACGTCAATCCTTGCGGAGTGAAGTACGCTCATAAATTCTTGGTAGAAATCGGCCACCGAGCGTGGCCCCAGCGGGATCGCCTTCACTATTCCATCGTTGGTCTCGAGCACCAGTTGGTGCTTTATGAAATCAAACCGGAGTTCAAACGCTCGTTTCCCATATGGAATGAGAGACGTAGTGAGGCCACGAGCGTTCACATATAGCGGCACATTCCACCAGTGATTCACCAGCGGCGTCAGGCGCAGACGGACCTTGCCCACGATTTGGGTCCACATATGGAGCGTGGCGTAGGTATCTTTCCAAGAATCCAGCGGCAAGGCGGGCCAGCATTCCGGCTGATCGGCAAGAGTGGGCAGCATGGTGGATGAAACGAGTGGGGTGGGAGACGGGAATCGAACCCGCAACCGTCGGAGCCACAGTCCGATGCTCTGCCAGTTGAGCTACTCCCACCGCGTAGAGTGTTGATTATAGCAATTTGGCAGGAAGGCCGGGCAGAGTGATACCGGGCAGGTCCTAAAGTGTCAGGCCAGGTTTTCTTCGATCTCTGCGAAAACTTTGCGCCCTTTGCGGTGAAAAGCTGACCGCGAAGTACGCAAAGGGATCGCGAAGAGCGCAAAGGAAGGTTACCCGCGCCCCACGCCAACGTACTCAAAGCCCATGGCGCGCAGTCGGACAGAATCGAGCAGGTTTTTGGTATCGACGATTAAAGGGCGCCGCAGCGTGTGTTTGATTCTGCCGAAGTCCAGGCCGCGGAACTCGGGCCATCCCGTGCCCACTACCAATGCGTCCACACCTTCAGCGGCGGCGTAGGGCGATTCGCAGTAATGGACGCTGCCGTTCAACTCCATGCGGGCATCAGGGATGGCGACCGGGTCATAAGCTCTAACCCGCGCGCCGTTCGCGATCAAACTCTTCACCAGGCGCATCGAGGAAGACCCCACCACGGAGTTGGTGTTGGGCTTAAACGCCAGGCCAAGAATCCCCACATCTTTGTTCTGCACCGATTGCACATGACGCGCAATCTTATCGAGCACCTGATCGGTAAGGCTATGGTTCACTTCACGGGCCGCGCTCAGCACCTTTAGCGACACTCCATTCTGGCGCGCCAATTCTGCCAGTGAATCCATGTCCGATTCCGCAAACAGGCCGCCCATGCCGGCGCCCGGCTGCAGGCAACGGGGCGCGATGCGCTTATCCAAACCGAGGGCCAGCGACAGGCTGACTCCATCCGCTTTCACCAGTTCACACAGACTGGCGACCTCATTGATGAAAGAAATCTTGGTGGCCACGAAGGCCGTCGCCGCTTCCCGCACCAGTTCCGCGGTCTCATGATTGGTGACAATCACCGGTACGCCACGCATCACCAAAGAATGAAAAATCTGCTTCAGCACCAGTACCGCTTCATTCGATGACGTTCCCAGGATGATGCGGTCCGGCCAGTTGAAGTCTTCCACCGCACAACCGGGGGTAAAAAACATCGGCTGCGAAACAATCGTCGCCCGGCAACCGGCTTCTTTGATGCGCCGTTCGATGGCGGAAGCGCCGCCCACTGCGACCGGCGTGACGATCGAAAGAATCGAGGGTTTGGACGCCGCGCGCGCGATGCGCAGCGCCAGATCGCTGAGATTATGCGGCGCGTCCTCCGCCAGAAAAATCACCTGGGCTTTACGAGCGAAGGATTCTACGTCGGTGGAATAGGCCAGGCGTCCGCAACGTACATTGCGCTTGATCACTTCTGCCAGGTTTTTCTCGTGGAAAGGCACACTGCCCTGGGCCATTTCCACCATGCGCGAACTGTCAGGATGGCAGCATAGAACCGGGGTGCCGAAGTCGGCCAAACAGGCGGAAACCACTGTTCCCAAATAGCCGGCGCCGTAGACCCCGATTTGCATAGCTCCTCCGGCGGCCTAATTTCATGGGGAAGGGTCCGCCGCCACCCGCGAAAACCCTGTGTCTTTATTACGCTTGTAATCCCAACCTTGGCAAAGCACGGAGGGGAACTGTACTTTGAGACCAAAGGCGTGCCTGGCGCGGGAATTGGGACAATACGAATGGAGGACGGATGGTACTCTAGCGCGGAACGAGCCGGCGGCCGAGCGGAACGCCCGCCAGGTCTTTCCAGCGGTCCTGTTCTTGTTCGCACACAAATGTGAGTTCGCGGATGCCAATGCGGCGGCTGCCAGCGTACTCGGCCCAGCGGTCGCGGGCAGTCAAATACGCCTGTTCCGCCACACTCTCGCTGCTCAGTTTGGCAATGGTCAGGTGAGGCATATAGGGCCATTCTTCGACCCCATTGAGAGCATCGGTGTTAAGCCGATCGTGAAGATCATGCATGCGCGCCGACCCCTGTTCTACCCGAATGAACACCGTGGGCGTGACCGGAACAAAAGTTTCCGCTTCTCCAAGCACTACTTCAAACGGTTCGACCAAGCCGCAAACCTCTTCGAGGGTTTCCAGCGCGGCCAGTTCGCTACCCCGGAGGTGCCGCGGCGGAAGAAGTGTGAGATGGGCTGGCAGATGGGGCAGATCCGGATGCAGTTCCTGACGGAGCCTGGCTACAAATTCTCCGACTGCATCCCTCACGTAAGCCACAAGAGCATAGCGGGGCTGGTGCATGACCAACGGAAATTATACCTCGGAAGGCGGGCAGCATCGGCAAAGCCCTCGGCTATAATCGAAATGACCCTCCACAGAGTCGGGGCGTAGCGCAGCCTGGTAGCGCACCTGCCTTGGGCGCAGGGGGTCCGCGGTTCAAATCCGCGCGCCCCGACCAATCAACAAATGTCCGTTCCGGAGACATAGGTAACAGAATGTACCGGCTACATGGGTGACAACCTGAGGCCGAACGGGTTGTCGAGCGGTTGAGCGCCTATGATCATAGGGTTTCCCTATTCACTTTTCCGACGGATTCGCTGTAACCGGGACCAGTTGGCCATCCCGAATGTAATACTCATCGCCACGCCAGCGAATGCTGCTGCGAAGAAAGCTGAAGAGCCAGATGAAAAACGCCAGCCCGTCCCAAACCGGAATCAGCCACAGCTTCTTCCACAACCCGCGATCGCCCAACCCGCGCACTCCGATCAGCCATGTCATGGCCAGCCGCAAGCCGAGATAGGCTCCGAGATACCACGCCGCCACCGCAGCCGTGGGGTGAATCGCAATCGCAGCCAGAGACCACGGCAGCCCCTGGGTAAACAGCAGGCCCAAGTGCCCCCATGGCCGCATGTGCCGCATCACCACCACCCAGCGCATGCGCTTGTGCAGCAGATCCGGCATCGACCCGTAATCGGCCACAGTCAGAACGGTGTAAGGAAGAAGCTCAACTTCGTAACCCTGCTCCGCGATGAGCCGCCCCACCAGAAGGTCATCGCCGGGCTGGTTCTCGATGGCCTTATAACCGCCGAATCCGGCAAGCCGCGTGCGCGTGGTGGCGATAGTTGGGCCCAAGGCAAACTTCACTCCGTCCAATTCCCGCGCCACCAGAATGCCGGCGTAGAAATCGGAGACCATGCCGATGGTCTGCAAGCTCTCGGCCAGCGTCTTTTCTTCAGTCGGAACGTAGAAGCAGGTCACCGCGCCGATTTTTGGGTCAGCCAGCGGCGCCACCACAGTGCGCAGGTAATCAGGCCGGGCGCGCACGTCGCTGTCGCTGATGACGACCACTTCGTTTCGCGCTTCGCTGACCAGCCGCGCCAGCTTGGCGACTTTGTCATTGGCGGCATTGCCCGAAGTCCCAAATAGCACGGTGATCCGCCGCTCGGGAAAATCGCGCGCAAGTTTCTCCAGAATCGGCACCACCGGATCATCTTTTTCGCCAACGCAGAACAGCAATTCGTAGTCGGGATAATCCTGGCGGCAGAAACTGGCAAAATTCTCGTAGGCGTCGGGATCGACGCCGCGGATGGGTTTCAGGTTGCTGACCGGCGGAGTAAACTCCGGAGTCGGCGTGCGAATGGCAGGCCGGCGATGGAAGAAGCCCCAGGCGCTGTACAGCGAGATCAGATAATAGATGAAGGGGAACGTTGCCACCCCCAACATCGCATAAATGAAGACTGAGACAGTCATTCCCTGCACAGCTTAGCCAGATGCCGAGGCGCTGTCAAAAATAACGTTTCAGAAAGTCGTGATACTGGCGCGACCGGCGGCGGAGCACATAATACTCATTGATCGGGCGGTCGTCCTGCAAAGCGGGAGTCTGAGGTGACAACGCGGTAAACTGTTCGGGCTTCATCTCCCGCGAGAGCAAAATGTCGAATTGCTTGTCCGGCAGTCTTGGCCGGCCCCCATTCCAGCATGTCCACGACAGCCGCCGCGGGCGTGCGATTCGCCAGTTCCTCCGCGCTGCGAACCGGAATCGGCTGGGCGCTGGCCAGGAAGTGCCAACCCTGTCGCCCGTTCCACCGGAACATTCGTACATAGGCAAAAGAATTCTGCAAAGCCGGGCCATCGAAGCCTTCAACTGTTATCGTTTGCGTCGCTGATGCCATCGGGCAGAAACTGCTGCAGAATGCCGCCTGGCCGCAATCGTTTCTTCGCCACCGCGTAGAAGTCTTCCGAATACAACAAACTGGAACCCGCCGCTTGCACCGGCGGCGGCGGATCAATGATGATGGCGTCATACTCCTCCGGTGAACGCTCCAGAAAACGCCGCCCATCGTCGATCACCACATGCGCCCGTGGCGACGCCATAATCTCCGCCGCATCCCGATGGTAGTACCCGAATAGCTTGGGCACGCTGGGCACCAGATCTACCGCCGTCACCGGAATTCCCCACGACATCGCGGAACGAAACGTGGTTCCCATCCCGAAGCAGATCACCAGCGCATTGCGCGGCGGCTGGGCCAGAGAGGCCAGGCTGAGATGCGCCATCATCTTGGTAATGGGGACCATGGCGGTGATGTTGACGCCGTTGATCACCAGCCGTTTGCTCATCCCCTCGCCGGTCGCGATCACCGTAGCTGTGCTGTCGCGCAAGACCTCGCGCTTGGCAAACTGCGTCCCGAAATCTTCAGTAAAGAAAAAAATGGTCATCACCGCGACCGCCGCCACCGAAGCCGAAGCCCGCGTGAGCAATCCTGACTTGGCGCGGAAGGCAGCGTGAATCGTCATCCCCAGCCACGGCAAGAGTCAACACCAGCGTGGACCAGCGCTCGCCCATAAACGGCAGCAGCAGAAAGCCGCTCAACAGCGGTCCCACGATGCAACCGAGCACGTTGATCCCATAGGCTTTGCCGGCGCGATCAGGATCACCTTCCGACCAGCGATCCACCAACATCGGAGTTACAAAGCCCATGACTCCGGAAAATGCCATGACCCCGAGCAGCACCCGCCCCGTCGAGCCCACCGAGAGCCTGACGTCGGAGGCCACCAGCGGAAGCATTCCCAACGGCACCAGTGCAATCCATGCCAGTCCGCTCTCGCGTCCGCCGCGACTGCTCCACCTGCGGTAGATTCGCGAACCCACGAAAGTCGCAAACAGATACGCTGCCAGAATGGTGGCGAACGCGTACACCACCGGGCCAACGTAGGGGGTGAATAAGCGGATCCAAATTACTTCCATCCCCATGGTGGTAAGACCGGTCAAGAAAAGCAGGAGCAGCGGCGTTCTGCTCCTCCCGAAGCCAACCGATGGCGCATACTCGCGTCGGCAACAACACCGGCGGCGAACGCTACTTCCCGATGCGAGCGCGAGCGCAAACGCGCCCACCGCAATGGCCGCGTTCAGACAGGCGACAACTCCAACGTCGCGTGAAAACCGCTCAGTTCGACCAGCAGAGGTGCAACAACTGCTCCGGCAATCGCTCCCCCAACATTGGCCAGATAAAGAAAACTGAACGAGCGACGCGAGTCCTCTCCCGACTCGGCACGAATGGCAAACATCATTACCGGGATGGTCGCCCCCATACACGTGCACCAGGGCACCAGCGTCAACGCCAGCCATGCGCCGGAAACTAGATAAAAGGCGGCCGACGAGACGGTCGTCTGCGCCGCCATATTCTCCAGCAGACGATGACCGTAGGAAAGTTGCAAAGGGACCCCGAGCGCGGAACAGCCGATCAGCAACTCGGTCAAGCCGTACAATTTCAACGGGTGAATGCGCAGGCGGTCGCCGTAGGCTCGTACGAAGGCGCCAGCCGCCCAGGAACCCAGCCCCAGCCCACCCATGAACATCGAGAGCACGATCGAGGTCAAGGCCGTGGTCACGCCAAACTGAGCCATCGCCAGCCGCAGCCAGACCAGCTCGTACACAATGCCGCACAGCCCCGAAACAAAGAAGAAGGTGAAGTACCAGACCATAGTCGCTGCTAACAAACAGATTCAGGCGGAAGCCAAACTGTAGCATGGAACCGAGGCAACAGCCCGTAACGAGCGGGGAGCCTGGCAATAGAGAAGGACTGCTCTTGACGCTTTCTCCTGGCAAGAGGACAATTGGCCCTCGGTTGCGGTCTGTTCCAGCAGATTTCAGCCGAAACAGCCCGTCCATCCTCGATTTGCAAGGGGTTCCCAATGCGAAGACCGTTCGCAACTGCAATCCTGATTTTGTGCGCGACTTTGGCTTTGTGTGATGCAGCTCTTGCGGCTTCGGCCCATTGGACGCAGCTCGCGGAACTGACGCCGACCAACCGGAGCAAGAACGACTGGTTCGGCATCTCCATCGCGATGAGCGGCAATACCGTCGTGGTCGGCGATTTCGATCCCAACATCGAAGACTTTGGCACTGTGGACGTATTTGCGAAGCCGGAAGGCGGCTGGTCGAATATGACCCAGACCGCCACGCTGACCTCATCCGACAATGGCATCGGATTCGGCACCTCGGTTGCCATCAGCGGCGACATGATCGTGGTAGGCGCAGCGGATACTTCAAACTTTCGCAAACAATCCTCTCCGGGCGCAGCCTACGTTTTCGTTAAGCCGGCGGGTGGCTGGACAAACATGACCGAATCCCTCAAACTCACCGCCTCGGATGGGCTGTCCGGAGACGCCTTCGGCAACAGCGTCGCCATCAACGGCAATACCATCGCCGTGGGCGCATTCTTCGTCAACAACTTTTCGGGCCGGGCTTACGTTTTCACCTGTAGTAAGGGCGATGCATCCAGGCCGCCGAGCTTAGCGCCTCCGACAGCAACGGCATTCTGGACTACTTGGGCTGTTCCGTCGCCATCAGCGGCGACACGGTGGTAGTCGGATCATACGGTCACAACAATTTTCAGGGACGCGACGTACGTCTTTGAGAAGCCTGCCGGCGGTTGGACTGACATGACGGAGACCGCCGAGCTGACCACCTCAAACGGTCAAGCCAGTGACGACTTCGGATTTACCGTCGCCATCAACAACGGCACCGTGGTGGCGGGCGCGCCCGGGGCCTTCAGCTACTACGGCGCGGCTTATATTTTTGTGGAACCCCCAACCGGTTGGGCAACGACGTCGAACTTTACTGCCGGCCTGGGCGCGCCCGGCGACGTGCAATATGACAGCTTCGCTCAAGCCGTCGCGATCAGCGAGAATGCCGCAGGCATCGTCGTGGGAGCGCCGGCCGCTAACGTCGGGTCCAACCTCGAGCAAGGCGCAGTCTACGCCTACGCGCAGCCAAAGTCGGGATGGACAACCACCCGGCATCCTTACGCCGAGGCGACCGCCTCCGACGGCGCGTCCGCCGACCTCATGGGTTCTTCCGTCGCCATCAGTGGCAACGTTGCAGTCGCGGGCGCTCCCAAGAGCAGTTCACCCGGAGCGGCGTACGTATTCGGACGATGAGAATTGACTTACTTCGCTCGTACGGCCTTCGCCGCCACGTCGGGAGACAGTGGCGCCGCCAGAGTATCCTGAACTGATTTCGGCAGCTTATCGGCATTCGCCACCAGCAGGCTTACCTGCCACATCTGCGTCTGCGACAATCGGGATTCAAAACCCGGCATGCCGCTCAGCCGAATACCATGGGCGACCTTCCAATAGCTCTCACCCGGCTCGTCATCCGTAACGCCCTTTCCCTCCATCAACTTTGGAGGATGCGGATACATGCCGGCAGCGATCGCGGTCCGCTGTTGTCCCGGCAAGCCGTGACACACCGCGCAATGTTCGCGATAGAGCAACGCGCCAGCGGCGAGATTGGCCTCATCCGGTTGAATAGGAACCGTCTTCGGCATCTCACGTCCAATCGCCGCGTCCAGAGCCCGGTGAGCCAGCTTTCTTTCAAATGGCATTGGAGAGGCCGAGGTTGCTACGGGAGCCTGACCGGTAGAGAAGTAGAAGTAAACCGCAAACACAATGGCAGCAGCCCCTAGAACCATCCCTAAAATAAGCATTCCAAAAGCTCTCATCCGGCACGTTCTCCTTAGTTAAGAAACTAACACGGACTCGCAGGAAGAGCAGAGATCGATGTGTTGGTGCGCGCCCGAGCGCCCCCAGTGTCCTACCTGATCCTCTAGTGCTGGTTCCAGTTCGCTCCGTATGATGCCCATCTCCACGTAGATGGGCCGCATAATCTTGCGGATCGACCTTAGTTGTGTGGAAAACCAGAGTGCTCCTGCCAGACAAAACGATCCCGTAATCATGATGGCATGCGGCGCTCCCAGCCTGTGCGCAAGGCCACCTGCCAGCAAACTTCCGAACGGGGCCATCCCCACAAAAGCCATGGTGTAGTAACTCATCACCCGGCCGCGCTTGTCTTCCGGCACCAGCGTCTGTATGACGGTATTGCTCGCCGCCAGCCCCTGCATCATCCCGAAGCCAACGATCAGCATCAGGAACATGGATAGCGCGAGGATTCGCGACAAGCCAAAACCGATCAAGCCCAGGCCAAAGAGTACCGCGGAAAGTCTGGATCATGGTGGTCAGTCCGCGTACGGTCTTGCGTAGCGCAAGCGAAACGGCAGAGATCAACGCCCCGACTCCAGAGGCGCCTAGCAGGAAACCGAACGTATGCGGCCCGCCGTGCAGCACTTTGCCGGCGAAGATGGGCATAAGCACCATGAACGGCATTCCCATCAGGCTGATCAAGGCGAAGAGCAACAGAATGGTTCGTATGGCGTCGAAACCCGGAAACATAAGCCCAGCCTTCTTTCAGTTGTTCGAGCATCGAGGTAAGCGCGCGTTTTGCCGGCGCAACTTTGACCTGCATCATCAATAGCGACGCGATAACCGCAAAGTAGCTGACACCATCAATGGCGAAACAATATCCCTCCCCGACGGCGCCTATCACCAGCCCCGCCAAGGCAGGTCCTACCAGCCGGGCCACATTCACCATCGAGGAATTGAGCGCGATCGCATTGCCCAGGTCTTGTTTGTCCTCGACCATCTGCACCAGAAAGGCCTGCCGCCCCGGCATGTCAAAAGCATTGATCAGACCCTGGCACACGCTGAGCCAGATAATTTCATGAATGTTGATGACTCTTGCCAGCGTCAACCCTGCCAGGGCGAGCGATTGCAGCGCTGCCAATGCCTGCGTCCAGACCAACATCTTCCGCCGGTCCAGCCTGTCCACCAGAACTCCGGCAAAAGGCGCCAGCAAGAAAGTCGGGATCTGTCCGGCAAATCCCACCAATCCTAGAAGCAATGCGGATCCAGTCAGGCGATAGACCAGCCAACTGGTTGCCACCCGGGTCATCCAGGTGCCGATCAGCGAAATACTTTGACCAACAAAAAACAGCTTGAAATTACGGTGCCGAAGCGCCCGCCAGGCGTGAGAAAAACGCTGGAACGGACCTTGTTCGGGGACAGTTGCTGCGGTCGAATCGATTTGCTTCACCCTAGGTATTCTGGCTCAAATCTGGCCCGCGTAGCTTTAGGCCGCCCGGGTCTTGCTGCTCTGGCCCGAATCTTCCGCCGCAATTTGCGAAATCGCCGACCAGTCGAGCGACTCGCCGCCTCGGGCGAGCAAGGCCAAAAAGCGGTCGCGAATCAGGCTGGCAAGCGGAAGCGGAACACGGAAATGCTCACCCGCCTCAAGCGTGAGGCGAACATCTTTAAGACCGAGCGGAGCGGCGAAGCCGGCAGGCTGAAATTTCTTGTCGGCAATAAGTCCACCATAGGTTTTATAGATCGGCGCGGCGAAAAGAGTCGACGTGAGAAAATCCAGATACTCATGCTGATCGATCCCGGCTTTGCCGACGAGCGCCATGGCTTCGCTGAGAGACTCAATTACCGATGCGATCAGGAAATTCCCGCTGAGCTTGACCAGATTGGCGACCCAAGGCTGCTCTCCAAAACGGAAAGTTCGCTGGCCGATGGCTTCGAACAGCGGCGCGCAGCGCTCGACGGCATCGTTAGGGCCGGCAACGACAACAAACAACTTACCAGCTTCGGCGGCTTCCGGGCGTCCGAAAACCGGAGCGGAAATAAACCGCTGATTGTGCTCTTGGTGCGCGGCCGTGAGTTTCTGCGAGAGCGCGACGCTGATTGTGCTGGAAGAGATATGGACCGATCCTGGCCGGAGGTTCGCCACGATTCCTGACTCACCAAATGTCACGCTTTCAACCGCATGATCGTCTGCGAGCATGGTGAACACGACGTCTGCACCGGAGGCTTCGGCCAGGTTGGCGGCAGCGCGGGCGCCTTGCTTGAGCAGCGGCTTGGCTCTTTCGGCGGTGCGATTGTATACCGTAAGGTCGTGTCCGGCCTTAAGCAGGTTCATCACCATTGCTGACCCCATGTTCCCCAGACCAATGAATCCGACTTTCATGATGTCTCTCCCCGTTGCTCAGCCTTGCATAATGGATGCGGGAGGAAGGACAGGTGATTCGGGAAGTGATTGGTAGCGCTACCGGGAATCGAACTTGAGCCGTTTAGCGGGCGTGAGCGCAGCGGGAGCCCGCTGGCGAAATCCCGAGCATCGCGAGGGACCTCCGTTCTTGCTGTCATTGGAAAGTATTGGTAGCGCTACCGGGAATCGAACCCGGGTTTGAAGATTGAGAATCTTCCGTCCTAACCCCTAGACGATAGCGCCATCCGGGCAGAACGTGATTATAACAAAGCAGTCGCAAGCCCGCGCTCACACGCTTTGAGCTGGTTGGGCCCGCCGCTCAAACGGAATCCCACTCTCGTAATGAAGATCGCGATTGACAAAATACTGGCCCAATGGGACAATCTGTTTTTGGCGAATAAAAAGCGAATACAACTCGCCCAGGGCTCGTCCCGCCCTGCTGTTCCCTGAAATCTGAGGTACATTCCATGTCATCTTTTCCGCTTTTTCCCGCAGGCGGTTCGCCGTCCCGTGGCCTCGGTTGCCGCAAGCTTGCCAGCTCGAGTTTTCGAGCATCTGTCGGCATTGCCCAAGCTGGCTGAGGTCACGCCGGCCTCGCAACTAACAGTGCGGCCCGCGCCAGAGATGGTCGCAAGTGGAGTGCGCGAGATAGATGCCCTGACCGGCGGATTGCCGCGCGGCTGCCTGACTGAAATTTGCGGACCGGTTTCTTCCGGGCGCACCAGCCTCCTGCTGGCAGTGCTGGCGGCTGCAACCCAGCGCCAGGAAGCGTGCGCCCTGGTGGATGTGAGCGATGCCTTCGATCCAGCGTCCGCCGCAATGGCGGCCGTGAATTTCGAAAGCTTGCTGTGGGTACGCTGCGGAGCTGAGCAGGCAGCCGCAGAGCGGCGCAAGAATAAAGCCCACGGCGCAAGCCGTGGGCGTACGGGCCAGGAAGACTTAGCCCCGAAGGGGCGAACGATGGAGCGCTCCGAGGGCAACACCGAGCAGGCCTTGCGGGTCACCGATCTGCTCCTGCAAAGCGGCGGCTTCGGCCTGGTCATCATTGATCTGGGCGATGTGCCATTGAAAACCGCCCGCCGCATTCCGCTGACTTCATGGTTTCGCTTTCAACGTGCTATAGAGCACACTCCCACCGTATTGTTCATAATCACGCAAGCGCCCTGCGCGCAGACCTGTGCTGCGTTGCTGCTTAAGCTACGTCTGTTCGTTGAACTCCCGGCCATTCAGCGCAAATCCCTTCCCATGCCGCACTTCTGAATGATTTAAAAATTGAAGCCGAAATTCTGCGCTCGCGAACGCCACGTAAACCGGCACAATCCATCACCGCTGCCTTCATCACCAAAACCGTACGCACGGGATGAGAACCTCATGACTCAATGATTCAATTCTCTCAATGAATCAATTCTTCTATGCCTTTTGCCTGCATCTTCGTGCCGGATTTTCCCGTGGAAGCGATTCTGCGCACCGAGCCCGTCCTGCGATCGCAGACGCTGGCCGTGCTCGAGGGAAAATCTCCGCTGCAAAAAGTTTTTGCAGTGAACGAAAATGCCCGCCGCGCCGGCATTACTCCCGGAATGACCAAGCTGCAAATCGAAAGCCTGCACCGGTCTGGCGTTCCGCACTCGGTCTATGCTTCAGGAAGCTACCGCGCACTCCGCTCTGCTCGATTGTGCGCAGTCATTTTCGCCGCGCGTGGAAGATGCCGCGCCCGACGCCATCGTTCTCGACCTTCTCGGCATGGAGTTGCTTTTCGGCACCCTTCCGAAAATCGCCCGTGACCTCGCCCGCCGCGCTTTGGATCTCGGACTCACTGCGAATGTCGCTGTGGCTGCCAATCCCAATACCGCCATGCTTGCGGCCCGCGGATTTCGCGGCGTAACCGTGATCCCTGAAGGAAAGGAATCCGAGCGGCTGGGAAGTCTTCCGGTAGAACTTTTGCTCGCCGGGAAACAGGAACCCGAGCCATTTTTGGAAACCTTCCACCGCTGGGGGATTCGCACTCTGCGCGATTTGGCCGCGTTGCCGGACGTACCTTTAAGCGAGCGCCTGGGGCAACGCGGGGTGTATTTGCAAAAGCTGGCGCGCGGCGACATTTCGCGCACGCTGGTTCCGGTCGACCCGCCGCTACTTTTCGAGGAAGTCATCGAGTTGGAATATCCGTTAACTTTGCTGGAGCCGCTGGCATTTTTACTGAGTCAGCTATTGGAGCATCTATGCTCCCGTCTGGCCGCGCGCGCCCTGGCCACTCAGGAATTGCGGCTTGAACTGGAACTGCAAAATGGATGGCACGAAGATGAAGCCTTAACGAACTGTGTAGGAACGGGCGCCCTCGCCCGTCCAGGCCGAGCGCAAGCTCGGCAGCGCTTTCAGCGTACCCTTCGCCTGCCACTTCCCTTGCTCGATTCCAAAACTTTCCTGAAACTGTTGCAGCTTGATTTGAAAGCGCATCCGCCCGGCGCTCCCATCGTCAAAATTCATCTGGCAGCCGAACCGGCGCGGCCGCGCCCTGGGCAAAGCGGACTCTTTCTTCCGCCCTCGCCCGAACCCGAGAAACTCGAACTTACGCTGGCACGCATCGCGGCCATCGTAGGAGAAGATAAAGTCGGGTCGTTAGAGATCATGGACACGCATCGTCCCCAGGGATTCCGCATGCAGCGCTTTGCTGCCAACAATTCGTTTTCCTCCGTGTCTCCGTGTCTCCGTGGTGAAAGCTCCAACGATCTGGTCACTGCATTGCGCATTTTTCGTCCTCCGGCCGCAGTCACCGTCACCCTGTGCCAGGGCAGGCCAACTTTTATTTCCTGTCTTAAGAGGAAAGAAATTCGTGGCGACATTCTCTGGGCGGCCGGTCCCTGGCGTTCTTCCGGCGACTGGTGGGAGCAGGAAGGCTGGGCGCGTGACGAATGGGACATCGCAGTGCAGGAAGAAACCAGCATCGGGTTATATCGCCTGATCCGCGATCTATTGAGTGGGCAATGGCTGCTGGAGGGAACTTACGACTAGCCACGGATTTGCACGGATTTGCACGGATGAACACGGATAAATCTTTTTGAGCAAAAGAATCAAGAATGAATTTGATTTTGATCCGTGTAAATCCGTGTTGATCCGTGGCCGATTTTGCCAATGTACATCGAACTCCACGCCCGCTCCGCTTTCAGTTTTCTCGAAGGCGCTTCCCTGCCTGAAACTTTGATCGCCACCTGCGCCAACCAAAATATGCCGGCCATGGCGCTCGTCGATCGTGATGGCGTCTATGGCTCCCCGCGTTTCCACATGGCGGCCAAGAAAATTGGGCTGAAAGCGCATATTGGAGCGGAGGTGACGGCGTTTTGTGGGGCGGTCTGAGCACCCGCAGCCGTCATCCTGAGCGCAGCGAAGGATTCCTACATGCTTCCTATCAATTCCGTCTTCCCATTCTCGTCTCTTCCCGGCTGGGCTATCAGAACCTTTGCCGCATGATCACAAAAATGAAGCTGCGGGCGGCCAAAGGCGAAGGCGCGGTCCATGAAGAAGAATTGCAAGAACATGCCGAAGGCCTGATTTGCCTCACCGGCGATCATGACGGCCCGCTGGCCCTAACTCTAAAAGACGGTGGAATAGAAAAAGCACGAAGATGCGTTGAGAGTCTGGCCGAAATCTTCGGCCACGGCAATGTTTACGTCGAACTCCAGCGCCATTTTCATCGTGAGCAGGAAGCCCGCAATCGCGCTGCATGGAAATTGCCCGCTCGCTCCGGCTTCCTTTATTAGCGACAAATGGCGTCTGCTATGCCACCACTCGCGAGCGCGAATTGTGCGACGTTTTCACCGCTCTCCGCCACCATCGCACTCTGGCTACTGCGGGGCGTCTGTTGGCCCGCAACTCCGAACGCCATCTGAAATCGCCGCAGGAAATGCAGTCACTTTTCACCGATCTGCCCGAGGCCACTGCCAACACTGTGGGGCTTTCTTCCCGTCTTGAATTCACTCTCAAAGATCTGGGATATGAGTTTCCCAAATATCCCGTGCCGGAAGGCGAGAGCATGAATTCGTTCCTGGAAAAGCGCACCTGGGAAGGTTTTCACGAGCGTTACGGCCGCGCTTCTACAGACCTGCAAAACCGCGCCCGCCGCCAGATTGAGCGCGAACTGAAACTCATCGAAAAGCTCGCCCTGGCCGGCTATTTCCTCATCGTGTGGGACCTGGTCCGCTTCTGCCGCAGCGAAAACATTCTGGTGCAGGGGCGAGGCTCGGCCGCCAATAGCGCCGTCTGTTATTCGCTGGGGATTACAGCTGTTGACGCCGTGGGCATGGAACTGCTCTTCGAGCGTTTTCTTTCCGAAGAACGCGGCGAATGGCCCGACATCGATCTCGACCTTCCCAGCGGCGATCAGCGCGAGCGCGTCATTCAATATTTGTACAAACGTTACGGAGAGCGCGGCGCGGCCATGACCGCCAACGTCATTACTTATCGCAGCCGCATGGCAGGCCGCGAAATGGGCAAGGCGCTGGGTTTTGATCCCGAGACTCTCGACAAAGTTTCCGCCGCGGTTTCCACCTGGGAGTATCGCGATCAGCACGACACATTGGATCATCGTTTTCGCGACGCCGGCCTCGACCTGAATCATCCCCGGCTGCGCAAATATTTCGAGTTATGTGTCGCGGCGCAGGATTTGCCGCGTCATCTCGGCCAGCATTCCGGCGGCATGGTGATTTGCCAGGGTCAGCTTGATTCTGTGGTTCCGCTCGAGCCCGCCTCCATGCCCGGCCGCGTGGTGGTGCAGTGGGATAAAGAAGACTGCGCCGATCTCGGCATCATCAAAGTTGATCTGCTCGGCCTGGGAATGATGGCCGCGCTGGAAGATTCTCTTCAACTCATTCGCAGGCATTATCACGAAGAAGTCAGCCTCGCGCACCTGCCCGCTGACGATCCCGCGGTTTACTCCACGTTGCAGAAAGCCGATACCATCGGCATGTTTCAGATCGAGAGCCGCGCGCAGATGTCGTGCCTGCCGCGCCTGCAGCCGAAACGTTTTTACGACATTGTGGTGCAGGTCGCCATCATCCGCCCCGGCCCCATCGTCGGCCAGATGGTGAATCCTTATTTACAGCGCCGCCAGGGACGCGAAGATGTGGTTTATCCGCACCCCTCGCTTGAACCTGTGCTGAAACGCACTCTCGGCGTTCCGCTTTTTCAGGAGCAATTATTGCGCATCGCCATGGTGGCCGCCAATTTCAGCGGAGGCGAAGCTGAAGAACTGCGCCGCGCCATGGGATTCAAGCGCTCCCAGGCGCGCATGAAAGAAATCGAAGCCCGGCTGCGATCCGGCATGACCGTGAACGGCATTTCCCAGGAAGCGCAGGAGCAGATTGTTCTTTCCATTTCTTCCTTTGCGCTTTACGGATTTCCCGAGTCCCACGCCGCCAGCTTCGCGCTGATCGCCTACGCCAGCGCTTA
The DNA here is from genome assembly GCA_963845725.1 of uncultured Acidobacteriota bacterium. Classification (GTDB taxonomy): domain Bacteria; phylum Acidobacteriota; class Terriglobia; order Terriglobales; family Acidobacteriaceae; genus JABCZH01. The sequence continues at coordinate 371,265 of CAWJTC010000003.1, forward strand.
TTTAAAGTGCCATTACCTGGCGGCATTCACTGCAGCCCTGCTCAACAATCAGCCCATGGGGTTCTATCGTCCGGCGACACTCGTGAAAGACGCTCAGCGCCATGGATTGAAAGTCCTGCCGATCGATGTGATGAAGTCGGACTGGCAATGCACGCTGGAGCAGTCAGTATTCAGTACTCAGCATTCAGTCCGTCCGGTCGTTGGCCGTCGGTCGTTCGTCGTTGGCCAAACAACTAGAAACCAGAAACTGGAAACTGGAAACTCGTCCGTCGCTCTCCGCCTCGGCCTGCGCTATGCCCGCGGTTTGCGGGAAGAAGCCGGACACGCCCTGGTACGCCAGCGCGGCGTCGCTCCTTTTACTTCCATTCGTGATCTTATTTATCGCGTGCCGGAACTGCGCAAAGATGAACTGAATACTCTGGCGGAAATCGGTGCACTTAATTCAGTATCTAGTTTCCGGTGTCCAGCTTCCAGCGAAGATCGAAAACAGATTCCTCAATTCGCGATCAGAATGACAAGGCTTTCCGAGCACTTCCAATCACTGGAAACCAGACACTAGAAACTGGAAACTCCATCGCCGAGACGCCCTCTGGCAAGTCGAACGTGCCGTCCGCCATTCCGGCCCACTGCTTGACAGTCTTTCTGAGCCTGACGCGAAATCCCCGCTGCGTCCCATGAACGCCGAAGAGCGTCTGGTGGCCGACTTCCGCGGCACCGGCATGACCGTGGGCCGCACCCCATGGCCTATCACCGCGCGCGCATGACCGCGATGCGGGATTCACAAAGCCAGTGACCTCAAACAAATTCCCCACGGACGCCGCCTACGCATCGCCGGCTGCGTCATCGCCCGCCAGCGTCCCGGCACTGCAAAAGGATTTGTATTCTTGAGTCTGGAGGATGAAACCGGAGTGGCCAACGCCATCGTCAATCCCGATCTTATTTCAGCAAAACCGGCTGCTGCTGAGTTCCGAACAATTTCTGATGATCGAAGGAATTCTGCAAAATCAGGACAATGTCATTTCGGTCAAAGCTCAGCACGTATCATCACTCGACATCACTCGCGCCCAAACTTCGTCGCATGATTTCCACTGACCGAGACGAAAAGTCAATTATTTCATTGCGATTAATTTCTTCGTTTTCCCACACATCCACAGCCAAGTGGTTTATCATGAATCCATACTCGTTATACATTTTTGTGAGCCGACTTCAGTTGTGGCCGCCGTGTTTTCGGGTAATCATACTTCATTAACTGTACCTCTATAAGGAGTCCGCACATGCCCAGAGCAAAAACGCCCCGCACCACCACACCACCCAACAAACAAGTTCTGACCATGCCCGAAGTGACCTCGGTTTCGCCGGTCCGCAAGGCTTCCCCCTCGGGAAATTCGACAATGCCGACCTTGAAGCCCAAATCCGTCTGCGCGCCTACGAACTTTACCAGGAGCGGGGATACACTCCCGGCCAGGAAAACGAGGACTGGCTGCGTGCCGAACGCGAAGTGATGACCCGTCGAGAATCACAAGCGAGCGCGTAATTCGGGAGATCCATCGGGCCTTAGCCCTTCGTCACAGAGGGAAAGCCTCGCGTCTTCTGGCGGGATTCATTTGCCTTGGCGGGCTGTTTCTGAAAAAATGTCGAAGGCGACTCTATGTCACAGATCGGCAGCTTTGCACTCCTGCTGGCACTGGCTCTAAGCGCCTACTCTTTTCTTGCGGGGATGTTGGCGCTGGTGCGTGAAGGGCCCGAGTTCTGCCCGCCTCAGCAGAGACCGCTCGCCGCGCAGGAATTGCCACTTTCGCTATTGTCTTCCTGGCCGCGGCGATACTCGTCACCGCCGCGTTCCAGGATAACTTCTCCATCGCCTACATTTTTCATCACAGCAATCGCGATCTGCCTGCGCCTTACAAGTTTGCCGTGCTGTGGTCCGGGCAGGAAGGGTCTTTGCTTTTTTGGTCGCTGCTGCTCTCCGCTTACGGATTGGTCCTCGGCTGCGCTATAAGACCGATCCCGCGCTTATTCGCCTACGCCTCGGTCATCATTGCGGCGGTGCAGGTGTTCTTCTTATTGCTGCTGAATTTCGCCGCCCATCCTTTCGCCCTCATGCAGGGTTCGTTGCCTGCCGACGGCGCCGGACTCAACCCGCTCCTGCAATACCCCGAGATGGTGATTCATCCGCCCATGCTGTATCTCGGCTACGTCGGATTCACCGTCCCGTTTGCGTTCGCGTTGTCCGCGCTGATCATGCGCTATCCCGGCGAGAAGTGGATCCACATCACCCGCCGCTGGACCATGGTGACCTGGGGTTTGCTGACCTGCGGCATTTTTCTCGGAATGCATTGGGCGTATTCCGTGCTCGGCTGGGGCGGATACTGGGGATGGGATCCGGTCGAGAATGCGTCCTTCTTGCCCTGGCTGACCGGCACCGCCTTTCTTGCACTCCGTAATGATGCAGGAAAAACGCGGCATGTTGAAGACCTGGAACATGTGGCTGATCTTCTCCACTTTCATGCTCTCGATCTTCGGCACGTTTCTCACCCGCAGCGGCATCGTCAGCTCCGTGCATGCCTTTGCGCAATCGTCGATCGGGGACTGGTTCGTGGCTTTTCTGGCCGTCATATTCGTGACCTGCCTCTTCTTCTATTTGAAGAACCGTTCGCACCTGCGCAGCGAGCACAAACTGGAATCGCTGGTCTCCCGCGAATCGAGCTTCCTGTTCAACAATCTTCTCTTGCTGGTCGCCTGCTTCACGGTTCTGTGGGGAACTTTGTTTCCGATGCTTTCAGAGTGGGTTCAGGGCACCAAGGTCACGGTCGGGCCGCCGTTTTTCAATCGCGTAAATATTCCCGTGGCCTTGCTGCTCCTGCTGCTGACCGCGCTGGGCCCGCTGCTGGCCTGGCGCAGGACTTCCACCGAAAGCCTGAAACGCAACTTCAGATTGCCGGCGCTGGGTGCGTCGCGGTCGCCGGCAGCATTGATCGCTTTCGGCATGCGTCCTTGGAAGGACGTTTCCTATTTCTATTCGCTGATGACCATCACGCTGGCAGTAATGGTGGCGCTGACCGTGATCTCCGAGTTCGTGCGCGGCGGCCGCGTCATCTCCCGCCACACCGGCCAAAATCTTTTTGCTTCCATGGTGCAGTTGACCCGCCGCAACACCCGCCGCTACGGCGGCTACATCGTCCACTTCGGCGTGATCGTGGTCGTGATCGGGTTTGCGGGCTCCGCTTTCAACCAGGACAAAGAGCAGGAAATGGGCTTCGGCGACAAGCTGACCATCGGCGCCGTACACGCTGGTCTGCCAGTCCTACACTCAGGACGACAATCCCAACTACGGCAGCGAGTGGGCGGTAATGAATGTTTTCAAGGGCGGGAAGCAGATCGCCACGCTCAATCCCGAACGCCGCTTCTACAAGGCCAGCCAGCAGACTTCCACGATGCCCTCCATTCGCTCGAGCTGCGAGCAACGATCTCTACGTTGTTTATGAAGGTCAGAACCCGGACACCGGACGGCCCATCATTCGAGCGCACTTGAATCCGCTGGTGATGTGGATCTGGGTTGGAGTATGGATCATGATTGTCGGCACCGTCGTTGCGATGATCCCGAATACGGCGCCAGTGCGAGTCATGGCTCCGGCCCGGGTTCAACCGGCGCCCGTGGGAGCGGGAGATTGATGCCGGCCGCACACAGCAAACGCGCTCTGCGAGTCGTCCTGCTAGGCACTCGCCATTCCCATGTTGATGGGAGCGGGCGACCAAGCCGCGCGCTTCAACGACCTTGGCCATCGCATGATGTGTGTCTGCGGTTGCAACCAGATTCTGCTGGAATGCAATCACGTGGGCTGTACGTATTCCGACCGCATGCGGGCGGAGCTGGTGGCCGCCGTCGATCGCGGCGACAACGACGATCTCACGCTGCAATCCTTCGTGCAAAAATATGGCCCTCCCGTTCTGGCCGCGCCCACCAAAACCGGGTTCGACCGCGTCGCCTGGGTCGCGCCCTACCTGGCGCTGGTCCTCGGGCTTGGGGCTGGTCACCTTCGTCATTCGCGGATGGAGATCGCGTCCGCTGATCCTGCCCGCCGACGCTCCTGCGCCGGTGCACGGCATGGAACTTGACCGCTTCCGCGCACAGGCCCGCAAGGAGACTGAAACATGACCGTCGCGATCATGGCTTGCATGTTCATCACGACCGCGACCCTGGTGTATGTGTTTCTATCTTCCCGGAAAGTTGTATTTAGGCCCGCGCAAAACCCGCTTGTCGTTCCTTCGTGAGCGCAGGGAGACGGTGTACGAAAACCTGCGTGATCTGAATTTCGAATTCAAGGCCGGCAAGTTTCCCGACGCCGACTATCAATCGATGAAAACTTCGCTCGAGGAAGAAGCGGCCGCAGTGCTGGCCGAGATTGCCAACTTGGAAGAAGTCGCAAGGAATCGAGGAGGAGCAAGAGTTTGAAACCTCAAGCGATTGTCATCCTGAGCAAAGCGGTGTTTGCAGTTTGAAGATTGGCCGTCCCCGGCGCGATTCCGCTCTGGCGGAATTGCAATTAAGCGCGAGACGAGCATCCTTATCATCCTCGCGCTTCTCCCGGCCCTCGCTGCGTCCCAAACTCATCACCGGCACGGTCACCAATGGCACCACCAACAAGCCAGCATGCCGGCGACGATGTCGTGCTCCTTAGCTTGATGAACGGAATGCAGGAGGCAGGCCGCACGCAGATCCGACGCCAAGGGCAGCTTCAGCTCTTAAGCTCGACGCCAGTGGGCCGCATCTCATCCGCGTAATTCACCAGGGAGTGACTTACCACCGTATGGCCCCTCCCGGAACTACTTCGGTCGAAGTACAGGTCTTCGACGTTGCAAAAAAGGTTGCAGGAATCGAGGTAACGGCCGATGTGATGCGCTTTCAGGCGCAGGGGAACGAACTGGCGGGCGTCCGTTTGTTTGCGGTCAACAACGCCTCGAATCCGCCACGCACCCAGATGAACGATCAGAATTTCGAGTTTTATTTGCCCGAAGGTGCGCAGATCGACCAGTCCATGGCTGAGACCGCCGGCGGTCAGCCCATTAATTCCGCTCCGGTTCCGCAGAAAGAGAAAGACCGCTACGCCTTTATTTTCCCCTTGCGGCCGGGCGAAACTCAGTTCCAGGTTGCCTTCCACCTGCCGTACAACGGCCAGATCAGCATCAATCCCCGGGCGATTTATGGCGCCCAGCATTTCGTGGTCATGCTGCCCAAGAGCATGCAATTCACCGCCGGAGAAGGCACCGCGTTCGTCGCGATGAATGATCCCCGTCAGCCGGACGCCAGTGTTCAGGTCGCATCGAACACGACCGTCGGCCAACCGCTCGACTTCAGCGTTTCCGGTACCGGAGCACTGGCCGATGCTGCAGATGACAGTGCGGGCGCTCCGACACCCGTAGAGCGGTGCAGCCGCCGGGCCGCGACCGCGTCCCGGCGGCGGCCTGGGCCCGCCGATCGACGCACCCGATCCTCTGGAAAAATATCGCTGGTATATTCTCGGCGGCTTCGCGGCTGGTGCTGGCTGCCGGCGCTATTTTCGTGGTGGGGCGTTCCGAGACCGCCGCGCCGCAGTTCGCCACTGCCGACATCGAAGTGTCGACCTTCCCGTCGCCAAACCTTCGGTTGCGAACCGTTCCGCACTCCTGCTCGATGCCCTCAAGGAGGAATTGTTTCAATTGGAAGTCGAGCATAAGCAAGGCAAAATTTCTCCATCAGAATATGAGAAGGCGAGGGCCGCGCTCGACCAAACTCTGGAGCGGGCCTTGAAGCGCGGAGGACGAGCATCCTCACACGTCGGCTAATTTGCAAGATGGACCTTCCACAAACATTTCAACAAGTTTTGTCCGCCGCCGACGCAGATCCATATCTCCGATGACCCATCACCCGGCATCGGAGGGTTACTTCGAAGTCTGGATTGACTCCCACACCGATTTCGCTGTTTTCTTACTCCTGGCATTGGGCTTCGTATTACGTCTCTGGGAGGCGTGGGGACCTTTCTCAATCCGGATGAGGCTTTACATTTTTTCATCGCGAACCAGTCTTCATGGGCCCTCGCGTATAAAGCCAGCCTCACCATGGCTCATCCTCCGTTATTGGTATTTCTGCTTTACGTCTGGCGCCATGTCGGGACTTCGGACCTGGTGCTTCGCCTCCCTGCCATCCTCGCCGGCACCGCGTTCTGTTGGGTTTTCTTCAAGTGGATGAATCAACTGTTTGGGAAATCGGTGGCCCTGACCGGACTGATGTTGGCGAGCCTGCTGCCGCCGCTGGTATTACTGTCCTCGGAGGTGCGGCAGTATGAATTGCTGCTGTTGTTTGCGGTCAGTGCAGCATACTTCCTCGAAAAAGCCCTGGCTGCAAATTCCATTGGCTTCATGTTGCTCGCTTCTGCATTTCTTTGTTTGAGCATGCTCTCCCATTATTCGGCGTTCCTGTTCGCCGCAGCCTTGGGCATTTATTCGCTCTGGCGCATCGTCGAAGCTGGAACGACAACCAAAGTCGCGCTCGCGTGGATCACGGGCCAGGCCACCGAACTCGGGCTTGCGGCGGTTCTCTATGTCACTCACATTTCCCGCATCAAAGGCACCAGCATGGCGGAAGAGGCCTTCGATACCTGGCTGCGCAAGTCTTACTTCCATTCCGGCGCGGGTAACCCACTCGTTTTCGTGGTGGCGAGAAGTTTCAGCGTGTTCCAATATTTTCTTGGGCAGTTCTTCCTCGGAGACATTGCCGCAGTGATATTCATTGCGGGAATCGTATTTCTGCTGAGAAAAAGAATCTCGCTGCCGAAAGCCGGGCCGACACCGCTTCAAATCTCAGCTCTTCTCATTCTGCCCTTTGCATTCAATTGTGTGGCGGGCCTTCTCGATCTGTATCCCTACGGCGGCACTCGGCATTCAGTGTTTCTGGCTATGTTCGCGATTCCGGGGATCAGCTTGGGCCTGGCCGGGATCACACGGAAACGACAGCTGCGGAGCTGCGCGATTGCAGCCGGAATCGTCCTACTTTGCTTTCTGATCCCGTCGCGGCATCCATTCATTCTACGGCCCGACCAAAATCGGGAACATATGGAGCAAGCGGTCCGTTTCGTTCGAGAACAAATTCCTCCCTCTTCGCCGCTTTTTGTGGACTACGAGAGCGCCATTCTGCTCGGACATTATCTGTGCCAGCAAAGGCAGGTCGTATACGAGAGTTCGGCGCCAGGTTTCCTGGTTTTCAATTGTGCGGGTCACCGGATCATCTCCACCACGGAGGTTTGGGGTTTTACCCCTCAGATGTTCCTTCGGCAATGGAATGACCTGGTACGCAATGGCACCCTCCACCCCGGCGAAATCGTCTGGGTAGGCCAGGCAGGATGGATCGTGAATCTCGACGATTCGCTAAGAAAGGATTTGTCGGAATTTCGCAGTTTACATAGCGACATTTTTGGAAATAACATCCGGTTCTTCACCATCACGGTCGGCCAACCCATGCCCGCCGTCCCGCTTGCAGGCGAGGCAGTTACACCCGCAGCGCTGGCGCCCATTCCTGCCTTGAATCCCCCGGCTTCAGCTACCATCTAATACATAGAGAAAATCTATGGGAAACACCTTCAAGACCGCGTTTTTGCTGACGCTCCTAACCCTGCTGTTGATGTTCATCGGCCGCGCTTTCGGCGGCCAGAACGGCATGCTCCTGGCTTTGGGACTGGCCGCCGTCATGAACTTTGTGTCTTACTTCTACTCCGACAAGATTGCTCTGGCCATCTACCGGGCACAGCCGGTAACCCGCGAGGAACTTCCGCGCGCCTATGAGGTAGTGGAACGCCTGACGCAAAAAATTGGCATCCCCATGCCAAAGCTCTACGTAATTCCGACCGACTCGCCTAACGCGTTCGCCACGGGGCGAAATCCCAAGCATGCATCGGTCGCCATGACGCAGGGTATTCTCAATCTGTTGAACGATGAAGAACTCGAAGGAGTGCTGGCCCACGAACTTGGCCACGTGAATAATCGTGACATCCTGATCAGTTCTGTGGCGGCCACGGTCGCCGGCGCTGTCACCATGCTGGCCAGCATGGGACGCTGGGCCATGATTTTTGGAGGATGGGGCGGAGGCGATCGCGAAGAGCGAGGTGGGGGCGGAATCGCCGCGCTGCTCATGCTGATTCTGGCGCCTATCGCGGCGTCTCTCATTCAGCTTGCGGTGTCGCGCTCCCGCGAATATCAGGCGGATGCAACCGGTGCTCACTTCACTGGAAATCCCTATGCCCTGGCCAGTGCGCTATCCAAGCTCGACGCCTATTCCCGCCGCATCCCGATGCAGGCGACGCCCTCAACCGCACATCTGTTCATCATTCAGCCCTTGCTGGGGATGAATTTCGGCAGCCTGTTTTCCACCCATCCGCCCATCGCCAAACGCATCGAGCGTTTGACTGGAAGGCCGGCGGAGTTTACGCAATAGAAAAGCTCTTAGCTTCTGGCCTTCAGCTAACAGCTAAGGGCTAAAAGCCAACAGCCTCTCCGTAACCTCCGTAACCGCCCATCCCCGCTCCCGCATAGTAAAATCGCTCTAATGTCACCTGAAATTGCCAGTGCTGTTTCTCACCGCGCGGCCCTACTGGAACAAGCACTGCGGAAGGTGATCCGCGGCAAGGACGAAGTTGTCCGCCTGGCCGTGGTTTGCCTGCTCGCTCGCGGGCATCTGCTGATTGAAGGCGTACCCGGCGTCGGCAAAACCACCCTCGGCCAGGCTCTGGCCCGCGCTCTCGATTGCACTTTTCAGCGCGTGCAATTCACCAGCGACATGCTGCCTTCCGACGTTCTGGGAATCTCCATCTTCTCCGCCGCCGAGCAGGAGTTCGAATTCAAGCGGGGGCCGGTCTTTACCAATATTCTGCTGGCCGATGAGATCAATCGCACCACCCCCAAGACGCAATCCGCCCTGCTCGAGGCCATGAACGAGGGGCAGGTCACCGTGGACGCGCACTCCTATCCGCTGCCGCAACCATTTCTAGTGATTGCCACGCAGAATCCTGTCGAACATCACGGCACGTATCCTTTGCCAGAATCGCAGCTAGACCGTTTCCTGATGCGAGTACGCATGGGCTATCCCGATAGTGGAGCCGAGCGTGAAATCCTGCGCTCCGATGCCGGAGCGGCGAAATTGGAAGCGCTGAGGCCTGTACTCACCGGCGCCGACTTGCTGGAAATGCAGGATGCCGTCACCCACATACGGGTAGATGACTCGCTAGTCAGTTATGCCCTGGCGATTGTTCAGAAGACTCGGCAGAGCGAGCATTTTTCGCTGGGAGTTTCCCCGCGTGGCTCTCAAATGCTTTATCGCGCGGCCCAGGCCACCGCATTTTTGGACGGCCGCAATTTCTGTACTCCCGAGGACTTCAAGCCGCTGGTGGTACCAGTGTTTGCTCACCGAGTGGTGGTCAACGGTCTCTATGCCTCAACGCTGAAGAAATCGGAGCAGGCGGAACAGGTGATCCAGGAGTTGGTCGACGGCACGCCCGTGCCAATGTAGAGGCCGTGCTCGCCCCTCCCGCTATAATGTTCGCCATGTCCTTCCTTCGCTACTTGATGCTGTTGTCTTTAATTGTCTGGATAGGCGGTCTCATCTTCTTTGCTTTTGCCGTTGCTCCCGTGGCGTTTTCTGTGCTGCCGACACGGCATCTTGCCGGAAACGTTGTCGGACGGACTCTCGGGCTCCTGCATTGGATGGGCATTTTTTCCGGGCTGATCTTCCTTGCGAGTTCCCTGCTTTATAGCCGAGTGACCCGAGGCACGTCAGAGGCCCTTGCAGCGCGTAATATTCTGATTGTTCTCATGCTTGCTCTTACACTGGTTTCACAGTTCGTAATCATTCCTCGCATGGATACGTTGCGCGCCTCGATTGGCGAAATTGACTCCGTGCCTCCCTCCAATCCCGCCCGCATGCAGTTCGATGCTCTGCATGTTTGGTCGACGCGGGTTGAAGGTGGAGTGCTGTTGCTGGGCCTGGTTGCCGTCTACGTCACAGCTTCTGGCTTCTAGCTCCTGGCTTCTAGCTTTGCCGACGAAGGACTTCATCGTTTATTCTCTTTAAGACTTCTGCAGCATCCAGAACTGAAGGCTAGAAGCTAGCGGCCAGAAGCGAATTCCCATGAAAACTGGCATCATCGGCCTGCCGCAGGTGGGCAAGACATCTTTGTTTCGCATTCTGACCAAGGCCAATCCCTCGGAGCACGCCTACTCCAACCCTCGCGAAGCCCATGTGGGCGTGGCCAAGGTTCCCGACGATCGGCTCGACCGCTTAGCCGCGCTCTACAATCCCAAAAAACTGACTCATGCATCGGTTGAATACGTGGATGTCGGCGCCATCGGCCAGGAAGCTCTAAAGGAAACCGCGTATTTGGGCAACCTTCGCACGGTCGATGCCCTGGCGCACGTGGTTCGCGCTTTCGACGATCCTTCCATCCCTCACGTGGGGCCAGTCGATCCCCTGCGCGATATCAAAAACGTCGAATTTGATCTCATGGTCAGCGATCTTGGGCAAATTGAGAAACGCCTGGAGCGGCTGGAGAAAGATCTCAAGAAAATGCGTACGCCCGAACTTGAGAAGGAATTTGATCTGCTCAAGCGGGCCAAATCGCACATCGAGGCAGAGCGCCCGCTGCGCGAAATGGAGATGACGCCCGAAGACAAGAAGCGCCTCCGCGGCTTCATGTTCCTGAGCGAGAAGCCCATCTTATATGTTTTGAACATTGGGGAGAGCACGACGCTGGGAGACGACCTGGAAAAAGCGGTGGCGAAACATAAGCTGGCCGAAGCCGCGTCGCGGCCCAATGCCGGGGCCGCCGCCATCTGCGGCAAAGTGGAAGCCGAACTGGCAGAAATGAGCGACGCCGACGCCGACGAGTTTCTCTCCAGCTACGGCTTGAAGGAGAGCGGCCTAGTACGCCTGATTCGCACCAGCTACGCCCTGCTCGGCCTGATTTCCTTTTTCACCGCCGGCGAAGACGAATGCCGTGCCTGGACCATCCCCATTCACACCCGCGCCGTGGAGGCTGCCGGCGCCATTCACTCCGACCTGGAGAAACACTTCATCCGCGCGGAGACCATCCGTTGGGATCAACTCCTCGAGGCCGGCTCAGAGGCCGAAGCCCGCGCCCGTGGCACGTTACGGCTTGAAGGCAAGGACTATATTGTCCAGGACGGCGATGTAATGCATATCCGGCATAGTGGCTGAACATCAGTTCTCGGTTCCCAGATCTCAGTTCTCAGTGTTCACATGTCACAGCTTTCTTGACGGCGAATCTCCATGCTGTGTTTGGAGGCCGTTATGGGACAGTCTTACCGCGATTTGATTGCGTGGCAGAAGGCGATGGATTTCGTAATGGATGTGTACGGCGCGACAAAACTTTTTCCTCGTGATGAACTTTATGGACTGGCGGGCCAGACACGACGAGTCGCCGTCCTCATTCCCACCAACATCGCTGAGGGCCAGGCACGTTACTCAGCACAAGAATTCCACTTCTTCTTGAGCCGCGCCCGAGGCTCGCTCGTGGAGGTCGAGACTCAATTGCTGATTGCGCAAAAGCTCTCTTATTTCAGCCCGGAGCAAGGTCAAAAGCTGCTGGACAAAGCTGGCGAACTCGGCCGCGTACTGAACGGCCTGATCGGATCTATCAAGCAGGCCGCCTAACTGAGAACCGAGAACTGGGAGCTGAGAACTGGTATTATCCTCGCTTCACCAATGAGCCCAGTTCTCCTCAGTCTTCTTCTCGGCCTGACGGCTGCAGCCGCCAATGTTTTCGGCGGCGCCATCATCGTCCAGAAGCACTGGGACCGCTCCTATCTACGATACTTCGTCGCGTTGGGCGCAGGCTTCATGCTAGCCACGGCCATCATGGAAATGTTCCCTGCCAGCCTGGAACTGGGCGGCAAGAGCGCCGCATTCCTGGTCTTAGTGGGCTATCTGATCGTTCACTTTTTCGAGCACACGGTCACTCCCCACTTCCACTTCGGCGAAGAGACCCATAAAGATCAATTCGTCCATACCCATAAGGGTTTTTCGGTCCTGCTGGGGCTGATCATTCATACTTTCTTCGACGGCATCGCCATCACCTCCGGCTTCCTCGTCTCCAACTGGCTGGGCTGGATCATCTTCCTCGCAATTTTTCTGCACAAGATTCCGGAAGGATTCACCATCACCTCGGTCATGCTGGCCAGCGGCCGCAGCCGGCGCGTCGCCTGGGGAGCCTCAATGTTGCTGGGAGCGGCCACCTTTGCCGGTGTGCTGACCATGGCGTTGTTCCGACGAGAGGTGAGTTTCGGTCTGCCGCTTTCGGCCGGTGTGACCATCTACGTGGCAGCCTCAGACCTGATACCCGAAGTGAATCGCGAGCCAGGGGCGCGCATGGCTCTGGTAGTTTTTCTGGGCGTGGGATGTATGTTTTTACTGGATCGCTTCTTCCACGTTCACTAGCGGCGCCCTACTCGACAACGTGCTTTGCCGTATAGCCTTCGCGCGCATTGATTTCGTACTTCACATCTTTGCCCTTCTGATCGCGGACTTTCAGCGGGCCGCCATCCGCCGCGACCACCTCAACTTTCAGTTTGCGGTAAGTGCCGTCGAGCTTGGGATTGGTGGGGTGGTATGCAATGCTGTACTCGTGGCGGATGTCGCCGGCGATATCGTGGAAAACTTCCGGGTACTCCCCCTGAAAGCGGGGCTGATAAAAGCGTCCACCCGTCAAGCGGGCAAAGGTCTTCATTTCATTGTCAGCCTGCAGGTAATCGACGTAATCCGCATGGATGGACAACCCGCGGGAATAGCAGGGTACATGGTACGTTTGCTCCTGTACATCGCAAGCTTCCCGCATCATCCAGCCAACGCTGATCGGAAAAATCGTTACATCCTTGGTGGTTTTTACTTTCTTCAGGATCTGGTCGAGAGTCAGTTTGCTGAAACTATCGAATCCCGTGCTAATCAGAATGATGTACTTGTGACCTTCGATTCGGTCCAGGCGGTCGAGCGTGTCATAGAGAGCGTCGAACAGGTTGGTTTCCTCAAAGCCGGGGATCTGCAACTCGTTCAGTGCCCCAAAAATCGCGCCTTTGTCCTGGGTAAAGTCCACGAGAATTTGCGGCTTAATGTCGTAATACTCCACCGCCACCCAGTCATCCTTCTTAAGGCTTTGGGCGAAGCTGTAGGACGCCCGTAACGCCTCGGTCACGAAGGAATAGTTTGTTTTCGCAAACTCTACCAGCAATACCGCGGTAATCGGCGCGTCCGATATGCTGAAGTTGCTGATGGTTTGCTGCACGCCATCTTCATAGACCCTGAAATTCTCTTTCTTCAGGTTGGAAATAAACTGGCCGTCCTTGGTCGTGACCATCACCGGCACATCCACCAATGGCACGTTGACCTGGATCGAGTAGTCGCCCATCCCCTCCATCTTCTTGGGTGGGGTCGGCGGCGGGGGCGGTGGCTCTTCCTTCTTCTTGGGGATCGCGTACGGGCCAACGTCACCCTGTGGGCCGCCCGACTCCGGCGGGGCCGTCTGCTGCCCGTTACCCGCGGCGGGTTGATCCTGTGCTGGCGCCAAAGGCGCAGTCGCGGCCATTGTTGCCGCCGTCAAAACCGCCCATAACCCATAGCGAGCGAGACTCCGAAGAACTCGAACTAACGATCCGAAACTACAGGAAAACATTCAAATCCCCTAAAAACCCTATGCTAGTATAGACGCAGAGCTTCGTGATTGGGATGTTTTGCTAGGCTCCAATCCCTCTTCCGTCCGGCAAACTCTGGAAAACGCGCGAAGTCGAAGTTGTTGGTTCGAGGGCTGGTTGCCGGCTCTCGGGAGAAAGCTTTTCATGAGATCGGTTCTTTTCGCTGCGGCTGCATTTTGCCTTCTTTTGCCTCCAATCTCTGCCCAAACTGCCAAACCGGTAGAAACCCTTCCGATCACTCAGATTCACGCCGGCATGCATGGCGTCGCCTACACGGTATTTCAGGGCACAAAACCTGAAGCCATGGAGGTCGAAGTTCTGGGCGTTTTGAAGAATGCCGATGGCCCCAAGGGCGATGTCATCCTGGTGCGTTTGGGCGGCGCCAAGGCCGACTACAACGGAGTGGTCGCGGGCATGAGCGGGAGCCCGGTGTACCTTGACGGCAAGCTGGCCGGTGCGGTGGCTTTCCGCATCGGAGAATTTTCCAAGGAACCAATCGCCGGCGTCACTCCCATCGCAGAGATGCTCGAAATCAGCGCTCTGGATCGAACTCCGGCCGATGTCCCCGTGGACGCGAAGACTATCGTCCCTCCACCCCGCAAAGTCGCGAGTCCCGCGGTCAACGACGAGGCCATCCAGAATTTCGCCAATTATCTCAAGCCGATCGAAACTCCGCTGGTCTTTGATGGATTTTCGGAAGACGCGGTTCGTCTCTTCGCCTCACGATTTGCCTCAGCCGGCATCGTGCCGGTGATGGGTGTGGGCTCGGTGAGTGATGCAAAACAGCCCCAGCCGATCGAGCCGGGTTCGGCGGTGAGCGCGATTCTGGTGCGTGGTGACATGGACATCGCTGCCACCTGCACCGTCACTTACATGGATGCCTCGCACCTGTTGGCTTGCGGTCATCCGCTAATGCAGTTTGGCATGGTGGACCTGCCCATGACCAAAGCGCAGGTCCTGGCCACCCTGCCCTCGCCGCTGAATGGGTTCAAAATCGTAAATGCTACCGAGACAATCGGCGCGTTTGTGCAGGACCGTCACAATGGAATTCTGGGCGAGTTCGGCAAAACCGCGGACATGATCCCAGTCACCCTGACCATCCGCGGCGGTTCCACCCCGAAGCAGTTCCACTACGAAGTGCTGAACAACGCGCGCCTCAGCCCAGTTGCCATGATGGCCACGGTGTTCAATGCCCTGCATGGCGTGAACGAGTACGGCGAAGAAACCACGTATCGCATGAAAGGCCGCATCAACGTCGAAGGCTATCCCGACGTGGACTTGCAGGATATGTTTGCCACACTTGACAACGGCCAGCCTGGCGCCATGCTGGCGGCGACTTCTCTGGGAGAGCGCTTCAGCCGCATCTACGAAAATCCTTACACCGTACCCGACGTTCGGGGTGTACAGCTCGATTTCGACATGGTCCACGACCGCCGCTGGGCGCGTCTTGAGAATGCCCGCACCGACGTCACGGAAGCGCGGCCCGGAGACGACATCTCCATTGAAGCTATGCTGCGTCCGTATCGCGGCGAGAGCCTGGTGGAACAGATCCGCGTAAGGGTTCCGGCTTCTGCCGCCAAGGGGCCGCTGCGCATTCTGGTCAGCGACGGCGATACTCTCGACCGTCTCCGCCACGGCACGCCAGCGTTCATGCGCAACCTGGACCTCGCATCCACCATCGCCTATCTGAACAAAGAGCACGTCAACAACCGCGTTTATGTCTCCCTGCTGGAGGCTGATCCCGAAGCCATGATCGCGGACAAAGTCATGCCCTCGCTGCCATTCTCCATCATGAACGTCATGGAAGGGATGCGCGGCACTCAGGAAATGGTGGTGTCGAACGAATCGTCGGTCAACGAAGCAGCCACTCCGGCGCTTGACTACGTGGTATCGGGAGCCCAGTTGCTGACCGTGAATGTTAAATAACCGTGCCTCGATTTCAAGCGTGGATTTTCTTTGCGATCTTTGCGAACACTTTGCGTCCTTCGCGGTGAAGGCTTTTGACCGCAAGGTCCGCTAAGCGTGCAAACAAGTCTGCCACAGCCTGCGAATCGCGTGCATTCCCGCCCACTTTTCCGATAAAGTACTTATTCCCATGCTTGACCTGAATTTTGTCCGCGAAAACCTGCCCCTGGTCGAGGAAAAACTGCGCTCCCGCGGCATGGACCCCGCCGTCCTGCTGAAAGACTTCCACCAGATCGATGCTCAGCGCCGCCAGGCCATCACCAGCGCTGAGACCATCAAAGCACACCGCAATCAGAAGACCGAGGCGATTGCCAAGCTAAAGAAAACTGGCCAGGATGCCTCTGCACTCATTGCCGAAACCAAAGACCTGCGCGAAGAGGTTCAGGGCCTCGAGAAAGCGGCGGAGGAATACGATTCCCGTCTGCGGGAGATCCTCACCGCGCTCCCCAACCTGCCGCACATCAGCGTACCCGTCGGCAAGAGTGCCGACGACAACGTGGAAGTCAGCCGCTGGGGCGCACCTCCCAAATTCGACTTCGCGCCCAAACCGCATTGGGAATTAGGCGAGCAGCTCGGAATACTCGATCTGGAGCGCGCCGTCAAGCTGACCGGCGCGCGCTTTGCCGTCTATTGGGACCTCGGCGCTCGCATGGAACGGGCCTTGGCCAATTTCATGCTCGATCTTCATACTCGTCAACATGGCTACACCGAAGTCTTGACGCCGTATCTCGTGAACTCCGATTCTCTCTACGGAACCGGACAACTTCCCAAGTTCGCAGCCGAATTGTTCCGCGTGCCGCATGGGGAAACTGACCTATGGCTCATTCCCACCGCCGAAGTCCCAGTTACCAACCTCTACCGCAACGAGACGCTCGATGCTTCGCGATTGCCCATTTGCCTGACCGCTTATACGCCGTGTTTCCGCAGCGAAGCTGGTTCCTATGGCAAAGATGTGCGCGGCATCATTCGCCAACATCAGTTTCAGAAAGTGGAATTGGTCAAGTTTTCCAAGCCCGAGACTTCCTACGAGGAACTGGAGAAGTTGAGCGCGAACGCCGAAGACGTTTTGCAGAAGCTGGGCTTGCATTATCGCAAGGTTCTACTCTCGACCGGTGACCTGGGTCCATCTTCGGCAAAAACTTACGACCTTGAGGTCTGGCTGCCGGGGCAGCAGTTGTTCCGGGAGATTTCTTCCTGTTCCAACTTTGAGGCTTTCCAGGCCCGCCGCGCCAATATCCGCTTCCGGCCCAAAGGCAAGAACAAGAGCGAATTCGTCCACACCCTGAACGGCAGCGCCCTAGCCGTTGGCCGCACCTGGCTCGCAGTCCTTGAGAACTATCAGCAAGCCGATGGTACCGTATTGATTCCAGAGGCATTACGGCCATATATGGGCACCGACCGCTTGTTTCCCAGAAAGTTCTAGCAAGAAAAAGCAACTTACACCGCTTCATCGTTATCTGGATTGCTAAGCTCGTGAGAAGAACATAAACTTGGACAGGGCTGAATTGAACACGACCATATTGTCAACACCCGCGCCACCGGTGCCAGGAATCTGGAGCACAATCCGCAGCTACATTCTCTGGTCCCACGAACGTGGCACCGTTCAGTACGACGTCATGGTCACTCTCATCCTGCTGTTTGTCTTCTTCTCACCCCGGCTCATCAACTTCAAAGATAAACCGGTGGACCACAATCCCCGGGCGGCGGGAGTTCTGGTCACTCCCGACGGGCAAAGTGGATTCATCTATCAGATCGGCGCCGCTGGCGTGCAGGGCAAGGACGACGACGCCATTCGTGCGCAATTGTTAAGCATCATCGAGCCGGTTTCAGGCGAGGTCAGCATCTCCAAATATGAGGTCGTTCGTGATCGCTCGGGGCATATCCTCTCCTACAAAGTCTGGGTTCAGCGCTAGGCAAAAGGGTTCGCGAAATGCTCATGGCGTGGCGATCCTGTGCCTGCTATTCGTGCTGTCCGCCCGCGCCGGTTGGGCGCAACAGACTCCGCTAGAGCGGGTGCTACAGGAGATGGATCGCGCTGCCGCCGACTTCCATACTACGCAGGCGAATTTTGTTTGGACCCAATACACCAAGATCGTAGATGACACTGACATTCAAAAAGGAACGGTGTACTTCCGCCGATCTGGCAACCAGGTTGAAATGGCCGCTGACATCGTCGATCCTGAACCCGCCAAATACGTTCTCTTTACCGACAGCAAGATTCAGGTCTACCAGACCAAGATCGATCAAGTAACCGAATACGATACTGGCAAGGACCGCGCGGCCTTTGAAAGTTTTCTGGTGCTCGGCTTCGGCGGCAGCGGCCAGGACATGCTCAAGTCTTTCGACGTGACCTACAGCGGAACCGAGAAAATCGACGGCATTGAAACCTCCAAGCTCACGCTGGTCCCCAAGTCTGAAAAGGTTCGTAACACCTTCGATCACATCTGGTTGTGGATCGATCCCGCCCGAGGCGTGTCGCTTCGTCAGCAACTATTCGCACCCGGCGGCGATTATCGGCTGGCTACCTATTCCGACATCCAGATCAACCAGAAGATTCCTGAAGGCGTTTTTAAACTCAAAACCACAGGCAGGACTAAGTTCTTGTCTTCCAAGGGTTAAGACCTGTTATGACGATGCTCGAATGGCAAAAGATAAGGGCTGAAAAACCGGACGCCGGGCGTTATACTGCAATCACGCCCCAAGACAACGACAAAAAAGATGTCTTCAGGCGTTCTACATTTATGGCGAAAGTTTTTACTATTCCGGTTGCGCCCTCGAAATTGGGCCCCCGGAGGCGACGCGAACGAACTTCCGATCCCCGCTACGTCGATGGCCAACGCTTGCTGGTCGAAGCCATGAAATATCTGACACAAGCTGACCCCGTGAGCAACCGCCCGGCCGTCGAATTCCTGTCCGAGCACGTACGCACCCGCTTCCGCATGACCGACTCGCCACTAAGCTAAAGGGATTTCGCGAAAGTCTCGGGATCCCGCTTCTTCCATAAGGCTGCCGCCAGCACAATTACCACGGGATAACACTCCAACGTGTAGCGCGGCTCGGGATTCTCCATTGTGGCCAGAAAGCCGGATCTTAGAATCAGAAATGTAAGCAGCAACCCCAGCGTGGGCGCAAAGCGGGCGCGAATCAGGCCGAGCAGCCCCGCTCCCATGTAGGCGAGATTGAGGATTCCAACCACGATGGTCAAGACCAGCCACTTCGGCTGTTCGTCGAATTCCCACCAGCGTGTGTTGCACGGCAGTATCTCGGTCCGCGGGCGCAGCCACATATCGGCCACACGCAGTGCAGGCAACCAGACGTAGTAACGCCACTGGGAATGCTGAATGCGCTGCGCAGCGAGCGCGGCAAATCGGGCATCCAGGTCGGGCGTAACCTGCAACGCCTTGTTGTAGTCGGCCGTCAACTGCTCGGTTTGATCGCGCTGCTCCTCAGAATCGAAGGCGCGAGCCGGCAACTGGTCTGCATCGATGGGACTTCCCGGAACTGCCCAATAGATTTCCTCGACTGACGCGTAATCCGCCATCCACGTCTTCACCCAGAGATTGAATCCTTTGGGCACAAGCTCGTCCGCTTGATTGGCGTAGCGCGGAGTCAAGGGCTGAAACTCGTGAAAGGTATGCAGATTGCGCAGAGTCCACGGAACCAGGGGCACGAGCGCAGCCAGCGCGACGATCAGGCCAGCCTTGACGATGGCCGATGTGGACATCTGTGGAGACTGTCTTGGCCGAATGACTAACAAGATCGCGAGATATAGCCCAATCGCCCCCAACAGCAATCCGCCGTCGGGGCGCAACAGAATGGCCGCCCCAGTTGCCAGCCCACAGCCCAGCCAAATTTGTGTCTTCCTCATGTCGGCGAGTCCCGCCAAAGCCAAATCCAATGCCAGTACGGTGAAGAAGATCTCCCAGGTCTCCGTCAACGCAGCTGCCGCGTAATTGGCAAAGAAGGGACAGAGCGCAGCCAGCAGAAAAGCGATTCGCGCCGCCCGCGGAGATACGACTCGCCGAGCGACATCGGCGATCAGAAAGCAGGTGCCGATATCCACAAAAACTTGCACCATCAGCGCCGCCCGGTAATGCTCCATGCCGAAGATCTTGAAGATTATTGCGAGGAACGCCGGATAGCCCGGAAGCCGAATGTAGGTAGGAGTGATGTCGCCAATTCCGCTGATTCCGAAAATCCCATGCTGCAACCAGTTTTTGGCAATGTCTCCGTAAACCAGCGAATCAGACACCACCGCAGGAAAACGGAAAACGAAAAGCAGACGGAGGGCGAGGGCGGCGAAGGTCGCAGCCACAAACAAGCGCAGGTGTTGGCGCACTAGGTCGCGCACAAAGGCAATATAGCAGTTCCCGGTCCCAGACTCTGGCCCGCTTAACTGGACGGGGCTCGGTCTAGAGGCCGTTGAGACCGCCCCGCGGTTTGACCCTGCTTTGCTCACGGCTTAGGATGTACTTACTTCGACTCCATGCCGCAGCCAGTCTTCTACGATCCACGAAAAGCGCGTTGGAAACGCTTGCGGCGCGCCTTTGACGCTCTCGCCGTATGCTTCATGCTGCTGGTGATTTTCTTCATCTACAACGCCTTGCACGGCGAACCATTACCCAAACTATTTTGGAAAACCGAGTCGAAGCCCTATCATGCGTTGCGCGAGGCAGAAAACAAAAAGGCCCGTGAACGCCGGAAGCTCGCCGCCACCAAGCGCGGTCGCCACAAGAGCAAGACCACGCCCTTTAAGCTCGACTCCGAGGAGGGCGTTCGCGCCGCGTTTTACGTGCCTTGGGATGCTGCCAGCTTCGCCTCTTTACGCGAATATGCCCACCAGATCGACTTGCTCTATCCGGAATGGTTGCACGTCTTCACTCCTGATGGCCAGATTCAAGCGGTCGATGAAGAGACCGGCAAGTTCTTCCCCGTCGTGGAGGGCTCCACCGTTCACCTCGTTGACTTCAGGGTGATGCCTTTCCTCAAGACTGAAGACACCGGAATGGAAGTGTTCCCCATGGTGAACAATTCCGACGGGAGCAACTGGGTCGACATTAGCGCTTTTCTCAACGATCCCGAAGCCCGCGCGCACTTTCGGCAACAGGTTATGGCGTTTCTTGCAACCGATAAGTACCACGGTTTGATGGTCGACTTCGAGGAGTTCGCCAAGGACGGCCAGCCCGGCTTCAACGCTCTGCTCAGCGAGCTCTCCGCTGCGCTCCACGCCAAAGGCCTGAAGTTATATGTAAGCGTGCAGCCTCATAACCAGGATTTCGACTACCCAACCATCGCCGCGGCTGCGGACGGTCTCGTCGTAATGGACTACGACGAGCACTACCCCGGCGGTGAGCCGGGGCCCATCGCTTCCCAGGACTGGTTCGTCAAGAACCTACAAACTGCCAAGCGTGTCATCCCGCTCGATAAGTTCATCTGCGCCATCGGCAATTACGGATACGACTTTCCCCAGCGTGACCGTCACGGCAAATTGCCGGACGGAATGAAAGATACCAATTCCTCAGTGCAGGACGCCTGGCTGACCGCGCGCGACTCCGATGAGGACGTGGATTTTGACAGCGACAGCATGAACCCCCACGTCGGATACATGGATGAGCACAATATCCGACACGATGTCTGGTTTCTTGACGCCGTAACCTCGTTGAACGAAATGCGGGCGGCGCAAGGGCTTGGCATCCAGACCTTCGCACTCTGGCGTCTCGGCTCCGAAGACCGCTCTCTGTGGAGGGTCTGGGACGTGCCCGGCGAGGCAGACTCGGTAGACAAGTTGAAAGATGTCCCTCCCGGCGATGACGTGGACATGGAGGGCATCGGCGAGATTTTCCGCATTGAAGCCGAACCCTCCGACGGCGAGCGTGCGCTTACCGTGGATCCAACGTCGGGCCTTATCACCGACGAGAATTTTGACCCCTTGCCCGAGCCTTATCGCGTGGCTCGCTACGGATACAATCCCCGACAGGTGGCGATTACCTTTGACGACGGCCCCGATCCGGATTGGACTCCCAGGATTCTCGATGTGCTTAAGCGCGAGAATGCCCCGGCGACTTTTTTTCTGATTGGCCTGCAAGCCGACCGCTTCGGCGCGATCATGTCCCGCATTTATCATGAGGGGCACGAAATCGGCAATCACACTTTCACTCATCCCGACATCAGCAACATTTCCCGCCGCTTTAACGAACTGGAGATCAATCTCACCGAGCAACTTTTTGCCAGCCGCATCGGGATTCATACCATCCTTTTTCGTCCGCCCTACTCGATCGATCAGGAACCCGACACCACCGACCAGGTAAGGCCTTTGAAGATCGCCCAGGACATGGGCTACATCATTGTGGGTGACAAGATCGATCCTAACGACTGGCGCGACAATCCCCGCCCCACCGCGGCCGAGATCGCGGACCGCGTCATCACCCACCTGCCTCCCTGCGCCCCGACCGATCGCTTCTGTGGAAGCATCATCCTGCTGCACGACGGCGGAGGGGATCGCAGCCGGACGGTGGCCGCTTTGCCAACCATCATCGAGGGTATTCGCGCCAAAGGATTGCAAATCGTTCCTCTCTATACCCTCCTGGGGAAGACTAAGGCTGAGGTCATGCCGCCGGTTCCGGCGAACGAACGCTGGGCCGCCCGCCTCGACCGCATTGCCTTCGGATTGTGGGATTTCGGCAGCGACGGCATCATCTGGATCTTCTTTGTGGGTGATTTGTTGATGACCGGGCGCCTTCTGTTCATCGGCGCTTTTGCCATCCTGGATCGGCTGCGCACTTCGAGTCGCCCCTCTGCGTCGACCGGCACACCCGCGGTCGCAGTGCTCGTCCCTGCCTACAATGAGGCTAAAGTCATCGAGCGGACGGTGCGCGCCGTGTTGGCGTCGGATTACCCGAACTTGCGCGTGATCGTCATCGACGACGGTTCCAGCGACCGGACTTTGGAAATTGCCCGCGCCGCTTTCCATCGGGAAATGTCTTCCGGCCGCGTGCTCATCTTGACCATGCCCAACTCGGGCAAGGCCGAAGCCCTTAACTTCGGATTTCAGCACTTGCGGGACGAAGAGATTTTCGTCGGCATCGACGCCGACACTGTGATAGCTCCCAATGCAATTTCGCGCCTCGTGCCCCACTTTGCGAATCCCAGGGTCGCCGCCGTCGCCGGTAATGCCAAGGTCGGTAACCGTGTGAACCTCTGGACTCGCTGGCAAGCTCTCGAATACATCACCAGCCAGAATTTTGAGCGGCGCGCATTGAACGTTCTGGGTGCGGTGAGCGTGGTGCCCGGTGCCATCGGAGCCTGGCGGACTTCCGCCGTGCGCGAAGCCGGCGGCTACCACACCGATACCGTGGCCGAAGACGCCGATCTGACCATGAACCTGCTGCGGCGCGGTTATCGCGTGGAATATGAGGATCTGGCACTGGCTTACACGGAGGCGCCGGTCAACGCCAACAGCCTCATGCGCCAGCGTTTTCGCTGGTCGTTCGGTATTTTGCAGTCGGTTTGGAAGCATCGCGCGGTTTTTGCGCGTAAGGGCGTGCTGGGCTGGGTCGCGCTGCCTAATATTGTGATCTTCCAGATTCTGCTCCCCCTGGTCTCGCCTTTCATCGATCTAATGTTCGTGGTCGGCGCTCTCTGGTACTTCGTCCAGAAACACTTTCATCCCGATTCGACTGACCCCGCCAGTTTCCAGCGCCTCGTCCTGTTTTTTGCCGCGTTCCTGATCATTGATTTCCTGACCTCCGCCCTCGCCTTCGCCCTGGAGCGCCGCCAGCCCGAGGCCAAAGAAGATGCCTGGCTGCTCAGCCAGGTTTGGCTGCAAAGGTTCGCTTATCGGCAATTGTTTTCCATCGTTTTACTCAAGACTCTCAAACGAGCCATCGAAGGCCAGCGCTTTGCCTGGGATAAACTGGAACGCACCGCCGCCATGAGCTTTGGAACCCCGAAGGAACCCGAATCGGTCAAAGTTCCGTAGGAATTCGGGTTTCTCGCCGACGGTTCTCGCGGCAGTTCTCCGCGACCTCTGCGATTTGGGTTTTGATTCATCCATCGGCCGAGGGCGGAGTAGCGGCCAATGCTACAATTTAGGGTTCTTAGAGCGATTCTAAAGCATCATATAATCTCTGAGGTTCACCTATGGCAACCCTCGAAGCTCCGGTCCAACCAAAAATCCGTCTGCATGAAGGCCCGTTCGCCGGCGAACCGCTAACCGATTTCAGCCGAGAAGAAAATGCGCGCAAAATACGCGCTGCCATCGAGAAAGTTCGCGGCCAGCTGGGCCGCGAATATGATCTGATCATCGGCGGCAAGCGCATCCAGACCGCTGACAAGATCAAATCGCTGAACCCGGCGAAGCCATCGCAAGTTGTCGGAATCCACCAAAAGGCCGGGAAAGATCACGTGGAACCAGCCATGCAGGCCGCGCTGAAAGCTTTTAGCCAATGGAAGAATACCTCGATCGAAGAACGCGCCAGCCTGCTTTTCCGTGTTGCCGACATGTTGCGCGAACGCAAGTTCGAGTTTGGCGCCTGGATGGTCTTCGAGGTCAGCAAGAACTGGGCCGAGGCCGACGCTGACATCGCCGAAACCATCGACTTTGCTGAGTATTATGGCCGCGAAGCCCTCCGGCTTTCCAAAGTGAAGACCGATATTCAACTCCCCGGCGAGCGCGACACATTGCAGTACATTCCGCTAGGCGTAGGCGCGGTCATTCCTCCCTGGAATTTCCCTTGCGCAATCATGGCCGGTATGACGATGGCTTCCGTCGTTACCGGCAACACCGTAATTTTGAAACCGTCCAGCGATTCTCCGACGATCGCCGCAAAGTTCGTCGAACTACTAGAACAGGCGGGCGTTCCAGAAGGAGTTGTCAACTTCTGCCCCGGATCAGGCGCGACTTTCGGCAACGCTGTGGTTGCTCATCCCAAGACTCGCTACATCGCGTTTACCGGATCTCGCGAAGTCGGTCTCGACATTAACAAGCGCGCTGCCGACGTCGTTCCCGGCCAGATTTGGATCAAGCGCACTATCCTCGAAATGGGTGGCAAGGACGCCATCATCGTGGACGCGGACGCCGACTTCGATGCTGCCGTCGAAGGCGTCGCGCAGGCTGCCTTTGGGTTCCAGGGGCAAAAGTGCTCGGCCTGTTCACGGGCCATCATCGACGAGCGCATCTATGACAAATTCCTTGATGCCTTGAAAACTAGAGTGGAAAAAATCACCGTCGGCGATCCCACGGAGAATCCCAACATGGGCGCGGTCATCAACGAAGGCTCGATGAAATCGATCCTTGACTACATCGACTATGGCAAGAAAGATGGACGCCTCATCACCGGCGGCGAACGCGCGCCGGGCGAAGGTTATTTTGTTCAACCCACAGTTATCGCCGATATCAAACCCAAATCGAAGCTCGAACAGGAAGAGATTTTCGGCCCCGTCCTGGCAGTGATCAAATCGAAAAACTACGATCACGCGCTCGAGATCGCTAACGATACCGAATTCGGACTCACCGGCGCGGTGTACACCAAGTCGAAGGAAAAAATCGAGCGCGCAAAACGCGAGTTTCACGTCGGCAATCTGTACATCAACCGCAAATGCACCGGCGCGATGGTGGGCGCGCATCCTTTCGGTGGTTTCAACATGTCGGGGACGGATTCGAAGGCCGGCGGTCCCGATTACTTGTACCTGTTCACCCAGGGCAAGTCGATCGGCGAAAGGATTATCTAGACAATGGAGGACGGGCTTCCCTAGCGTTTGCGTGGAGATCGGCCGCGGAGCGGCGCTAGAATAAAGCCCACGGTGAAAGCCGTGGGCGCAAATGGGTAAAGGGTCAGCCCCGGAGGGGCGAAAGAAATCACGATACCGATTCGGGCCCGCTCGTCTTCTAGTTACACTCCGCCACTCAGCCCCAGCTCCCCCGACCCCCAAGACCTCGCCTCCCTGCTGGCGCCCATTCGCCGAAAATATAACCTTCCCGCGCTCGCCGGAGCGATCGTCACCAGCCGTGTATTACTTGTCGCGGGCGCAGTCGGCGTGCGCAAGTATGGATCAAAGACTCCAGTAACCATCAACGACCAATTTCATCTCGGCTCGAATGCCAAGGTCATGACGGCCACAGTGCTGGCCGCGCTGGTCGAGGAAGGCAAGCTTTCCTGGGAAGCAACTCTGGAACAGGCTTTCCGCCATCTCCGCGATACCATGAACCCAGCCTATCGGACAGTCACGCTCGAACAACTCCTCGCGCATCGCGCCGGATTCCCCAGCCGAAGCTGGCCCGAAGGCAAAGGCTTTCTCGCCATGCACCGCTTGCCGGGAACGCCGCGTGAGCAGAGGCGCACTTATCTCGCCGCCATCCTCTCTGAGCGACCGGCGGCCGAGCCAGGAACAAAGTATTTGTATTCCAACCGCAGCTATGTCGTAGCCGGCGCCATCGCCGAAGAGATCATGAACGATTCCTGGGAAGATCTGATGCGTCATCGCATCTTCGAACCTCTCGGCATGACGACTGCCGGCTTCGGCGCCATGGGCACACCCGGCAAGCTCGATCAGCCCTGGCAGCACAAACTGATCTGGAAGTGGCATTGGGCAATCAAGCCCGGGCCGTGCGCTGGCAACCCTCGGGTGATCGCTCCCGCCGGCGAAGCCCACTGTTCCATCGTTGATTGGGCCAAGTTCATCCAGGCACACCTCCGTGGGGAGCAGGGCGAATCCGGGATTTTGAAACCCGAAACTTTCAAGCGCCTGCACACTGCGCCCTTCGACGGCAACTATGGATTCGGCTGGATAACTGTCGATCGCCCATGGGCCGGAGGTCGCGCGCTCACCCACGGTGGCAGCAACACCCTGAACTATGCCGTCGCATGGCTGGCCCCCGCCAAAGACTTCGCGGTTCTGGTCATGACCAACCAGGGCGGCGGCAACACTTTCAACGCCTGCGATGAAGCCGCAACCGCTCTAATTCAAGAAATCAAATAATCTAGGAGGCCGTTTTCGGCTAAACAAAGAGGCCGCCTTGCGGCGGCCTCTTTTGAAATCTGTAAACCCTACGACGGCATTGCCTGCCCTGAGGGCTGTGGCATGGCCGAAGCTGTCGCCGCCGCCGCTTCATTCAGGATGCGGTGGTGAATGGTGAACAGCGCCAGTTCCAGCCGGTCGGAGACGCCGATCTTGTCATACACGTTCCGCAGATAATTCTTGATCACCTGCTCCGTCGTCCCGAGTTGTGAGGCGATCTCTTTGTTCTTGTATCCCTGCACAATCAGCGCGACGATGCGCAGTTCCTTGGCGGTCAGCCGGTCGCGCACTCGCAGACCGACCATATCGTTCTCAGTCAACTCGCTGGGGACGGCAATGTCCTGTATCCAGGTCTCGCCGCGCGCCACCTTTCGCACGCAGTCGACCAGCGCCGGGCTGGTCACGTTGCGATAGACCACGCCATGCGCGCCGTTGCTCATATAGCGCTGCGCGCTTTCGCCAGTGTCGGCGAGCACCACCACCCGCGTTTTCACTTTGTTGGAAGCTTGCAGCACCGCATTGAAGTCGCTATGGAAGCCCCCGGCGACCACCAGCACCGCCGCGCGGAACTTGTCCAGCGCCATGAACATCTGCTCCGAGGTTTGCGCCTGGGCCACAATGCGCATCTCGTCTTCCACCGCCAAAACTTTGGCGATCCCAGCGCGAAAAATTGCCTGGTTATCAGCCAGAATTAGTTTAAGCATCGCGTCAGTCCTCGAATCTTTGTAGCGCCAGCTCAATCGCCGGCGGCGTCATTTCATTCATGGCGAATAAAATCGTAGGAATCGATTACGCAGGCCACGCCTCGCGCGTCGCCGCTCTTGCCGGACGCAGGTTCATCCGTGCGCACCACGCGCCCCCGGCACTGCACTACCACAGGCTCTTTGGCCCCGGTCACTTCCGGTGGCAGTGCGATTTCAAATTCGACGTTGGAGCCAACTTCCAGGGAAGCATCCGCGCGGATGTAAACTCCCGCCGCGCTCAAGTTCCCCGTAACTCCACTATGTTGCCCGCCCTCTTCGGCTTTATGGATCTTGATGGGCAATTCCAGAGGAAAGCGTTTTCCCGTCCGTGCTTCGGACACAAGACCTCCTCGTTCCTGGCCATTCTTGCCTGCAAAAGCCAGCTCCATGCGGCATCTCTCCTGCTGGAGTCAGAATCTTCCTAACTGGCTTATATCACGGATGACACTCCCCGTGAAAGCCTGGTAACTGCTGTGACAACGGTAGCATCTAGGTTCCCCCCAGCCGCGGGCTCCGCCACCGCCGCCAACATCAACTCCCCCTTCGGCCCTGGTACTGATTATCATCGGCTTCATTTAGACTGATGTGGCCGCAACTCCAAGCTAGGAGTGGTCCCATGCGCCCTTTATCCGCCCTCAAATCGCGCCATGTTTTTGCCGCCTTCCTTCTTTCTTTGCTGCTTGCCGCATCTCTCGCAGCCCAACAGTCCCAAGCCCAGCCAGCAGCCGCGAAGCAGGAAGCGAGCATTGACACCAAAATCAGCAAAACGACGATAGCCGCTGCCGAGACGCCTCAAGTATTGCAACAACTCAATTCGGCCCTGGAAGCTCTGGTCGCCAAAGTCTCTCCCGCAGTGGTGCAGATCCAGGTCACCGGTTTTGGCGCACTCGAAGGCAGCAGCCGCAACGAAACCGCTTTGATCGCCCGCGAACACGCGATCGGTTCCGGAGTCATCCTCGATCCTGACGGCTACATCGTCACCAATGCTCACGTGGTGCAGGGAGCAAAACGCATCCGCGTGGTTATCCCCTCGTCTTCGCCAGATGGCTCTGAGCTCGTTCCTGTTGGCCGCGAGCAGGTGCTTGATGCCAAGCTGATTGGGGTTCATCAGGATTCGGATCTTGCTCTTCTAAAGGTCGACGCCCACAATCTGCCCACACTTGAACTGGGCAATGCACGCCGGGTCCGCCAAGGCCAGTTGGTTGTGGCCATTGGCAGTCCCGAAGGTCTGGAAAATTCGGTGACCATGGGAGTGGTGAGTGCCGTCGGCCGGCAGGCTGATCCGGACAAGCCCATGGTGTACATCCAGACCGACGCGCCCATCAACCCGGGTAATAGCGGCGGCCCCTTGGTGGATATGAATGGCCGCGTGCTCGGTATCAATACCATGATCCTCTCCGAAGGTGGTGGCAGCGAGGGCTTGGGATTTGCAATTCCTGCCCGCGTGGTCGCTTTCGTCTATCAGAGTCTGCGTAAGTACGGACACGTGCACCGCGTCGAAATCGAGGCCGCGGCACAAAACATCACTCCCACTCTGGCCGATGGGCTGGGGCTTGCCCAAAGCTACGGTGTCGTCGTTTCTGACGTGGTACCGGGCGGGCCTGCGGAGTCAGCCGGCCTGAAGAGCGGCGACATTATCCTGACCGCCGACGACCGCCGCATTGATACTCTTCCCGCCCTGACCGCTGCCATGTATCTGCATCCTTTGGATCAAGTGATGAAACTGGTCGTGCTGCGCGGAAACGAAAGAAAGACTCTCGAGGTCCCTGTCATCGAACATCGCGACACCATGGACAAGCTTATGGATGCGGTCGATCCCGATACCAGCCTGGTGCACCGCCTGGGCGTTCTGGCCGTCGACTTAACTCCAGAACTGAAATCTGCCGTCGGCGAATTGCGCATTAACTCCGGAGTTGTGGTGGTCGCCCGCACCGCCGATCTCCTCGGCCCAGACACCGGCCTCAAAACCGGCGACGTGATTCACAGCGTCAATACCACGCCGATTAATTCTGTAAGTGAACTGCGGGCGGCTCTGCGTGCAATCAAATCAGGCGCGCCTGTCGTGGTTCAG
This sequence comes from uncultured Acidobacteriota bacterium, assembly GCA_963845725.1. Classification (GTDB taxonomy): domain Bacteria; phylum Acidobacteriota; class Terriglobia; order Terriglobales; family Acidobacteriaceae; genus JABCZH01. The sequence goes on from CAWJTC010000003.1 coordinate 400,785, forward strand.
ATCGAGCGCAGCGACGGACTGCAATGGCTAGCCTTTGATATGGAATGAATCGACTGCCCACCCTCTACGATAATCCAGGCACGAAGTGACATCCGCTGCCGACGTCCTTCCTCCCTTCCGCCTGGTCACAGGCGCCTGTGATGCATGTCGTCGCATTTATCTTTCAGAGGGTCTCTAATAATCACAGCGGTCAGAATTGGGAGGTTACTCCCATGCGTAATTCACTTCTTGCGATAGCAGTGCTAGTGCTTTCATTAGTCCCTGTCAGCGCCGCTCAACAAGTGGCCATCAAACAGGTCCCAATCAAGCAAAGTTCGTGGGCATCGGGTCAGCAGATGTACCGGGAGTATTGCGCCGCTTGCCACGGAGAAAACGCCAAAGGCGGGGGTCCGGCAGCAGCCGCGTGTGTGGCCAAACCGCCGGATTTGACGGCTCTGGCCAAAAAAAACGGTGGCAAGTTTCCCTACGACTACTTCTACTCGGTGCTGCAATTCGGACGGCCTCTGTCCACCCCGGCACACGGTTCTGCCGAAATGCCGGTCTGGCTTCCGATGTTTTTATCGCTCGGAAATGCCGATCAGGAAGCGATCGCACAGCAGAGAATGCATAATCTGGCGCACTACCTGGCATCTCTTCAGTCGAAGAACTGAGCGCTAGAACGCGCCGCCCCCGCCGCCGCCAAAGCCACCTCCGGAGAAGCCTCCGCCTCCGCCGAAGCCGCCTCCGCTAAAACCCGAGCCGGTTGAACTGGCGCGCGGCGCCGATACGAAAACCTCATGCATGCTGTTCGACATGCTGTACATGGAGTTGGTAAAAAAAATTGGGTTGAAGGCGGTTCCGTAAACAACTCCCGGCCCCACAAACCAACCCGGCGGGCTAGTCACAATTCCCGCGAACGCCTGCGCCCACTGATGCTCCACTCCCAGCGCCATGGCGTAAGGCAAAAACTTCTCGAAAGTGTCCGGAGGCATGCGTTTCAACCGGTCGGCATCCACGCGATTCATGAACTCCTGGAATCCAAGAATCGCAACCCGTGTGCGGCCACCTTTCACCGTTTTGGCCGTCATCTGCCGCGCAAACAGCCACCAGATCAGCGCCGACAAAATGCCGCAACCAAGCAGCAATCCCATGGACCTGAATACGTCCTTGTGCCACAGGAATTGCAGCATCAGGAACGGCGCCACAATCACCAGAATACCTGCCACGCTGTAGCCATTCGCCGAATCCGGATCAACCAGGTACATTCCTTTGGTCTTGAGCGCTGCCATAATGTCCTGCTTAATAACCGGGATCGCAACGTAAAACCGGTTCTTCAAGCTGGACAGGCGTGTTTGATCTCCTTCGCCGAAAACGTTGGTCAGCATCACCCGCTCGTGGGGCGCAAGGTCGGTCCACTGCGCCATCGGCTTGAGCAGGTGAAGCACGTAGTCCTTGTGATGAAAGACCAGTCCCTTGTCATCCACTTCTTCTATCTTCACGAATCCCCGCACCGCCAAATCCATCAGAGTGCAAGTGATGTCGCGGGGATGGATCGTGTCATCCAGCAGCGTCCCAGCCTCCGCCGGCGACATACCCGCGGGCGGTTCATACATGGGAGCGACCGAAACCCCGGGATCGGGATCACGACCTCGGTACCACCACAGCGTGAACATGACCGCCAACGTCCAGAATGGCAAAAATACAATGAGATTGCTTTCCAGGAACCACAGCCATCGCGTGAACGCGCTCGGTTCTTTGAGGATGCCCTTGGGAATATAAATATCGATGGTCAACCCGCCGCGCATCGGCAGCGGGTTGTTGGTCTCGAATGAAACCTCCGAGCCTTTGACGTCGACCGTCGCACCGCGCTCCGCCGAGCCATATACGCCGGTAAACGCCTGCGCCCGCAACGAGCCCGCGCTAGCGGCTGGAAAGTTGACGACTGCGGTCGCATGATCAATCGGCACCGGCCAATCGTTGCCGGTCACGTTCCAATAAAATTCGTCGTGATCCTCGAAGAAGCGAACGCCATTGCGGACGACGTAGCTGATCTCAACCGTGCGGGTCGTGTCCACCGCTCCGGGAATGTATATCTTCAGGTCGCGAAGGCCGTTTGACGTGGACGATTCATATTTCAGCTTCTGACTTTCACCGTCGGTGACTCCGGTGACGCTCAAAAAAAGCGTATAGTTTGTGCCTCCCGGCCCAGGATATTCGACAGGGATAAACCGGTGAATCCCATGCCATTCGCCTTCAAACGACAGCGTAATGCGCTCGTGCACAACCGCCGATCCATCCTCCGCCACAGAAATATCGTCGTTGTAGTCGGAGATCCGCCAGCTTCGGGCAAACAACGGTGTGCATAGCAGCAGAAGGCACACCATTAACCATGCGCGATCCCGCCCGCTACGCATCTCGTTTCGTGTTATCGGAGATGATGTGTTCTTCGCAAACAAAGTAAGCAACTTTCTGACGATCGATGAAATTGGCTTCGTCCTCAGTCGAGGCTTTCCATTCGGGCGATTGGCGAGCGGCCAGTAAAGTCTCCACATCGTCAAACCAGAGTTCCGCCATGCCGTCGAAATCGGGCGGGTGTTTCTCCCCGGGGACGGTCACGCGGTGGCTTTGTACCAATTTCCGTAGTCGAGGAATGCGGGCGCCAATCGGGCCGTGAACATTTTTCCAGTAACGAAAGAACTCCTGATCTGTCAGGCCCTGCTTCTTGCTGACGCAATAAACCACTTTGATCATGGTTACCTGAGCCTAGAATTTCACCGCCACCGGCTCGCGGTCGGCCTCAGTCGTTTCAAAGAATTGCCGCGCCTGGAAGCCGAACATGCCCGCCAGAATATTCGTCGGGAAAGACTGAATCTTGGTATTCAAGTCGCGCACCACCGCGTTGTAGTAGCGGCGCGCATTCTGGATGGCGTCTTCGGTCTGGCTCAACGATCCCTGCAACTGAGTGAACTCCTCAGAAGCTTTCAACTGCGGATAGTTCTCAGCTACGGCGAACAAACTCTTCAACGCCCCGGTGAGCTGGTTTTCTGCGGCAGCCTTATCGGCAGGCCCTGTGGCCTGCATCGCCATGGAGCGAAATTTGGCAATATTTTCGAACGTGCCCTTTTCGTGGGTGGCATAGCCCTTGACCGTCTCCACCAGGTTCGGAATCAGGTCATGCCGGCGTTTCAGCTGCACATCAATATCAGACCAGGAGGAGTCGCAACGCACCCGCAGCTGGACCAGCGTGTTGTACATGCCCGCCAATATGAAGGCGATGACTACTAGAACTCCCAGAATGATCCAGCCCGCCATAAGAGGCTTCCTTTCGCTCCAAAGTAGAATCAAAGCGACGTTACCATAGGAAAACGGCAGTTGCAATTTTCCCCGCAGGGTGCAAGGGTTAGAATTGTGTCTTCGGCTTCTGCAACGTCATGAAAGTCGTAAAACACTCTCGTTCGGCCTTGTCCGTCGTGCTGTTGGCAGCGGCGCTCGCCGCATCGGCTCAGGCACAGACATGTTTGACTTCCGCTGACATGGATGCTCCCACTCGCTCCGCTCTGGAAAACGCCGCCAAACTTTATTTCGATATGGCGGCCCGGGGCGACACGATGTCGCTGAAGCGGAACTCGATCCCCAGCCTCGCCGACAATTTCTCCAGCATCGAGACCGCGGTAAAAGACAATCAGACAAATTTTGCCGGGCCACAAGCCCAACCCCGTCCTCCGTTTCTCTTGAAGGTTGATGGTGACAAGCCGCTTGCGCGAGCGGAATTTCTCTGCGGAGTGTTTGGCAAGGACGGCCAAACTGCCGACAGCGCCGCTTTTGTAATCCCCAACCTGCCTCCAGGCACCTACGCCGTGGTCACATTGAACATCTCCGGCGCAGCCAAGCCTGAGACCGTTTCCTTCGTTCTGCAGCAACTGGGACCGGATTGGAAAATCGGCGGCTTCTACGTGCATGCCTCCGAGGTTGCTGGACACGACGCTGACTGGTTTGCCGAAAAGGCCGGCGCCTTCAAAGCCAAGCGTGAGAACCGCGATGCCTGGCTCTACTACCTGCAAGCTCGCGAGCTGGCAGTGCCCGTATCGTTCATGTCTACCGAAATGACCGACAAGCTCTACGACGAGTCGCAGGCAGTGAAGCCAACCGACCTCCCGGTGAATGGAAATACGATGGACCTGGTCGCTGGAGGAAAAACCTGCGTGCTCACCACCGTGTTCCCGGCAGCTGTCGGTCAGGACGTCTATGTAGTCGTGAAATACCAGGCCGCTGACGTTTCAAACACAGCCGAGACCTTTAAAGAAAATATGGCCGTGATTCAGGCGCTGGTGCCGAAGTTTCCTGAACTACGCGACGCTTTTGCCGGAGTCGTCGCCCGCGCCGTTGCACCCTCCGGCCAGGATTACGGTTCCATGCTGCCGATGAAGGAAATCAAGTAACGGCGTTTTGCGGGCGTGAGCGAAGCGGGAGCCAGCAGCCATCATCCTGAGCGCAGCGAAGGATCTCTTTCCCTTTCTCGTTGCCAATGAGGGAAAAGTGACGGCATGTCCGCGTTCTCAGCGACTTTTCTCTGCGACCTCTGCGATTTAAGATTTGCGAAACCTGCTTCCGCCGGGCCCGCTCAAACTTTCAGCCACGGAATCTGTTCCGCCAGCGTACACTGTTTGGGATCCTTGTCCTCCCGTAGCCCCATGAACACTGGTGCGCGCAATTTCATCCCGCCCTCGGCGGTTTCGTGCGTCCATTCCGTAAACTTGATTTCGGCGACCTGTTTCGGCTTTACCCAATGCGCGTTCGCCGCCTCGACCGGCCCGGTAAAAGGCGAGCGTTTGGTTTCCAGCGGCTTAAGTATCTGCCAGATCTCTTTCAGTGTCGCCTGCGTGAATCCCGTTCCCGCCTGGCCCACGTGAATTAACTGCCCGTGCTCGTCGTATAGCCCGAGCACGACTGCCCCAAAATACTCCCGGCTGCCCTCCGGATCGGTGTAGCCCCCGATCACGCAATCCACGGTCTGCGTAATCTTGATCTTCAACCATTCCCGGCTGCGCCGTTCTTCGTAAATGCTCCCGCGGTGCTTGGCCAGAATTCCCTCGAGCCCTTGCTGCTTGGCTGCCTCAAACAGCGCAATGCCGCGCTCAGGAAAATGCTCGGAATGACGCACGAATTCGCCGGTACCGACAACTTGACCCAGGGCCTGCTTGCGATCCTCCAGTGCAACCCGCCGCAGGTCATATCCATCGGCATACAGCAAATCGAAGACGTAATAAACGATCGGAACATCCGGACGGCCAGCCGTCCTCCGGCCTCCGCTGCGAATTCCGGTCCGTTGCTGCATCAGACTGAACGACGCCCGCCCTTGCTCGTCGAGCGCGGCGATCTCGCCGTCGAGAATTGCGGTTTTCGCGTTTACGAGTTTCGGAAGAATCCCCAACTCGGAATACTGCCCAGTGAGATCGTTCTGATTGCGTGAAACCAGCCGAACTTTCCCATCCTCGATGAACGCGACTGCGCGATATCCGTCCCACTTGATTTCAAATAGCCATTCAGGGTCATCGAAAGGCTTTTCCACCGGCGTGGCCAGCATCGGAATGATCTTGCTCGGCATGGGGCGCTTCGCAGCGCCGGCTAAAGACTGAAGTGCGGAGGAAGCTATGCTTTTCCCCGATTTCGCAGCGCGTGTAGTTTTATCTTTTTTTTTTGGTTTCTCTGCGTCCTTGGCGACCTCGGCGGTCGAACCCTTTTTCTTCTTTTTATCCAACTTGGCCAGCGTGTCCGCCAACCACGGAGCCTTCACCTTCCCGCGAGACGCAGGACGGCTGCTCGTCCATTCCGCAGAATCCTTATCACCCGCGATCTGCTTAATCGTCTTCCCACTCAGCACCGACGTGTCGTACTTTTCAATATCATAACCCACGACCGCTTCGTCATCTTTTTTCTTAATCAGCAGCCATTCCGTTCCCTTGCTCCCCGGTCGCCGCCCCTTGATATGAATCAGCGCAAAGTCACCCTTCAACCGCTGCCCGTGCAGCCGGAACTTGAAATCGCCTTTTTGCAGCATCTCCCGAGCTTCCGCCGCAGTTCCAGGCACAAATTTCCCTTTCACCGGAATCGGCGAAAGCGGCTCCCACGTCCCCACATCCCACACGATGACCGCGCCCGCTCCGTAATTCCCCTCCGGAATCGTCCCTTCAAAATCAAAATACGAAACCGGATGATCTTCTACCTGCATCGCTAGCCGCTTGTCAGCAGGATCGAGCGACGGTCCTTTGGGCACCGCCCATGACTTCAGCACTCCATCCATCTCCAGGCGGAAGTCGTAATGTAGCCGCGTGGCATCGTGCTTCTGCACCACAAAACGATGCCCCGATTTCTTTTCCACCTTCGGCGGCGGCTCCGGAGTATCCTCGAAGCGGCGCTTGCGTTTGTATTCTTCTAAGGCCACGAAATCATTCTACCCAAATACAAAATGCGGATGCCCGTCCTTGTCGCGTTCTTTGCGACAGGGCGGGCCGACCGCTCATCAGCCAACGCCTGCGTTAGAATCACCCTGCCAACCATGAAACGCGAATATCCAGATCAGCCGCTGGTGGGCGTCGGCGCTATCATTATCGAGGGCGACCGCGTGGTGCTGGTCAAACGCGGCCATCCGCCTCTCGCCGGCGAGTGGTCTATCCCCGGAGGTGTGCTCGAAGTCGGCGAAACGCTGCGCCAAGCCTCCGTCCGCGAAGCTTTCGAAGAAACTGGGCTCACGATCGAACCGGGCGAATTACTCGGCGTATTTGATCGCATCATTCGCGACGATACCGGCCGCACGCAGTACCACTACGTCTTAATCGATTTCCTCTGCCGCCGAGTCGCCGGAGAACCTCGCGCTGCCGGCGATGCCGCCGAAGCAAAGTGGTTCACTAAACAAGAAGCCGCCGAGCTCCCGCTCGCCAAAGACACCGCTGATGTGATCCGGTTGGGCTTCGAGCAACAAAATATCTAAGGACCGGCTTTGTCGTCGCCCTTTTCCTGCCATTGGTGTCCGCACGACTGGCACCTCCATCCCTTTCGATGAAGTGGAATCGGCACACCTGCCCAAGCACTGCCATACGCCAGCAGCTTATTGAGCTCTTCAAAGTTGACGTCTAGCGATTGGCAATTCGGACAGCGTGGCTGTTCATACTTCTCCGTCCCCTCGAGGTCGAGGCTCTCTGGAATCGGCTCGCTGAGGATAGCCGTAGCTTCCTCAACATCTTCCGGAGCAACTTGCAGCTTAATACCACCAAGCAAGTTGGAAATGAACCAGTCTAAGCGGATCATGTTCTCATCCACAAGAAGCGTTGCAATTCCTGCGGACTCCAGGCTGCCTTTAGCCAGCAGAGCTTCAGGAAGGTCCCGGAATCGTTTGATCGTCACTAAGCTCGCTGAATGGACATTATCTTGCTCTGCGGCTTCGGGCTCCGCAGGAGCTCGGCCGTCCTCTTCTTTCAGGCCACGACGCTCGATTTCGCTCCTCAGAACTTCGCGTGCTACGTCTGTGAGTTCGGAGGCTTGGCCGGCCAACTTCAGTAACTCCCCATCCAATTGGCAGGAATAGAAATCCGCAAGGCGGCGCTCTTCTTCGGGATCCATTGTCGCCATGGCGCCAATAATACCTCGTTCACTCGTTTCGCGGCCTTGCTGCATTCGCTGGGCTCCACAAATAGAACGGCCCGCGCATTGCCGCACGGGCCGCCTCCCAATCTCGCGGCTGCTCATCTCCCCTGAAAACGCAGCGCAAAAGAAGCCTCGCTGATGGCTGGCTGTCCGTCGCAAAGAGCGGGCGTGAATATCCATTGGTGAATAAGCTCGATCGCTTCTGCATTCAGCTCCGGGCGTTCTGAACTCTGAACTACGGCATCGTGAATTTTCCCGTCTGGGTAAATCATTCCCCGCACCACCACGTCGACTTCGGTCCCGCCATTCCCCAGCTTGGGCTGCGGCATGGATTGGCCAAACGCGCGGCGGTATACCTTGCAACCACGCGTATAAGTTCTGGCACCGGGAGGCACAGCCAAGACATTGGGCGTGGGATCGGTCAGGACGGTCATGCTCTGCTGGATTTCCATACTTGACGCAGCGGTAGAGGAGTAGTCGATTCGCGCCGGGATCAGCGCTCCCGCAAATGGGAAGAATTCGCCATACTCAATTCGTTCTTCGTTTAATTTCTCCAGCACGATGGCCCCGGTAGCAGCATCCACGCAGATTTCATTCGCCTGGCTCTTCTGCCCTGCAACCGTATCGAATTCAATGCAGCGGGCAGGTTGTCCGTTGACCTCGCGATGCGTAATCTCATGGATCACGTCTTCGTCATTGAAGCTAACGTGGTAAATCGGGGTCACACGCAGCAGAGTCATGACTTCCGCGGGAGCCTGAACCGGCAATAAACTAGTTGACACACATGTGAGCTTATGGTATCGTTTTTCTTGTGAACGAGCCTAAAACACTTCAACAAGCGATCACGTACTTCTCTGATCCAGACCGCTGCTTTGCCTATGCCGTGAAGCTGCGCTGGCCGGATGGCGTCATTGTCTGCCCACGTTGCGGAGCCGCTAAGAACTCGTTCATTAAGACCCGCAAGCTGTGGTTCTGCTACGCCTGTAAGCGCCAGTTCACCGTCAAGGTTAAGACGATCATGGAAGATTCGCCGATTGGCCTTGATAAGTGGATGACTGCTTTCTGGCTCTTGGCTAACGCGAAGAACGGAATCAGTTCGCATGAGCTTGGTCGCTCTCTGGGAGTGACGCAAACGACGGCATGGTTTATGTTGCAGCGCATCCGTGAAGTTATGAAGGGCCACAAGTGGGGCAGCAAGATCGGCGGGGAAGGCAACCAGATTGAGGCCGACGAAACGTTTGTTGGTGGCATCACCAAGAACATGCACAAGCGCCGTCGCGCCGAAGTTCAAGGCAAAGGCCCGTACCTGAATAAGACGATTGTGCAGGGCATCCTTGACCGCAATCTTCGTAAGGTCCGCGCTCAGGTTGTCCCGAACGTCGGACGCGAGACTTTGCAGAATCAGATTCTCAAGAACGTGAAGTTTGGTAGCACCGTCTATACCGATGCTGCGGTAGCTTATGACAGCGGATTGCAGCGCCGATTCATTCACGACATAGTTAACAAGACTGAGAGCTATGTGCGCGGCCAGGTTCACGTCAACGGAATGGAAAACTTCTGGTCGCTGTTGAAGCGATCTCTGCGCGGCACTTACGTTGCTGTAGAACCTTTTCATTTGTCTCGTTACGTTGATGAACAAGTATTTCGCTACAACAACCGCAAAGATGGCGACCGCAAGCTAAATGACTCTGACCGCTTTACCGCGCTGATGGCTCAGGTGCTAGGCCATCGTCTCACCTACAGCGAACTAACGGGCAAAGAGTGATTCGCCACATCACGCGCCGACAGGGGCGGGGGAAACGCAAGTCCCCTTATAGTCCTTGTCGGATTTCTGCGGCTTCTCTTGGGAAGCAGACTTCTTAGTCTGCTTCTTTTTCTTTTGCACCGGAGCCTGTAGAATTGCGGTCGCAAATCTCTCGAAATTCTTTAGTGCTTCTGCGCCTTCTGTGTATTCAGGTTGCTTCATATATGAATTTCGTCACTCGCTCTGAATTTCGTGAAGCTCTATTATCACTCTCTAAGGATATTCAAAAACTTCAAGAAGCAATACATAAATCCCGCAAGACAAAAGATGTAAAAAACGACCCAAAGGGAAGGGTTGTGCTCGCCAAACTTGATTCCGTAAGCAGCATAGAGACTCGCACCCCCCACAAGGAACAAAAGAAAGACGGTCGCTATCAGCTTTGGAGTCTTATTCTTGCGGGACTCACTTTGTTGGCTGTCGGCGCTTATGCCGTCATAACGGGCAAGATGTGGTATGAAATGCAAACACAGACTGGCATACAAGGAACTGCGGCCACGAATGCCGAAAGAGCGTGGGTCGGATTGGACGATTCGATTAAGATCGATCTCTTGGAAGTTGCGCCCAAATTGAAGGTTGAATCTCATTACGGCATCAAGAACTTTGGCCACGGACCCGCCTTCAAAGTAATGCCTAATGGATGGTTTGTGGACGATGAGGAAAGAGTGCAGAATTTGGCCAATGCGGCATGTAATGCCATGATCGACTTTACTAACGGAGGTTTCCCCTTTGGGCCAACTGTTAAAAATCACGGACCAAGGGGATTCATTCTCTTCCCTGGCGGCTCCCGAAACGGTTACATTGGCCGCCCCGATGACCCTTGGCAAGAAAGCGGTGCTAGGCCCGATTTGAAACATTTTTGGTTCATTGGGTGTATAGCGTATTGGGATCAATTCAAGACGACTCATTGGACCAGATTTTGCATGGAAGGCGATTTCTCCTCTCAGTCCATAGTTCAGGATATTCCCCTTCAATTTTGTGCTCTGTACAACGACACCGATGAATCCCAGACACCCCGCAAAAAGTAGCCCTGTCACGGCGCATAATACTAACATGTGCGTCAACTGTGTTATTGCCCCTGAACCTGCGTTTGCAGCCTGGCCCCGCGTCTGTCCACCGAGACATCGATAACGTGATAATCGCCAAACGTCGTCTCATCCCGCCGGCCGGTTTTCTGAACCACGACTCGCGTAAATGTACCTTCCTTTGCCGCTGCATCAGAGCCGAAAACTCGAAACGAGTCTATGCGCTCCGAATCCGGCAACTTCACCGGCGTGGTGACGGCATTCCCTTTTTCGAGCAAACGTACAGCTTCTTCGCGCACGCGGATGTCCTGGGAGAGAGAAAGAATGGGAGTTACTACCAGAATCACAAGCGCCAGCGCCTTTTTCATCTGCTCACCTCCGCCACCGCTTTCCACGGTGCTGCCCCTGTGTCCTCTGTGGTTCGCTCTTCTAGCAAAGTGCCCCATTATATGAGTATTCGGAGAAATTGGCGCCAGGATCGTCTTCTTCGTTCCAAAAACAGAACGGCCCGCGCATCGCTGCACGGGCCGCCCGGTGGACTGTTTGGGATTGACCAAGAGGTGGTCACTCTACGTGGCCTCTTATGGCAACTCCGGGTTCAGCAATCGACTCCCGGCACGACCTAATGCCGGAACCCAATCCAACTCACCGGTTAGTGTGCGGGCTGTAGTCCCCGGCGACCGAGCGCTCAGGAACCCCGCTTAGAGCAACCAGCCCTAAGTCTCAGCCACCTCACCTGGTCTTTGACTCCCACTACAGTTGCTACAATCTGAACTTGTCATTCGACCACCTCCTTTCAGGTGTAATCGCAGATTAACCCAAAAACCCCGCCGGATCAAATGGTACGGAAGTGGGATATCGCGAAGGTAACGGGGTGCTTCCGCAAGCAGATGCATCGATATCTGGATAAATTTTCCCACACACGTTTACCGCGCTGACTTCCGAGGATGGCGGTTCCTTCTCCTGTACGTCAGAGGCTTCTTGCGTGGCTTGTCTAGCATCCGGCGGAGAACCTCATCGAAACGGCACCTTGTCAGTTTTCGGAGACGTGCCCTTCCCTTCCAGTAGGTCCGCGAATTTCGGCGCTTGGAGACGATCACGAAAGCGCTGGACTACCAGATCCCGCTTTTCTCGAATTGCGGCTGCTTGGGCATCGAGCTTATCCAATACGGCCTCGGGATTCAAATAAAACTGATCCACCAGAAACTCATCCGGCGATTTCCGATCGATACCATATTCTGCCAAACACTCAGCTGGGAAGTCCCTCAAGTTCAATGTCAGAATCGCATCTGCTTTTCCCCTAATTGCTGCCGCAGTACGTGACGGTCATTAGGGTCAGGTATGCACGTGAGCGCTTCCACAAGGTCATCGGGGACGCTCACTAATGCTTCCGGGAACGTAATGCGCATCGCGTCCAGTCGCCTATTTACCTGGGCTGAACTCAAGTGCAAATTGTCCGCTAGAACTGTACCGACCTCTTGGAGTATGGGATCGCTCCAAAGAGGTCGGTAGAGGGCAGGTTCCTCAGCCATGCGCAACAGCGCTTCACATAGCGGCATCGGAACCAGAACACAAGCATCGAGCAAGACTACATATTCATCGTCCGGCGTTAGGATCATTTGGCATTTTGTCGTAAATCCCTTCGTCGTACTCTGCGCGGGCCAAGTCGTCCAACAGTTTCCTGCGGGCTGCGTCTCGCTTCGCTTTGTAGGCCAGAACGTCGCGTGCATAAATCCGACGATGCGTCCCGACCTTGATGAATGGGATCTCGCCCTTCGTGAGCAAGTTCACAAAAAACTGGCGTGACATGCCCAGCATCTTGCTCGCTTCCATAGTGGTCAGTAATGCATTGTTCTGCAAAATGGTCACCGAAGAACCGGCGGTCAAATCGGCAAGCAGTTGGCAGATGAATGAGTAAACATTATTCGGAAGATCCTGAGTTTTTCCGTCAGGCCCAACCAGTTTTGCAGATGCTTTTTGCAGCCTCCTGTAAATTTCATCTATGTCTAATTGGTCATGCGGTGAAATGGGAACGGGGACATTCGGTGTCATCTCCTTCGTGGCGGTCACGGTGCTCTCCTCCTTGGTGAATCCAGGGGCTTGTTTTCGCCGGGATTCTCTCGTCCTCCACTAAAACCGTGGCACACTACTTTAGACGCTACAAACGCTATATACGGCACAAATATAACTGCTAAACGCTACAAGCGCAAGTACCAAGCGTAACGACCGCGTAAGATATTGGAAATATTGGTACCACGGCTACAATGAAGAGGCGGGCAGGAAACCCCTCCCGTCGACGATTCTGGGGAACAGATCTCGGTTCTATACCTAACAGTTGCCCGCCGCTACTTCTAGGAAACCTCACCACGGGCCCGGAACTCAGCCTTTAGTCTCCCATCCCTTCGTCATCTCGCCCTTGGGCGGCCATCTTTCTACACTGAGACTTCCCCCCGAAAACCCTGGCCGAACCGTGTAACTAGCGGAAAAATCAGCCTTTCCAGCGGTACGCCTGGGGTTGCAGCAGGCCGATGTGGGCCAGCACCCGGAAAGCGAATTCTTGCGCCATGACATCCAAGCTGGCCGGGCGGTTGTAGAAGGCGGGAATGAGCGGAAAGACCGTGGCCCCGGCGTCGGCAGCCCGATACATGTTGCGGATATGGATTTTATTGAGCGGCGTCTCCCTTACGCACAGCACCAAAGGACGCTTCTCTTTGAGGCAAACATCGGCAGCGCGCTCGATCAGGTGCGAAGCGATGCCGTTGGCGATGCGAGCCAGAGTCCCCACGCTGCAAGGGATGACGACCATCGCCTCCGCGGGATACGACCCGCTAGCCACGTTGGCGCCAATATCGACGTTCGACTGCTGCTGAATTTTACGGGCAGTCTTGCCGATGATTTGCTTAACCAGATCGCTGCGGCCGCGCAGGCCAAGCTCTTCGGCCAAAACGCGCAAAGCACTGTCGGAGGCGATGAAATTTACGGTTTGAACGCGCTTGTCGCGTTCCACCGCCAACAGGAAATGGCGAAGAAACACCGCCCCGCTGGCGCCGGTCGTGGCAACGGTCAGATTTTGCGGCGGGTGATTGGGCAAGCAGGCTCCTTATCGCCAGACGAATCCTGAGCATAGGGAGAGCGCAAGAGAGAGTCAAGCGGCAGGGAAATCGTCGTTGGTCGTTCGTCGTGGGTCGTTGGCCGATTCGGCCAAGCGTCAGCGAGAAAGGCTCGCGCCGAACCCATGAAAAGGCCAACGACAAACGACTAGCGACCAACGACGGATTAATGGCCACCACCAACACTCTCGGAGACCGGCGCAACGCAGTGCAGAGGCACGCGCTGGCCGGAGTGCAACGCGAGGTGCGCGCCACCGACTCCAGCGGCCGCCGAAAATACCTGCGCGACTTCAGCCAGGCCTTTCGTTCTTACGATTCCGTCATCGACTCGCAGCGACTCGCAGAAACCGTTGTCGCAGCCGATATCGTTCTGGTCGGCGACTATCACGCGCTTCCAACCGCGCAACGCTTTGCCGCTTCCCTGCTCGAACAGCGCGCGCATTCCGGAAGCCGTCCCATCGTGCTCGGAGTCGAAACCATCTTTGCGCGTCACCAGCATGTACTCGACGAATGGTGGCGCCGCGAGATCGACGAAAACGAATTCCGCGAGCGCATCCGCTTTGACGCCGATTGGGGATACGAATGGGGTCCCTTTTACGAATTACTCGTCACCGCCCGCGAGCACGGCGAAGCCGTCTACGGCCTCGACTGCATGCCGCGCGAAGACCTGCGCAAGATCGGAGCCCGCGACCGCCATGCGGCCGACAAAATCGCCGAGATTCGAGACCGCCATCCTCATGCCGTGATCTTCGTGCTCTTCGGCGAGTCCCACTTCGCGCCCTCTCATCTTCCTCGGCGGCTGCGCGAACGCTTGCCGGATGAGCGTGTACTCACCGTCCTGCAAAATGTGGACGCGCTCTACTGGCGCGCCACCGCCGAACGCCGCGACCGTGTGGAGACCGTCCGCGTAAACGACCACGTGGTTTGTGTTTTCAATTCCACTCCACTCGAGAAATACGAAAGCTACCGGCTTTATCTTTCCCGCTGCCAGGGCGAGGCTGGGCAAGCCGACCTGGTTCCGACCATCTACAACTTCATCGACAGCCTGCTCTCATTCCTGGACATCAATCGCTACGCCTCGCACAACCGTACCCAGCCCAAGTTTCTTGTGGATATGCTGCCCGAAGTGCATTCCGGGTCCTCCGATGGCCGCTTGCGCCAGTTGCTGACGCGCGCCGCATACGAACCTAATCAAATCGAGAACATGCTTCGGCATGTAGAATCGCGTGGCTGCGTCTATCTGCCATCGATCAACGCCTTCTATGTACGCGAGTTCAAAATGCTCCACGCCGGCGAAGAAGCTGCCCGGTTCCTGCATCACGCCTGCCGCGGCTTGCCTTTGCGCCGCAACGGCCGGCCCAAAGCCGCTACCACGCCGTCCGACCGTTTTTATGCTCGCGCCGTCGAGCACACTCTGGCGTACTTCGGATCGCGCGTGCTCTATCCGGCGCGGCCTGCCGAATCGTTGTTCGAGAATTTGACGCTTTCATCGAAAACCTGCGGGAAATTTTTGCGCGACGCCCTGCGCTGCGAACGGGCCGAATTTGATGCCACTGCCCAAAAGCTCGGATACTCCCTGGGCACTGAGCTGTACGACGCCTATCTCCGGGGTTCTGTAAGTCCGACCGTGCTGCGGCATTGGTTTCTCGCTCACATCGAAGAACCCGGGAAAGCGGAAAAGACTTTCGCGGAAATCCTGCATAAGGCCAGCTCAACCGCTAAGAAGCCCTGCGCCTCGGCGCGCTGAGAAACCCGAGCTCTCGGCTCTCACTTTCAGCCATTCGAGTCTGCACGAAAACACACAGCGCCGGATCGCTCTAAACTTTAAGAGTGTCGTCTTTGAGCCGCAACGCGGCGCCAGAATAAAGCCCACGGCGCGAGCCGTGGGAAAGCCGGAAAAATGACGCGAGCCGCGAAGCGGCGTAAGAAGATTTCTCCCACCGCAACTCGAACCGCTGCCGAATGCTAATCTATCCGTGTCTCGCATAGAGCTGATAGCCGAAAGCTGAGAGCTACTTTGACCCCCGATTCCATCCTCAAACTTTTCCAGCAAGTCCGCCGTGGAAAACTGTCTCCCGATGACGCCGTTGCCCGCCTCCGCCACTTGCCCTTTGAAGACCTGGGCTTCGCCAAAATCGATCACCATCGCTCCCTGCGCGTAGGAATGCCCGAAGTCATCTTCGGACAAGGAAGACCCCGGCACAAATGGCCCAAATCTTCGCCCGCCTCGCCCAACACGGAGGCAACATCCTGGCTACACGCGCCAGCAAAGAGCAATTCGCCGCCGTAAGAAAGAAGATTCGCAAGGCGGAGTATCGCGAGTTGGCGCGAGCGATTGTGTTAGAGCGCGATCACAACAACTACGGCAAAGGCACCATCGCCGTGGTTTCCGCCGGTACCAGCGACATTCCCGTTGCCGAGGAAGCTGTTGCCACCGCCGAAGTCATGGGCAACGACGTGGAGCGCCTCTACGACGTCGGCGTGGCCGGCATCCATCGCCTGCTGGCGAACCGCGAGAGCCTGACGGGCGCGCGAGTGATCATCGTGTGCGCCGGCATGGAAGGCGCGCTTCCCAGCGTGGTCGGCGGCATTGGTCGGCGTCCCGGTCATCGCCGTGCCCACCAGCGTGGGCTACGGCGCGGCCTTCAAGGTGTGGCCGCGCTACTGGGAATGATGAACTCCTGCGCCTGCAATGTGAGCGTGGTGAACATCGACAACGGATTCGGCGCGGGCTACGTGGCGGCATTGATTAACCGCCTGTGATGACGCAATCGCTGTCTCCGCGTTCTCGGAGGCTGTTCTCTGCGGTCTCCGCGATTCAAGATTTTGCACTTCCCGCCACGTTAAAAACTCAAAACGCAGAGGCCGCTGAGAACAGCCGCGGAGTGCGCGGAGGGGCTCCGGACCCCAGGCGCTTGACCTCTGCCGAACCGCACGATACAGTTCGACTCGGAGGAACCCTTCGGTGGATCCCACCGTGAAGAAGGTCGTTTTCTGGCTGGTGATTGTGGTCTCCGCGCTTCTGATGTGGCAGGCTGTGAAGGCCGGCCCGGAGCAGCAGAAAGTACCGGAGATCAGCTATTCCGAGTTCTTGTCGCAGGTTGAGGCGGGAAGTGTCGACAAGGTCACGATTTCCGGAAATCTGGTCAACGGTCGCTACCATGACGGCCGCGCCTTCCGTGTTACGGGCCCAAGCAGCCAGGAAAGAATGCTTACCGAGCTGCGTGAGAAAAACGTAGGAATCTGGTTCAAGAACGACAATACCAGCAGGTCTGAGTGGCTCTTGAATCTCGCGCCGCTCATTTTATTGGCGGCCCTCTGGTTCTTCATGATTCGTCAAATGAGACAAAGAACTAATTCGTCCCAAACCAACAGCAATTATCCCCGATAAAAAAGGCGCGACTTGCGCCGCGCCTCACCTCCGACCTACCCACCCGTTTATGACTTCTTCGCCACCTCCAGATTGTTCTTCACGCTGAACGCTCCGAACACCTGGTTGGCGCGAATGCCCGCCATTTGTTTATCCATCTGTGTAGCCACCACACCGTAAAGGCTGACGTGGCCATTGTTGACCACAATCCGAATGGGCCGCGCCGGATCGATCGCGTAACGGTTCAGCACCGGGTCGCGATAGATCGCCCGCAGCGCCTCCACTCTGATCTGGTCGTCAAAAATGGACGTGGGCGCGACCCTGATGTCGTTGAACACATCTTTCACTCCCGGAATACGGCCCGCCAGCGCCAAAGCCGAATCCCGCGCCACTTCAAGCCGCGCTTCGCCGATCAGCGTTACATTTCCGTTCTCAACCGACGCCGTGATGTAATTGAAGGCTACGTCATAGCCCACGCGGTCGTAGTACAACTTGCGGTCCAATTGGGCCGCAAGATCCGCATCCGAGACGCTCTTGCCCTCGACCGCAATCAGATTGCGCACGCCCTGGACCTCAGCCGCCTTGCGAACCTTCTTTGCCGCATCCAGCTTCTGCTGGTACAGCTCCACGCTGCCGGTCAGGGTGACGATTCCGTCTTCAACGGTCGACTGCACGTTACGGAACTCGTCCTTCGCCGCCAATTGCTGCACGACCTTCGCCTGAATGGACTGGTCGTAGCGGCCTGCGCTCGTAGTTTCCGCCATCAGGCCGGCAGTCAACACGCTTCCCGCCAGAAATAACCCCAGAATTCGAACGAGTGCTTTCATTTCCTTCCCCTCCCTGCTGGATCTATGAACCCCGCGATCGCGATATAGTTTCATCTAACCGTCTGGTTAATTGGATGCAAGTTGGAGGGCCTGAATTGTAAACATTTGTGAATTCCTTCGGGATTCTTGCTATAACTTGAGTTCACTTGGGCGTAACCGTTAAGGAGGATGAATGAGCAATGGCACCGACCTGCTGCGTTCCTGGGGAATTACTCTGCTGCGTGTCACCGTCGGCGTGGTATTCGTGGCGCACGGCGGCCAGAAATTTTTCATGGGGTTTCATGAAGTAGCCGAAATGCTGGGTAGCTTGGGAATCCCTCAGCCTACGGCCGCCGCCATCCTCCTCACCGCGGTCGAATTCTTCGGAGGGCTGGCCATGATTTTTGGCATCCTCACCCGCTACGTTGCTGTCATGCTGGCCTTTGACATGTCCGTGGCCATCATCATGTTTCATTGGAGGAATGGGTTCTTCGCGCCGCAGAATGGGATTGAGTTTCCCTTGCTGCTGCTGGTCGCCAACTTGACCTTGATCCTCGCTGGCGGGGCAGCCGCCGAACTCTTACCGCTTCTGAGAATTCCGAAGCGTTAAAGCCTATCGTGCCGCGGATTTGCTCCGCCGGGTGCGGCTCTTGGACTCTTCAGCGCCGAACACCCGCGCAAAAATCTTGTCCACATTCTTCAGTTGACGCTTCAAATCAAAGGCATGTTCGATCTCTGCCCGCGGCACTCGGCTGGTAATCTCTTTATCTTTGAGCACCAGATCACGAAAATTCAGGTCTTCTTTCCAGGCCCGCATGGCATGCGCCTGCACCATGCGATACGCATCCTCGCGTGAAACTCCATGCTCCACCAGATCCAGCAAAAGCTGTCCGCTGAATACCAGACCGCCGGTGCTTTCAAGGTTCGTTAGCATGCGTTGGGGATAGACAAACATGGTGTCCATCAAGTTGGCGGTTTTTTGCAGCATGTAGTCCACGAGCGTGGTGGAGTCCGGAAGAATCACCCGCTCGACCGACGAATGAGAGATGTCGCGCTCGTGCCATAGCGCCACGTTCTCAAATCCAGCCTGCGCATTGGCACGAACCACACGGGCTAGGCCGCTGATTTGCTCACAGGTCACGGGATTGCGTTTGTGCGGCATCGCCGAAGAACCCTTTTGCTTCTCGCTGAAAAATTCCTCCGCTTCGCGCACTTCAGTGCGTTGCAGATGCCGAATCTCAGTCGCGATCAAATCCAGAGTCGACGCAATCACCGCCAGGGTTGCTAGATAATTTGCGTGACGGTCGCGCTGAATCACCTGAGAAGTAATCGGCGCCGCCTTCAACTCCAGCCGGGCGCAGATCTTTTCCTCCAGTTCCGGCGTCAGGTGGGCCAGCGTCCCGACCGCGCCGGAGAGTTTGCCGACCCGCATCTCCTCCGCTGCCCGCGCGAAGCGTTCAATGTTGCGCTGCGTCTCGGAATACCAGTTGGCCAGCTTGAATCCGAAAGTAATCGGCTCGGCGTGGACGCCGTGCGTCCGGCCAACCATCGGGGTATCTTTGAACTCCCACGCCCGCCGTTCCAGCACTTCCGCCAGGCGCTCAAGGTCAGCCGCAATCACGTCTGACGCCTCGCGGATGAGCAAGGCCTGGGCAGTATCCACCACGTCATTGGAGGTCAGGCCGTAGTGAAACCACCGCGCCTGCGGCCCCACGATCTCTGCCACTGCCGTGGTAAAGGCGATCACATCATGCCGCACTTCGGCTTCAATCTCATGAATGCGCTGCACACTGAAGTCAGCCCGCTCACGGATCGCCTTCGCCGCCGCTTTGGGCACAATCCCCGCTTCCGACAAGGTTTCCGTGGCCGCCACCTCCACCGCCAGCCAGGCGCGAAAGCGGTTTTCCTCGCTCCAAATACGGCCCATTTCCGGGCGGGTGTAGCGTGGAATCACAGCGTCACCTCTTTCCCCATTTCATTCGGACTCTGGATTCTAAACGGTCAGCGACTTCCGGTGCCAGCCCCTCCACCGGCATTTCTTGGGTAACCTTTGTGTACCTTCGTGACCTTTATGGTTAGTGAAACGTAGGACCCCGGCCACGGATGTTTTTATTCATCACATATATCGTGATACGATCTATTGAAGGATGGAATACACCCCATGCCCAAGTCACTGAACCAGGCCGATTACAAATCGCTGGCGGAGTTGCGTTATCAGATCCGCCGTTTCCTGCATTTCAGTGAGCAGGCTGCACGGGCGGCCGGCCTGGAGCCTCGCCAGCACCAGTTGTTGCTGGCGATCAAGGGCCTGCCTCGGGGTCTGAGGCCCCGCATCCGAGACCTGGCGGAGCGGCTGAAGATTCGCCACCACAGCGCGGTTGAACTCGCCAACCGCCTGACCCTCGCCGGCTATGTGCGGCGGCAGCGCGGAGGGGCCGACCGCCGGGAAGTCTTGCTGTCCCTGACCCCAAAGGGCGAACGAATACTGCGCAAACTGGCCCTGCATCATTGGACCGAACTTGGCACTGCTGGTCCGGCCCTTCTGACCGCTCTGTCGCGCGTCGTAAATAGCGCGCGATCGCCGGCGAAACCGCGCAAATCGAAATCATAGACATGGCTTCGGGAGACTATGCCGCAAAGTAAACGCCGTCCTGCCGTTCAGGAACGTCTGCTCGTCATTTCTGCCCTGGGAGTGGTGGTTGGTGCCGTCAGCGGCCTGGTCGCGGAGGCCTTACTCCGCGCCATCAACTCTCTCACCGATCTGCTCTTCTTCGGCAAACTCAGTAGCGCATACCTCCCTCCCAACCAGCACCTGCGCCATTGGTGGATGATCTTCCTGCCTGCGGCCGGCGGGTTGGCCGTGGGCCTGCTCATTCACTATTTCTCTCCGGAAATCAAAGGCGATGGCATCCCCGAGGCCATGGCCGTGGTCCTGACCAAAGGCAGCGTGGTAAAACCTCGCGTCGGCTTTTTCAAGCCCTTAAGCGCCGCCATCACTGTAGGGACTGGGGGACCATTCGGGGCAGAAGGCCCCATCATTCAAACCGGTGCCGCTCTGGGGTCGATCCTGGGCCAAATGATTCCATCCTCGCCCTCGGAGCGGCGCACGCTCCTGGCGTGTGGCGCCGCAGGCTGGTCTGGCGGGAGTTTTCAAAACTCCGTTCGCCGGTGCCATGATGGCCATCGAGCTCCTCGTTTTCGAGTTCCGCGCCCGCTCGTTCATTCCCATCGCTCTGGCATCGGCCACTGGAGCCATGGTGGCCATGGGTTTCCGCGGCGGCCAGCCGGTATTCCCGCTCGCAACCGATTACCACTTTCACGCTTCAGAATTGGGTTTCTTCGTTCTTCTGGGTATTGCCTGCGCCGGCCTCGCCTGGTTGATGACTCGCACCTTGTATATGTGCGAAGAATTCTTCGAGACTCTCAAAGTATGGTTTCCGTTGGTCCCCGCGGCGGGGGGCTTGATCGTTGGGGGCATCGCGCTCTTTTATCCCCAGGTTCTGGGCACCGGTTACGCCGTCATCGCCGAGATTCTCGGCCATCCTCAACCTCTTCACCTGTTGGTCGGAGTTGGCCTTGCCAAACTTGCGGCTTTCGCCGTAGCCCTGGGTTCGGGAGCGTCCGGCGGAACCTTTGCGCCCGCTCTCATGATCGGCGGAAGCCTGGGCGCCGCCTACGGCCAGTTAGTGCATCTGCTACTTCCCAATGCGTCCGGAGTCGGACTGTATGGCATGGTCGCGACCGCGGCGCTTTTCGGCAGTGTTTATCGCGCCACGCCCAGCGCCATTCTTTTCATGCTGGAGGTCACCGGTGCATACAATGCCATTCTTCCCGTCTTCCTGGTGGCCGTGGTCGCGGACCTCGCCGTGCACTATCTGATGACCAATACGATTAACACCGAGCGCCTGGTGCGCCGCGGAACATTGGTTCCCGATGCTTATACCGTCGATCCCATGCGGGTCCTGCGCGTGCGTGATGTCATGAGTTCCAATGTGGATGCCGTAACGCCAAAGCAGCGGGTGCAGGATTTCCTGCCGGAAGTGATGCAACACGGCGCAGTGCCGGTGATTGATGAGCAAGGCTTCCTGGCAGGAATGCTGCGACGTAGCCAGTTGCTGAGCGCTCCGCCCGATGCCACCGCGGCCTCACTCGCGGAGGCAAGCTACCCATTGGTTTATGCCGACGAAGTCGTGCACGATGTCGCTCTCCGTTTCGTGCAGGACGGCTTGGGAAGATGCCCCGTGCTGGACCGCGAGACCGGAAAACTAGCCGGTATGTTGACCGCGTTCGACTTGCTGAAAGCTAAAGATTGGGAACATCTCCAGGAGTTGCGGGAACCCGCGCGGCTTTGGGCACGCGATGCTGAAAGCTGACCAGGAAGACTACGTGACAGAAGGCAAACAGCGACTATCTGGGGTTTCTTGGATAAAACCAAGCGCCCCAATGGCGAAGGCTCCCCACAATCGTCAATAAGAAAGGCATTCCCATCGCTGCCTGGACGGCCAGCAGCAGCAACCCGGTCGCGCGGGCCGCTGGCTCTTTCATCTTGTAAAGTGTTTTCATGCTGGCCTTACTTTTTTTCCGCCGCTGCAATTAGCGGCTTCAGCGCCCGAACTGAAACCCCCAGCGTGCCGCCTGAAAATCCGTCGAGATAAGCGGCGTTGATCCCAATCACTTCGCCCCGCGAATCAAACACCGGGCCGCCGCTGCCCCCGTGCGCCGTAGGCGCGTCGTAGATCAGCTTGTCACCCACCACATCCCCCAGGTGTCCGCAGGTCGCCGACGGACGGATCAGCGAAAGCGCCGCCAGTTCGTTGGCCGCGCCGATGTCGTCCCGCCGGAAAGCCAGCCTTTCGTACACCGCAGGCGGCGACTTCGCCACCATCCCCAGCACACCCATGGGATATCCGACTACCGAAACCAACTCCCCCGGATTCGGAACTGCGTCTGCCAATGGCAGCGGCCGCAGCCCGTGAACTGCCGCACTCCCCTCGATGCGGACCACCGCGAGATCGCCCTGCGCCGACAACACTGCTGGAGTGATATTCACCGGGGAAGGTTGTCCGGGAAAAAATGCCAATAATTTTTCCAGTCGCGGAGTCGCGCCCCGGCGGATTAGCTCAGCGGACTCTGGATCTTCGTACCAAGGTTCGGCTACGTGCCGGTTGGTTGCCAGCAGTCCATCTGCCACCACAAAGCCACTTCCCGAAATACGCGCCCGAAAGGCGGGCGGCTGCCCCGCAAACCCGACTTGATAGACTCCAAAGATGTAGCAAATAGAATTGCGATAGCGGTTCAGGACCAGGGCGGGCATCGCCTGCTCCTGCTGCAATAATTTCACCTCCCGCGCCAGTCCGCGTACCTGCTGTTCCAATGCCTTGGTGCCGTCAGTTGGATAAAATCGGGCTACCAACCCCACCGCGACCAGCAGAAACACTCCCAGCGCGCCATGCAGCGTGCGCTGCCAGAGGGTACACACTGGCTCTTCCTGGCTTTGCGGGTGGTTTTCCGGCATGGCACTTCCATGCTCTCGCGCTGCCGAGAGCTTTCCTAGGGTACGGAAGACGATGGCCGGACGGGGAGCTGTATGTCGTTGTAGAGAAGCAGCTTGCTAGACCTTCACGCCCAGGCGTTTAGCCATCTCGTCATAAAGAAAGCCTTCGCCTGGACGATAAGGTTGCACCCACTCGCCGTCGATGACGAATTGGGGGATGGCGCGCAGGCCGGTGTGCTTCACCACTTCCTCAGCCGCGCCCGGAGTGGTTTCGATGTCGATGTCTTTGAACGGAATATTGTGCTCTTGCAGAAAGCGCTTGGCCACGCGGCAGTCGGGACACCAAAACGCGGAATAAACCGTCAATTCCATAGTCCCATCTAGATGCAGATTAAACCCCGCTGGTCGCAGCCAGAATCGCACGGGTTGGTTCGCTTCCCCTTTGCCAAAAACCGATATCAGAGAACTGAAAACCGTTATTCAAACCCGTTCCAGTTCCCTTATCGTACGCTCGTTGACCACGTTTCCCGTATTCAACGTCGACGCCGGCTCAAACAGCAGCAGCCAGCATTCCTCGTCGGCCACCGGCTTATGCTCCACTCCACGTGGCACCACGATAAATTCGCCTTCCTCAACCCACACCTGCCGGTCACGAAACTCCATGCGGAACCGGCCCTTGACCACCAGAAACATCTCGTCCTCGTGCTCGTGATGATGAAAGACGAATTCCCCTTTCAGCTTGTCCAACTTGACGTGTTGCCCGTTGAGTTCAGCCGCGATGTACGGCTTCCAGTATTCGTGAATCTGAGAGAATTTCTGCGCCAGGTTGATTTTGTCCATCCCACTACGATGAGCTATTGCCCTCGATAGTCGCAAGGAAAGTGCCGTCACACGAAAATTGGGCATATCTTGCCCGCGCCCACCAGACTTGCCTAGACGAGCTATGCCGGTCCAGAAGACGTTCGCGAGCTCGAACCAGTTATCACATTCCGCCCCAAGCTCTTAACTCCCTTATGCCCTTCCGCTGGAGGATGGCAACGAGGTTGCGAATGAGGGCTCGGCCTCTGCAGAACTCACTGCCGCCGTCGTCGGCCGGGAGCTAAAGTCTAGGCCGCAATTACCGATTCCCGAGAGTAAGTCCTACGAGACGCTTGACGGTAGTCGGCTAGAAAGGGAGGAAGTAAGCCATGTCCATCGCCGGCATTCTCAGCAGCAGTTTGTTCAACTCGAACAGTCAGGCCATCACCAGCTCAAAGCAGCAGTTCCAGCAGGAGTTCCAACAGCTCGGCCAGGCTTTGCAGTCCGGCAATCTCTCGGCCGCACAGGCGGACTTCGCCACCTTGCAGCAGAATTCGCCCTCGTCGAGCACCACCGCATCCTCAAGCAGCAACCCCATTGCCCAGGCTTTCAGCCAACTGGGTAAAGATCTGCAATCGGGGAATCTCTCGGCGGCGCAGCAGGATTTCTCGAACATCCAGCAAAACACCCAGAGCACCCAGACTCAGAGCACCCAAGCCCACCACCATCATCATCACCACGGAGGCGGCGCGGGAAGCGGCGAGCAGTCCAACATCACCCAGGAATTCGCCCAGTTGGGCCAGGACTTACAAGCCGGAAACGTATCAGCCGCGCAACAGGCGTATAGCGCGGTACAGCAGTCATTTGCGGCGTTCGGAGCAAATAGCGCCCTCATTCCCGCGACCACGCTCTCCAGCATAGCCTGAGCGACAACTACGCCACGGATAATACGGATTCTCACAGATAAACCTGAAATCCGTGTCGATCCGTCTTATCCGCGGCGGATTTTGGGATTGACAGAAATCAACGTGGTATATATCATGATATATACCATGATTCGCACCGCCAAACTGTTTCGCAATGGACGCAGCCAAGCCGTCCGCTTGCCCTCCGAATACCGCTTTGAGGGCTCGGAAGTCTACGTCCGCCGTGATCCCGAAAGCGGCGATGTGATCCTGTCCCGCCGCCCTGAATCCTGGACCGATTTTTTTCGATTGGTGAAGACCCTCGACCTGCCTAAAGACTTCCTCGCTGACCGAAACGACGTCCCGCCGCAGAAACGTGACCTGTTCTGAATGGCCGTCCTCTATCTGCTCGATACCAACACTGCCGGCTACATAATCAGGGGCAATTTTCCTCGTGTGCGCGAGCGACTGCTCAAGATTCCAATGGCTGAGGTTGGAATCTCCGTAATCACCGAAGCCGAATTGCGCTTCGGCCTGGCCCGAAGACCCGAAGCATCAAAGCTGGGAATTGCCCTCGAAGAATTCCTGCTGCGCGTCGAAGTACTACCGTGGAACTCAGAAGCCGCCAGCCATTACGCCCGCATTCGCGCAGCTTTGGAGGATGAAGGCGAACCCGTCGGCAATCTCGATCTTATGATCGCCGCCCAGGCCTTAGCGGCGGAAGCAACATTGGTCACACACGATCGCGTGTTCCGCAAAATTAAGGGACTGAGAATAGAGGACTGGGCCAAGCCCTGAAAATGTAGGCGCGGGCGTCCTCGCCCGTGCATCGCGACCAGCCGATGTTTATCCATTCAATCCGTCGCCGACTTTTCTTCCCTCAGCACGATGGAGTTGTTGATCCCCCCGCAATTCTTGGCCGGATCGTACGTCGCGTCACCTTCGCGTTTTCCCTGCACGCCGTGAAAATACAAGATGCCGCCCTTCACCTTCTGTGGCAAACCTTTGATCAGCGCTTTGCCGTCGATATTCGTGGCCGCCTCGAGATCCAACCGGTGAAAGCCACCGAATCCATACGCGATGTGCACCCGAATTCGGGCGTCATAAACCGGCGCGCCCTTTTCATCGGTGACAGTAAACGTCACGGAACACGGGCCTGCGTCTCCATCCATCACCGGTACCTGATGCGGATCAGGCGTCTGCTGCGCATATACGGGAATGAGCGCGCCAGCGAGAAGAGAGATGGCAAGCAAAGATGAGCAGCGCGTATCAATCATAAAAGCAATTCCTCTATCAACACTATAACGCTTGAAAGCCTCAACCTGCCCATCGCCGCAATCTCAAATCCGTCTTGATCCGTGGAATCCGTGGCCGCTTTTGCCCAAAGCAAAAGCCGCCAGCTTTTCGCTGACGGCTGAATGCTGATTGCTAAATGCTCGTTAGCTGTTCTCGTACAACAAGACTCCCTCCGCCTTTTCCGAATCCACCGGGCGGTAATACAGTTTGTTGTCTTCGAGGAAAACCTCAATGAACGCCGGCCGCGTGGTAATCGTGCCCTGAATCAGCGCTTCCGAGAGCGGGTCTTCAATGTACTTCTGCAAAGCCCGCCGCAGTGGCCGCGCTCCATAGCTGCGGTCACCCAGCGTCTGGTTGAGAATCCACTTCTTGGCCTCGTCGGTCACCGTCACCGTGATCGCCTTCTGCGCCAGGTTCTGGTTCAGCAAATTCACCATGAGCTCCAGAATCTGGATCAGGTCGTTCTCACCCAGCGCGCTGAACAGGATGATCTCATCCAACCGGTTCAGAAACTCGGGATTGAACGTCCGCTTGACCTCGTTCTTCACCAGGTCTTCGACCTTTTCCGAGACCATATCTTCCTTGCTCGATTGGAAGCCGAGACCTTCGCGGCGCTGCAAGTGCCGCGCCCCGATGTTCGACGTCATGATGATAATGACGTTCTTGAAATCGACGGTGTTTCCGAGGCCGTCTGTGAGCTGGCCATCTTCAAACACCTGCAAAAGGATGTTGAAAACATCCGGATGCGCCTTCTCGATTTCGTCCAGCAAAACCACCGAATACGGCGCCCGCTTCACCCGCTCGGTGAGTTGCCCACCCTCTTCGTAACCCACATATCCCGGAGGCGACCCGATCAGTTTCGAGACCGAGTGTTTCTCCATGAATTCGGACATATCGAAGCGCACCAGCGACTTCTCGCTCCCGAACATGAACTGGGCCAGGGTTCGTGCCACTTCCGTCTTGCCGACTCCCGTGGGTCCAAGGAACAGGAATGAACCAATCGGACGGTTCGGGCTCTTCAGCCCGGCGCGGCTGCGGCGTATGGCCCGCGCCAGCGCCACAATGGCCTTGTCCTGCGAGATGATCCGCTTGTGCAACTCTTCTTCAATGCGCAGCAACTTCGCCGACTCTTCTTCCTTGATCGAAGTAACCGGAACCCCGGTCCAGCGCGATACCACATCCTCGATGTCCTCCCGGCCGACAACGCCGGTGGAGGATTCATCGAGGTGGTATTTTTCGCGCAGAGCGCGCAGGTTCTCGCGCTCTTTGCGTTCTTCGTCCGAGTAGAAGCGCGCCTTCTCGAACTCATGGTTCGCGATGGCGTTCTCCATGCGATGGACGATGAACTTAATCCGCTTCTGGACTTCGGTGATCTCTTCCGGCAGTGAAGTCTGGCGCAGTTTCACTCGCGCCCCGGCTTCATCGACCAGGTCAATCGCTTTGTCCGGCAGAAAACGGTCCGGAATATAGCGGTTGGAATGCGACACCGCAAAGTTGATGGCTTCGTCGGTGTACGTCACCGCGTGGAACTTCTCGTAGCGGTCTTTAATTCCAAACAGAATCTTGGTGGCGTTGGCCTCATCCGGCGGCGGAACTTTCACCGCCTGAAAGCGCCGTTCGAGCGAGCGATCCTTCTCGATCGACTTGCGGTATTCCCCCGGAGTCGTCGCGCCGATGCACTGAATCTCTCCCCGTGACAACGCCGGCTTCAGAATGTTGGCCGCATCCAGCGAGCCTTCCGCCGACCCCGCGCCCACCAGGGTATGCAACTCATCAATGAAGATGATGGAGTTCTGTGACTCCATCAATTCCTTCATGATGGTCTTAAGCCGTTCTTCGAACTGGCCGCGGTACTTGGTGCCGGCCACGATCAATGACAGGTCCAGCGCCAGAATGCGTTTGTCCGCCAGAAACGAAGGAACTTCGCCGTCAGCGATTCGCTGCGCCAGCCCTTCGACGATCGCGGTCTTGCCCACCCCCGGCTCGCCGATCAGCACCGGATTATTCTTGGTGCGGCGGCACAGAATCTGCACCACGCGTTCCAGTTCGCCTTCGCGTCCGACCAGCGGGTCCAGCTGCGTCTCCATCGCCGCCTGGGTCAGATCGCGTGAAAACTCGCTCAATAAAGAAGACTCCCGCTGCCGTTGTGGCTGGGCCTTTTCCTGGCTGGTGCGGGCCAGCTCTTCGCGGATGGTCGAAAGCCGCAGGCCGCGCTCGTGCAGAATCTCCGCAGCAAAGCACTTTTCTTCTCTCAGTAAACCCAGAAGTAAATGCTCAGTGCCAATGTGCTTATGCGAAAGCCGCTCGGCTTCTTCGGCGGCATAGGCCAGCACCCGCTTGCATTCGTTGCTCAGCGGCAAATCCACCGAGGTCGAAACCTTCTCCCGAATCGTGGTATGCCCTTCGATCTGCTTGCGGATCGACTCCACCGAGGCATGGGAACGGAGAAAGCGGTTGGTGAGGGCTTTGTCTTCACGCAGCAAACCCAGCAGCAGATGTTCCGTCTCAATATAAGGAGACCCGAACTGGCTGGCCTCATAGCGCGCAAAAAAGATGACGCGTCTGGCCTTCTCCGTATAGCGTTCAAACATATTGCCCTACCCCCTGACTTCTTGCTGAAACCGCCGGGCTAAACTCCGTGGCCTCAGCCCTCCCGAAATTCATAATCTGGTTGATGTGTGCAATCAGCGGGCCACGCCCTTACTGAAAGATATCGTAACTTTCGTCCTTCCGTTTGAGTTACCAAAGATTGCCTGACACTGTTCCCTGCTGCAATTCGTTGCAACTTCGTGCATTTCGGATTGCGGCATCCCTCGTCTTCCATTCCGTCATGCCCTCGCATAAAAGTCAATTGCCACAACGTGCTACCCCTATAGCTCTTTCGGTGCCACTTCCTCGACCCGCCCGTCCTTCAGCCGCAACACCCGCTGGCAGCGCCGGGCAAACGCAAGGTTGTGGGTGGCAATGAGGGAGGTTAACTGACATTCGCGATGCAATCTCGCGATTAGCTGAAAAACCGAATCCGCTGTGTGGCCATCCAGATCACCCGTAGGCTCATCCGCCAGCAGCAACTTCGGCTGGGTGATGAGCGATCTGGCCAGAGCCACTCGCTGCTGTTCCCCGCCGGAAAGCTCCCCTGCGCGATGCTCCGCCCGGTGCTCCAAACCAACTGCTCCAAGCCAGCGCAACGCTTCTTCCTCTACCTCCTGCCACGGGCGGTCCCGCAGCAGCAGAGGCATCGCCACATTCTCCACCGCCGTAAACTCTGGCAACAGGTAGTGGAACTGCCACACAAAGCCGATTTCGCGATTGCGAAACTCGGCTGCGGCGGCCTCAGACAAGGCATTCAACTGCAAGTTCGCGCAGTATACGTCACCCGCGGACGCCCTATCAAGAGCCCCAAGGATGTGTAAAAGAGTACTCTTTCCGGCCCCCGATTCGCCCACGATGGCCAGCATCTCCCCTTTAGCCACCTGAAACGACAAATTTTCAAAGAGCGTGACCTCCGACTTGCCGGACCGAAATACCTTCTTGAGGCCCTCGATCCTGAGCATAGCTACACCCGTTAGATGCACCTGCTGCTCTCCTCGTCACATGAATCCAATTCAACCCGCTGTTCGAGAGGCTCCTATCCCTCGCCACGCTTCCACATCTTCAAACCCGCGCCGCAGGGCATGGTGCTTTTCGCTCTGCCCAATTCTGTACCTACTCAAATCCATATACCACACTTCCGACGCCGGTGGCGTGACCGGGGTCACGCGGCTTGGCGATTGCCAGGCGGCCGCGAAAGACCCGCGGTCACTCATAACGCAACGCCTCCGCTGGCAGGATCCGCGCCGCCGACCACGACGGGTAAATGGTGGCAATTAATGAGATTGCAATCGCGATCACCGCCACCAGAACACCATCCATGACCCGTGGTGCGAACGGCACATAATCAATGGAGTAAACCTCCGGCGCCAGCGCCAGCAGATGGTAATGGCCTCCCACCCACGAAAGCCCGTATCCCATCACCAGCCCGATCGCCGTCCCAATCACTCCAATCAGCACTCCCTGCGACACAAAGATGCGCCGCACCTGTGACTTCTTCGTGCCCATCGACATCAGCACCGCAATGTCCCGGGTCTTCTCCATCACCATCATGGTCAGCGAGATCAAAATATTCAGCGCCGCCACAAACACAATCAACCCAATCGTGATGAACGTGACCAACCGCTCCAAACGCAACGCCCGGAAGATGGCCTTGTTCTGTTCCATCCAATTCGTTGCCATGAACCCTTTGCCGGCAGCCTGTTCGATTCCCTTGGCGATCCGCCCAGCTTGGTAAATGTCATCCACCTTGAATTCAATTACGGAAATTTCATCGCCTAATCCGAAAAGTTGCTGCGCGTCGCTGAGCCGGGTAAACGCCCACGAGAAATCGTAGTCGTAAAAACCCGAATTAAAGATTCCCACTACTCGAAAGCGTGAGTATTTGGGCACAATGCCAAACGGCGTCAGCTCCCCCTGCGGACTGGTCACAAGAACAACCGAACCGACCGTCGCCCCAAGGTCCTTTGCCATGTCCGTGCCCAGAATGATAGGAGGCATCGCCGCAACCCGCTGTTGCACCCCTTCCATATCATCTGCCGATGTGGCGCGGGCGCCCTCGCCCGCGGATTCCGCTGGTGCCTCCACATCTAACGCCCCAGCCGAACCGATCTTCACCGAGTTCAGCAGATCACTCACTCTTCGTTCGTACCGCGGAATCAACCCCTTCAGCACCGCCCCACGCGCCCGCGGCCCGCGCGAGATCAGCACCTGCTCATAAATCGCCGGCGCCGCCGCCGCCACATGCGGCTGTTTCGCGAGGCGATCCAGCAACGGACGCCAATCTTTGATTCCGTCGCTCTCCACGCGTAGCAGATCAATATTCGAAGTCGAGCCCAGCAAGCGGTCCTGCAAGTCCTGGCGAAATCCATTGTTGATCGCCAATGCGATCACCAGAGATGCCACCCCCGCCGCCACTCCGGCAATGGAAATGCCGGTGATGACGCCAATGAACGCCTGGCGCCGCTTGGCACGCAGATATCGCGAGGCAATGAAAAGCTCAAAGCGCATGATTTGCTGAATGAATTATACGGTGAGCCCGAAGCCGCTAATCACGAACGTGACGTTTCAGGTAAACACAATCTTCCACGTTCAAACCCGATCCGTGCCTTAATAGAGATGGAAATTTACTTCGACGCTGACCTCGACTGCAACTGGTTTTCCGTTTTTTGTCGCTGGCTTAAACCGCCACTTCCTCACAGCTTCGATGGCCTTTTCATCCAATCCATACCGTAACGTACGGGACACCTTAATGTCGTATGGGTGTCCGTCGGCACCGACCACCAGCCAGAGCACGCATATTCCCTGATATTTTGCATGTCGCGCCTGCTTGGAGTATTTCGGGTTGGGTGAATAGACGGGAACCGGCGGACTCACGCCATCGCCGACTTTGTAAACTTTATCTGCGCCAGTGTCGGCGGCGGTCTGTGCGAGGCCGCCATTCAGACACGACGCAATAACAATGCCTAGCGCGATCCAGTGCTTGAGCATGCAAGGACGCGTATTTATCTCGCTTTTCATCGCCCAATTTCCAGAAAAACTTCTTAGTGCGCCCACGAGTTTACCACTCACCGTGTCCCGGAGCCAGGGCAGCGCCATCTGCAACGCGACTCGCCCGAGAATTATTCTTGGCAACTTGGATAGAAAGCACCCGAGAGGATAAAGTTAACTTATTGATGCCCCTCCTACTCAAACCCGGATTCCTTGTCCTTGCGCTCGTCACCCTGAGTTGGACGGCGCCCTCTTTGGCCCAATCCCCTGAACAAACCTCCGTTCCCCCCGGCGCCATCAGCGGCACCGTCGTGGATCCAAGTGGAGCTGTCATCGTCGGCGCTCACATAAAGCTCACCCGTGATGAACAATCTCAAGGCCAGCAGGCACTCACCGGCGACGATGGTCAATTCTCCTTTACCGGCGTCCCTCCCGGACCTTTTCAGCTCACCATTGCATCACCCGGCTTCGCGACACAAACTGCATCGGGAGTCCTGCAACCCGGAGAAATTCACGTTATCCCGCAGATCACACTTGCGGTCGCTGCCAATATCGAAGTACAGGTCGGAGTCCCGCCTGTGGAAGTGGCCGAAGAACAACTCAAGGTTCAGGAGAAGCAGCGCGTGCTCGGCTTTATTCCGAACTTTTATGTCAGCTACGTCCCCAACGCTGTTCCGTTGACCCCAAAACAGAAATTCAAGCTCGCCTGGAAAACTATCATCGATCCAGTCACCATTCTTTTGAATGGAGCCTTTGCCGGCGTTGAGCAGGCGCAAAATCACTTTCACGGATACGGCCAGGGCGCGGAAGGCTACGCCAAGCGCTTCGGAGCCGGTTATGCCGACATCGTCTCCGGCACCTTCATCGGCGGCGCTATCTTGCCCTCGCTGCTGAAACAGGATCCACGGTATTTCTATAAAGGAACCGGCACCACGCGATCACGGATTTCCTATGCCATCGCCAATTCCGTAATTTGCAAGGGTGACAACGGACACTGGCAGGTAAATTTCTCGAACATCCTCGGGAACCTGGCCGCGGGCGGTATTTCAAATCTCTATTATCCAGACGACGATCGCAATGGCGCAGCCCTCACGTTCGAAAATGCCGCCATCGGCATCGGCGCCAACGCGATATCGAATCTCTTTCAGGAATTTGTCGTTCGCAAGTTCAGCCGGAAGGTACCGAACAACGCTGCATCCCAACCTTAAGCACGAAGAACCAATTCCCTTATTGCAGCTTCGCGTACTCTGCCTTGGCTTCCTTCAAGACAGGAATATCGGCGTCGGCGTCTTTCCACATGGTGAAGAAATCCTGATAGGCGATGCGAGCTTTGGCGGCGTCTCCAGAAAGCGCGAAGCTGCGAGCCAGGCCGAGTGCGCCCGAGCGAATACGTGGAAACGAGTCCGAAGGCTGGACTTGTGATCGAGGAGTTTCTGGAACTCCGCCATCGCCTGCCGGCCCTGTTTTTCCTGAAGATACGCCAGACCTCGCAAATAGGCCGGTGCACCACCGCTACGAAGCCGAACTGATAGGTCTCGGTCGGGACGCAATTGCTCAATCGCTTTGGCGCCATTGCCGCGCTGTAATTCCATTCTGCCGTGAATCTGCGGAAGCGTCAGTTTCTGGACCATGGTATCCAGAGGAAAGTCTTGCCCAGATCCCCGGCGGTGGCCTCGGCCTTCGCCGCTTCGCCGCACGTGGCGAAAACGAATGCGCCCGTAAAGATATCCGCGTCCTGGTCTTCTGGAGGGAAGCGTCGCCGCATTTTGCCGGGCTCGCGCAATCGCCGAAATCCGCTTGCACCAAGGCCAGCTGCCCCAGTCCCGGAACTCGACCTCTTCAGGCTCTGATTTTTTTCCATTTCCAGCGATTTGCTGTGTCACTTCGTTCGACAAACGCAGTTTCCCTGCACTTTGCATGCGCGAACGCTTGCGTTTCCAGAAAGTTGTATTCGCCCGGCCGGCCCTTAGCCCAGGCTAACAGACGCTGAGCCTCATCGGGTTTTTCGAATGTAACGCGATCCAGCACGCAGCCCAGTGGACATCTTCCGAATTCGGAAACAGCTTGCAGCGCTCTGTCAATCGTCTGCTGCGCCTCGTCGCGGCGGCCCCAACGCGGCATACGCCGTAGCAGAGTACCGTAGGCGTTGCGGAATTTGGATTCGCAACCATGCTGTGGCGGGCAGCTTCCTCGGATCTTTCTACCTCGCCGATCATGCGCGTAGCCGACGCCGAGATTATTCCCGGGAATCGTCGGAGGGATAGGTGCGCTGATACAGCTCCAGAGTCTCGATCTCTTTGTCGAGTTCGCCGGTCACCGTCTCGTAGTAATGCTCGGTAATATAGAGCTTTTCCCTTTCGCTGACCCGGTCCCTCAGTTCGTAGGCCTTGCTGATATTCTCTTTTGCCTTTTCCGACTCGCCGACTGTTGGAGTAAACGTGCCCATGCGCGCATAAACCCACGCAAAGTTCGGATCAAGCTCCACTGCCTGGCGATAGAACGGCAAGGACGCCATGGCGCTGCCGCGATCGAACTCCGCATTTCCCAGTGAAAAGGCTTTCAGCGCGTCGAGCGATGCGGTCGTCACCTGCTCGATGGGCACATCGAATTTCTTCACCGAGGCCAGGGACTCACCCAGTGTTCCGCGTAACTTCGAGGCGGCGCTGCCCAGCGCCGCGAGCACTTGCTCTTTGCTGGAGGCCTCCGCCTGCTGCTGCGCGAGCGAGTCGCCGCTCTGGCAGTTGACCGCATTCAAGGTCAGCATGTACTGCGATGCCCAAGCTGGCGATCGATCCGGAAAGCATCGCTTTGCTGCCGACGCGCAGGCACAAATCCCGAGCCAGGTCCGTGGTGAGGCGCTCGTCGGGAGACCGGCCCATGAACGTGAGCGTCTTCTGGATGCGCGCCGGGGGCACCACGCTGCAAGAACGGAGATTGGTCCAGGTCCACGGCCAGAGCTTGCTTCAACGTGCCGTCGAACACCGGGTCGCCGGTGGTGTTTGCGAACTCGGCAAGCACCACGGTGTCTTTCTCGGTGAGCTTGGCGGCGTGAACCGAGCGAAAGTACAGACCGCCAGCAATCAACACCGCCATTAGCACCGCGACCGGGACCGCAACCTTCCACCACATTTTGGGCGGCGCAACCGCAGCGGCTGTGCCACTCGCCGAAACAGGCGGCTCCGCAGCCCCGGTAGAGACGCGAGCAGAGCTCGACGCGGTGATCGGAGCGGATGCCGGCGACGAGGTGTGGGAAAATGGCCCCTCCGCCGCTTCCACCTTGGCGGAACTGGCCCCGGCGACATGTCCGGAGTCACTGTCTCGCTTGAGCCGCTGCATTTCCGCGCGCATATCGGCCGCATGCTGGTAGCGAAGGTTTCGATCCTTTTCCAGCGACTGGTTGATAATGCGTTCCAGTTCGGCCGGCACATCAGGGTTAAGCCGGATCGCGGATGCTGGGGTCGCTATCGAGAATGGCTTTGAAGATGACGGCGGAGCTGTCGCCGCGGAACGGCAGGATGCCCGTGGCCATTTCATACAGCACCACGCCGAAGGAGAACAGATCGCTGCGCGCGTCCAGTTCTTTCGCGCGGGCCTGTTCCGGCGACATATACGCCACGGTGCCGAGCGCAGAGCCTGGGTTGGTGAGATGCTGGTCGTCGATCGCGGTAGTCACGTTATTCCCGGATGCGTTCTGGTTCGACGAACCGTCGTAGACGGCCGACCTTCGCCAGCCCGAAATCCAGAATCTTCGCGTGGCCGCGTTCGCTCACAAAAATATTAGCGGGCTTGATGTCGCGATGAACAATGCCTTTGGTGTGCGCCGCATCCAGCGCATCGGCGAGCTCGATTCCCAGCGACAAAGCATTTCCAATTCCAGCGGACGATGCCGGAATGCGGTGCTTCAGCGTCGGCCCCTTCCAGAAACTCCATCGCGATGAAGGCTGGCCATCGTGCTCGCCGATTTCGTAAATGGTGCAAATGTTGGGATGGTTCAGTGCCGACGCGGCCTGCGCTTCCCGCCGAAAGCGGCTCAGCGCCTGGGGGTCGTTGGCTACATCGTCAGGAAGGAATTTGAACGCGACAAAGCGAGCCGGCGAGGTGTCTTCGGCCTTGTAAACAACGCCCATTCCGCCCCCGCCCAATTTTTCGACGATGCGGTAGTGCGAGATGGTCTGGCCGATCACTGGCACAGAATCTTACGTCCGTGAAAAGCCCAAGTCAATGAACCCTAGGAAGTTGTTGACATCCCCTCCCACCCTGACGACAATCACTATCCATGCGCAATCTCCGCTGTTTCGTCCTCCTGCTTTTCTGCTCTGCTCATGGATTTGCCCAGGCCAACTCCTATCTCTTCGTCTGGGCCGGTGACGACGCCAAGAAGAGCAGCGACTTCCTCGCCGTGCTCGACGCCAACCCCAAATCTCCGCACTACGGCCAGGCCGTAGCTTCCGTCGCCGTTCCCGGTCCCAGCGGGACGCCGCATCACACCGAAGCCACCATGCCCGCGGATGGTTTTCTGCTGGCCAATGCTTTCGAGAGCGGTCGTACCATACTTTTCGACCTGCGCGACCCACTGCATCCCTCCGTCGTCACTTCCTTCGGCGATCTCGATGGCTATATGCACCCCCACACCTACATCCGCCTTGCGAACAACAACATTCTCGCCACCTTCCAATATCACGGCGGCGACGACCCCAAATCCGATGGCGGTGGCCTCGTCGAATTCAGCGAGCGCGGCCATCTCCTTCGCAGTAGCAGCGCCATGGATCCGGCGATGAAAGCTGAGCTCTTCCGCCCTTACAGCCTGGTGGCCGTTCCAGCGCTCGACCGCGTGGTCAGCACCAATACGTCGATGCATCGCTTGACCGACGGAGACACCCGTACCGTGCAGATCTGGCGGCTTTCTGATTTGAAGCTGCTTAAGACACTGGTTCTGCCGCCCGGTCCGCGCGGAACCGAACAAAAATTACCCGGCGAGCCCCGGCTGCTCGCCGACGGCAAGACCGTGCTCGTCCATACATTCAGGTGCGGACTGTATCAATTGGATGGCATTCAAAACGATCATCCCACCACGAAACACATTATGACCTTTGATGGAGAAATCTGCGCCGTACCGCTGCTCATCGGCCACTACTGGGTGCAAACGCTATTTTCCGCCCACGCCCTCGCTTCGTACGACATCTCCGATCTCGCCCACATCCGCGAAGTCTCGCGCATTACTTTCGACGACAAACAAAAACCGCACTGGATTTCCGCCGACTCCGACGATCGCCGAATCATTCTGAACTCCGGCGAGTACGGCCAACATCGTTTGTTTATGGTTAACTTCGATCCGCAAACCGGCGCGCTGACGCTCGATAAGACCTTCCGAGATCCCGGCAGCGACAAGCCCGGCGTCAGCATGGACGGCAAATCCTGGCCGCATGGCTTCAAAGGCGACGCCTACGCGCATGGCACCGTGTTTTCGCGGCCCACCACGTCGATTCAGAAAGCTTCCACGAAGCAGTAGTGACACCTTGTTTTTGAAACTGATCTAGGAAGAAGGTATCCTTCTTTGAGGATAGGTAGCCTATGACCGACTGGTTCGCACGCCCCGTCCTACACGTAACGGACGTTGAGGCGTCGCTCCTCTTTTACGTTAACCGGCTTGGCTTTACGAGCCCCTGGCGCTACGACGAAGACGGCAGGGCATATGTCGCACAGGTCGACCGGCAGGGCTGCGCGCTTATCCTGGCCAACACGTGGCCCGAGAAGGTTGGCAAAGCGCTGATGTTCATTTCCCTGAACGTCGAGCCGGCGTCGCGCGAGGCCGCAGTCGCCGCGTTGGACGCGCTGCGCGCGGAACTCGAGGCCAAGGGCGTTCCAGTCAAGGAGGGTTCCTGGGGCTACCGGCTCCTGGTGGTCGATGACCCCGACGGCAATCAGCTCTTCTTCAACTATCCGAGCGAGACTGCATCCGCCAAAGATTGCTAGCGATGAGCATAGTCGTTCAGCCGTGCCAGGGTTTAAGGGCCTTTTCATTTCTACCTCAGAACCTCGGCCGCCGGCTTAACCTTAATCGCATGCCCTCCCGCGTCGAACCCGTCTAGCACCGAATTGTGATGCGCAATCACCTGCGCAGCCGTCAACACTCCATTATCGCGACTCAAATGCCCATCGCCCACGAGCGTCACATCG
Source organism: uncultured Acidobacteriota bacterium (assembly GCA_963845725.1). GTDB lineage: Bacteria > Acidobacteriota > Terriglobia > Terriglobales > Acidobacteriaceae > JABCZH01. The sequence goes on from CAWJTC010000003.1 coordinate 438,767, forward strand.
TACCCCAGCGTCACCGCGCGACGGCACGTCGTGTCGATGCAGTATTCGGTCATGCCCCCTGCAACAATCAAACGATCAATCCCGCGCTTCCGCAGCTCTTCCCCGAGTCCGGTTTCAAAGAATGAGTCGGACGCTTTCTTTCTGATGACCGCGTCCCCAGCCAGCGGCGCAATCGACGGCTCAATAGCCCACCCCGCGCTATTCACTTCCAGCGGATGCCCCGTGGAGCCGTCATGCTGAACAAATATAACGTCCGTGCCCGACGTCCGCGCCCTGCCGAGCAGACCTCCAATATTCGGCATTACGCTATCTTTCACTTCGCACGGCATCAGCGCCACCAAGCCAACCTGCACGTCGATAATGAGTAGCGCCGCTTTCACCAAGCCTCCTACATCGAGCGCATAAAGGACTATCGTACCGCGAATACTGCTGACCAGCAGCTGTGCTATAACTTCCTCACGTGCCGACACATAAAGGCTCAATCCGTCTTTTCCAAGCCCTCGGAATCACTGTCTTTCTGCATTGGTCGTGGTTCCTGGTGGCGGCTTACGAAATCAACCGCAGCCGGAGCTACTCTTCACCCATCTTCAACGTGCTGGAGTATCTCGCGCTCTTCTTGATCGTCCTGACCCATGAGTTCGGCCACGCCCTGGCCTGCCGGCAAGTCGGCGGCACCGCAAACCAAATTGTTCTCTGGCCACTCGGCGGTGTCGCTTACGTCGACCCTCCGCCGCGCCCCGGCGCTACCCTCTGGAGCATCGCCGCCGGCCCTCTGGTGAATGTCGCCCTCATTCCCATACTCTCGGCAGTCGTCCTGCTAGGACGATCCCTGGGCTGGGCGGAATCCGTGCCCAATCTCTACGACCTTCTGCGTACCGTCTGGCTCATCAACGTGGTCCTGCTGGTCTTTAATATTCTGCCCATCTATCCTCTCGATGGCGGTCAGATTCTTCGCTCCCTGCTCTGGTTTTTTCTCGGACGCGCCCGCAGCCTGATGGTAGCCACCGTCCTTGGCTTCATCGGCGTAATTGGGTTCATTGTCCTGGCGGTGTGGGCGCAATCCATCTGGTACGGTGTTCTGGCCGCTTTCATGCTTTTGAATTGCTGGGGCGGATTGCAGCACGCTCGCTTCCTGACGCGCCTGGCAAAGTTGCCCCGTCGCGACGGCTTCGCCTGTCCGCGCTGCAATACCGCACCGCCGGTGGGAGATTTCTGGAAATGTGGCCAGTGCGGTCAGCCCTTCGACACCTTTCAAACCCAGGGCGTCTGCCCGCACTGCAACACTCGTTTTGCCGCAACCCGCTGTTTGGACTGCGGCGGATTGCGTCCCTTGAGCGAGTGGACCGCTCCCGGCGGCGGGACTGCAAAGATGTAAAGACTCCATGATGTTCCACGGCGGCCTCGGCCGTTCTCAGCGCCACTGCGTTGAAGATTTTCTTCTGATCTCCCCAGCCCTTTTTCCTCTGTGCACCTCTGCGTCCCCCGCGGTAAGTGTTTTCGCCGCGAAGCCTTCCGTGAACCGGAAATTGTCGCTTGGTGTAAAATCGGCGCTGCTCAGGAGCCTTGATCTGATCGGCCGTACACTCTCGCATTACCGAGTCACCGCCGCCGTCGGCGCCGGGGGCATGGAGGAGGTTGAGCCGTCTTGCGGGCGTGAGCGTAGCAGGAGCCCGCAGGCGAAATCCCGAGCGCAGCGAGGGATCTGCTGGCTCTTCGCCCTGACTTCGCCGCCGCTGCGCGTCGAGAATATGCCAAATGGTACGACTCCGAACTGATCGGGCAGCTGATCGAAGGCTTACGTAAAGCCGGGCTGAAGATCGCCAGCAAAGACACAACAACACGAACCGCCAAATCTCGCGCCAAGAAATCGTAAGACGCTTTGAGAAGGAGCATTCTGGAATGAGCAAGCAAACCGTGCGCTTCAATGTCGATCTCGCCATCCAAGATGGGAAAATCGATGCCTTCCAGGCCATCGCGCAAACCATGATCGCAGGCACTCAAAAGGAACCCGGCGCCCTCGAATACACTTGGTACCTGAGCAGCGACCGCAAGCGCTGCCGACTGCTCGAAGCTTACGCCGATGCGAACGCTGTGCTGGCGCACATAAACGGCCCCGTGGTGCAGGAACTTGTACCAAAACTCCTGCAGACCGCGACCCTCAACCGCTTCGAGGTCTACGGAGATCCCGGACCCAAAGCAACAGAAATACTGACCGGAATCGGGGCTGAAATATTCCCTGTCTGGCGTGGTCTGAACCGCTGACCTATGGCAGATTTACTCGCACCGATCGAGTATGGCGTCTATATCGCCGCCGACGCCGACAACATGACGAGACTTCTGGCCGAAACCTTCAGCCGTCGCGATCCCCCCGCCGTCGCTGTCGGTCTGACCGCGCCCGAATTCGAAGCCTTCGTCCGCCTGCTCTGCCCTAACGCCGCCGCCGAGGGCCTGACCATCGTGGCTCGGCTCGCGAGCACGGGCGAACTAGTCGGAGTCATGCTGACCGAAGACTGCGCCTCGCCACCGCTCCAGGGACTTGATAAGCTAAGCCCGAAATTCGATCCCATCTTCGACATTCTCGGCCAGCTGGATACCGAATACTGGGGTGGAAAAGCAGCCCGTCCCGGCGAGGCACTTCACCTTTTTCTATTAGGAGTCTCCGATCGCGTCGCCGGACGCGGAGTCGCCCATCAACTCGTGACCGAGTGTCTCCAGCACGGCGCAAATCGTGGTTATCGGCTCGCCGTCACCGAAGCCACTAACAAAGTGTCGCAGCACATCTTCCGCAAGCAAGGATTCATGGCCCGCGTGCAACGCTCCTACCAAACTCATCTCTTCAACGGAAAGCCGGTCTTTGCATCGATCGCCGGCCACGGCGGCCCCATCCTCATGGATAAATCGCTCACGCGATGACATTCACCTTATTGTGCGGTGAATGGAAAAGGGCACGGCCCGAACGCCGTGCCCCTTTATCCCGAAGCCATGAACCGTCTCTACCCTACTTCTTCATCGTGTATGTTCCCGAACAATCCCACGTCGCGCCGCCCGAGCCATCACCCTTGCCCATGCAGCTGCCTTCGCCCTTCAATCCGGCGAACTTGCCCGTTCCGCCCATCATCATCCACTTGTTGCCCCCGGACGCAAACTGTCCATCCTTCACCGTGCCCTTGCCGGTGTAGTGGTAGTGGATCTTGTCGCCATTTTCCGCTGTCACCACGAACACTCCATGCCACGTGGTCATATTTCCCGTGGTCTCGTTAAATTGCGTGCCCACTCCTTCTTTCTCCTCCACTCCGCCGACTTCGCCCTTCGTCGCGGTGCAAGTCGTCTGGCTGATCGCATAAGTATGATTCGCCTTGTCGCCCACATCCATGCTGTGCGCGTCCGACGGCTTGGGACACGTCCACTGCGACGACGACTTCTCCTGCGCCAGCGACCACGATGCCAACAACAACACCGAGCAGCCAATCCACCATAATTTACGCATGTTTCATCTCCTTTTTTTGATGTCTCGAACTCAACTCATTGGACGTTCTGGTGCCGGGGCGTTAAAGAAAGACCTCAACCCACGCCCCGGCGCGCACGCGATAAAGAACTCTTGCGAAGCCCAGGGGCCTCCGCATGCACCTCCCCGAACTGTTTCAGGAACAGGCGAACTCTACGCCCATCGCTGAAAAAGTCAAGCCGCTGGGTCTTGCCGGTGATTACAACCGGCGCCAGCCGCCTCCTGTGCGATTTCTCTTCGAGGTGATACTCTTTTCACGGATGAGCCTGCCTCCCGGAACGAAGCTTGGCCCTTACGAAATCACCGCCCTGATCGGCGCCGGCGGTATGGGTGAGGTTTATCGTGCCCGTGACTCCCGCCTCAAACGCGACGTAGCCGTCAAAGTGCTGCCGCGAGCGCTTTCGCTGGACGCCGACCGCCTCCGCCGTTTCGAGCAGGAAGCCCTCGCCACTGCCGCCCTGAATCATCCCAACATTCTTGCGGTATTCGATATCGGTACCAGTGAGGGCTCGCCTTACGTCGTGTCCGAACTGCTCGAAGGAGAAACTCTCCGCGACCGCCTGCGCACCGGGCGCATCCCCGTTCGCAAAGCTCTTGATTACGCCCTGCAAATCGCTCATGGCCTGGCCGCGGCCCACGAAAAAGGCATCATTCATCGCGACCTGAAGCCGGAGAATCTTTTCCTCACCAAAGACGGCCGCGTCAAGATTCTCGACTTCGGTCTCGCCAAGCTGACCCAGGCCGAACCCAATGCCCCACGAACACTCCTTGGCAACCGTCACGCCACGGCACCGAAGCGGGCGTAGTCCTGGGAACCGCAGGCTACATGTCTCCGGAGCAGGTTCGCGGCCTGGCAATCGACGCGCGCTCCGACATATTCAGCTTCGGCGCCATTCTCTACGAGATGCTCTCCGGCAAACGGGCATTTCACGGGGACACCGCCGCCGACACTATGAGTTCCATCCTGAAGGAAGATCCTCCCGATCTGAGCGCGACCAATCGCAACGTATCGCCGGCGCTGGAGCGCATCGTGCAACACTGCCTGGAGAAGAACCCCGAGGCCGCGTTTCCACTCTGCCAGCGACATCGCCTTCGACCTCGAACATCTCTCCGGAATCTCCGGCACTACGACAACGCGCGCAACCGCGGCTGCAACCTACGCGCCCGCGCAAAAATCTGCTGCTGCTCGCCATCGCCGCGTGGCCTCGCACTCGCCGTCGCCGCTGCTCGCTCTCGGTTGGTGGCTTGGGCGGAGCGGCGCTCAAGCGCTCTCAGCCGAATACCGGCCGATCACATTTCGCGCCGGCTTCATGGGAAATGCCCGCTTTACTCCCGATGGCAGCATCGTTTACAGCGCCGCCTGGGATGGTGGCGACGATCAGCTCTACATTGCTCGCGCACTGACGATCCCGGCGCTCGTGAACTGGGATTGAAGGATGCCGAACTGCTTTCGATATCCAAGAACGGCGAACTGGCGATGCGGCTGGATAGCGCGGTTCTTACCGACTATGAGCGCACCGGAACTCTGGCCCGCGTTCCCTTGAGTGGAGGAACGCCGCGCGAAGTGCTCGACAATGTGGAAGACGCCGACTGGGCCGCCAACGGCGAGAATATCGCCGTCATCCGCCGCCTTCCGGAGAACGGCCACTGGCGTTTGGAGTATCCCATCGGCAAGGTTCTCTTCGACAGCATCAACTGGATCAGTCATCTGAAGAATTTCGCCCGATGGTAAATGGATCGCCTTCGCTGACCACGAGAACACCACCGGCGATGACGAAGGCTCGCTGGCAGTGATCGCAACCGATGGCAAGGGCAACGAGAAGAAGCTTTCATCGGGATGGGAGTCCATCGAGGGAATCGTCTGGTCTCCCACCGGCGATGAAATCTGGTTTACCTCAGCCAGCGGCGGCAGCGCCACCGATCCCCGCGCCGTGACCCTTTCCGGCAAGCTCCGCACCATTACCAATGTCCCCGGAGGCATGTGGCTTCAGGACATTCGCAGAACGGAACCGTACTGATGATCACGCATCACATGCGTGTCGGCATTCGCGGCATCGGGCCTGGCGGCAAAGAGGACCGCGAACTGGGCTGGCTCGGATGGTCAATCCTGGACGATATCAGCCGCGACGGTCACAAGATCCTATTCGAAGAAGTAGCGACGGCGGTGGCCCAAATTACACCATCTTTCTCCGCGACACCGACGCCGCGCCTCCAGCCCGCATTGGCGAAGGAGACGGCATGGCGATTTCGCCCGACTCGAAATGGGTAATCACCAAGCCCGCCAAGGGTGGACCACTGAGTATTGTGCCCACCGGTGCGGGTCAGTCCCGGCAGCTTACCCATGATGCCATCACCTACGGTTTCATTCGCTGGCTCCCCGACGGCAAACAACTCCTGGCCAACGGCATCGAAGCTGGCCACGGCGCCCGCGATTACCTGATCGACGTTAGCAACGGCAATGCTAAACCTGTCACTCCAGAAGGCGTCGCCGGTGTGCATCCCTCGCCCGACGGCCAGGCCACTGCGGTTCTAACCCCCGACGGAAAGTGGGGAATCTGGCCGCTGGATGGCACCGGTATTCATCTCATCCCCGGTCTAGACAGCAAATACTATGTGACCGGTTGGTCGCCGGACGGAAAATCACTGTACGTGGTCTCCAGCCAGGCTTCGATGGCCACAAAGGTCGACAAGGTAGACATAGTTACCGGGAAAATTGAGGCTTGGAAGACCTTCGGAACAGAATTGAACGCTGGCGTCGCCTCGGCCAGCCCGCCTATCTTTTCCGCAGACGATTCCGCTTACGCCTACAGCTACAGCCGGGTATTGTCTCAGGCCTACGTAGTCACCGGATTGAAGTAACTCACCCGTCGTATCTTCGCGATCTCTGCGCTCGTTCTTCGCGACCTCTGCGATTGCCCTTCGCGCCCCCTGCGGCCGTCCTCTGCGCCCTCTGCGCTTGCCCTCCGCGACCTCTGCGATTTAAGACTTTGAGTTCCCTGAAGTCTCCGTGAGACCCGGAACCATGGCGAGTGTCGGATTCTCGCTTTTGTGGCACATTAGATGTTCATGTCCACACCGCCCGAATCCAGGCTCGGTCGCATCGCCTTCCAGTACCCCGACTTCACCGCTTACGCTTTCGCGCGTTTCTGTATCGTCGTCGCCTTGGAAATGCAGTCGGTAGCCATCGGATGGCAGGTCTATGAAATCACCAAGCGCCCGCTGGATCTTGGCCTGGTCGGCTTGGCACAATTTCTCCCCGGAATCGCTTTCTTTCTTCCCTGCCGGCCACACCGTCGACCGCCTTGATCGCCGCCGTCTCCTCATGGCATGTTATCTCGGCTTCGCGCTCTGTTCCGCGCTGTTGTTTCACTTTGCTCTGCACGGAATTGCATCCGCCCGCCCCATCTACGTCGCCGCGGCCTTGCTCGGCACGGTGCGATCTTTCAACTTCCCGACTGGCCGTGCTCTGCTTCCCCAACTCGTTCCCGAGGAACACTTCTCAAACGCCGTCGCCTGGAATTCCAGCATCTTCCAGGGAGCGACCATCCTGGGCCCAACCTTCGGAGGTTTGCTGTACGCGCTTTTTCGCGGACCTGCTGCTGTGTACGCCACTGCAATAGTCATCGCATTGGGCGCGATCGCGTCGACCTTGAGGATCAAAGCTCGCGAGAAGCCTCGCCGTCGCGAACCCATCAGTCTGGCCACGGTTCTAGCCGGCTTCGCTTACATCTGGAAACAAAAAGTAGTGTTGGGTTCCATCTCGCTGGACCTTTTTGCCGTCCTGCTGGGCGGCGCGGTCGCGCTGTTGCCCGTCTATGCTCGCGAGATCCTGCACACCGGTCCCTGGGGCTTGGGATTGCTTCGCAGCGCTCCCGGCGTGGGCGCAGCTGCCATGGCGGTTTTGTTGGCGCATCGCCCGTTAAAGCGCCGCGTCGGCCCGGCCATGCTGTGGTGCGTCGCCGGATTTGGCGTCTTCACCATTATTTTCGGTCTCTCGCGCAGTCTCATCCTCTCTCTGATTTCGCTCTTGCTGGTGGGCGCAACCGACATGGTTAGCGTGGTCATACGCGCCATTCTCGTCCAACTTGGCACGCCGGATGAAATGCGGGGCCGCGTGAACGCCGTCGACATGATGTTTATCGGCGCCTCCAATCAGCTCGGCGAATTCGAGTCCGGCCTGACCGCCCATTGGTTCGGGACCGTGCCCGCCGTCGTGTTGGGAGGTGTGGGAACGCTCGCGGTCATCGCCATCTGGGCCTGGCGATTTCCCGAACTGCGCCAGGCCGATCACATGCTGGGCGCGCAAGAGTCCGTCTGAGATTGATACCTCAGATCTCGCTGTCAGATTTCCGAAGCCAGACCAGGTTGAGATAAATAGCGCAGGTTTTAGCCGCTAAGCGGCGAAAGAATGACGCCCACGGCGTAAGCCGCGGGAATAGTGTGGCGGGCCGCTCCAGCCGCGGAGCGGCGAAAGAAAAGCTCCTGCAGAACCACAACCGACCGCTCTACTTAGCCCGGATTACCGTCTTCGCCGAACTCATGTTGTCGAAACGGTCATAGGCGCGCACTACCACCACATGCTCCACCGGACCCACCGGATCCGCCGGTGTCGGCACATCAAAGTCGTAATTCTCATTCTTCGAATCCGAAAGCTGTCCCACCGGTGCGACGAACTGCCAATCCGCCGCATCCACGGAAAATTCCGCCCTCTTGATGGGAGAAAAACTATCCCCCGCGCTGAACGTGACGTGAATTCGCCCGCCATCCACCGCCGCTTTCAGTTCCTTGATCTGCGGTGGCGTTGTGTCCACTTCAAAACGCGCACTCTCCCGTTCCGCCATCAACCCTTCGCCCGGAGAATGCGAAGGCGCATCCGAAGCCGCCACCTTCACGGTGTACCCGCCATCCGGCAGAAGCGACGCATCGAACGAATAAAACTTGTCAGTCAAATCGTCTTTCAGAAGAAGCCAGCGCGTCTCCCCATCCCCGCGGTAATAGACCGAATACACCATCTGATCATCGTTGTCGTCGTGCACACTCCATTTCACTCCGATCGAATCGCGGTCGTGAGTGGTCGGCGCCTGCACGTCGAAATGTGGCTGCCCGCTCCCACTGGAATCGCTGCTCACCTTGGGCATCGATTGGTAACGCACTCCGGTCTGCACCGTCACATCGTCGAAATCCGGCGGCACATTCTTGGGCAGGTAGTTGAGCGTAACGCTCTCCACCCGCGGAGCTACGCTGCCCGAGTGCAGCACCGCTTTCCACTGCACGAAGCGCGCCGGGGAAACGTTAATCTCGGCATCTTTCTCTAAATCGACGTTCGCCCACGCGCTCCAGTTGCGGTCGGGATTGTCCACATTCCCGCTGCGCGCAAAAAGTTCCACGTTACCCGCTCCCCGGAATTCTGCCCGCCCCCAACGCGAGAAAATGTGCGCATCGAACACGTCACTCTCGTAGCTGCCTTCGGCAGCCGCTGCCCCGCCCAGCAAAAACACCTTGCCTAGATTGCTGGTCGAGACATACAAGCCGTTGGGACCGCTGGCGAACGCGGTGACCTGCGCCGCGCTTGCTTTCAGCAAGTCGGTGAAGCGGTCCTCGCCCGCGATGGCGAAAATCTGCCCGTGATTCCCCGTTCCCGCCAACAGCACCCCCTGCGGATCAAACGCCAGCCCATACACCAGATCCTCGTGCGAACTCCATATACGCGATGGCGAACCATCGGGCGCGATGCGGTACACTTCCGATCCTCCGCCCGCGGCTCCGGGGTTGGAAATATTGATCACCATTGTCGGCGTTGCACTCGGCCCTACGCTGACTCCGGTGGTTCCAGTCTGTACTCCGCCGCCTGAAGCCGCAGAGGGAATCGATATTGTCGGCGGCGTCAAACCAGGCGAACCGGAACCCCGCTTCTCGCCTACTCCCGCCGCATAAATGTTCCCCTCCTTGTCGATCGCCAGAGCCGTAATCTCTTTTTTCGGCGCGCTGTAGAGGACAAATCCATTCCCGCTCGGCGAAATCCGATAGACCAGGCCGCTGCCATCCGATCCCGCGATCAAATTGCCCTTCCCGTCGAAAGCCAGCACTCGTATGTGCGATTCGTCGCTCTTGAAGAAGACCGAATGCTCGCCCTTCGGAGTTACCCGAAAAATCTGCCCCTGGTCGCCCGTCGCGGCATACAGATTTCCCGCCTCATCGAGCGCAAGGCTCCAGATGTATTTGCTGGCCGGGTCAAAATACACCGAGGAACTCCACTCCGGATCGACAGCCGATGCTTTTTCCCCGGTCGCCGGCTTTTTCTCCTTTTGGCCGGCGTGATGTTCAAGCTTGTAAATCTTGCCATCAGGATTCGTAGCCGCAAAAATTGCGCCGCTTCTGTCCACCGCCAGAGCCTGCACTTGTAATTCCTGCGGTTCAAAAATCACCGTGGATTTCCCGGCGGGCGTGATCCGGTATACCCGCGCCGGAGATCCCGCCGCGGCATAAACATTCCCCTCGCGGTCCGCCACAATCGACCAAATGTAGGCCGAGGGTGTCGTCGCCAACAACTTGAACGCAGGCGCCAGTTCCAGGCCGCCCGTGCTTCTGATGGCAACCCCCTGAGTCGTTCCCTTGATCAGGTCTTCGAACTTCGATTGTTCCCAGGTGCGGGTGCCATCGGCAAAAAGCAAGCCGGCGAAGAGCGCGGGAAACGTCACTACCAGCAGGAGTTGATTACGCAGGCGACGGGACAAATCAAAACCTCAATCAGCAAAATTGGCAGAGATTTCAGGTTAACACAGCACTCGTCGAGACTGAGTTAGCCCGATGCCGCACACCGTCTCAGCTCGCCAGAATTTCTCTGCGAACTCCGCGGCGTTCTCAGCGGCCTCTGCGTTTCAGAGCTCTCGATGCCACCGAAATCTAGACACAACCGCCCCGAGCAAGAGGTACACTACATCCGGATGCCTTCATCCCCTAACGGCGCACGCACTCCTGACCTGAGTGTGAGCTTCTGCGGCATCCAGCTCAAGAATCCTGTCATCGCCGCCAGCGGGACCTTCGGTTACGGAATCGAGTTCGAGGACATCGTCCATCTCAACAAGCTTGGCGGCTTCGTGGTCAAAGGTCTGTCGAAGGAGCCCATGGCCGGCAATCCTCCGCCCCGCCTTTTTGAGACCGCCGCCGGCATGCTCAACGCCATCGGATTGCAGAACATCGGCGCCCGCGCCTTCGTGGACGAAAAGCTTCCCAGGCTGCGTCAGATCCAAAACATCGTGGTCCTCGCCAACGTCTTCGGCTACACCCGCGAAGATTATGAGCGCACCATCCAGATTCTCAATGAAGGCGAGGGTATTGCCGCCTATGAACTCAACGTTTCCTGCCCCAACACCGCCCACGGCGGCATCCAGTTCGGCAGCGATCCCCGTTCGCTCGACGAAGTCGTCTCCCTTGCCCGCCGCACTTCGAAACGCCCGCTGATCGTGAAGCTCTCACCTAACGTGACCAGCATCGCGCAGATGGCGCACGTGGCCGAAGAAGCCGGCGCCGACGCAATTTCGCTGGTGAATACTTTCGTTGCCATGGCCATCGACGCCGAAACCCGCAAGCCACGCATCTCCAACGTTACCGCCGGATTGTCAGGCCCAGCCATCAAGCCCATCGCTCTCCGCATGGTGTACGACGCCGCCAAAGCCGTGAAGATTCCCATCATTGGCATGGGTGGTATCTCGACCGCAGAGGACATCGTCGAGTTCATGCTGGCGGGCGCAACCGCGGTCGAGATCGGCACCGCCAGTTACTGGGATCCTTGCGCCACCGAGAAGATCGTCGACGCCCTCCGCGACTGGTGTGTAGACCACAAGGTGCCACGGCTGGCGGACTTAACCAACGGCCTGGTTCTCGACTAGAAATAGTCCCACGGCGGTCTTGGGAAGGGCACGATTTCAATCGTGCCGCTCTCGGGCCAACAAAAACCCGCCGAGAAGGGCTTCATCGGCGGGTGAATCGGGAAGGCTGTCCGAACGCAGCCCGATCATCTCAAGTCACAGGCCAGCGGACAAGAAGCCCCGCTTCCCTAGGTCTCTCGACCCTAGCCGTTGTGCAACCTTCTGCACAGGCTGTGAAATCAGGCGCTGTACCAACTACATGAAAAGAGGTTATCTACCGCTGCTATACCAAATCGATCCTGGCGACCGGTAATTGAGCCCTTCGCCCCACACCGCCTGGGTGCGGCCCTGGTTATCGATATCCATCTCGAAGTAATCGCCAAACGGAAAGCTATAACCCTTCGGCCGAATATAGCGGTAGCCCGTCACGTAGCTCGAAAGTTTCGACTCTGCCGACCACGTCGCACCGCCGTTGCTGGAACTGCGGTAAAACGTGTTCCACAACGGCGCGTGCCGGGTATCCATCCACGCGATGCGCACATCGCCCGCTTCCCCAGCCGCCAATGCCGGGAACCCGTGCTCCACGCCTCGGGGCGCAAGCGACACATCCGTCGCCGCCGACCAGGTTTCCCCACCCGTGGTTGAAGAAGCAAAATAAATTCTCTGCGGCGCTTCGGGTCCCGTGCCCGCATTCCACAACGCGTACAAAGTCCCCGCGGCATCTGAGGCGATGGTGATCTGTGCCCCCAGGAAACCCCACTCGCAATGAAATGCCGAGCAGTCCGGAGCCGAACTCGAAGTCGTCATCCGCACTGTGGCCCAGCTCTTGCCTCCGTCAACTGATCGGCTGGTATATAAGTTCACCCGGCCCTTGGCCGCACCGCCGCGTGGATAACCCGCCCAGGCAACATGCACGCCGCCCTCCTTGTCCACCGTGGCGCCTCCACCCAGAGCCCGCACCAGGCTCATCTCCGGCGCTACCTGATTCACTGCGAACCGAATCCCGCCATCATGAGACGCTGCCACCTTCATATGGCCATCGCGATTGAACCCCAGGTAAACATCCCCGCCGCGCGCCGCCAGCACCGGCTTGTCGGCATCCTCGTCGTCGCGGTCCGCAATCACCACCGACCAGCTTTGGCCGAAATCCACCGACTTCGCTACCACCGCGTCTTGGTTCCGGTTTTGCAGCCAGGCCGCATAGACCGTCCGGTGGTCGACTGGATCAACCACAATTTGCGGATCAAACTGGCCCGTCAGGTGGGGGGTAATTTCACGCGGTGGTTGCCAGCTGCCTCCATTGTTATTGCTGACCATCAGAGTCATCGAAGGCTGCGGACAACCCATGCATACCGGCACTTCTCCATACTGGGGATACAGAATGTACACATGACCATAACCGTCCGCCGCGATTGCCGGCTCCCATTGGTCCCCAGTTCCGTAACCCAGCCGCGACTGCGGCGTAAATGCTGTGCCACCAACCGCCGCGCGCAAAAACGGCGTCAGCAGCAATGCCACACAAAACGGCAAGGCAAGCCGGGAAATCCCACGCTGTGGGAGGGTTAGGGTCACAGAACCTCAGACTGGCCCGGGAGAAAGGGCCGCTAACGGAGTTTAGTGCGGGACCTTGGGCCACGTCAACCTTATGTCGAGCGAGGGTTTTGGTGCGGGGAAGAGCCCGCCCTGGGCGAACCCGGGCGTTGACCAGCAAAAAGGGGGCGGTGACCCGCCCCTTTAACGGCAGGTTTCCACAAGAAACGACTAGAAGACTCCAACCATCTGTACTGGTCCATCATGGATCGCGACGATGATTTTTGTGCCCTTGGTGATGGTGGGGGCGTTCGCGGTCAGCAGAAGCAGCGCTGCGCTGCCATTCTGCACCTCCATGCGGCCAATGTATTTGTTCTGGGACGGAGTTGGGCCCGTTGGCGGCTGTAGGAACACATCAAGTACGGTTGCGGTGGGGTAGGTGACGTTCTCACACTCCACCGAGAGTCTGGCCTCTATGGCGCCGGCCGCAACTGGAACATAAAGCATATACTGTGCCGTTCCGGAAGGACCGCCGGCAACCAGCGGGTTAAGTTTTATCGTCCAGTTGATGCTCTGTCCCGGTACGAAGTTGATCTCTCTCGCGTGAGCAGTTACCCCTTGAGCCAGCATCGGCGCGCTTAGAGTTACTGCAAGGATGGCAAGGAATGAAAGCTTCATCAACGGTTTCATGACAATCTCCTGATCTAGAATTGCGGAGCCTAAGAAATTAGGTTCCTACACCTCGTGTTTCCGAACCACGGCAAGGTTAAGAGCATCTCCCGTGAATGTCTGTGAGGTGCAACTCTCGTCAACGTGACCAACTAGCCAAGATCGATGTCATGAACAGCAGGCGTGTCACTCGTAGATGTGTGCCAGGTCACCTCCTCGCTCTGATCTGTGAGAATCCGTGCGAATCCGCGGCCTGGCTTTTAGGGCGCGTGATCCGCTTCAATGCGCAGTGCACTTCCCTTCAAGAAAAAGCCCTACGGCGTAAACCCAAATACAATCCCCGCCTCGTTGTTTCCCCCAGATGCCGTGGTTGAAAACAGATTCCCAGAGGGATCCGGATTCAGCCCGTAATAAGGATATCCTCCGTCCGGCTTTTCTTTGAACCGGTGCAGCACGGTCTCGCGCCATCCCCCGTTCGCCGGAGCCAGCTCAAACACCGTCCCGCAATCGCATTCAGGGAAGCCTCCCATCGAGGTCGTTCCGTACAAATTTCCCGCTGCATCAAAGATCAACGTGCTCGTCGGGTACCCTCCGTCCGTCCCCTCTGCAAAGCTGTGCAGTACGCTCTGCTTTCCCGTGCTGCCGTCCAGCTTAAACACCGTTCCGGACCCATCCTTACCCCCGTAGTAAGTCGTTCCGTAAAGGTTGTTCTCTCCGTCTGTGATCAGGCCGCCATACGGGAAACCCGCGCCCGGCTCACCGCGGAACCCATAAAGCGTCGTGAATCCCCATTTACCTCCAGCCATCGGAGATAGTTCGAATACCGTTCCCGCCCCGTGCGCTCCGCCCAGTTCTGACACCCCATAGAAATTACCTCCGGTAAGAAGCAGCAGGCCTAGTGATCCCACCGCCCCATCATTACCGCCCGTGAAGGCGTGAATTACAGTCTGCTGCCAGTTGCCATTCTGAAGTGAGAGCTCGTAAACCACCCCTTGGCCAAACTCGCCCCCGTCAGGGGTCGTGCCATACAGATTCCCCGCTCCGTCAAAAACCACCCCACCGCCCGGCCCCGACCCATCGTTGCCGCCGCTAAAGTTGTAGAGCACGTCGTCGGTCCACTTGCCTTCGTCGTCCGTCAGCTCGAAAATCACCCCGCAACCATCCCCCGCGCACAATCCACCATTACCCCCCGCTACCGTGGTTCCGTAAAGATTGCCGTTCGCATCGAACGTCACCCCGCCATAAGGATTCTTGCCGTCTGCAAACCCCGAAAAGCTATATAGAACCATCTCCTGAAACTTGCCTCTCGAAAGACGCTTCAGCTCGAACACCGTGCCGAATCCGTAGGCGCCACCGTTCACCGTCGTGCCATATCCATTGCCGGCCGAATCAAAAGTTAACCCGGTCGCCGGATCGCCTCCATCCCCGAAACCGGTAAAGCTATACACCAGCTTCCCATTGCTCGCCGCCCACGCGCCGCTGACCAGCATCCCGCCCGCCGCGACCACCGCCGCAACTTTGCCCACCACCCATTTGATCTTTCCCATTTTCTTGGCCTCCACCCACAACGGCCTGCCACTATACCACCGAATCGGGCGTCAGAAGCCGCTTTGCCCGCTTTTTTACATCTGTGTCGCTGTGCTGGGTCGCCTTACTTGAAGTTTCTCTTTGTTTTCTAATCCGTGGGAATCCGTGCGAATCCGTGGCCGGATTTTTTGGGGTTGTTTGATCTGCGCAATCCGCGGCGCGCTTGTGACTTTCTCTGTCGTCCAGGCATCCAATACAATCATTCCCTGATAACGGAGCCATTCCATGTCAAAAGCCATTTTTGCCGCAGGTTGTTTCTGGGGAGTCGAAGCCACTTTCCGGCAGTTGCCCGGCGTCATCTCCACCCGCGCCGGCTATACCGGCGGCCAAACCAGCGATCCCACTTATAAAGATGTCTGCACCGACCGCACTGGCCACGCCGAGGCGGTCGAAGTCACCTACGATCCCTCCCAGCTCTCTTACGAGAAGCTGCTCGACGTTTTCTGGGAAAACCACGATCCCACCCAGGTCAATCGCCAGGGCCCCGACTACGGCACCCAGTACCGCTCCGCAATTTTCTTCACCACCCCGGAGCAGGAAGCTGCCGCCCGCGCTTCCAAGGCGGCCCTCGAAAAGTCCCATCGTTTCTCGAAGCCCATCGCCACTCAGATTGTCCCCGCCGCGACCTTCTACGAAGCCGAGGACTACCACCAGCAGTATCTGGAGAAAAAAGGCCTGGCCAGTTGCCACATCAAGGCCTGATCCTGCGATTTCCTCTCCGCCCTCTGCATGAAGCAGCGGTTCTCTCTGCGTACTTTGCGGTCCTTCGCGATCTCTTCGCGACTCAGGATGTTGCCTTTCGCCTGAAGTGCTTGAGATCGCCGATTTTCTCCGCGCCCTTTGCAGCCGTTCTTCGCGATCTCCGCGTTTTAAGATTTTGCTCTTCGCCTGCCGCTGATTTTCTCCGCGCCCTTTGCGGCCGTTCTTCGCGATCTCCGCGACTTAAGATTTTGCTCTTCGCCCGCCGCTGATTTTCTCCGCGCCCTTTGCAGCCGTTCTTCGCGATCTCCGCGTTTTAAGATTTTGCTCTTCGCCTGCCGCTGATTTTCTCCGCGCCCTTTGCGGCCGTTCTTCGCGATCTCCGCGATTTAAGATTTTGCTCTTCGCCCGCCGCCGATTTTCTCCGCGCCCTTTGCGGCCGTTCTTCGCGATCTCCGCGGTTTAAGATTTTGCCTTTTGCGATCTCCGCGTTTTAAGATTTTGCCTTTTCCGCCCGCGAAACGTATCATCCCAGCACGGCACCGCCATGATCGGGGAAACCATCTCGCACTACAAAGTCCTCGAAAAGCTCGGCTCCGGCGGCATGGGAGTCGTTTACCGCGCTGAAGACACACGCCTCGGACGCAAAGTCGCGCTCAAGTTTCTCTCCGCCGAATTTTCCAAGGACAAGCAAGCCCTCGAGCGCTTCGAACGCGAAGCCCGCGCCGCCTCCGCGCTGAATCACCCCAACATCTGCACCGTCTACGAAATCGACGAGTTCGACGGCCAGCGCTTCATCGCCATGGAACTCCTCGAAGGCGTCAGTCTTCGCAATCGCATCGCCGGCAAAGCCTTCCCCGTGGATGAACTCGCTCGACCTTGCCATTGAAATGGCCGATGCCCTCGAAGCCGCCCACGCCGAAGGCATCGTCCATCGCGACATCAAGCCCGGCAACGTCTTCATCACCAAGCGCGGCCACGCCAAGCTGCTCGATTTCGGACTCGCCAAGCGCAGCAGCGAGCACTCCTCCGAATCCGGCGCCACCAGCGCCAACGCGGCCACTCTCGAGCCATTCCTCACCAGCCCCGGAGTCGCCCTCGGCACGGTTGCCTACATGTCTCCCGAACAGGCGGGCGGCAAGGAACTCGACGTTCGCACCGACATTTTCTCCTTCGGCGCCGTGCTCTACGAAATGTCCACCGGGCGCCAGGCATTCGCCGGCAACACTTCAGCCATCATCTTCGATGCCATCCTGAACAAAGCGCCGACTTCGCCCGCGCGCGTTAACCCCGATCTCCCACTCGAACTCGAAACCATCATTAATAAAGCACTAGAGAAGGACCGCACCCTTCGCCACCAGACCGCTGCCGATCTGCTCGCCGATCTGCGCCGCGTAAAGCGCGACACTCAGTCCGCCCGGATCGTCGCTGCCTCCGGCTCCGTTGCCCTGCCCGCACAAAAGCCATCCCGCAAGTGGCCTCTCGTTGCAGGCGCAACCGCCGCTGCAGCTGTTATCGCCGTGCTCGTCGCTGGCTATTTTGCCGGATGGTTCACCCGCAACCGCCCTTATACCCAAGCCGAACTCAAAGCCCAGCAACTGACTTTCAATTCCACCGAAGATCCCGTCGCTGTGACTTCCATTTCGCCCGACGGCAAATATCTTCTCTATTCCGACCTTCAAGGTCTCCATCTTCGCCTGATCACGACCGGCGAAACTCAGGCTCTTCCCATCCCCGACGCCTTCTGCTTCCGTTGAGCCCGCATCGAATGGTTCCAGGATGGAACCAAACTGATAGTGAGCGGCCCCGTGGGTCCTCAGGAGAAACAAGGCATCTGGGTGATTTCCGTCATCGGCGCAACTCTGCACAAGCTGCGCGACGATGCCTACATGGCCGATATCTCGCCCGATGGCTCGCAAATCGCTTTCGCCGACTCCAACACCAAAGACCTCTGGTTGATGAACGCCGACGGCTCGCAAGCACGATCTTTCCTGAAACCCGAGCCCGGCGAATACTTGTCCTATCCCCGGTGGTTTCCGAGCGGCCGCCGCGTCCTCTATGTGAAATATCGTGACGAGCGCGGCCAGGCTCGTGTGAGCTTGGAAAGCCGCAACCTCAAGGGATCCGACCCGGTTGTCCTGGTGTCCAGTCCTGACCTGCGTTCCGCGAGTTGGGCACAGCCCGGACGCCTCCTCCTCGGCATTCAGGAACCGCCTCCCCACCAGCGCGACAGCAATCTTTGGGAAATCTGGTACGACCCCGAGACTGGCAAACCCAAAGGCGCCATGCGACGGCTCACCGACTGGGAAGGTTTCCAATTCACAGACGTTCGCACCACCACCGATGCCAAGCGCCTGGTGTTCCTGAATCTGCACGACCAGAGTGATGTGTACCTCGGCGAATTGACCAACTCCGGCTCTGAAATGAAGCCGCCACAGCGTCTCACCCTCGACGACCGCTATGACTGGCCCACCGGCTGGTCAGCAGACAGCAAGAGCATTTTCTTCTACTCCGACCTCGGCGGTGCCTTTGATATCTACCGCCAGGCTGTCGATGCTCACAACCCGGACATCCTCACCTCCGGCACCGATGACAAATGGGCCCCGCAACTCAGCCCGGACGGCAAATGGATTCTCTACCTGTCGTGGCCCAAACCGCCAGCCGGCACCACCGACCTTCCCCCCGGCAAGCTCATGCGCATCCCCATCTCCGGCGGCCCGGCGGAATTCGTCATGGACGTCAAAGGTCATCCTTCGCCCGGCTTCACCGTGGGCAGCTTTCCCAGCTTCCGCTGCCCGATGCGCCCCGGCGCGGACTGCGTTCTCTCCGAAAAGGGTGACAAGCAACTGGTGTTTACCGCCTTTGACCCTGTCCAGGGACGCAAACCCCAGACCACGAAGTTTTCCGCCGACCCGGACTATCTCGCCTGGGACCTTTCTCCCGACGGCTCGCGCCTCGCTATCTCCACCTTCGACTTCAAAGCCGGCGACGTGGCCATCCTCCCGCTCAAAGCTGGAGATGCTCAGAAGTTCTCTGTAATGCCCTGGAATGAACTGGTGGCTATCGCCTGGAGGGCCGACGGCAAAGGTCTCTTCCTTGCAAGCTTTTCGTCGCGGGGCACCTCCGTCGTCACACTGACGCTCGGCAGCCCGGCAAAACTCCTGTGGAAGGCAGTCTGGGACGTCTATCAGCTCACCCCATCACCCGACGGC
The DNA here is from genome assembly GCA_963845725.1 of uncultured Acidobacteriota bacterium. Lineage (GTDB taxonomy): Bacteria > Acidobacteriota > Terriglobia > Terriglobales > Acidobacteriaceae > JABCZH01. Next base: position 457,837 of record CAWJTC010000003.1, read on the forward strand.
CGCTACCTCGCCCTCGGCCCCGACATCATCGACGCCAACGCCTGGATCGCCGATCTTCCTGCGAAGTAATCCGCTCACGCAGCCGTCAGCCAAGTTTTCTCAGCGGCCTCTGCGTTTTAAGACCTTGTACTTACCCAAGCTCACGCCGCCGTCAGCAAAATCGGCTCGCCCTTCGTAATCACCAGCGTCTGCTCGTAATGCGCCGAAGGCTTTCCGTCCGCGGTGCGCACCGTCCAGCCGTCCTTTGCCAGCACCGCCCTGCCCGATCCCGCCGCGATAATCGGCTCAACCGTGATCACCAGCCCTTCGGTCAGGATCGTATTCGCTGCCGGGTCCGCATAATTTGGCACTCGCGGCTCTTCATGGATGGTCCGCCCAATCCCATGTCCTCCCAGATCGCGAATCACAGAAAATCCGCTGCGTCTCACTTCGCGTTCCACCACCCGCCCAATCTCCGACACTCGAAACCCGACTCGTGCCACCAGCATCGCCTTCTCAAACGCCCGCTCAGCGCAGCTAATCAGCTGGCGGCTGGCTTCCGGAATTTCGCCCACCGCCACCGTCTCCGCCGCGTCCGCCATGAATCCATCTTTTTCGATGGTGACGTCGAGCTTCACCAGATCACCCTCCTGCACCACCCGCTCCCCCGGAATCCCATGCACCGCTTCCTCATTCAGGCTGATGCAGTTCACTCCCGGAAACTGATAAACCATCTGCGGCGCCGACTTCGCCCCATGCTCCCGCATGACTTTGGCGCCCACTTCATCCAGTGCCGCCGTGGTTACGCCCGCGCGCACCGCCTGCTTCATCGCCTCTATCATTTTTCGCACAATGGCGCCTGCCGCCCGCATGCTCTCGAGTTCCTTGGGATCGGTTATCGACATGCTTTCTCCTGCTGAAAATTCTCTCTTCTTAGCCTATCTCATGGGAGCACCACGCGGGAAGCGGCGGTCGTCCCTGCGGCGCCAGAATAAAAGCCCACGGCCGCGCGCCGTGGGCGAAGATAGCAAAGGTTTGGAAAGACTACGATCCGGTAATTTTCAAACGCAACTCTTCCGGCAGGCGCTCGCGAATTTCCGCCGGCAGACGATCATGCACATGCCGCGCCCCCACTTTGGCCGCATCCACCACCGCCATCGGCGCGGGAGTTGCCACTGCCACCACCAGCCAGATCAGCGCCGACAACGCGAACCCCGCCAACGCCGCGATTTCCAGCCAGAATGTATGACGCGGCTCGAAATGGCGAATCACTCCAAACGCCAGCAGAAACATCGCCGCCGAAGCTGACGCCAGCGCAATCAGCGAAATATCAATCGTCCGGTGCAGCCGCTGCCGCTTGCGGCAACGTTCGCAGGCTGTGAAGTGTTCTTCATAGGCGCCGCGCATTTCCGGCGCGATGCCAGAGATGTCATACCGCCACCCCGCCAGAATCTTCCCTACCACCGGATCTACACACTCATTCATAGACATACTGATGACTTACAGCCGGATTGGTTGCATAGCTTGGGATTGCCTTGCCAGCTCTAACCGGTTGTGCAGCAAAGAACGGCGCGCCCCTAAAGCCATTTCCGCCTCTTTCTTCGCCACTTCCGGGTGGTTGTTTTGCTCTGAGAGATGCGCCAATACGATATACGACGCGCTTCCATCGTAGTCGCCGGCAAAGAATTCCGCGAGCGCCTTGTTCGAGAGATGCCCGGTCCGGCTGCCCACCCGCTGTTTCACCGACCAGGGATACGGCCCCACCCGCAGCATCTCCACGTCATGGTTCGATTCCAGCACCAGGATGTCGCACTTGCGCAGGTGGTCCCGCACGCTCGCCGGCATGTATCCCAAATCCGTGGCCATGCCCACTTTTACGCCCTCACAGCGAAACGTGAATCCTACAGGATCGGCCGCATCGTGCGGAATGGTAAAAGGCGTAACTGCGATATCGCCGATTTGAAAACTCCGCCCTGACGAGAAGAATTCAATCCGCTCCGTGTCTGGCGGTTCCCCAGCGGCGTCGCGCACCGCCCGCGACCATGCCTGATGCGTGGCCCCCGTCATGAACACCGGCAGCTTCAGCTTGCGGGCCAGCACCAGCAAGCCCGCAACATGGTCCGAATGTTCATGGGTAATGACGATCGCAGAAAGTGCATGCGGATCGTCCCCTGCCGCCTGCATGCGCTTGAAAGTTTCACGGCAGGAAATCCCCGCGTCCACCAGGATGCGCGTCGACGAGCTTCTCACAATCGCGCTATTTCCCCGGCTGCCGCTGGCCAGCACCGAAACCGACACACCCATTCCCGCAGCATACTCGTCTCCGCTGTGGAAGCGCGATATCTTTCTCGATAAGCCCGTACCTTTGTGCGGTCAGCTCTCAGCTATCGCCACCCCGCCGCTTCCCTCTGCGATCTCCACGAGTCCTTCGCGATCTCTGCGTTTCAAGATCTTGTTCTTAGCTCTACCGCACCCGGCGGCTGAGCCCATAGCTACTTAAACAACTCCCCCACCACCCTCCGCACCACCGCGCCCCCATAAGCTCCGGCAATTCCCGTCAGGAACCCGAGCAACGATTCATAGATTTGCGCCCGGTAAGGCCTCTCCGTGAGCGCTACGTAAGCAACCAAACGCACCAACGGCACGAATACCCCCACCGTGATCGTCCACCGCCAAGGCTTCTCCGGACGTAGCACGCCCAACAGCATGGTCGCCGCCAGCACAAACAACGCCGTCAGCAGCAAATCGCCGACTCCAGTGTCTAAGACCCCGGCGCAAATCCCGAGCACCGCTCCCAGCAGATAAATCGTTGCATCGTTCTGCTTCTCAGGTCCTGGCATGGCGAACTCGTCTCGGGAGGGCATGGCTTCACCCGTCCTGAAAATCCACTTTCCAATTGTCATTCCGAAGCCGCTTTAGCGGTGAGGAATCTGCTTTTCCCCAGCATTTCGTTCAGCTCCCACCGTCTCCGGAAAAAGACGGGTTTGGGAGGAGCAGCGCTTTAGCGCTGCATCAGACCCCATTTTTCCTGGCGCGCTTTAGCTCCTGCGCTTCCTCTGCGATCTCCGCGGTTCTCCGCGCCCTCTGCGATTCAATGCTCTCAGCCAGCATCGCCCCAAAAGCCTGGCCCGTGACTGAAACCCGAGCGCTGAAAGCTGACAGCCTGTCCCCCGCCATCTCATGCAGCTTGCTCACCGTGTTCCAATTCCGCATGGTCACACGAACCGCCAGCGCTTTTTCCAGCACGCCGTGGGTCAGCACCTTCGCCTTCCCCATTCCATCCACGTAATAAACATAAATCTCTTTGTCACCACAATGCATTCGCTCCGCCTTCGTGGCCCGCGCTCGCAACTTCTCGATTGCATCCCCTGCAGGAGTCTGTGCCATGAACCCGATAAAAACTTTGGACGGTTCGCTCCTGCCTTCCTTCACGAACGGATTCCCCTCAATCGCCTGGCCCAGTTCCTTCGCCGTCCTGGTCATCACCAGCGCTGAAAATCCAAATTCCTTCATCATCCTGTCTTCGATCTTCCTCGATAACGCTAACGGCGAACTCCTCGCCGCCTTGAAGACCACATTGCCGCTCTGAATGTAGGTCCGCACCTGCTCGAATCCCATCGCCTCGAACATTTTCCGCAGCCGCGCCATCTCGACCCGCTTGCGGCCAAGCACGTTGATCCCCCGTAACATTGCAACGTAGGTCGGCATGAATTTTTCCCCGAGTTCCTCCGCGATCTCCGCGTTTCCTCCGCGACCTCTGCGATTTCAAGCTTTGCGCTTCGCTTATCACATCACCCCGCTCTCAGGGGAGAGCTGATGGCTGACAGCTAATACTTATAAAATCCCCTCCCACTCTTCCTTCCCAACCACCCCGCATCCACCATCTTGATCAGCAGCGGACACGGCCTATACTTCGGATCTCCCAGCCCATCCTGCAGCACCCGCATAATATCCAGACAAACATCCAGCCCAATAAAATCCGCCAGGGTCAGCGGCCCCATGGGATGCGCCATCCCCAGCTTGAACACTTCATCCACCGCTTCCGGCGTCGCCACGCCTTCCATCACTGCATACATGGCTTCATTCAACAGCGGCATCAACACCCGGTTCGACACAAATCCCGGCGCGTCGTTCACCTCCACCGGGGTTTTTTCCAGCTTTACCGCCAACTCGCGCACCGTCTGAAAAGCCTCATCCGTCGTCGCCAGGCCGCGAATCACTTCTACCAGCTTCATCACCGGTACTGGATTAAAAAAGTGCATGCCGATGACCTTTTCCGCCCGCTGGGTCAAAGCTCCCAGCTTGGTAATCGAAATCGAAGACGTATTCGACGCCAGAATCACTTCCGGCCGGCAGACTTTATCCAGATCGCGAAAAATCTCCGCCTTAATCTCAAATTTCTCCGTCGCCGCTTCAATCACAAAATCGCAAACCGCCAGCTTCGCCCGTTCCAGCACCGGCTCAATTCGTCCCAGCGCAGCCGCTTTGTCGGCAGCAGGTATCTTGCCCTTCGCCACTTCCCGCTCCAGGTTCTTGCCGATGGTCTCCAGCCCGCGATCCAAGAACCTCTGCTCCACATCGCACAACATCACCCCATAGCCAGCGCGGGCAAACACGTGCGCAATCCCGTTGCCCATCGTGCCCGCGCCCACCACCCCCACCCGCTGGATATTCATGAAAATTTCCTCCGCAACAAACCCCAAAGTTTAACACCCGGCCGCGATTCAGGTTTTCTTCACGCCCCTTGCGAACACTTTGCGCCCTTTGCGGTTGAGGGTTTTGACAGCAAACAAAAAGGCCCGCTTCTTCCGAAGCGGGCCCGCCACTCAAAACCTATTCGCGATCCAGGCTTTCCTCAATCACCACTTTGCCGTCCTTCTCCACGCTAATCACTTTGTGCAGGCTCTTGAACCCGGTCAGCGTGATGTCAACCTCATAGTTGCCCGGATTTAAATAGAACTCGGCTGGCGACAACCGGTCGAGGATACGATTGTTGACCGCGATCTGCGCCCCTTTGGGTTGTGTCTTGATGCTCACCGCTCCCATCCCCGCCGTCTCCGATCCGCCAAATACCTTATGGAATCTCCCCCCAAACTTGATGTCATCAGTGCTGCCCAGAGGCCGCAGCGTCGGCGCCAGTTGGAAGGTCTGGCCAACTTGCAGGTTGGCGCTGGCGCTCTCGTCCAGATATCCCTGCTTCTTGAACACAAATGTGTGATTGCCCGGCCGGTCGATTTTCATCTGCGCCGGCGTCACTTTCCCCGTATTCTTGCCATCCATCCATACCGCCGCCCCAGCAGGGTCGCTGCGCAGCGAAACCCCCGCCGACAACGGCGCCAGTTCCACACTCAGCACCGACTGGCTGCCCGAGCTTACGTTGATGGTGCGCGTGTCCGTTCCAAAACCCGGCTTACTAACCGTCACCGTATGTTGCCCCGGCATCAGCCCCGCCAGATTGAATGGCGTAACTCCCGCGGCTCGCCCATCTACCTGAATCTGCGCACCCTGAGGTGTGGAGTCGACACTCAACTGGCCAGCTACGATAGCCGGAGCCGCGGGCGCGCTCTTCCCTCTTTTTTTCTTCCCGGTCTTCTCCGCATGTCTTGGAGTTATCGAAACTTTCGGCTCTGCTTCCACCGGAGCTTGCGGCACGACCACTTGCGCCGGGGCTGGTGCGGCCGCCGCTGGCGTGCTCGGTGCAGGCACCGCCGGCGCCGCAGCTTGCGTGCCCACCTCGCTGGTTGGCGCCGGCGCCGCCACACTATCATCATCCGAATCGCCCGCCTGGATGTGATACCAGATGCCCCCGATCGCTAGCAGAATCACCGCTGCTGCTCCCGCAATCGAGTAGATAAACATCTGCGGCGGGGTCTTCTTGATCTCGTTCACCGCCCTCTTGGCGACTTCACGCGGCGGCGTCCTCGGCTTCTCCGGCGGCGCTGCGTTCCCGAACACCGCAGCTTTGACCGGGTCGGCCGCCTCCCCCACCTCCACTTCCACCTGCCGCTCCGGCTGCACATAAACTTCTTTCAACGGCGGCAATTCGCTGATCTCGGAGAAACTCACTCCCTTGCCGCCCGCCGGCCGGCTCTCGTTCATCATCGGATCCACGTGGATTTTCGGCGCCTGTGCCGGCGGAGCTTCCGGCTCCATCGTCGCCGCCGACATCCGCGCTTCCTCCAATGCAGCTGCTTCCACTGTGGCTTTCACGCACGAAGTCACAAACTGTGACGTGGGCTCGAGATACGGCGTGTTCGGTGTATTCCCCGCCGGCCCCGCCCAGTTCGCGCCCGCCGCGGCAGCTTTCGCCACTGCTTGCGGCTTCACCGCCGGCACCACCGCATCAACCTTCGGCGCCACCGCCGCGGCCGGCTTCGCCCCCACCACCTTCGCCGGACTCGCCTTGCACTTCTCCAGATCGTTCACCAGTTCCTGACCCGACTGGTACCGCTCCTCCGGCGACTTCGCCAGTGCTCGCATAATTACCGCACTCAGCGCCGGATGCGTCTTGCGATTCACCTGATCCACCGCGGCCGGCATCGTTTCCAAAATCGCAGTCCTCACTTGCCCGGCATCATCGCCCGCGAACGCCTTCCGCTCCGTGACCATCTCATAGAGAATCGCGCCCAGCGAGAACAAATTCGACCGCGCATCAATCTCATCTCCCCGCAACTGCTCGGGACTCATGTAATGCAAAATTTCCGGCGCCGTCCCCGCCGCTTGCGCCGCCGGCATCCCCGATCGCGAGACGCCAAACCCCAACAACTTCACAATGCCGTCCCATTGCACCATGATCTTTGCCGGCTCCAGGCTGCAATGCACCACTTTGCGCACGTGCGCATGGTCCAGCCCCTGGCACGCCTGCCGCGCGATGTCCTGCAAATCCCAGATGGAAAATCCTTCCTTGCGCGCCAGCATGGTGGCTACGCTATTGCCCTGGACATATTCCATAGAAGCGCACAGCTTGTTCTCAATCTCCTCCACGCCGTGCAGCAGTGCGATGTTGTGACTGGCCAGCACCTTGCTCGCCGCAGCTTCTTCCTGCACGCTCTCGACGACCGCCGCCGCCTGCTCGCCAAACGCCTCCAGCAGCATCGACTTCAACGCCACCGTCTGCCCGCCTTCGGTGTCCGTGGCCTTATAGACAGAACTCCGCTCCGACTTCGCCAGATCGCTGAGTATTTCGAAACGCCCAAGCTTATTCGACATTTCTGGACCCTCGCACAGACGCACGCCGCCGCCTCATCCACCGAGGTCGGCGCCATTTCTTGAGGGAGGAACTACTAGAATAATCCGCCCCAAACCCAACCGGGGAGTTACGAAAGTGCTTGCGACAAAAGAGTGGGCGCGGGCGTCCCGCCCGTGCGGGAACCGTGACGGGGTGCCCCGTCCTTGTCGCGTCTTGTGCGACAGGGCGGGGATTTTACCCTCCCAACAACTCCCACGCTTCCCGATATTTCTCCCACTTCCCTCGCTTCCCGCCCGGCGTGAAATGCAAACTGAAATTCCCTCCCACTTCCCCAAACGGCAGGATGTACCACGTATCCCGTGGGATCAAATACACCGCAAAGAAATCCACCGTCCCTTTCCTATAAAGCTGCCGCCGCGGCCCATGCACATTCAAGCTGTACGACTCAATTCCCCGCCGCCGATACAAAGTCGATTTCACCTGCACCCGCAAAATCCGGCCGGCGCACTCCACACCCACGTCATAACTCGCCGAATCCCCATACGGCTTCGAGACCCGAAGCCCATGCCCCGCAGCCTTCGCCATAAAACAAAGCTCCGCCCACTCGCCCCGCTCCTTGCAATTCTCGATCGCGCTTCCGCCCATCATTCCGCCACTCCTTTGTCATCCCCCCAACCCTTGTCATCCCCCAAACCTTTTGTCATCCCACCAACCTTTCGTCATCCTGAGCGAAGCGCGGGACCTATGCATTTTGTGTCGCTCCCAATAAAAAAGCGGCCACTTGGGCCGCGCCATCTTCTCTAACTCGTCATTCCGAGGGCCGTCAGGCCCGAGGAATCTGCTTCTTGAAACTTATCCCCTTACTTTCAGACTAACAAATTGGAAGGGTAAGTGAGACACGATTCCGAACTTTATATTTGGATTGGATACAGCAATATGCACGGAATCATTTACTATCTCGCTATTGACAGCGTTTGGGGAGTCGCGTCCCAAACCGGGAAAACGCCTCTTTAGCGTCGAAATTGTTCCGTTTCGGGATCGCCGCGCGCTTCCAATTCCCTGCCAGGGTGGCAGGGTTTCGCATGCGGAGACGGGAAGGGCACGGCTTCAGCCGTGCCGGAAGGATCCTGCTCGCTGGCACGCGCCGATGAGGCGCAACTACCACGAACGTCAGAAACGATCCCACCCGCCCCAGCGTCGAGCGGGTCTCGCCAATCCCACCACCTGTCATCCTGAGCGCAGCATCAGAATTCGCGAAGCGATTCTGATGCGGAGTCGAAGAGCCTGCCCTGAGCGGAGTCGAAAAACCCCTTTCTTCTAAACACCTCCAACCGGCTTAGCAAGGGATTCTCTCCTCCAGCGGCGCGACCACCACACCGTAAAAGGGCGGTGATTCGTATCAGGGCACGGCTTCAGCCGTGCCGTAAGAGGCAAACAATGAGACCAAGCGCCAATAAGGCGCAACTACCACGAAGCGTTCTGATTTCTCTCGCCCCCACCACGAAAAGGGGTGCCCCATTTCTCGCGCGCCTTTTGCGTGAGAAGTGGGAGGCAATACAGCCCGCACCAAAACGAAATACCTCACCCCACCCGCGCCTCCGCCGCCTTCCTCACCGCCGCCGGAAACGGACACGACTTCCGCGTCCTCCTATCCAAATGCACCGCCGTAATTTCGCAGGTCGCGGCAAGCTCCTGCGTCTCGACGTTCGTCATCTCGTGCAGAAAGCGAATCACCTTCTCGCGGATTTCCAGAATCCGCGATCTCACTTCAATCACGTCCCCCGCCATCAGCTCGCGCTTGTAGGTAATGTTTTGCTGCACCCCGGCCACGCCGAACTTTCCTTCCCTCAGGTACGACGGCGTAATTCCCACCGCAGCAAACAGGTTCCAGTTCGCCTGGTCGAACTTGCTCACGTACCATGTAATGTTCATGTGGCCGATCTGATCGCACTCCCACGGATACGTCGCCCCGCGGTAAGTCACCATGCCCGCACTTGAATTGAATGTGTCCACAATGCCGACACCATAAGCTTGCACGCGGGCGGAGGTCAACGGAGAAACGCCAAGCGGATATCTTCACTTGCCAAAATGCGCGGTTGATCTACTTAACGGTTGATCCACCCAACCGAGCCCCAACAATTCACGGAAACCCAACAACCCTTTGTCATTCCGAGGAGCACCGCGACGAGGAATCTGCTTCCTCTCGCCCTCACCACGAAAGGTGTCCCCCATTTCTCACGCGCCCTTTGCGCGAGAAGTGGGAGGCGATGCAGCCGAAAGCGCGGAGTCGACTTTAAAGCTTACGCGAGAAAGATGCGCTCAAGCTCGCAGCGCTGCCCAGTCGGATCAAAAACCACCTTGAAATGATCAAAGAATCCATTCATCCCAAGCAGTCCAGCGATTGGCAGGTCATCCGAGAAACCGGCCCGGCAACTAATGATTCCACCCGGAGCATGCAGCGCAATGTCGTGCAGATAAGTACGGCAAATGCCATTGACACCCTGGGTCTCTTCCACCGTCCCCTTCTCAATATCGAGCCCTATGAATCTCCCGAGGCTTCCATGGAATATGCAACGGGACGCGCCCGAGTCTATGACTGCCTCAAAGCGTTTGGTGCGGGGTGCATTCTTGGCGGGAAGCGCGATATTAACGTTCAACACAGCGGTATGAGTGGTTCCACCGCCGTAGAGCGGAAACGTCTTGTAGGGTAGTTTTAGGGTCACACCGAAAGCGGCAACCACATCCTCGGAGTCTTCAAGAGAACCGGGTCTGACACTCCCGCCAACTCACTCTTGCGCGCAGCCTCTTCATACGTGGCCCCAACCGCGACAATGCGCGTTTCGTCTTCGGATAGCGCTACCCAACTATCAAGAGGCGCTTTATTCAGGAGTTCCAAGCGGACATCAGCAGCTGCGGTTGTCATTGCTTCACCTGACCTATAGATGCTAAAGGCTATATTAAGGCTTCAGACTGCGTCAATCAGTCGTCGGTCTCTACGAGGTTAAGACTTTTGTAACCGTTCCATTTCAGGAAGATGCACATTCCCAGTGGGTTCTTGCACTAAACCCTGGAAGCATCGCAGCCAGGAGCACCGTAAAAGGGCACGGTTTCAACCGTGCCGAACAATCCCACCACCTGTCATCCTGAGCGCAGCATCAGAATTCGCGAAGCGATTCTGATGCGGAGTCGAAGGACCCCTTTCCCCTAAACATCTCCAACCGGCCCGGCAAGGGATTCTCTCATCACCAGCCGACGGGCCACCACCTCTAAAGCCACGCGCCACCTCAACAAACCACTCCCGCGGATACAAATAACCCTCTGGATTTCTCCGACTCCACCACGAAAACGGGCGCCCCATTTCTCGCGCGCCCTTTGCGCGAGAAGTGGGAGGCAATGCAGCCGAGAGCGAAAATGTAGGCGCGGGCGTCCCCGCCCGTGCAGCCAGAGGCACACTGTCGAAGCACCGTATCAGGGCACGGCTTCAGCCGTGCCGATAAGAATGGAAGGCGACCGGCTTTAGCTGCTGAGGGAACCCACACCACTAAGATTTTCCCGATGCGTACCCTCCCACTGAAAGAGGTTCGCAAAAATTTCCGCCTGCTCGGTGGCATCATCGAGCGCGTGATGCGTATGGCTGCGATTGGGCAGGAACAAAGGAAGGATCTTCGACCTGCCAGCCTCTGAAATTGGGATCGAAGCTTTAACCGCAAAAGCTGTCTTCATATCAAAGCAAAGCGAGTGATTAAACGGAGAGCCTTCAGCCGAAAACCGCACAAAATACCAATAGAGCCACGACCAATCAAAGCTCAGCGGATACGCCACCAGCACCGGCTTGCCCTTGCCAGCAATCTCTTTGATCCAGTGCGCCGCCTCGGTCATCGCGGTCTCAGGCCGCTCGCCTTCTCTGCATAGTCTGTCTCTATCAAGTCCGTTTACGCGGAGAGCCTCTGGTTGATAGTCCTCTGAAATGGGCCTGAGTTCGCGGTAAAAGGATTGTGCGTGGCTCTCCGGAGGCGTGAAAAGCTGGCCGTCAAACGAACCCGCATAAACCAGCGCAAACGACAGAATGGAATACGGCCCCGGAATCGGACCATCCGTCTCAACATCGGCGGAGAAATAGACATCGACGGCAAGACCACGCCCGTCGGCCACGCGCTCATCGGATTTCCCCATGATCGTTTTCTCACCCTGGCCTGTGCAGTTGCCATGGCACACATGTTAGCAATCTCCCAATCCAATAACTACGGCTCTGTGATTTTTCTTTCGAGACAGAGGCAAGCCTTTTCCGGCTACCACCCAACCGCGCTTTCTCCTCGCCCCCACCACCACAAGGGGCGCGATGCTGCCGGCAGGTTGCGGGGGGCAAAAGGTTTCAGCTTTGCCGATAAAAGATCACCAATCCCGCACCCTGCGCAGTTTTCAATGACGACGCTTGTGTTTCTTCCCTTTTTTCTTATTGTGCCCACTCTTCGCAGCCCTCTGTTTGGACCTAGCCTTCAGATGTTTCTCCTTCTGCTTCGCCTTCAAGCGAAGATACTCATCCCGCTCGCTTTCGCTGAGTTTCGTCTTGGTTTGGGCCTCTTTCTTCGCGATAGTCTCCGTCTCCAGCTTCTTTTCTAGATCAACCACCCTCTGTGCGTAGATGCTGTGGAGGACGAGCGGCACCTCAATCCCGCGCAGCTTCGAGAATGCTTCGGTAGCCGACTCGCCATAGCGATTTGCCACTAGCGTTCGATTTGCCGCCAGTTCTTCCTTCAGTTGACTCTCCGAGGCCGATATCAGGGGAGAGAAGGTGTTTTGGATGTGTTTCTTGTCGACGACCGTGTATCCGTGCTCGGACATTTCGCAAAGCAGGGCGTCTACCAGACTGGATAGTTCGGAAGTGTCGGTCGGTGTTAGCGTGCTAAGCCACTGCAATATCGAACCAGGTCTCACGGTTACAGGAAGGCTAACGGTCTTCACTTGGTCAATCACCCGGGTGTTGGAAATGAAATAGGCGTCTTCCAGCTGAACCCCGTCTGTCTTGAAGACACCCCCTTCACCTTCTCTACTATGATCAGCGCCTCAGCTTCTGCCTCCACCTGGCGGTCGTGCTTGAAGGTTCTGTGCCCGCGCCGGCGCTCGGCGATCTTGGCCGCTTGATCATCCCGCTCTGCATAGAGGTCCGTAGTAAACCCGTTCACTCGTTTAGATCACGGACCGGAATCCCGAGCCGCTCAATTTCAGCATGAAAGACGACGTCGGTTGCGGCATGTCCAGCCGGGTCTTCACAAATGCTGTCGAGGTATAACCCAAAATCGAAAGGCTTCCCTTTCTCTGTCACTTCGCGGAGAAAGCCATCTCAAGAAGAGATTCTCATGCAACCCCGCATGCCTGTTACCGCGATGAGAACCTCGGGCGTAAGGCCCGATCGTCTCTTTATGTGTTCGCGGGCCCACCGCGCGTGCTCCGCCGCCTCAGTCACAAGGCGACTTGTGGTTGCTAGTCGAGCACCAACGTGTTGCAGGCGATCCAATATAGAGCGAGCGGGGATGTGGCCTACACTAGACCTCGCCAAGAGGTGGATCAACATACTGCCGTCGATCAGGAACATCGTACTTGAGAGCTGGCGGATTCGTGCCTGTACTACGTGGGGATCGTACCCGAGCAGTGTGATGCTGAAGCTAGCCTGAAGGGCGAGGCCTATGTACTTTGCCTCTGCGTCTGTCGGTTGCGCCAAGAAGTCCTTTATGAGATCGACCAACACTAGGCCTTCATCAGCATTGTCCAATTGCCCTATGTACTCGTGGAGGCTCTGCAACAGTGCAAGCATGTGGTAGGGCCTGAACGTGGCCGCTGAGTACAGGGCCATTGCCACGCCCAGAGCACGGCGACCGATGCACTCACTGAAAAACGCCTCAGCAGCCTTCGCGATTCTTTTGGAGAAAGCATCATCGTCTCCCGCGATCCTACGGACTCTTTCCTCCAGTGAAGATGCAAAACTGATTCACATGCAACCTCTGTGCCGTTGCGGCCTGGTTCTCCGTGCAGCTCGACACCCTTTGTTGTCAGCCGAATCGGGTCGGTTCCCTCGACCGACCGTCACGTTGAAGATCCCCAACGTACCGCTGAATAAAAGCCGTTATGTTCTCTATATCCTCGGGAGGCGCACCCTTGAGATTTGATCCTCTCCGCAACGTCATCAGCAAGCGCCTGGACGTTTTGTGCGGCCCTTGAACTTCAATAAAGTAGAACTCGAGCCTTTAACAGTGAGCCGAGCGTGTCGCCTTCGATATCGAGCACATTAGCTGCAGCCAGCTTGTTGTAGACCAAGAGGCTGGTCGTCTCGTGGTGATACGAAGGACACGGAAGCCCACTCTGTCCAAACTTCTGATTACGCTTTAGGATGAAGGAACCGTAAACCCGTAGGCGCCTTTTGAGGCGATCATGAGAACCGCCATCATGTTGTAGGGTATGACATCGACGTTAAAGCGCTCCAAAAGCTCGATGCGCTTGGCTTCCCCATCTGATCCTTCAAGCCCTCCGAGGAATGCGAAAGCCGGTCGGGCTGGGTTGCAATAAAAGGCCGCGATTTTCAGTAGTCTTTTCAGCTCGGCGTCGTCAACGTAATTCGAGAAGACCACCCGTTTCTGAGTCAATAAGGACCTGAGTTGAGTAGCTGTGCGGATCCTTCAGATAGTTGGTCGTAGTCGGCGTCGGTTATGATCAGCTTATTTTCACCGCATACGTGGTCGACCGCCCCATGCAAGTACCAGATTACGTTAGCGGCGTCGCCGGACAATTTCCGGATCTCGCTGTCGGAGTTCCCCGCCCCTCGTCCACCGCCCTGCCCGTTAGCCTGCAAGGCCCGCAGGATTAGTCGGTCGTAATTCGTCGTGACATAGCCCGCAAAGGGCCAATTTGAAAGCTCCTTAAGCAACTCGCCAGGATGCGTGTGTCGCTTGATTCCAGCCGCAACAGCTGCTTCAAGATCGGCGCGCCCGACCGCCTGCTCTATTCTCGAAAAACATAACGGGAGATCATTGCTCTTTTGGGCACGCATGAAACGTGGTTCAGCGACAATCTCCTTGCGCTTTTCCTCAGTAACGGCGGCCAAGACCTTCTCGAGAAGGCCCGTCCATGCGGGGAGCACCAGCGTCTACAGATGCCCCGGCTCCCACAAACGCCCAAACATCACTAGTGTTGACAAGGTCGATAAGATCAGTTCGAAGCATTGGTCGTCATCCTTTCTTAACCGACGGTCCGAAAGCGCCTCAGATCCATGGGAAAGGGCACGGCGTTCGCCGTGCCCTCGTTTCACAGCTTGCGTCTGTTTCACAGCTACGAAGACTTGCTCCCACCTCAGTGCGAGATGCTGAGGTGTAGAGCCATCTCCCTAATGCGTTGTCTTTGACCCGCGCTTGGACTCTGTCGCTCCCCACTCTGACGTGGGGGGAATACGTTCGCCGCGCTCGATTACCGTGCGGCGACCGTCTTCCACCTCGCCACCACGCGGGCCGACCTCAACTAGTTCGCCCGAGTCCGGCGCGATTGCAGGCTTGTACGTAGTCATTGTTTATTCTCCTTATAGCTTACAAATATTCTTAACTCACCCGCTCGTACTCCCACAACTCATGCACCGGTAGCAGCTTCCATTTCTGGTCATGATCGATCCGCAGAAGCTGCAGGTTGGGGCATCGCCCAGGTCGACGAGGCTGGCTAGGGCGTCGGCAGCATGGACGCTGCCCGGCCAGTTGTCTACGTCTCTGGTTTCTAGTTGGCAAGACTAATCGCCCGCTGCTGGCTGCCCACTGACAGCTGACAGCTTCGGTCGCAGATTCTCGAACAGCAATTGCTGCTGTCCGGTGAGGAAGCGCAACTGGAGCCAGCGGAAGATGTAGTCCATGATCGACTTGGCAAAGCCGATCTCGCCGTTGCCGCTCCAGCCGCTGGGCTCGAAGCGGGTGTGGGCGAATTTCTCGCACAACAGTTTCAGCGGCACTCCGTGTTGCAGCGCGATGGAAACCGCGCAGGCAAAGCTGTCCATCAGGCCGCTCACCGTCGAGCCTTCTTTGGCCATGGTGATGAAAAGTTCGCCGGGCTCGCCGTCAGGATAAAGCCCGACAGTGATGTAGCCCTCGTGGTCGCCAACTTTGAATTTGTGGGTAATCGAGGCGCGCTCTTCCGGCAACCGGTTGCGATGCGCCCGCGGCGGCGCATTCAAGTCTTCCGGCTTCGACGACGACCGGCGCCGCAAGCTTGCCCGAGGCCTCGGCAGTCTTAGTTCCAGCCGCACTAAGCGGCTGCGACTTCTTGCAGCCATCGCGATAAATAGCGACAGCTTTGACCCCCAGCTTCCACGACTGGATGTAAGCCTCCATAATGTCTTCGACAGAAGCATTCTCCGGCAGATTGACCGTCTTCGATATAGCTCCAGAGATAAACGGCTGCGCAGCAGCCATCATCTTGATGTGACCCAGGTAAGAAATCGACCGAGTCCCCTTAGCCGGCTTGAAACGAGCAGTCAAACACAGCCAGATGCTCGTCCTTGAATATGCGGCGCCCCCTCGATGGTCCCAGTAGCATCAATGTAGCTAACAATCTTGTCAGCCTCATCATGCGAGTAGCCCATCTTGAATAAAGCCGTCGGCACGGTATTGTTGACGATCTTAATCATGCCGCCGCCAACCAGCTTCTTATACTTAACCAGCGCCAAATCCGGCTCCACTCCGGTAGTGTCGCAGTCCATCATGAAGCCGATGGTGCCGGTAGGGGCAAGGACCGTGACCTGCGAATTGCGGAAACCGAAGCTTTCGCCGGAGGCGAGGGCTTCGTCCCAGCAGGCTTTCGAGGCTTCGAAGACGGGGGCGGGGACGTTGGTCTTGTTAATGTTGTTGACGGAGGCGCGGTGCATTCTTATTACGTCCAGGAATGGCTCGCGGTTGATGTACCAGCCGGGGCAGGCGCCTCCGGGCATGGCTGTCGAGCTGCGCTCGACCTGCACGGGCGAGACGCCCGCGCCTACATTCGAGCCGAGATTGGTTTCGGCCAGGCCTTTTTGAGTTGGCTCAGTAGCCGGGACCAGCGGCGGGCAGAGTTCGGCGATGCGGGAAGATTGCAGATAAGCTTCGCCGCACATGATGGCGGTGACGCAGGCGGCGTAGTCGCGGCCGGCGTCGGAATCATAAGGGAGGCCGGCGGCCATGAGCAGAGCGCCGAGGTTGGCGTAGCCCAGGCCGAGCGGACGGTAGTCGTGCGAGTTCTTGCCGATCATTTCGGTGGGATAGCCGGCGTTGTCGACGATGATTTCCTGGGCGGTGATTAACACATCTACGGCGTGGCGATAGGCTTCCACGTCGAATGTGCCGTTGGGGGCGAACTTCAGCAGATTCAGACTGGCGAGGTTGCAGGCGGAGTCGTCGAGGAACATGTATTCGGAGCATGGATTGCTGGCGTTGATGCGGTTGGTGTTCTTCGAGGTGTGCCAGCGGTTTACCGTGGTATCGAATTGCATGCCGGGATCGCCGCAGCGCCAGGTGGCGTCGGAGAGGCGGAACATCAGTTCTTTGGCTTTGAAAGTTTGCATGGGCCGGCCGTCTTTTACGGCGCGGGTGGAGAAGTCGGCGTCGCGGAGGACGGCGTACATGAAGTCGTCATTCACGCGGACGGAGTTGTTGGCGTTCTGAAAGAAGATGGAGGAGTAGGCGTCGGAGTCAGGATGGGAGCCGTCGTATCCCATGGCGACCAGAGCGTGGGCCTTGGCTTCTTCTTTCGACTTGCACTCGATGAATTCGATGATGTCAGGATGGTCGACGTTGAGGATGACCATCTTGGCGGCGCGACGAGTTTTGCCGCCGGACTTGATGACGCCGGCGAAGGCGTCAAAACCTTTCATGAAGCTGAGCGGACCGCTGGCAGTGCCGCCGCCGCTGAGACCCTCGGTCGAGGAGCGCAGGGTCGAGAGATTGGTGCCAGTGCCGGACCCCCACTTGAACAACATGCCTTCGGTTTTGGCCAAAGTGAGGATGGAGTCGAGCGAATCTTTCACCGAGTTGATGAAGCAGGCGGAGCATTGCGGCTTACTGTAGCCGGTGACGCCGAACTCGACGCGGCCGAGAGCGGGGTTCCAGTGCCAATTGGTGGCGTCGGAGTTGGGTTCAATGCGGTCGCAGCCGACGTTGAACCAAACGGGCGAGTTGAAGGCCGCGTACTGGCGAAGCAGAATGTGAGCCAGTTCGTCGTGGAAAGTGGCGCCGTCTTCGGGAGTTTTGAAGTAGCCCTGTGATAGTCCCCAGTCACGAATGGTCTCGGCGACGCGGGAAACGAGTTGGCGGACGCCGGTTTCGCGCTCGGGCGTGCCGACGGTGCCGTGTAGATATTTCGAGGCCACGATGTTGGTGGCGGTCATCGACCAGTCCTTGGGAACCTCGACGTCTTTCTGCTCGAAGAGAATGCCGCCCTGGGCATCGGTGATGGCGGCGGTGCGGAGCTCCCACTCAATCTCGTCATAGGGCGAGACGCCAGGTTTGGTGAAAAGACGGCGGAAGGTCAGGCCGGGAGATTTCCGGGCAGTCGTGGTGGTCGCAGTTTCGACAGTATTGGGGGCTCTCTTCTCAGTGGTCTCAGGCATTTCTTTCATTCTCCCGCGGAGTCTTGGCTCCGCCGTTTAAAGTCGATAGATCGCAGCGGCAAACCGCTGCGCCACCCAAAATCCGAAAATCTCTTTCGCCCCTTCGGGGCTGGATCTTCGCTACCTGACCCACGGCTTACGCCCCTTCGACAAGCTCAGGGCAAGCTGTGGGCTCTATTCTTGCGCCGCTCCGCGGCTCAACCCTCAGTATCCAGCAAAGGCGAACTGTCGAATCCTCAGCAAACACTTTCTTTTCAACTTCTTCCCGAATTCGAAAGGACAGCAAGCCCTCGAAGCGAGGGTGTTTTCCACAGTTCAGTTGTCAAAAGTTGTCGTTCCCCGAGGGGGAGAACCGGAGAACGGCCACCGCACAGTCATTATTCGTTTGGCGGGGCGGCGCGGGTCACCTCGGCCACGTCCTCCGCCCCTGTTTCGAACCCATCAATAACCCTATGGGATGGAAACACTACTCCCGCAGGTTGTGGCTGTCAAGAGCTAATCACTATATATTGTATCTCAAAGCAATTAACGGCGTAGGTGCCCATTGACTGCCTGGTTATCCACAAAAAGCGGTTTGGAGCCCAAAGTGGAACTGATCGGGGGGCATGGCTGCGTGGCTGCCGGCCCCATCCGTACATAGATATCCTCGAAAATCTGGCGAGGAGCGATGCGCCGGCTGCCGTCCGAGGATTCGACCAAGTAGTCACCCGCCTGGCCACAATGTTCGCGACCGAGAGCATCGACAAACGCGAAGGGTTGAGTAAGCTGTTTTGCCTTGATCAAGAAACGCGTGCGATAAATGTTCCATTCTGCGGACGATTTCCTCACTGCCTTCACCCTTGGGGGAGGGAAAGTAAATTTGTGATTGTCGGCTGGCTGAAAATTTCTTCGAGGGTGAAGAGAATCTACTCGTGGAAGAGAGCGCGGTCAATTCCATAATTTTGGTGCAAAGAGAAAAACGGAGCCACGGATTTGCACGGATCCAAAACCAGTGAAAAGCGCCTGCCAGCGGGAGTTTCAGCGATTCCCGTTAGGCGTGGCAAGAGCATGACGGGAAATCAGCGAAGATCGGGTCCGTAATTTCCACATGTCAAGCACAGGAAATGCAAAAACTCACCGCGGATTGTCGCGGAACGCGTGGATCAAGCCTAAAGTCTTCACCACCAAGGGCACAGAGAACACAAAGGAACGCAAGGGAGACACAGGTCAGGTCGCAAAAGGAAAAGGGCAGGTGAGGACACCTGCCCTTTTGGAGCCCGCAGTGTCGCTTAACGGCCTGCCAACGCAGGCTCGAGGTGAGATTGGAAGGTCTGAACGCGCTTGTTGATCTCTTCCCAGTTCACCACGTTCCACCAGGCCTGCAAGTATTCGGGCCGGCGGTTGTTGTACTTCAGGTAGTAGGCGTGTTCCCAGACGTCGTTTCCGAAAATGGGGAACAGGCCTTGCGAAATCGGGTTGTCCTGGTTGGGGGTGGAGAGCACTTGCACTTCGCCGTTGGGCTTACCGGCGAGCCAAACCCAGCCGCTACCGAATTGCTTGGCGCCGGCATCATTGAACTGGGTTTGAAAATCCTTGAAGCTGCCAAAAGCGCGTTTGATCAGCTCAGCAATGGCGCCGGTTGGCTCGCCGCCGCCTTTGGGTTTCATGATTTTCCAATACATGCTGTGATTCATGTGGCCGCCGCCATTGTTGCGAACCGTGGCACGAATGGCCTGCGGCACTGCCTCCAAATCCCGGAGTAGTCCTTCCACATTCTTTGATTGCAGATCGGCGTATTTTTCCAGGGCGGCATTCAAATTCTTGACGTAGGCGCCATGATGCATGTCATGGTGCAGCTTCATGGTTTGAGCATCAATGGTGGGTTCCAGAGCCGAGTAGTCATACGGCAATGGTGGAAGTTCGTGGGTCATGATTTTCCTCCTAAAAGAGAGATGATTCGAAGGGCACCGAGGATGCTACCGATAATCCTGGGTTGTAGCTCAATTCTAGGCCAGTCGAAGATTTTCCGCGAGCTGAGGTTGTTTGCCGGGTCTTCTTAAAAGCTTAAAACGCAAAGGGCGCGAAGAACAGCTGCAGAGGGCGCAGAGAAAACCAACTGCACGATTCAGGGCTTGTTTGCCGCGTTTCTTAGAATCTTGAAACGCAAAGGGCGCGAAGAACAGCTGCAGAGGGCGCAGAGAAAACCAGCTGCACGATTCGAGGCTTGTTTGCCGCGTTTCTTAGAATCTTAAAACGCAAAGGACGCGAAGAACAGCTGCAGAGGGCGCAGGAGAAAACCAGCTGCACGATTCAGGGGCTTGGTTTGCCGCGTTTCTTAGAAATCTTGAAACGCAAAGGGCGCGAAGAACAGCTGCAGAGGGCGCAGAGAAAACCAGCTGCACGATTCAGGGCTCGTTTGCCGCGTTTCTTAGAATCTTAAAACGCAAAGGACGCGAAGAACAGCTGCAGAGGGCGCAGAGAAAACCAGCTGCACGATTCAGGGCTTGTTTGCCGCGTTTCTTAGAATCTTGAAACGCAAAGGGCGCGAAGAACAGCTGCAGAGGGCGCAGAGAAAACCAGCTGCACGATTCAGGGCTCGTTTGCCGCGTTTCTTAGAATCTTGAAACGCAAAGGGCGCGAAGAACAGCCGCAGAGTACGCAGAGAAAACCAGCTGCACGATTCGAGGCTTGTTTGCCGCGTTTCTTAGAATCTTAAAACGCAAAGGGCGCGGAGAACAGCCGCAGAGGGCGCAGAGAAAACCGGCTGCACGATTCGAGGCTTGTTTGCCGCGTTTCTTAGAATCTCAAAACGCAAAGGGCGCGAAGAACAGCCGCAGAAGGCGCAGAGAAAACCAGCTGCACGATTCAGGGCTCGTTTGCCGCGTTTCTTAGAATCTTGAAACGCAAAGGGCGCGGAGCACGGCCGCAGAGTACGCAGAGAAAAGGCCGGTGGTGCCGAGCGCTGTTGCCTCCACTGGTACATCACCCTTCTGGTTATTGAGCCTGCGACCGGCTTAGAAGAGAATCAGGAGCAACGGCCGGGATTGGGGAGGAAGGTTGCTGCGATCACGAGTTTTTGCGGTGATTCTGATATTACTGGGCGGCGTGGCGGTGGCCGCAGCCAAGGACTTTGCACTGATCTCCAACAAGAGCAACCACGTAGAAGCGGTCACGCTGGCGGAACTGGTGAAGATCTGCAAAGGGCAGATGGAACACTGGCCGGATGGGAAAGCGGTCAGCCTGGTGACGCGCGATCCGGCATCGCCGGAGATGCGTATCGTGCTGGAGAAAATCTATGGCATCCCCAAGGAAGAAGTGTTGGGGCTGATCACGCTCGGCCAATCACGCGCGGGTAAGCCATCCGGCCATTGTGGTGGTGGATTCCGACGATGCGGTGGTGAAAAAAGTGGAATCGAATCCGGGCGCGGTGGGCCTGGTGGATGTGTACGCCATCACCGGCGGCGTGGACGTGATACGCGTAGGCGGTAAGCTGCCCTTGCAGCCGGGCTATGCACTGCACGGGAACTAGCGGCATGGACGATTGTGCCCCCAACTCGAATGTAATGCCGCCGCTTCCCCGCCGCTTCCAGCGTTACCCTGCGGATATGCGAGTGTCGGTGGAGGTTTTCCGGCCGGGCGGGTCGGTGTCGCTGTGGGGACGGTCGACGGAACTGGGAGAAGACGGGATTGGGGTCACGTTAACCGGCGAGGTAGAGCCCGGCGAGGTGGTGTCGATGGAGCTGTGCTTGCCTGCGGCAGCGACGCCACTGCTGGTGCGAGCCTTGGCGCGGTATCGGGACGGGCTGCGGCATGGTTTCGAGTTTCTGGCACTGAATCAGCAACAGCACGAATTGCTGCATCGGGCTTGCGTCGTGCTGGAGAATGACGAGTAGCGTTTCGCACCGCATGAGCCCTGCCGGCGATCACATGGCGCGTGTGCGCAGCTCATTTTCCAAACTCAGCTTAGAAATTACCTCGGTAACTTTTGGGGATCGGCTTCGGCCATCTAACATCCTGATTTGGCTCTGGTTTCGAATCGGGAGGAGTTAGATGGGTGACAAAATCACCCGGCCGACGGTGTCGGTTGACCACATGCGTGCGCGATTTCTGCGGGAGTCGCTGCACAACGGCGCAGCGGCACTCTCTGCTTCCGATTCCGGGGCCAGTGTCGTAGCAGAAAGTGCTGTTTCCCAGCTCCACTCTGAAAGTCCTGAACTGCAAAAAGCTTACCTGGAACAACTGGTGGAGTGCGCGCCGGAAGCCATCAGCATTCTAGATACGCAGATGCGCATCACCCGCCTGAATGGCGAGTTCAGCCGCATTTTCGGGTTTCGTCCGGAAGAAGCACTGGGGCGGCGGCTGGAGGAGCTGATTGTTCCTCCGGACCGTAGTTCGGAAACGCGATGGATCCACGAAGAATTGGGCAAGGGGAAAAAAGTAGTGCTGGAGACCAAGCGGCAACGCAAGGATAGCAGCCTGGTGGACGTTTTCATTTCCTGTGCCCCGGTAGTGGTAGCCGGTGAACACCTGGGGGTGTGCGTGTTGTATCGCGACATCTCGGAGCAGAAGCGCACGGAGATGCTGAGTTCCGCGCTGCTGCGCATCGCGGAAAAGGCCAGCTCACAGGATGATTTGCGGCAGTTCTACGGCGCGATTCATAGCATTTTGGCGGAACTGATGTATGCCCACAACTTCTATGTAGCGCTCTACGATGGGGACAGCAAACTATTGAGCTTCCCTTACTTCGTGGATGACGAGGATGAGCGTCCGGCACCCAAGAAACTGGGGAAAGGCCTGACGGAATATGTACTGCGCACGGGTGAGCCGCTGCTCTCGACGCCCGATGTTTTCGAACAGCTGGTAAAGCGCGGGGAGGTGGAACTGATCGGGGCGCCGTCACTCGACTGGCTGGGAGTTCCTTTGAAAGCGGGTGGGAGCACGTTTGGAGCGCTGGTGGTACAGAGCTACAGCGGGAATGTGCGGTTTGGAGAAAAGGAAAAGGAGATCCTGACGTTCGTTTCGCAGCAGGTCGCGAATGCGGTAGAGCACAAGCGCAACGAAGCAGCGCTGCGGCGGTCGGAGGCGAGGTACCGGTCGGTGGTGCAAAGCGCGGTTTATGGCATCTATCGCTCGAATTTGGAAGGAAGATTTCTGGATGTGAATCCGGCGTTGATCGCGATGCTGGGATATGGATCGGCGGCCGAGGTGCTGGGGCTCGAGCCGAAGCGCGAGGTCTTTGTGGACGCCGGCGAGTGGGCACGGCTGATGCGGGAGTTTCGAGGGGAGACGAGGCCGGAGCATATTGAAGTGCGCTGGAGGCGGCGGGACGAGAAGGTGATCACGGTGCGGCTGAGTGGGCGCATCGTACACCGTCCGGAAGAGAGCGCGGAAGTGCTGGAGATGATTGCCGAGGACGTGACCGAGCAGCGATTGTTGGAGAACCAGTTCCGGCAGGCGCAGAAGATGGAGGCGGTGGGACGGCTGGCGGGCGGAGTCGCGCACGACTTCAACAATCTCTTGATGGTGATCGGCGGGTATACCGAACAACTGCTGGAACACACGGGCAAGAACAATGCTCTGCATCCGAAGATTGAGGCGATTCACCACGCCACGGAGCGGGCGGCGGGCCTGACCCGGCAATTGCTGGCGTTCAGCCGCAAGCAACTGCTGGAGTTGAAGGTGGTAGACCTGAACATGATTGTCGGCAGACATGGAGCGGCTGCTGCGGCCGTTGATCGGGGAAAGGATTGAACTCAACACCGTGTTGGCGGCCGACCTGGACCGCACGCGCGCCGATGCGGGACAGATCGAGCAAGTCATTATGAACCTGGTGGTGAACTCGAAGGATGCGATGCCCGAGGGGGGCAAGCTCACCATCCGAACCGCGAATGCAAACCTGGGCGGAGACGACCTGCGGCGCGAGTACAGCTACATCCAGCCGGGAGCGTACGTGATGCTTTCGATCAGCGGATAGCGGGCAGGGCATGGACAAGGAAACGCAGGCCCGAATCTTTGAGCCGTTCTTCACCACCAAGGAGAAAGGCAAAGGCACGGGGCTGGGGCTTTCGACGGTTTACGGAATCATCAAGCAGAGTGGCGGGTATGTGCTGGTGCAGAGTGAGCCGAGGCAGGGGACGACATTCCGGATCTATCTACCGCGGGTGGAAGAATCGGCAGAACCGGTGGGCACGGTGCGAGTGAGCCACCCGCAGCACGGAGGGACAGAGACGGTGCTGCTGGTGGAGGACGAAGAATCGGTGCGGCAACTGGTGCGGGAGACGCTGGAAGCGAAGGGATACACAGTTCTGGAGGCGGAAAACGGGGAAGCTGCGTTGCAGATTGTGGCGCATCACGCGGAGCCGATCGACATGCTGATCACCGATGTGGTGATGCCGGGCATGAGTGGGCGCGAGCTTTCGGCGCGGCTATGCGCGACGCATCCGCAGACCAAGGTGCTGTATCTCTCGGGATACACGGAAGACGCGATCGTGCACGAAGGGGTGTTGGAAGCGGGAACGGCGTTTCTGCAAAAGCCGTTTACGCTGCACATGCTTTCGCGAAAGGTACGAGAAGTATTGGGGAGCGAGGGAAGTTTTCGGCGGCATTGAAGCTCGGGGAGGATTCTGTAGTCTCTAGCGCAGAAACCATCGAGAGCAACATCACGCAATTCTGCAATCGGCCAGCCATCCTTGCAGCTGAATCTGCCATCCAAGGGCAAGCTATTTGAAACCCACGTTGAAGCGGGTGTCGAGTGCGTTCGAGCCGTACACGCGACCGCATCAGGACGCGATCTGCCAAGGAGGCAAAACCTAAATGAGAGTTTTCGGAGTGGTGAGCACGTCGTTGCTGTTTTTGCTGCTCGGAACCGGGGTTGCGGTTCACGCCCAGGACCAGCACGAAGATGCAAAACCTGAGGCGCAACAGGAGGACAAAGCAAGGCAGGAGGACAAGAACGCAAAGCAAGATGAGAAGCAAGAGGAAAAGCAGGGAGAAAAGAAAGATCAGGAAGTACGCCATGACGATAAGGCAGTCAAGCACGACGAGAAAGTGGAGCAGAACGATCATCGCATGGCGGAAGGACACCATGAAGAGGCGCGCCGCATTCCGGATGACAAGTTCCGCGCACACTTTGGCCGCGCGCACACCTTCCGCATTGGCCATCCAGTGATCGTGGGGGGACGGCCACAATTTCGCTACGGCGGCTATTCGTTTGTGATGGTGGATCCGTGGCCGATGGGATGGGCGTACACAGACGCAGTGTACGTTGACTACATCGACGGCATGTATTACCTGATTGACCCGGTGCATCCGGGAGTACGTGTTGTGGTCAACGTCGCATTTTAAGAGCAAGAAATGCCCCATCCTCGCGCGTGGCAAGAGCCAGGATGGGGCAATTTTCTTCGAGGTGTTTGACCCGGTCAGCGAACCAGGGCGAAGGCGATGATGGTTTCGCCATGGGCCCCGGTATTTTTCTCCAATTCTTTCAAAAGCCCGGCTTCGAGGTTGTCAGGATCGGGCTTCATTTCGCAGGCGGCGATTTCGGCCTCGGTAGCGCCATTGAAGCAGAGGTCGCAAACCCCCAAATCACCTTCCGACATGAGCGGCGGTCCAAAGGTGCGGCACATCACGGGACGGTATTCGTAAAGTTCGCAGGTTCCGGTCGCGGGGTCGAGCACGGGGCAAGGTTCGTCGTTGGCAAACTCATCCCAACGCTTGCAATCTTCGTCGTCCTCCGCTTCATCGAGGATGCCGGTGGCAGGATCGCCGGGATATTCGGGCGAAAGCTTGGCAACTGCGTCCAGGGCGCGTTTGCGAATGCGGGCGGCGCGGTCGGGGTCTTTTTTTTCGGTCTCTGCCAGGCCGTTCCGAAGGCGGAGCGCGTCGAGTTGATTGATGGCAAAGACTCCGTGACAACAATGCGAACAGCCGGGACGGCAGGCCAACCATTTGCCGCTGCGACGTACGGTGTCGGCGAGGGCAGCGTCGACGATCTGGATGAGTTTTTGATCTCCGGCGGGCGGCGAAGGCATATAGAAGAGGATAACCTGACCGTGGCGTTATGCGGTGGAAAGAAACGCGAGAGATAGCCACGCGATGCTTTGCCGCGATTGTTGAAAGCTTCACCCAGGTTAAGCTCGCTCGCGCTACGCGGAACCTGGGGCACCCGGCGCGGAGAAACGAACTGGTTAAGTTGACCATCTCTCGCTAAAATGTTATAAAGACGAGTCTTGCTGCCAAGTCAGCGTCGGGGATCGAGTTCCCTGCCCGCCGACTTTTGCCGCAGACGCTTGTGCTGATAAGGTTATGCGGCACGAGGAAAATCCGACGCGGCCAAGCTCAGCATTCCTAGTTAAGTCTTGCGGTGGAAGCGTGTTCGGAACTCCGGCCAATGCGCTCCCGGACTCTCGCGGTGAGAGCGGAGCGAGTGTGCCGGAGAAGCAGCTGAAACCGTCAGTCATCCTTAATATTTATTAGTGGAGGAATTCTATGCGCATCGGGCTCGCTCAAGCTGCGTCCCAGGGATGCCGTTTCGCCCGGACCTTGGCCGAGACGTTGGCACCGGTCGTGGCCGTCGTGACTCTGGCATCGGTCGCGTTCGCTCAGCCTTCCGGGAGAAATCGGCGGCGAGGCCAATCTCAAGCTTCCCGATCTTTCCTCGGTCAGCTTCCTGAACAACTGTTCCATTGATGGGCACAAGCTGCTGATGATCGGCATTGTGTTCTGCATATTTGGCCTGGGCTTCGGCCTGGTCATCTATACGCGGCTCAAGAACCTGCCGGTGCATCGCGCCATGCGCGAGATTTCCGAGCTGATCTACGAGACTTGCAAGACCTATCTGATCACGCAGGGCAAGTTCTTGCTGCTGCTGTGGGTGTTTATCGCGGTCATCATCCTGCTTTACTTCGGTGTGCTGCTGAAGCTCGAAGCGATGCGGGTGGCGATCATTTTGCTATTCAGCATCGTTGGGATCGCCGGCAGCTATGGCGTGGCCTGGTTCGGCATCCGGGTGAACACGTTTGCCAATTCGCGAACAGCGTTTGCGGGCCTGGCGGGCAAGCCGTATCCCATTTACAACATTCCGCTGCAAGCCGGCATGAGCATCGGCATGATGCTGATCAGCGTGGAACTGCTGATGATGCTGTTCATTCTGTTGTTGGTGCCCGGAGATTATGCGGGGCCATGCTTCATTGGATTCGCCATTGGCGAATCGCTGGGCGCGGCGGCGCTGCGAATCGCCGGCGGCATCTTCACCAAGATCGCCGACATTGGCTCGGACTTGATGAAGATCGTCTTCAAGATCAAGGAAGACGACGCGCGCAACCCCGGCGTGATTGCGGACTGCACCGGCGACAATGCCGGCGATTCGGTCGGGCCGCAGCGCCGATGGCTTTGAAACTTATGGCGTCACCGGCGTGGCGCTGATCACTTTCATCTTGCTGGCGGTGAAGTAGCCGACCGTGCAGGTGCAATTGCTGGTGTGGATTTTCGTGATGCGCATCGCCATGCTGGTTTCGAGCGCGGCCGCCTACTTCATCAATGGCGCGATCGCGAAGGCCAAGTATGGTCATGCGGATGAGATGAATTTCGAGGCGCCGCTGACGTCGCTGGTGTGGATTACTTCGGTGGTTTCGATCGCGCTGACATATTTCATCTCTGCGATCATTGTGCCGGACCTCGGCGGCGATACCACGCTGTGGTGGAAGCTGGCGTCGATCATTTCCTGCGGCACGCTGGCGGGAGCGGTAATCCCGGAACTGGTGAAGGTGTTCACCTCGACGGAATCGCGGCATGTGAATGAAGTGGTGACCTCGGCCAAGGAAGGCGGAGCGTCGCTGGGCATTCTGTCGGGCTTCGTGGCCGGCAATTTCTCGGCCTATTACCTGGGCCTGGCGATGGTCGCGCTGATGTCGCTTTCCTACTACTTCAGCCTGGAGGGCCTGGGAGCTTTGATGGCGGCGCCGGCGGTCTTTGCTTTCGGGCTGGTGGCTTTCGGCTTCCTGGGGATGGGGCCGGTGACGATCGCGGTGGACTCTTACGGCCCGGTGACGGACAACGCGCAGTCGGTGTATGAGCTTTCGCTGATTGAGCAGGTGCCGAACGTGAAAGCGGAGATCAAGAGAGATTTCAACATGGACGTGAATTTCGAGCGCGCCAAAGACTTGCTGGAGGAAAACGACGGCGCCGGCAACACGTTCAAAGCGACGGCCAAGCCGGTGCTGATCGGCACGGCGGTGGTGGGGGCGACCACGATGATTTTTTCCATCATCATGGCGCTGACCAATGGGCTGACTGAAAATGTGCAGAAACTGTCGTTGCTGCACGCGCCGTTTTTCCTCGGACTGATCACCGGCGGGGCGATGATTTATTGGTTTACAGGGGCATCGACGCAAGCCGTGACCACGGGCGCTTATCGCGCGGTGGAATTCATCAAGGCCAACATCAAGCTGGAGGGGGTGGAGAAGGCTTCGGTCGCCGACAGCAAGAAGGTCGTTGAGATCTGTACCCGGTATGCGCAAAAAGGCATGCTGAATATCTTCCTGGCGGTCTTCTTTGGCACCCTGTGCTTCGCGTTCGTGGAACCGTTTTTCTTCATCGGCTACCTGATCTCGATCGCGATATTCGGCTTGTATCAGGCAATCTTCATGGCCAATGCCGGCGCGGCCTGGGACAACGCCAAGAAGATCGTGGAAGTCGTGCTGAAGCAGAAGGGCACTCCGCTGCACGACGCCACAGTGGTGGGGGACACGGTGGGCGACCCTTTCAAGGATACTTCGTCGGTGGCGCTGAATCCGGTCATTAAGTTCACCACGCTCTTTGGACTGCTGGCGGTAGAGTTGGCGGTCAAGCTGACTCTGGAAGCGGGCGACGCGCTCGGCCACGGCCTGGCGATTGCCTTCTTCCTGGTGTCGTTCTTCTTCGTGTACCGGTCGTTCTACGGGATGCGGATCGGCACGGAGAAAGCGGGCCACTGAACTCTTCGGGCCTAAAGGTGGGGAACGCCATCCGCTCTGACGGGTGGCGTTTTTGCGCTTTCGCAGTCAGTTAGGCACGGTCTCCACCCAGTCGCAGACCGCTTGTCGTTCTTGCGGAGTCAGACGGGCGCCGCGATGGATGAGCAAGTACTTGCCGTCGGGCATATTGCCGTCCGCCAGTTCGTCGCAAATCGCTTCCAGTCTTTCCTCTCGCTTTCTTGGCGGGTACGTATCCCACGTCGAAAAATTCAAATGGCTCCGTCCTCGATGCACGTCGTGGGCGACCACCCACGAAACGGGGGCCACGTAGCTGTACCAAGGCCAGACGGTTTGATCGGAGTGGCAGTTCTTGCAGGACTCATCGAATATTCTTTGCACATTGGCTGGGGCCGTGGCATACACAAGATTCGGGGCCGGGCCGGAGGATTATCTCTCGCCACTGGGACTAATTGTGCACACGCGGCAAGCACCACGACCGCCAGGCCCACGCGCTTGACTGCTGGTTTTGCCATTGGTTCTGCTTGCTATTGATGCAGCGACTTTATATATGTGACCAATTGCCACAGCTGTGGATCCGGGAGTTTGGCCCACGATGGCATGCCTTTTTTCATGCTTCCGTTGACCAGCAGCCAGTGCAGGTCGCCGACGCTAGCCTGCTGCTGAACTCGCTGAGTGCGCAACGAAGGCCGCTTCTTGACGCCTTCAGCATTTTCTCCGTGACACTTGGCGCAGTGCTCCTGAAAAATGTTGCGTCCAGCCGCAACCGCATCTGGCTGCCTTTCATAGGGATTGGTTTTTCGATGATCGTTGTCCGGTACCCTGGCGAGCCACGCCCCATTGGCAGCGGCGAACACCAAGGCGGCAGAGAAAAGCACAGCTAATAGAAGAGCAGGCCGTCTGCGAACCATTAGTTGCTTCCCCGGAAGATCCCGAAAAGCTCCTCGATCTCGTAAGAGATTCCGAAGCGATAAATTCGCGGGATGCTGTAATCGTTGAGCCCGAACTGAGGCGAAAAAGAAAAGGTTATATTGTTGGGCGCGCTCCAGTTGACGGTCGGTCCAACGTAGTGCGAAGTCTGATTCAGGCCGAAAGTGTTGCGGTCACCCAGGCCGCCATACATCTCCAGGCCAGCTTGAAAGCGCTCGGCGCAAAAGTCGCATTTATGGGCGCTGGCGGCAAGTTTGAGAGGCCGGCTGACCGCCCAGGCATAACCGAATTCCCAGGGGACATTGGATAAATTCTTTTCCGCGATGATGTTTTCGCTGATGTTCCAACCGTGATAATTGCTCCCGAGGATCAATTTGGTCTCAATTTCGCGTTCTTTGTCTTCCCGGGCAAGCCAATTTGGCTCCAAGAAATCGGGGACGCCATCGTGACCGACAACTTCCCGCAGAGCTTTATCGGCGCTGGTGTTTTCAAATTCGACATAAATCACTGGGTTGATCCAATACTCGCGCAAGAGAGGCCGAACGCGGTTTTCCCAGCGATAGCCGGTAAAAATTGTGCTGTCGTTTCCGGTGGATTGGCCGTCCAGATAAAATTCGGAGGTCCACCAGGTTTTAACGCCATACTCGAACTCAATGTTGGAACCGAGGAAGCGATTGGCCCCGGGAGGTTTCCCGACCGCATTAAAGAGTTCGATATCCAGGTTTCCAGGTTCTTCCATCTCATGGGAGTAAGTCACGAAGTAAGGGCGCTCCTGCGCGGCGGCAGTCCAGCTCGCAGCAATGATTAGAACCACTAGGCGCACGATGGATCTCATATGTGTTTTCATCAATTGCAACTCAGTTGCATATAATCTGGCACACTTGATGTTATTGGCCCGCCTGCGTGCGGTCAAGGGATTCACGGAAATTTAATGTGTCAGGATTGTTGCAACCAACTGCAATAGTAGTGTCGGTTCAGGGGTGGCTGGCCGAGCGGCATTGCGCGCAGTAGCCACCGATTTCGAGACGGCTCACCACGATATGGAACTGGCAGTCGCGCTGAATCTGGCCTTTCAAGCGGTCGAAAAGATCGCTTTCAAATTCGGTTATCTTGCCGCAGCGCAAGCAAGCCATATGAATGTGGTCGCGTTGAGGCCGCCGCTCGTAGAAATGTTTCTCGCCCTGCATGTGCATGAGGTCGAGTTCGTCCACCAAGCCATGACGCTTAAGGAGGTTCAGAGTGCGGTAAACCGTCACCCGATCGACCCGGGGGTCAATCTTGCGCGCCCGGCGCAAAATTTGACTGGCGTCGAGGTGCTGTTTCGCGGTCTCGACAATGCTAAGGATGGTGCGGCGCTGGTGAGTCATGCGCAGGCCGCGCGACATAAGTTCTGCTTGCAGCCTTCCTGGAGCTTCGGTTTGCGGTAAGGGCATCGCCGACTGTCTTCCTATTTGTTATCGAGTTGCAATTGTATCGCAGACTGCGGCGGCATGGAAATTTTGCCGCAAAAGAACAGGCATGGGAATCTCAGCGACGAGCGTGGCCGGGTTCAGTTGCCCTTCATCTTCTCCTTCACGCTGTGGGCTAGTTTCTCGATCTCTTCGGCTTTCTTGATGACGTCCAGGGAAAGCGTATTCTCGTTGGACTTGTCGACATATTGCTTCAATTGCGCGGACAATTGGTAAAGGCGTTCAGTATCGCGCCGAAGTTGAGCTTGACGCTCCTGATTCGCCTTCTTGGCCATTTCTTTTTCGGCTGCCTGGCGGTCCGGATCGTCGGGAACACCGAAGGGATCGTGGATGTGGGGGACCTGAGCCGGATCCTGGGCAAACGATGGTATGGGCAACGCCAACATGAGCAGCAACAGGAAAATCGTCACCATGCAACGCACAATCGCCTCCCAAAAACTGGAATGCGTAAATTATAGGGGACGGAATCAGCACCTGCGACTTGTTATAATCACGCCGGAAACCACCACCTCATGTTTATCCCTACGAACAGTAATCTTCCTGATCTGGTGCGCGACTGGGGCGAAGACACACGGACGTTCCTGCGGCACGATGGCCTGAAGATTCTTTTCGTCATTCTGGTTTGCTGCTTACTGATCTGGATTCTGCGCAGCCTCGCGCGCAAGTTTGCGGCCTTGCAAATTCGCCAGACTGCCTTCTGGACTGCGTGCACAGCAAGTGCGCACTTTGGCCAGCGTAGTGACCAGCATTGGCGTCTTCGTCATACTTTTCGTGGCCGCATTGGAAGTGCTTCCGTTGTTCGGGCTCAACCTGGGCCCGTTGCTGGCGAGCGCGGGCGTGGCGGGCCTGGCCATCGGCTTCGGCGCCCAGACGCTGGTGAAAGACTTCATCAACGGATTTTTCATCCTGATCGACAATCAATACGACATTGGCGACAAAGTCAGCATCGCCGGGGTGAAGGGCATAGTGGAAGACATGAGCCTGCGGCGCACGACTTTGCGCGATGACGATGGCACGGTTCACATCGTACCCAACAGCCAGATTACGATCGTTTCTAACCTGACGCGCGACTGGTCGCAAGTGGCCATGCGGGTGGTGGTTGCTTATAGTGAGCCCAGCGACCGGATCATGGAGCTTGCTGGAGCAGATCGGAGAAGGGCTCCGGCATGATCCGGCATATGAGGATCAGATTGTCAGCGAGGTGCAAGTGCCCGGAATCGATCGAGTGGGCAATGGCGAGGCGGAATATTTGATGCTGCTTAAGACCAGGCCCAACCGGCAGTTCGCGGTGAGCCGCGAATTGCGGCGGCGGATCAAAGAGAGTTTTGAGAAGAACAAGATCCAGACTGCGCTGCCGGGGCGGGTGTACGTGATGGACCAGGGTGGGGGAAGCCAGGGTGGGGCTTAATGGTCGCGCCCTGTTGTGACGGTCAGGACTGCCATCGCGTAAATCACCAGATATCCGACATCGGGCTGACCGTGCAGGATGTGGACGATCGCGGCGATGCCGAATGTGGCAAGTAGAAGGCGGCCGCCGGAAAGCACGGTGGGCGGAACCAGAAAAAGAATTGCGCCCAGCAGTTCGACGGAACCGATGGCGATGCGAAACCACTGCGGCAAGTGGGTCGTCTCGAAAGAATGCTTCGCGCCGGCGGAGAAAACCAGACGGGAACATTCGTAGATCAAGACCAGGCCCAATGACCATTGCAATCCGGTGCGGGCGAGTTTGTTAGCGTCCTGGCTCATGACTTTTTCCTCGGCCGGCGGGTTGACTTGGCGGTTGTTCGTCTGGTCGCGGCTTCTTGCAGGCGATGACTGGCGCCTGCGTTGAGCTTCAGACCATAGAATTTTTTGAGATCGGCGATGCGGCGGAGGGATTCGGGACTGAAGGGAGCCTTGCCGTCAAAGGCATGCAGCACAATTCCTTCTAGCAAATCGCCCAGAGTCATGTCTTTGTAGTCCGCGAACGCCTTGAGGACTTTCAGCAGGCGTTTTTCCATGCGGACGCCGGTTTGGACGCGCTCGACGATCAAGCTGGCATCGTTCATCGCACGATTGTACCATGGTACACAGGTACACACTCTTTAGAGAATACTCTTGAGGTCGTCGGGACTAATGTCGGCATCGCGAAGGATGCTCTTCAGAAGTTTGGGGTGCGGGGTCTTCTGGGCATGAAAGGGAACAGTCACTCGTTTTCCAGAGGCATTCTTGTAGATCATGTGGCTGCCACTCTGTCGTGCCAGGGAAAAGCCTACTCGCTCCAGGGCAGTGACAATCTCCCGAGTGGTGGACACGGGGCAGTTTCGTCATCAGAGGGTGACTTCGACGGTGGACAGGCTCACGGACTTATCTTCCATGAGTTGTTCGTGATTCGCCTCGCGGTCCTCGAGGTGCAGGCGGATCGCGTCTTTGATGTTTGCTATCGCCTCGTCGTAATTCGTTCCCTGCGTATAGCAGCCTTGCAGAGCAGGGCAGGAGACGAAAAAGCCGTCAGCATCGCGTTCAATGATGATGGGAAGCGTGTAGTGCTTCATGGATGCTATTGTGGCGCCTGCGGCAAACGTCCGAATCATGGACGGGAGAGGCCGCCCGTCCCCCACCAGAGGAACGATCTACAGCGAGCTCATATTCGCCAGGAACTCGCCGTTTGACTTGGTCTTACTGAGTTTGTCGATCAGCAATTCCATGGCTTCGACCGGCGAAAGCGGATTCAGCACTTTGCGCAGGACCCAGATGCGGGTCAAGTCTTCTTTCGGAATCAGCAGCTCTTCTTTTCGCGTGCCGGAGCGCTGAATGTCGATGGCCGGGAACACGCGCTTGTCAACCAGTTTGCGCTCCAGGATGATTTCCGAGTTGCCGGTGCCTTTGAATTCTTCGAAGATCACATCGTCCATGCGGGATCCGGTATCGATCAAGGCGGTGGCAATGATGGTTAAAGAGCCGCCCTCTTCGATGTTACGGGCCGAGCCGAAGAAGCGCTTGGGGCGTTGCAACGCGTTCGAATCCACGCCGCCGGAGAGCACTTTGCCGCTGGGCGGGACGATCGTATTGTAGGCGCGCGCCAGACGCGTGATGGAGTCGAGCAGAATCACGACGTCGCGTTTGTGCTCGATCAGCCGCTTGGCTTTTTCGATCACCATTTCCGCGACTTGCACGTGGCGCGCGGCGGGTTCGTCGAAGGTCGAGGAGATAACTTCGCCTTTGACCGAACGCTGCATGTCGGTGACTTCTTCCGGACGTTCGTCGATCAGCAGCACCATCAGTACGACTTCAGGATGATTCGTGGTAATCGAGTTGGCGACGTTCTGCAAGAGCATGGTCTTGCCGGCGCGGGGCGGTGAAACGATCAGGCCACGTTGGCCCTTGCCGAGGGG
This sequence comes from uncultured Acidobacteriota bacterium, assembly GCA_963845725.1. Taxonomy (GTDB): domain Bacteria; phylum Acidobacteriota; class Terriglobia; order Terriglobales; family Acidobacteriaceae; genus JABCZH01. Next base: position 492,336 of record CAWJTC010000003.1, read on the forward strand.
CGTGAGCAGATCCATCACCCTGGCACTGACATTTTCCCGGACGGTCTCGAGCTTCAGGCGCTCTTGGGGATAAAGCGGCGTCAGGTTGTCGAACAGGATCTTGTTGCGGGCCTCGTCGGGCGACTCGAAGTTGACGGCTTCGATCTTCACCAGCGCGAAATATTTCTCGCCCTCGTGCGGAGGACGCACCTGGCCGCTGATGGTGTCACCGGTTTTGAGGTCAAATTTGCGAATCTGCGAGGGCGAGACGTAAATGTCATCGGGGCCGGGCAGATAGTTGTAATCGGGCGAGCGGAGAAAGCCGTAGCCGTCGGGCAGGATTTCAAGCACGCCCTCGGCGAAGATGTGGCCTTCTTTTTCGCTTTGCGCCTGGAGGATCTTGAAGATCAAGTCCTGCTTGCGCATGCCGCTGGCCCCAGGGAGTTCCAAGGATCGGGCGATCTTGGTCAGCTCAGTTATATTTTTTTCTTTCAATTCTGCGATGGTCATTCTTTAGTTCACCTGCGAAGGGAGATTTTCAAAAGGAGGGTCACTCAGGAAAGACTTGCCCGTGCGAGGGGAAAAGCGGGGCTGCGATTATGCAGCCCGCCGTTGCGCCTCGGCGAAGTTTTCCGGCTCCGACAGAACCGTCTGCCGTTCCGAGCTTGCAATCCGATCCAACACTTCGTTCATGGTTTCCTGGATTCTGGTGTTGGGCTTGTGAAACTTCCGGGTAGCTTTGGAGGCAAGCTGGCAAAGCATATATCGGTTCCGTAATGTCTGTAAAGCATCAAAAACGCGATCAGAACGCATGATAAGTTGTCCTTCCTGATCCAAGCCGTCCGGTCGAGCGCCCATCCGCGTGCTGTCAAGCCTACGGCCAGAGCACGTAAACTACACATTTAAGATGGGTTGTACAGGAAAGCTCTGGTTACTGGTATAGATGCTCCGCCTGACCCGAAAGTTTCTCACTAATTGGGAAAAGCCGCGATTGTCAGCGGAGGTTCGTCAGGCAAATTCAGCTACTTAAGCCTTCGGAACGCTATACCCTACGTCAAACAGAACGCAGAGTCAAGGTGTTTCTTCGCGATTATGCCTTTGACAAACCCGCCCTGAATCTCAAAGTTGGATGGATGCATCAAAAGAACGATGGGGCTATAGCTCAGTTGGGAGAGCGCCCGATTGAATTCTAGAGGACGGCTGAGGGACTCGGGAGGCCGTCGGTTCGATCCCGACTAGCTCCACCATTTAACGTTTTAAGGGCCGTCCTCGCCCAGCCCTACCGTAACTTGGGCGGGCTTTGGTTTTCTACAGCAAATCGCAGGATTCATGTCTTTGATGTACCCACACTCTTCGGGGGGCTGCAATCAAGGCAAAAGGAGTCATGCTGCTTCTTGGCTTTGGAAACAGAAATGAGTGCATCTTGGTACGCCGACTTAATGCCATCAAGGCCGGAAATCACATCTGGATTGGTGAGCCTATCCGTGTCGTCAATTGCTGCCTGTATTGTCCTCAGACCTTCTTCGCAACGATTTAGTTGCCCTGCGATTGCGCGGCTTCGGCCGCATTCTTGTGCTTTCATTTTCTAGGCTTCCTTTTTGGTTTCTCCGGCGGCTTCGCCTTGGGGACGTCCGCCATCACTTCCTTGAACGGAAGCGGAATGTGTCGGATCGGCTTTGAATTAGTCACCCGCTTCTGTCTTTCCTGTCTTCGCGACTGGTGCTTTTGTTCCGTCGGTGTCCTCCTGTACGCGGGTCTCCGTTTCTCCGATCAGGAGCATTTGCGATCCCACCGGCCCAGATTCGATAGCTTTCACTTCAGGCGAAGGAGGAAGTGGCAAGTCACATATTCTGACAACTTTGATTTTTAAGCGTTTCGCCAAATTCTCGATGTCTCTGTCATCGGAATAGATCACAGAAGCGGACTCTGCCTAAGCAGTAGCTACGATTTGAACATCAAACTTAACTTTCGCCCATGTCGCCCATTGTTCCTTGCGAGACTTCACCCGTGCGATTAGCTCACTGGCCTCAATTGCAGCGCGTGCGTCAAAGGGGAGAATCTGGAACTTCCAAGTATCACTTAGCGTTGTGATGTATTTGTCCCGAGAATCGCCCGCACGAACCAACACCTCTGACATTGCGGGAGCAGGCACACCGATAACGGTATTGGTCACGTCTAGATTGGCTGCAAGACTCGCAACGCGCTCCACAAACTGTGGGACCGGCTTATTCTCGCGATCCTTCGCCATTTCAGGGCGAGGATACATCATCACCACGAGATAAGAGGCGTCGAAAATAATCACTGCGTTGTCCCGTCCCCTCCGTGTCGAATCTGGCGCAATTCTTCCAAGGGATCGGGAACGCCACTCCATCCGTTGTCTGGAATTGCGCGAAGTTTTTCCAGCGTCTTGGAAAAGCCATCATCAGACAAGGGTTGTGGATCGAAAGATTGGATTCTGAATCGCTCTAGATGCCACTTTTCATCCTCATCGCGAGTCCAATACGCCATGCCGTGAACGCGCACATATTGAAACAAAAGAGGGGCCAATTGTTGGCAAACGGACTCCGTAGCCTCACAACACAAAATCTCGCCATCCTCGCGAAGAAGCCAGACGGGTATTGTGGCATCCATCCCACCGACTCTCCTGAGCTGCCCGATCAGGGAGCTAGGTTCACTGATCGGACCGTACTTCTTTGGAACGTGTAGATTGCGACCGGGAAACTCTAGGATGTTAATCTTCTGCTTTTCATCTATCAGCTCCGCAAACCCTTCGTCATCCCGTAGCCGCTGATCGAATCTCTTGTACGCCAGGTTAGCTTCTCTTGGACCTTGTCCACGTTTGGCAAGCTGCATCCGGTGCATGATGCGACTTTCTTCGTCCTCGTCAATCAGGAGAATAGGCGCAGTACTACCTTCTTCGACCTTCAGGAAGTGGACAGCTTCTTTGTGGCCCATCATTGCTGCCAGATCGGTCAAATATTCGAGCAGGCGAGACATGGGTATCGTCAACGGTGTCATTTCCTCCCCGTTGATCTTTCCCTCGATCTTGAGCCTTAGTTGTTTGAATTTAGACATGGCAGCCTCCAGATGATACACTCCGGCTAGGCCGTCCGGTAGCTCGGACAGAGTAGTGGCCGCGAACTTCTAGATTAGGACGTAGAGCCCGCCTGCCAGCGGGTTTTACGTTTTTGTAGGCAAGAAATCAGCCTTCTCCATTAATACCACGCTTCGGAGCAGCAAAATAGCTGCTCAATCGTATTCGCCGCGTCCCAAGGACCCAATATCTGCCGTCGCCGCTCCTACGATCCTCACGCCCAGAACGTTCTATCCAACGTCCTGTACTGAATCGCTTCGGCGATGTGTTTGGGTTCGAGACCGGGGGCGCCTTCGAGATCGGCGATGGTGCGGGCGACTTTCAGGATGCGGTCGTGGGCGCGGGCGGTCAGGCTTTGCTGCAGCATGGCACGTTCCAGCAGGCGCTCGCAGTCGGCTGACAGTTCGCAGAAAGTACGGATGTGGCGGGGGGCCATTTGCGCGTTACTGTAGATCTTGTCGCGGGGCGTCACAGCAAATCTTCGCAGCTGGGCTTCCCGCGCACGCACGACCCGTTCGCGGACCGCGGCTGAGTTCTCGGGTTCAGATTTCGAGCGAATTTCTTTGTAATTCACCGCAGGCACATCGATATGAATGTCAATACGGTCGAGCAGCGGTCCGGAGATCTTCGACATATAGCGCTGAATGATGGGCTGAGTGCAGCGGCAATCGCGGGTAGCATCGTTGAAGAAACCACAGGGGCATGGATTCATCGCCGCCACCAGCATGAAACGCGCAGGAAAAGTCAGAGACATGGCGGCGCGTGCGATGCAGACATTGCCGTCTTCGAGCGGCTGGCGCATCACTTCGAGGACGTTGCGGGGAAACTCCGGCAGTTCGTCTAGGAACAGCACGCCGTTGTGCGACAAGGACACTTCGCCGGGACGGGGCACGGCACCGCCGCCGATCAACCCAGCATCGGAAATCGTGTGGTGGGGCGAGCGGAAGGGACGCACTCCGACCAGGCCGGCTCCGGCGTCGAGTACTCCGGCCACGCTGTGAATCTTCGTCGTCTCCAGTGCTTCTTCGAAGGTGAACGGGGGCAGGATGGTGGGCATGCGCTTGGCGAGCATGGTCTTGCCCGATCCCGGAGGACCGATCATTAGGAGGTTGTGGCCGCCGGCGCAGGCGACTTCCAGGGCGCGTTTGGCCGACTGCTGGCCGCGGACGTCTTTGAAATCGACGGTGTAATGGGCGGCTTCGCTGAGCAGGGTTTGACCATCCACCTTGAGAGGAACTATGCCGTTTCCGGTGTTCACGAAGCGGATCACGTCGAGCAGGGATTTCACAGGATAAACATCGACTCCGCCGACCATGGCCGCCTCTTTAGCGTTGAGTTCAGGTACAACCAGCCGGGCAATCTTCTTTCCGCGGGCTTCGATCGCGATAGGCAGAGCACCGCGCACCCCTCGGACTCCGCCATCGAGAGACAATTCGCCCACAAAAAGGCAGTCGGGGACCTCCTTCTTATTAAGCCCGCCATAGGCACCCAAGATGCCCAGAGCCATAGGCAGATCGAAGCCGGAGCCCTCTTTCCTGATGTCCGCAGGCGCAAGATTCACGGTGATGTGAGTGGATGGAATGTCATAGCCGCAATTGCGGAGAGCTGAGCGTACCCGGTCGCGGCTTTCTCTCACCGCGGCATCGGGGAGGCCGACGGTGTGGAAATGGTCTTCCATCAGCTTGATACCGGAGACATCGACCTCGACCTCAATGATGCTGGCGTCGATGCCATATACCGCGGCGCTCATGGTCTTGTAGAGCATGTTGTTATGTTGAGGAAAATTTCGGGCGCCAGCTACAAGGACCGACGGTGGCGCCGAAACTTCGAAGTTAACCTCTTCCCGCAGGAACCATTGGTGATGGCGGTCACCATCAATCAGTGATGAGTGACCAAGGGTTCGGTGTGAACCAAACTTTCCACTACCGTTGCGGTTGTTTGTGTTCTTGACGTGCTCTAGGATTCAGCTACGGCCTAGCTGCCAGATGCGGCTCACCGTAGTAAGAGCACTCGCAACTTATGGCAGAGGAAGAAAAACCAGCGGAGCAGATCCGCACTCCCAGCCACCTGGAAAAGGAAGAAAACTGGCTGTGGCGAACGGCGTTGCTGTTTCTGGTGCTGATGGCCACCGGATTGGCTGCCGAGTCGTGGGAACGCCTGCAGAATCTTCCCTACCACCTGGGACTGCTTTCGATCGGCCTGCTTTGCGTCGCCATCGCGTTCGCAGGGTTCGCCTACGGACGGCGGAAGCGCGTCACCGAACTCAAAGCTCTGGTGCGAGACTTACAAGAGCGTGCCAGCACTCCCAGCGAACAGCAGACTCGATCAACTGGGGCAATTGATTGCACGCTCGCAACGCAGCTTCAAGGAGCTGATCGACTCGTTCGACGACGTGGCTTTTGCGGTCTCTCTGGATGGCAAGCTGCGCACCGTCAACCGCCGAATGACCGAACTGCTGGACGTTCCTTATACCGAAGTGGTGGGCCACAAGCTGGACGAGTTCCTGGACGAGCCGAAACGCGAGGATGTGGAACGCGGTCTCAGCCGTTTTCTTGAGAAACATCGCTGGTCGGGGACCGTGGAAGTGCGCCTGAAATCAAGCTCGCGAACACTCTACTTCGATTGCGTGGTTAACGCCATCGTGAAGGGCGACGAGGTCGTGGGCGTCAGCACGCTGGCCCGTGACGTCACCGAAGAGCACGAAAAAGAGCGCCGCTTCACCGAGTTGTTCGAGACGTTGCAGGAGGGTGTTTACTTCAGCACTCCGGAAGGCAAGCTCCTGGACGGCAATGCCGCGCTGGTCCACCTTCTCGGATATGAAAGCAAGGACGAATTACTTGCCCTCGACCCGACGGCGTTGAACTCCGACCCCCATCAGAACCCGGTGCTGGGACGTACGGCAGAGGATCAGGGCAGAGTCCGAGCCCGCGAAATTACTCTACGCCGCAAAGGCGGCAGCCTGGGTACGTTTCTCGACACCTCTCGCGCGGTAGGGGACACGGCTGGAAAAATCGTTCGCTATCAGGGCACGCTGGTAGACGTTACCGAACGCCGCGAAATGGAGAAGGCCATGCGGCGGCAGGAGCAGTTTCAACACGACTTGCTTGAAAGCTTCCCTGACTTGATCCTGGTCGTCGATCTCGACGAACGCTACAGCTTCGTGAGCTCGCGGGTGCGCGATCTGCTCGGCTACGCGCCGGAGGACCTGCTGAAGCAGAAAATGGAGTTGGGGAAGGACTACTCAGCCGAACTGCCGACGCTGGTCCGCAAGTTAATAGCAGGGCAGGAGCAATTCGGCACCTGCGAATGCGGCGCCCGTCACCGCGACGGAAGCTGGCGCACGATGCGAGCATCGGCCAGTCCGCTGTTCGACGCGGAGAACAAAGTAAGCGGCGTCATCATTTCGGTGCGTGACATCACGGTAGAAAAGAAATTGGAGCAGCAGATCATCCAGAGCGAGCGCCTGGCCGCCATGGGACAGATGATCGGCGGCTTTGCCCATGAATTGAACAATCCGCTTACCGGGATTCTTGGGATGAGCGAGCTGCTGCAAGATTCGCAGACGCCGGAGGCGTCACGCAAGCAACTGGAGACGTTGCAGCAGCAGGCGAGGCGGGCGGTCGAAATCGTGCAGAATCTGATGTACTTCTCGCGGCCGCCGGCGCCAGGTAAAGCTGCCATCGACCTTGGGGAATTGGTACAGCGGACTCTGCATCTGCACGCCTATTCGTTGCGCAAAAGCAACATCACTGTGGATTTTCTGCGCGAAAACTCCATTCCGTCCGTGACCGGCGATGCGCACCAACTGATGCAGGTGTTTCTGAACCTGATTCTGAATTCTGAGCAGGCGATGCGCGAAGTGCGGGACCGGGGCACGTTGCGCATCCGGCTGGAGAAGCGCGAAAAGTCTGTCGCCGTAACCTTTCAGGACGACGGACCGGGAATTCCATCCGACATTCTGCCGAACATTTTCGATCCCTTCTATACCACCAAGCGTCCCGGACGCGGCACGGGCCTGGGCCTGAGCATCTGCAAGGCAATCCTGCGAGAACATAACGGCAATGTGGAAGCGGCATCCGGACCGGGCGGTGGCGCGGTGTTTACGGTAACGCTGCCGCTGGGATGAGAAGTCGCGGCTCCCGCAGAACTTCTTTGCCTCCTTTTCAAATTGTCCCGAGCCTTGACAATCTATCCATAGATAGCCTATATGTATGCCCATGTCCAAGAGGCCTGAGTTGCTGCCGGGAACGCTCGACATGCTAATCCTGAAAACTTTGGCCCGTGCTCCCCTGCATGGCTATGGCATTGCCCATTCCATCAAGCGCACCTCCGAAGATGTGTTGACAGTGGAAGAAGGCTCGCTCTACCCAGCACTGCAACGGCTGCTGCTGCAACGCTGGGTGAAGGCGGAATGGAAGACAAGTGAAACCGGCCGGCGCGCCCGCTATTACACCTTGACGGCGGCGGGCCGCAGGCAGCTTGGGGTCGAGCTTTCGCAGTTTGAGCAGATGATGGCCGCCATCGGCCGCGTCCTGCAGGAGACATAGGAGGCAGGGATGGAAGCGATCATTCGATTCGTCGAGAAACTGAGAACGCTGTTTACGCGTTCGCGATTTCACAGCGAGTTGGAGGAAGAAATGGCCTTCCATCGCGAACAACAGGAAAAGACGCTGCGAGCGGAAGGCATGGCTCCGGAAGAGGCAAAGTACGCTGCCAAGCGTCAGTTTGGCAACGCAGCCCGGCTTAAAGATGAGAGTCTTGACGAGGTCGGTTTCCGGTTCGAAAGCGCCGTACAGGACCTTCGTTATGCGTTGCGCCAGACTGAAAAGGAACCCCGGCTTCGCCTGCACTGCGATTCTGATGCTGGCCCTCGGGATAGGTATTAGCGTGGCAATCTTTGGGTTTGTGGATGCCGCTCTGCTCAGGCCATTGCCCTATCCGGATCCTTCCAGTCTCGTGGAGGTGACGGAAAGCATTGCCCTGATGCCGCGTGCCGACCTTTCGTATCTCGACTATCTCGACTGGAAGAAGCTCAATACTGTCTTCAGCTCTATGGATGTCTTTACGGGCAACGGTTTTGCGTTGCGAACTGCCACGGGTTCAGACCTGGTAGCGGGGGCACGGGTAAGCGACGGATTCTTTCGCACGTTGGGGGTTGCGCCAATGCTTGGCCGTAACTTCTATGCCGGCGAAGATTTGCCGGGCGCTTCTCCCGTGGTCATTCTGAGTTACGCCACTTGGCAGAAACGTTTTGGCGGAAGACGCGATGTGATAGGGCAAACGGTTACGCTGAGTGGGATCGCGAACACGATCATCGGCGTGTTGCCGCAGGATTTCGAATTCGCTCCCCGCGGGCGCGCGGAATTCTGGACTACGCTGCGCGCTACCGGCTCCTGCGAAAAGAGACGAAATTGTCACGACCTCGACGGAATTGGGCGGCTGAAAGCAGGTGTCTCGGTCCAGATGGCGCTAGCCAAAATGACGGCGATCGCGCGGCAACTGGAGATGCAATATCCCGACACCAACCGTGGCCAAGGCGCGAGTGTGGTGCCCCTTTCTGAAGTGATCATTGGGGACGTTCGTCCCATTCTGCTGGTGCTGCTGGCGGGCGCGGGCTTGCTGCTGCTGATTGCCTGCCTAAATGTTGCGAGCCTGCTGCTGGTCCGCTGCGAAAGCCGGAAGCGCGAGATCGCAGTTCGAGGCGCGTTGGGGGCATCGCGCGGGCGGCTGATTTTTCAGTTCATTACCGAGGGTCTGGTGCTCATTACGGCCGGAACCACGCTGGGTTTGGCATTGGCATACGGGGCCACGCAAATCCTGATGAGGCTCATTCCGGCAGACATGATGTTCAATATGCCGTATCTGCGCGGAGTCGGGTTGAATCTCCACGCGGTTGTTTTTGCGTGCGGCATTGCTCTATTAGCGGCGGTTCTGTTTGGCATCACTCCCACGCTGCGCCTGGCCGGGGCGGAGATGCGGGAGGGACTGGCGGAAGGCGGCCGCAGTTACGCAGGGACCCTGTGGCGACGCTTTGGAGCCAACCTGGTGGTGGTGGAACTGGCCATTGCAGTGGTGTTATTGGCGGGCGCTGGGCTGTTGGCAAAAAGCTTTTACCGTCTACTGCACGTCGATCTTGGGTTTCGGCCGGGCCACCTGGCGACCTTGCAAATTGCAGCGCCGGACCCCAGGTATTCCAAGGATGAGCAAGCGGTTGCTCTGGCGCGGCAAGTCGTAAGCCGCATCTCAAGCTTGCCGGGGGTGCAATCTGCTGCTCTTACCAGTGTGCTGCCAGTCAGCTTTAACGGCAACACGACCTGGATCCGGTTTCTTGATCGGCCGTATCACGGTGAGCACAGCGAAGTGAACGAACGCGATGTGAGTTCTGAATATTTCACCACCATAAAGGCGCGGCTGCTACGCGGCCGTTACTTTACCGATTCCGAAGATGCCTCGAAGCCGGGAGTCGTGGTCATTAATCAGGCACTAGCGAAGCAATATTTCCCCGGCGAAGATCCCATCGGCAAGAAAATCGTCCACTTTGACCTGGCGCCGAATTCGACGAGAGAGATTATCGGCATTGTGGATGATATTAAGGAAGGTCCACTGGATTCCGAGATCTGGCCGGCAGTTTATTACCCGCTGAACCAGGCTCCCGACACCTCCTTCGCGTTGGTGGTTCGGACCTCCCAAGCTGAACAAGCGGTACTTCCGAGCTTGGTCAAAACCATTCACCAGATTGACCCCGACATCGGTACCTATGATGAAGCGACCATGATTCAGAGGATTAACGATTCGCAGACCGCATATTTGCACCGGTCTTCCGCGTGGCTGGTGGGAGGCTTCGCATTCCTGGCGTTGTTGCTGGGTGTAGTCGGACTCTATGGAGTGATTGCGTACTCGGTAAGCCAGAGAACACGGGAGATTGGTGTGCGAATGGCACTGGGCGCTCAGCGTAGCTCGGTGTACCGGCTGATTCTGATGGAAGCGGGATGGTTAACCGCCGGGGGAATTGCAATCGGAATAGTTTGCTCGGCAGCCACAGCCATGCTAATGAGCAAATTGCTGTTTGGAGTGCTTTGGTGGGATGTTTCGACGCTGGCAGGCGTGATTGCGGTGCTGGCGGCGTCGGCTCTAGTGGCCAGCTATGTTCCGGCGCATCGGGCGGCGTCGGTCAATCCACTGGAGGCGCTAAGGGCGGAGTAGCCGTGCCATCGGCGAACTTTAGAAGTTGGTGGTCAGGCGCATGGCATAGCTGCGGGGCGGGCCGATGGCGTTACCGGAAAACAGTCCGCCGAAGTCAATCACGTCGAGAACGTTGGATAGGTTTTGTCCGTCGATTTGAAACCGGATTTTCAGGCGGTCCGAGGTATAAACGTCCGCCCCGGCTGAGGCATTGACCTGGAACGAAGGATAAATGCGGCCGCGGGCAAAGTTAATGCGATTCAAAACCTGCTGGCCGTATTCGGCGAGTACCGTGGCCGGGTCGCCATCGAACTCGAAAGGAAGCCCCGTATCGTACTGAATTCCGCCTGCGATCCAGAACCGCGAGGTCACCTGGTAGCGGACGCGTCCACGAACGGTATTGCGCTGGTCCTGCGAATCAGGAAAATGGCCGCTGAGTTGGGTCACCGCGGCCGAAGCGTCGTCACCCAGGAAAAGACCGCCGGTAACCGGGAACCAGGCATTGCCAACGGTGTAGGAATAGCTCAGAAAACCGGAAAAGCGGCGCCACTCGGGAATTTCTAATTTTGCCTCCGCGCCATAGATGACGGCTTTGCGGAATGCGATCGGGAAACTGATGGTGGTGTTGTCGATTTGATCGTCATCCGCGTAGTTGGCCACCAGGCGCCTGAAATAGTTGGCGTCCAGCCTGACCTTTCCGAGAAACACCTTGGTTAAACCCGCCTCGTAGTAATTTCCTTCGGAGGGTTCCACTGGCAGCCGCAGAAAGTTGGTTGGGTCGAGCGATTGTATTGCAGATGAGTTCGAAAGCAGGATGTTCTCGAAGGATGGAGTCTGGAAAACCCGGTCATAGGAGAAATGCAGGAGGAGATTGGCGGACTGGAAATAGCGGGAAATTGAGAAGCGCGGGTCCACCGCTTGCCGATTCAACAGGAGCTGGTAGTGGTCCCAGCGCAGCCCCGCGTTGATGGTCCAATTTTTGAGCCGGATCTGATCCTGCACGAACGCGGATTGTTCGAGGTCCGGGCGGTTTCCCAGGAAGCTGAAATCAATCGGAGTGTCGTTGTCGAATTGAGTCGGATCGGTAATGTGGTAGCGTAAATTTTCGTTCAGAAATGTGTTATCCGATTCGACTCCGAATTTCCATTCGTTACGGCCGTGGTCGATGGTCGCAGTCCCCTTGAAATAGGCTTCGCGAAAGCAATTGTGCTGAAAGACCTCAATGGGAGTCGATTCCGGGTTGGAACTGAAATCATTGGCGTTGTCGCGCCCCATGAAACGAAAATCGGCCATCGCGTTGGACGAAAACGTGTGCTCGTAGGAGGCGATGCCCATGGTTTCAATGTTGTCCGCCGTCTGACGCTGGCCCGCGGCCTGTTGCACCTGTTCGTTCGGAATGTCGTAGCGCGAGAGCTCATGGCGAACGATGAAGCGAAGGCGATCTTTCGGCGGTCAGGTCGCGCTCGTAATTGAGCGAAAAATCGCCCAGGGTGCCGGCATTCGAGTAGTTTTGCGGAACCACGGGATTCAGATAGTGGTCGGTCATGCTGCCGCTGGCGCTGCCGCCGAACGTATTCTTGCCCCAGACGTACTGCCCCTGAGCGGCAGCGCCGGCCGAATCAAAGCTGCCGCCGGAGAGCACGACCTGGCCGTGAAAACCTGCTGTTGAATCCTGGAGCGTGTTCACTTCGACCACACCCCCCATTTTCCGGCCGTATTCCGCCGGGAATGCCCGCGGTGTAGATGGTCAGCGATTGCACATCGTCGGCGTCGATCGCCGGGCCAAAGCTAGGCGAACGATTGTCGGTCAAAGGGATGCCATCGACCACGAACTGGGTCTGATATTCCGACCCGCGGGGATGCAGAACAGCATTGCCTTCATACAGCCACCCCGGCTGCGAATTCACCAGGTCCTGCAAAGAACGCCCAGGAATGGAACCGAGCCGATTTTGGATGACGTCGGAGCCAATCTGATTCACCGAACCGGCTTGATCAGGATCGATCAAGGTGTTGGCCGCGCTGACCGTGACGGATTCATTCACAGTCGGCAGTTTGAGTTGGATCTCGTATTCGGTGGGAAGCGAGGAATGAATGTCGACCGACTCTCCGCGACGGGCGCAAACCCCGGCTGCTTAATTTCGAGTTGATAAATGCCGTAAGGCAGGCGCTGCACGTCAAGATTGCCCTGATCGCTGGTCGCCAGAGTATTGCGATACTGATTTGCCGCACTGATGATTTGAACTGTCCGCTTTGACGCCGAGACCCGACGGATCGGTCACTTTGAGGCGCAATTCACCGCTATTGCTCTGGCCAAGAAGCGGCAGGGCGCAGAAGAACCATAGAGCTGCAAACTTTTTCATCAATCGTCGAAACCTGTAGTTTGAGTCGTTTGCGAATCCCCGAGCGTCTTCTTTCTCTCTTATAACTTACATATTCCGTCTTCTGGAGCTTTGTTCAGCCTCTTTTCTCGAAACCGGCCGGGGAGTCAGCGAGCATCTCTAAGAATCCTTGAACATAAGCGGGGAAAAGGGAATGTATATTTGTAAGGGAACCGATGCAGATACCTTCGGCAGATTCGATCGGCGGGTTCAGTTTTCCAACTCTCTCCACGGCTACGTCTTCGACGAAGCCTTCCCCGATTGAGCGCGAGGTTATGGATCTGTTCGAGCAGTTTCGCAATCCGCTTCTGCGATACGTACTTTCGTTCGGCGTATCTGTGCATGACGCCGAAGAAGTGACTCAGGAGGTGTTTCTCTCCCTTTTTCGGCACCTGCAACGGGGACGGTCGCGGAAAAACCTTCGCGGCTGGCTCTTCCGCGTCGCACATAATCTGGCCCTGAAACTACGCTACGCGAACCAAAGATGCCCGGACACGACGGGATTTGATCGGACGAAAGCGGAAAGGCAGCATGATCCGTCTCCAAATCCGGAAGAACAGTTTTCGTCCGTCCAGCGCCGGCACCGCTTATTGGCGGTTGTGGAGGCGTTGCCGGAGGACGATCAGAGTTGCCTTCGTCTGCGGGCGGAGGGCCTGCGCTACCGGGAAATCGCCGTGGCACTAGGGATTTCTCTGGGGGCGGTATCGATATCGCTGACCCGATCACTGGCGCGGCTCATGCGCGCGGACGGGAGGTAAAGGTATGTTGACCGGGAACCTTCATCCAACGGACCAAGATCTGCTTCGGGCAGCTGACGGCGAACTTCCAACCGGCCGTGCCGCCCAGGTTCGGGCGCATCTGGCCGCTTGTTGGGGCTGCCGGGCACGGATGGCGGAGATGGAAGGCACGATCGCCGACTTTACCCGAACTCACCGCCAGAGTCTGGATTCCGCGTTGCCACCGATTGATGGACCGCGCGCACTATTGCGGGCCCGGTTGTGTGAACTACGAGCCAGGAGCGGGACGGCTTCCTGGTGGCGATTCTTTCGGCCACCCTCGATCGCGCGCGCCGGAGCGTACATTTGTGTGGCCTTTCTTATGGCCGCGCTGCTTTTCCAGCGCTCCAAACCGCACCAGTCGGCCTCGGCTGTCATTCCATTCGAACGCGGAGCGGTTCCGGATCGCAGCCTCACGCCCGGCGCCACGCGGAAAGTAGGCGTCAGTGACGTTTGCTCAATGGCTCATGAGCAAGTGGATCTAGAAGTGCCGGCGACGTTGCGTCAGAAGGTACTGCACGAATACGGAATCGTGAACGCACGCGCGAATGACTACGAGATCGACTTCCTGATTACCCCCGGGCTGGGCGGCACCGAAGACATCCACAATCTCTGGCCGGAGTCCTACAATTCTCCAATGTGGAATGCCCGAGTGAAGGATGCTTTGGAAGAGAACCTTCACCAAATGGTATGCACGGGTGAACTCGACCTGTCTACGGCCCAGCACGACATCGCCACAGACTGGATCGCCGCCTACAAGAAGTACTTCCATACAAACCGGCCGCTCTCAGTGCGTTCTGGCCTGAATCATGAAGGATCGAGAGTGGCACTGCAACCGCTGGGATCTTATCTCTCCACGGCCATCGCGACGGCGTTGCCTCCGCCGAGGCAAAGAGCGGCAATGCCGCGATGCACGTCACGGCGGATCATTTCGTAGATCAGCGTTACCAGCACCCGCGCGCCGCTGGCTCCGATGGGATGTCCAATGGCGACCGCGCCGCCATTCACATTGACCTTGTTGGGATCGAGGCCGAGCTCGCGCATCACTCCGAGCGCCTGCACTGAGAAAGCTTCGTTCAGTTCGTAAAGATCGACGTCTTCGTTCTTCCAGCCGGTCTTTTCCCAGATCGTGCGCACAGCGCCAACTGGGGCCATCATCACCCATTTGGGTTCGACGCCGCTGGTGGCTTGGGCCACGATTCGGACCATCGGCTTCGCGCCGAGTTCTTGGCGCGATTCGCACTGGTGACGACCACAGCGGCAGCGCCATCGTTCACTCCGGGGGCGTTGCCGGCGGTGACGGTGCCATCTTTCTTGAAGGCGGGCTTGAGGGACGCAAAATTTCGATGGTGGTGTCTTCGCGCGGAGATTCGTCTTTGTCGAAAATCACCGGCGCTTCGCCTTTTTTCTTCGCCGGCAATTCCACGGGAACGATCTGCGATTTGAAGCGGCATTCTTTAATCGCGAGACACGGCTTTGCGATGGGAGTTCACTGCGAACTGATCTTGCTCCTCGCGCGTGATGCCGTACTTCTCGGCTACGTTCTCGCCGGTGACGCCCATATGATAGTTGTTGTAAATATCCCAGAGGCCGTCGTTGACCATGGAGTCGATGATTTGCGGAGTTGCCCAGGCGGTAGCCTTTACGCGCCTGGGGCAGCAGGTAAGGCGCATTGGTCATGGATTCCATGCCGCCGGCAACCACAATCGAACTGTTCCCGGTCTGAATAGCCTGGGCGGCGAGCGCGACTGCTTTGAGTCCAGAGCCGCACACTTTGTTTATAGTCATGGCACCTACTTCGGGAGCGAGGCCACCGAAGATAGCGGCCTGGCGCGCGGGATTCTGTCCCGAGGCCGGCGGAGATCACGTTGCCCATGATGCATTCGTCGACTTGTTTGGGATCGAGGTTGGCGCGCTTCACGGCTTCGCGCACTACGACGGCGCCGAGTTGAGGAGCAGTCAGATCGGAGAGACTGCCCTGAAATTTTCCTACCGGAGTACGACAGCCGGAAATGATAACGACATCGTCGAAAGCAGCCATATGAGTGCTCCTGCGAGTATTTGTGACTGTCAAATTATAGATGCGCGGAGGGAGAAAAAGTTGAATTTATGCGTGGAGAGACAAAGGTGAGAACGAACCCTGGCTGCGAAGTCGGACGGAAAAGAAAATCGCATCAGCCGAAGTTGTATCGTCACCCCGGAAAGAAAATCTATCGGCACGCTGTGCTCGTGACGGTGCTCACGCATGAAATTTTTCTGCTTCACAGCGAGCCGAGTGACTTTGGTGTGGTGGCCGAATGCGAGAACGACCTCATTTTTTTCTTGACATCACTTTTCATTGACTCTAGATTTCAATCAGTCGCAACAAACCATCGTTGCGAATCCATGAACAATGGAAAGGGAGAATAGTTAAATGGCAACCAAGAAGAAAGCAAAGAAGGCTGGCAAGAAGAAACACTAAGCCTTCAGTCAAGACAAAAGCAAAGGGGACGCGGACAGCGTCCCCTAAGTTTTTGTGCGAGAGGAACCTCGAGCGGGATGGTAACTATGAACTCTCTGGGCTTCGGGAAAGGCGTTTTTCGGTTGCGGGGCACAACGACCCGGTAGGCACAAAAGCGGCAACTAAAGCTGGGCTTGGCGTCAAACTTTCCGGCCGCGATGTTGCCGGCCACTTCCTCCACCTTGGCCTTGGCTGCCTGAAGCTGAGTGTCGTTGCGGTAGGTCAGGACGGAAGTATTCTCACTCAGGTTGTAGAAAGCAAGGTGGTCGGCGCGGTATCCCCACTTTTCGTGCGCAGCCAGCGCGTAGATGGAGAGCTGCAAACTCTCGTCGGCGTCTTCCTGCGAAAGCGGCCTGCCGGTCTTGTAGTCAGTGATGACCACACGGCCGTCGGGAAGCTCGTCGACACGATCGATGCGACCGACAACCGTGGTGGCGCCTGAGTTTCACATCGAAGAATTCTTCGGTGTGCAGGACTTTGGGAATCTCGCTGCGTTGGCACAAGGCCAGAAACTCCTTGAGCTGTTCGATCCCCTGCTGAAGATAAAGATCGTGCTGATAGGGATCCTGAATCCTTGCTTCAGCCAGGTCGTTGCGAAACAAGTCGAGCAGGGATTCATCCGTCATAGGCCGGCCTTGCTGGACGGAATCGTAATATGCGCGCAGCACGCGGTGCATAGTTCCGCCATATTGCATGGCGGCGGGAACCTCCCCCGGGATTTTCCACTCGCGATCGAGCTTGAACTGTAGAGGACAGGTTTCGTACGTCTGCACCGCGCTGGCGCTGAGGCGGGCGCTCAGGTCGGAAGCTGGCGGAAGTCCGACCCAGGCGGCGACACCCACAGGCGGCGGGCTGGCGTGGGCGAAAATATCGGGCTGAAAGCCGCGGGGCGCGCGCTGGCGCAGATAGCGGTCGAGACTGGCGTCCTTCAGCAGATCACGCAGATAACCGGCTGGCGTGGGATCGTTTTTGCCGCTGCCTTTCTTGGCGTAGATGGTGAGCGAGTCACGGGCACGGGTCATAGCTACGTAAAACAGCCGCCGCTCTTCCTGCTCATGGAGGATTTTGTCATCTTCGGATCCCACTACCGACGCGGAATCGCGAAGCTCACGGGGAAATTCAACCAACGATTCCTTGTAGGACGCGGGAAACGACGGAGAATTGGCTCGAAGAATGGCAACGTGATCAAATTCGAGACCTTTGGCCGTATGAGCAGTCATCAGGCGGACAGCGTCGACTTCGGGCGAGGACATAGGAATCGCGCCGCCAGCTTCGCGAAAGTAGTCGAGGTATTCCAGCAGTTCGGAAATCCGGCCGCTGCCGGCGATGGGCTTCTCCTCCCACTTCTGGACGAACTCGAGAATGGCAGCCAGAGCACTTGAGGTACGAATAAATCCGAACCTGCGGATGATGATTTCAAGTGCGGCACAGCTCTTGGCTTCGGTCCCGGCGATCTCATCCCTAACTTCCTGAAGCGCGTTAAGCACGGCAGGCCCGCCCGGGATTCGCCCCAAGACGGAAAAGACGCCGCCAATGTTTTGATCCCGCGGCAAGGAGTGAATCCCGAGACGCAGTGTTTCGGGATCGATGGCGAATTGTGGCAGGGCGGCGACGCGGAACAGGCTGACATCGTCGGCCGCAGAAACAACCGCTCCCAGGCAGGCAAACAAATCGCGCGCCTCGGGAGTATCCATGACATCCATGTTTTCGATGGAGAACGGAATGTTCTGTTCGGTCAGTTCGGCGACAAGTTCGTCACGGTGGAGGTGCTGGCGGTAAAGGACCGCGAGGTCTTTCCAGGAGCAGCGGGATTCGCGCCGCCGCGCGCGGAGCAGCGTGGCGACATCCGCACATTCGAGGTCGCGGTCTTTGGGGCCGAGGATCACCGCCTCAACCGGAAGGCTGGGCAAGGTTTTACCTGTGCGGGCAGCTTCTTCTTCACGAGCCGAGATCAGCGCCGTGCGCTGAAAGCGGCCGCCCGGTTTGCCCGCCGAAAAATCCGGGTTCTTCGAGATGAGCGCGTGGGCGGTTTTCAGGATCGGGGTGGTGGAACGACGGTTCTTGTCCAGTACCACAACTTTCGAGCCGGGGAAGTTGTGCTGAAAAAGAGAGAACGCGGCGCTGGAGGCGCCGCGAAAGCGGTAAATGGCCTGATCGGGGTCGCCAACGGCGAAGACGTTCTGGCCTTCGCCTGCCAGATTGTGCAGCAGCTTGACCTGAGCAAAGTTGGCGTCCTGAAATTCGTCCACCAAGATGAAGCGCGCGTGTTCTCGTTCACGGAGAAGCAGCGCGGGATCGTCGCGCAGCAGGTGATGAGCGCGGGTGATCATGTGTCCGAAAGTGCCGAGATTTTGTTCGCGCAGAAGATTTTCGACCTGGAGTAAACACTCGCGAGATCTCGCGGCAACGGCCGAGGACTTCTTCGTCAGTGAGCATGGCCGCTTCTTTTGATTTGCTGACGCGCGGGATGGGCAATTCGCCGCGCTCCACGCGCTGGACGTACTCTGCATACTTTTCCGGAGCGACCAGTTCGTCATGACAGCGGCGCATGAAGTCCAGCAGGTCATGCAGAAACTTGCCGACGTTGGCCGGAATTATGAAATGTTTCAGGTTGAGTTCGCGCAGCCGTTTGCGGAGGAAAATCCACAGATCGTAGTCATCGAGCACGCCGAACTTTTTGCCATTGCGGATCAGGAGGTTGTTGCAATAGGCGTGGAAAGTCGAGACCTGTATGGCTCCGGCTTGGCTGCCAACCTCAGCCCGGATCCGCTCGCGCATTTCTGCGGCTGCGTTGTCGGTGTATGTGAGGGCGAGAATTTCGTTGGGCCGGGTATCGCCGGCCTGGACGAGTTGAGCGATTCGGCGGATCAAGACGGTGGTCTTGCCGGTGCCAGCGCCGGCGATGACCAGCAGCGGTCCGTGCAGGTGCTCGATGGCCTCACGCTGGCGGTCGTCAGGTTGGAAGCTTGAGGCAGGAATGGGTTTCGACATCGCCACTGGGCAGGAGGATATCAGAGAAGCCGGCCTGTGCATTTTCGGTGGCCGGGGTTTCTGACCGCAGAGGACACAGAGGAACGCTGGAATGGGCCTTTATCTGTGAAGCTCAGAGAAAACGACCGCCACGGCGGCAATCGCAGCGGTTTCGGCTCGCAGGATGGTAGTGCCAAGAGATGCTGACGACCATCCGAACTCGCGGAACTGATCCGATTCTGAGTCTGACCAGCCACCTTCAGGGCCGAGGGCGAGGACGATGTCGGGTGCTGAGGATTGCAGTGCGTCTTTCAGCATCACATCCTTTTCCGATTCCGACAGCAGAGATGCGCGTGCTCCCCGGAAGCGCACGCGCCTCCTTGAGCTTGATCGGCTGCGATACTTCAGGAGTAGAGATGCGACGGGACTGCTCGGCCGCCTGGCGGACGACACGTTGCCAGCGTTCCACGCGTTTTGCGGCTGCCGTTGCCAGATGAGACTCGGTGCGGCGGGCGATCAGCGGGACGATTCGTGCCACACCCAGCTCCGTACACTTCTCGATTGCCCACTCCATGCGATCGAACTTGAAGATGGACAACGCCAGTGTGACATGAGGATGGCTTGCAGCCGGAATCGATCTGCCCGAGCTCGAATTCGATTCGATCCGGTTGGACACGGACGACGCGTCCGCGACGGACCTCGTCGCTGGCAACGATATCGAATTCCTGCCCAACCCGGGCACGGAGCACGCGGGACAGGTGCTCGGCGTGGGAGCCAATGAGGGCCGCATGGTTTCCAGAGGCTTCGTCGGCGATCCAGCGGCGGCGAGTCATGCCGAAAACAATAAACCACAAAGGTACACAAGGGAAAGCGGGCGGGATTTTATCCGAAGATGTCTTTCACCTTGCCCAGCAGGGTGCGGCGCTGCGGTTTGTTCTCAACACGCGTGGTCCCTTCCAGCTCCAGCAGCAATTCGCGCTGCCGCTTGTTCAATTTGCCGGGAGTCTGGAGACGCAATTCAACGAACAAATCGCCTTTACCATGGCCATTCAAAACCGGTACACCTTTCCCACGAATACGCATGGTAGTTCCGGACTGCACTCCCTCAGGTACTTTCAGGGTGTGCTCGCCTTCGAGCGTAGGAACTCGAATCTCGGCTCCGAGCGCGGCCTGACTGAATGAAATCGGGATCACGCAGTGCAGATCGGTGCCCTCGCGTTCAAGAAACGGGTGCGGCTTGACGTGCAGGATCACATAGAGGTCGCCCGCCGGACCGCCGAAAGCTCCGGCCTCGCCCAGACTGGTAAAGCGGATGCGGGTGCCGTCTTCCACTCCTGCGGGAATCTTGGCCTCGACCGTCCTCTGCCGCAAGACCCGGCCTTGCCCTTTGCACTTGGGGCAGGGATCGGTGATAACACTGCCGGCTCCCTGACAGGTTGGACAAGTACGGGCCATGCTGAAGAATCCTTGCTGGTAGCGCACCTGTCCGCGGCCGGCGCAGGAGCGGCAAGTGACCGGCGCTTTACCTTGAGCGGCGCCCGAACCGCGGCAGTCTTCACAGGCCTCATGGCGGCGGATGGAGACCTGAGTTTCCTTACCGAAGACGGCCTCTTCGAATTCGAGCGTGATATCTTCCCGCAGGTCAGGACCGCGCTGGGCGCGCGTACGACTGCGCGTACCTCCGCCAAATAAGTCGCCGAAACCGAAGAAGTCACCGAAAATCTCGCTGAAGTCGTTAAAGACCGTGGGATCGATGCCCGCAGATCCTCCAACTCCACTTACACCTGCGTGACCGAAACGGTCGTAGGCAGATCGTTTGTCAGTATCGGCCAGAATGGCGTAGGCTTCGCTGCACTCTTTGAACTTCTCTTCCGCGTCGGGATTATTAGGATTGCGATCGGGATGGAACTGCATCGCGAGCTTACGGTAGGCGCTCTTGATCTCCTGATCGCTAGCTCCGCGGGCGACCCCGAGGACCTCGTAGTAATCGCGTTTTACGTTGCTAGCCAGAATAGGGTTTTCGCTTTCCTGAGAATATGAATCTCAATGCTTGGGGTTGCGCGCTACGCGGACCATCGCCGGCCGCAAAAGCCGATCCTTCAATTTGTAGCCGTGTTGCAACTCGTCGATGATTTGATGATCTTCTGCCTCGGTTGTGTCCACCATTTCAATGGCCTCATGCCAGCGGGGATCGAAGGGTTGGCCCTTGGCGGGAATGGTGCGCAGGCCAAGTTTCCCCAATGCATCGTGCAATTGCTTGTAGATGAGTTCCACCCCGTTGCGAAGCTCTGACTTCTGACCCGAGCTGGCGTCCAGCGCGCGGTCAAAACTATCGAGGACTGGCAGCAAGGCCTTGAGAGCGTCTGTCAGGGCGTATTCGCGAAACTCCTGCTGGTCGCGTGCCGCTCGTTTGCGGGCATTCTCAAAATCGGCCTGCATGCGCGCCAGGCGATCGAGCAGGCTGTCCCGTTCCGCTTTCAGCCTCTGCAGTTCACCGCTTTCGCCGGACGCTGAAACACCGGCTGCCCCCTGCGACGAGTCTTCCGATCCGTCAGCCGGCGCGAGTTCGCGCTCGGAGTCCAACTGCGGTTCCACTTCGGTTTTTCCGTTTCCTCTGGACATAAAATCACTCACTAGTCGTTCAAGACTTTGTCGAACAGCCGCGCGATGTAGGACACAGCGTTTATCGTATGCTGGTAGTCAATGCGCGTGGGCCCAATCACCGCCAGCGAGCCCATGACTTCACCACCCACACGCGCGGGCGCGCCAATCAGCACAAAATTGCGCATGGAGGGCAGTGTTTGGTCGAGCCCGATTACCACTCGTACGGCTTCCTGCCTGGCGTCAAGATACGCGCCTAGCAGCTCTACGATACGCTGCTTTTCTTCAAGCGTTCGCAGCATATCCTGCAAGCGCTGGCGGTCTTCGTCTCCGGTGAGCAGATTGGCCGCGCCTTCCACGTAGACCATCTGCGGTCCCTCATCGGCTGTTAAAGCACCCTGACGATGGAGTTGTTCCAATGATGTCATCAGCCGGTCATATTCGCTGCGTTCCTTTTCCAGCCGACGATCCAGTTCGGTGCGCATTGAGTCGATGGTCCAGCCCCGGAAATTTTCGTTGATGTATTGCGCGGCGACGTCCAAATCCGCCTGCGGAAGATCCATGCGCAGGACCCGGTCACGCACCACGCCCGACCGAGTGACGACTACCGCCAGAACTTTCTGATCTCCCAGCCGCGAAAAGTAAACGTGCTCAAGGGCGTTCTTCGGGCCGCCAATCGCGACGGCGACTCCGACGTTCTTGGAGATCAGCGACAGCACATGCGACGTGCGCTCCATGAATTCCTGCATGTCGGTGATGCCGTGCAGTGAGCCTTCGATGATGCTTTGATCTTCGTGGCTCAACCGGGCTTCGCCGGTCAACTGCTCGACGTAATATCGATAGCCTTCCGGGCTAGGCACGCGGCCGGCAGAAGTATGCGGCTGCTCGAGGAATCCCACTTCCGCCAGATCCGACATGACATTGCGAATGGTGGCCGGGCTGAGACCCTCGCGATTGGAACGAGCCAGGGTTCGCGATCCCACCGGTTCACCCGTCACAATAAAGGTTTCGACGATGGCGGTAAGGATCTCGCGCTCTCTCTCGCCGATTGGGCTTCCTGAAGGCATATCTTCTTTGTATCACATTGAGCCGATGGGACTCAGGTCTTTCGGTAATGCTGTACTAAGTCGTTTAGATGCAATAGTTAAGCTGGAGGATGCAGATCGGGACTACCTCGATTCTAGGAAGGTCGCTCCTTCCTTGTCAAGAGTTAGCACTCTGGATGCCAGAATGCCAATTGTTTGCGGTAATCGGTGCAGCATAATGTGCTACAAGCGAAAACACATATGGAAAGGGTAAAGAGGGTCGCAATCCCATACGTTGTTCAAGCTGTCAAAGTCGGGATCGCCGGGGTAGTGGCGATCCTCGCCGCCAGACTACTTAGGCTACCCCAGGGCTATTGGGCGGCGATCAGCGCGTTTGTGGTGATGGGATCGGACGTCCGTGAGACGGTTGCAGCGTCACGCGGTCGGTTCATCGGGACCGCCATCGGCGCAGCATTAGGCGCCGTCTTTGTCATCATGGGTGGTATCCATCTTCTTTGGTTCGGGGTCGCGGTCGCGGCCACGGTGCTGATCTGCAAAAGCCTGGGTCTTGGGCAAAGTTATCGGCTGGCTTGCGTAACGGTTGCAATCGTAATGCTGACCGGCGATGCCGGTTCTCCCTGGATGATTTCTACTCACCGTTTCCTGGAGGTGTCCCTGGGCATCGTGATCGCCCTGATCATTTCGGCGCTGCCGCCAAGATCGGTGGATAATCGTTAAGCGGCTTGTCATCGTATGCCATCGAAACCTGACATGGTAGTTGTGGGCGCGGGTGCATTCGGGGGGTGGACCGCGCTGTACTTATTACGGCGAGGAGTGCGAGTAACGCTTTTGGATGCCTGGGGGCCGGGGAACGCGCGTTCGTCTTCGGGTGGTGAGACGCGGGTGATGCGTGGTACGTACGGACGAGATCAGCCGTACACCAAGTTAGCGGCGCACGCGCAGCAATTGTGGAAGGAGCACGAAAAGCGCTGGAACTGCCGGCTGTTTCGTCAGACCGGAGTGCTGTGGATGGCGACGGCTGGAGATGACCAGTATGAATGCGAGTCTTTGCCTGTGATGCGAGCGGCCGGCGTCAGGTTCGAAGAATTGTCCTCAGCAGAAATGGCGCGGCGATGGCCACAGATTAGTTTTGAAGACGTCCGTTGGGGAATTTATGAGCCCGAGGGCGGTTTCCTGTGCGCGAGGGATGCGTGCCGGGAGGTTGTGAACGGCTTCGTTGCCGAAGGTGGGGATTATCGGCAGGAGGCGGTCGTACCTGGCAAGTCTGAATCCGAATACCAGGATGGATTGAAGCTTTCGGATGGGTCGAGGCTGGTGGCTGACCAGTATGTTTTTGCCTGCGGGTCGTGGCTAGGCAAGATGTTTCCGCAAACCGTTGGCGATCTCATACAACCGACCAAACAGGATGTCTTCTTCTTCGGGGTTCCGGCGGGAGATGACCGATTTTCGGAAGGCAAGTTGCCGGTGTGGGCGGACCATCGCGACCGCTTCCTGTATGGCATACCAGCGGCCGACGGACGCGGCTTCAAAATTGCCGATGACACAAGAGGACCGAAGTTCGATCCGACGTCGGGGGAAAGAACCGCGAACCTGGAAGCGTTGACGATGATTCGCGACTATGTAGGTTTTCGTTTTCCGGCCCTTAAAGAGGCTCCGCTGCTGGAAGCTCGCGTCTGCCAATATGAGAACACTCCCGATAATCATTTCATCATTGACCGGCATCCGCAGATGGACAACGTCTGGATCGTGGGGGGCGGGTCGGGACACGGGTTCAAGCATGGGCCAGCGATCGGCGAAATGGTGGCGGATTTGGTCCTACAAGAACGACCTGCTGACGCGATGTTTCGGCTGGGAAGGTTCGAGAAAGGTCGGGATTAGGCTCGCCTGCGGAAGGCCTCCAGCGCAACCGGCTCCTCGCTGTAGACTTCGAAAAGCGTATTCAGCCTGGTAATGTGAAGAAGCTCCTGCACTCTCTGGTTGGCGTGGACAAGTCTCATCTCCCCGCCGGCTTGTCTGACGATGCTGTAACTGCGGACTAGTTCGCCCATTCCGTCGCTGTCAATAAAATCCACGCCGGCGAGATTGACCAGGAAATGTTTGTGGCCATTGCTGGTGAACACGTGGATCAGGTCGCGCAACCGGGTGCGACTGTCGCTCAAGGTGAGTCTGCCAACCGCATCTACAACAATGATGCGGTCCAGTTCTCGGGTGGTGATTTCGAAGGCCATGGGTCCAACCCGCTCTTAAATTCGCTGCAAAATCATACCGTGGATTTCGACATCGCCTCCAAAACAGACGGCATTTGGGCTATGACGTCCAGGGATTGATCAGTGGGACCGAAATGTCGTCAAAATGGGCGGTATTGCGCGTTGCCAGCGCGGCACGTTGCGCCAGGGCAATGCCCGCGATCATCGTATCCCGCAAATCGCGAGGCCGCCCCTGCCTTTGCCTGAGTGCCATCAAATCTCCCGCCCGCTCAGCCGCAGAAACGTCAAATGGAACGACTCTCTGGCCGATCGCATGGAGAGCACTTTCGAATGCATGAAGCACAGCGGACCTCCGTTTTCCGACCGTCATGATTTGAAGTCCGAATCGAACTTCGAGAATTGTAATGGAGGTTGTCCAGATGGATGACCGAGGTTGCTGGTCTAGCCAGGCGACGACGTGTGGATCGGGTGTTTGGCGCATTAGCGCCGAGAGCACGTTAGTGTCAAGGATAATCATTCCTCGAACGACGGGGCCTTGATCTTGTGGCCGCGAAGTTCGGGAATGTCAGAGTCAAGGCCGACCTTTGCAAACAGCGCGGCGACCTCCGTGCCCAGCCCCAGAGCCGGAACTTCTTCATGGACGACTGCGCTACGCAGAATGTCACGAACTTCTTCCTCCATGCTGTGGCCGTTGCGCTTGGCGCGACGTTGGAGCCGGGCTTTGATGCTGTTCTCGATTTTGCGGACGACAAATTGAGCCATGGAGCCCCCCACACGCTTGACTGATATCATGATATCAACTTGAGGGACATCGGTCAAACATAGTCGATATCGAAATACAGATAAACTTCGAAAACGCCACGGAGAGCCCGAGGATCACAGAGAAACCTTACTGAATCTGGATCACGCTTTCGGGAGCGTTGGCTTTGATTTCATCCACCCTGGCAACGACTTTGCGGGCGAAATCGTAGAGCGATTTGGCGTGTGGAGAGTTCTCGCCGTCGAGGACAGAGGGTTTACCGCTATCTCCAGCTTTGCGGAGTTCAGGATCAAGCTGGATGTTGCCAAGAAACGCCACGTCAAACTGTTTCGCTGTTTTCTCTGCCCCACCGCGGGAGAAAATGTCGATCTCATGCTGGCAATGCGGGCAGACAAAATAGCTCATGTTCTCCACCATGCCCACGATGTCGACTTTCATCTGGCGAAACATTTCGATAGCCTTGCGAGCGTCTTGCAGGGAAACGTCCGAAGGAGTGGAAACTACAATCGCGCCGGTGAGCGGCACGGTCTGGATGAGCGAGAGCGCTACATCTCCGGTTCCCGGCGGCAGATCGACCACCAGGTAATCGAGATGTCCCCACACGACCGAGCCCAGAAACTGCTTAATGATGGAGTGCAGCATGGGCCCGCGCCAAATCAGCGGCTTGTCCCCAGGATTGAGGAAACCGACGGAAATCACTTTGACGCCGTGAGCCTCGATCGGTTCAATTCGATTCTCGGCCATCACTTTGGGCTGCGCGTTGGTGCCGAGCATGAGTGGAACGTTGGGGCCGTAAACGTCGGCGTCGAGCAAACCGACTTTGTGGCCGAGTTTCGCAAGTGCAATGGCCAGGTTGACCGCCAGGGTGGTTTTGCCCACTCCGCCCTTGCCGGAACCGACGGCAATAATGGTTTCCACGCCAGGAAGTGGTTGCGGACCTTGCGGCGCTTGTCCGGGATGAGAGGGCATGTGTGCGTTCAAGGAGTCACCTTTAAAATGCCAGTTTCCAGCCTGTATTGTGGATTATACAGCGTCAATTTGGAGCGCCGGCCCCTCGTGCGGGTAATTACGCCCAATTGCCGGTTTTGTCGAAACGTGGCTGTGCTAATTTCAAGGGGCAGCATGCTTGGCCAGTTGACGATCGAGTCGAGCTGGCCCGCCGAGGCCCTATCTCATCTTTTCTCGAAATTGCCAGCCGTCTTGCGCCGCGGGGCAAGCCGCATGCGGTCAATTATGCGGTTGTCCTTCGTCATCTGGGAGGGCTCGGCTTGTTTATCGTTGCCGTGGTGGATGGCTCGCCTCTTCCCACATTTGGAGGTCCGGACATCCTGACGGCGATTCTTTGCCGCTCGCCATGTTGAGCCCTGGTATTACTACGCAGCGGTCGCCACCGTGGGCTCGGTTTTGGGAGCTTACCTGACTTATCGAGCTGGGCGATATGGCAGGGGCCGAGTACTTGCAGAAAAAGTTCGGGAAACGCAGGGTGAAGAAGGCGCTGGCTTATTTTGAAAAGTGGGGGACCGGCAGCTTAGCGGTGTCCTCGGCTGTGCCCTTCCCGTTTCCGACCAGCGCGCTGTTCGCGGCAGCGGGAGTTCTGAACTATCCCGTGCGCAAGTTTCTTCATAGTGGTGACAGTTTGCAGAGGAGTCGTTACACGGTGATCGCGCTGATTGCGTTCCACTACGGACGACGCTTTATCACGGGCGCTGCACCATCCGGGACAATACTACGACTGGATCCTGGCCATGCTGGTACTGCTGGCGGATGCTGATTGTCAGCGGAGTCTTGATGCGCAAACAGCAGGCGGACCGGTAGGTACGATGCCGTGTGGGATCAATAGCCTCCGCCTTCAAGCCTACCTTGCCGCGGAACATGCGGAAGATGAAGAACGAAGTACCCAAGCGCCAGGACGAACCCGATGGACCACCAAGTAATGCCGACGGTCAGGCCGTGGTGAGCCGCGGCGGAGTTGTAAATCGTCAGACTGTAACTGGGATCGGTGCTGGCGGGCAGCACCACCGGGTATAAGGCAAAGGCTGCGCCGACTAACATGCTCGCAATGTAGCAGAGCTGGAGGCGACGAACGCGGGCTTTTCCTTACGTTTCCAGGTGGACCAAAGCATGGCGCTCAAACTCGCGAGCACGGCCAGCGGGATCAGGAGGCCGATCGGATGCTGACCGTAGTTATCCATCACCTCGGTTTGATGGAATAGGTTGCGATCAGACTGACAATGGTCAAAAGCAGCTGGACGGGCCACATGAGCATGGCGACTTTGCGCGCGCGAAGATTCAACTCGCCTTCGGTCTTGGTGACCACATAAAGCGCGCCATGCGCGGTTAACGTCACCAGCGCCATCATGCCCGCCATACGGTGTACCAGTCGAGGATTCCGGGATGCGCGCCCACGCGGAAATTGGTCCAGAGCGGCTCAAAGAAGTAGCCATCGCGACCGAGTGGAACTCCGCGAATCACATTGCCCAGGGCGGCGCCGAAGAAAATGGCGAGCAGGGCGCTTGCGACAAAGAAGATCAGGTCGAAAAAACCATGCCAAACGCGGTTCGTCAATGTGCGCGCGGAACTCGATGCCGATGCCACGCAGCATGAGCAGCCAAAGCACCATCATCAAGGGAAGATAGAAACCGCTGAAGCTGGAGGCATAGAGTTGCGGAAAAGCGAAGTAAAGAGTGCCGCCCGCAGCGAGCAGCCAGACTTCGTTTCCATCCCACACCGGGCCGATGGCGCGGAGCACGGTGCGGCGCTCGTCGCCGGTTTTGGCGACGAACAGGATAGATGATGCCGGCGCCAAGATCGAAACCGTCAAGCACCACATAAGCGGTCACCATGACCGCGACAATCATGAACCAGAGCGTTTCCATAAATCCTCTAGTGAACAGCAGCCGGTTCCGCAGCCGGTCCGCGGTCGATCTCGCGGCGCACGAGAAACAGAAAAAGAATTCCCAGCACCGTATACATCCCCATGAATCCCAGCAGCGTGAACATGCCGTTTCCGGCGGAGACGGTCTTGGAATAGCCATCCGCAGTGAGCATCAAGCCGTAGACCAGCCACGGTTGACGGCCGAGTTCTGCGGTCATCCATCCCGCGGTGTTGGCGATGTAGGGGAAGGGCAGGCTGAGCAGCAGAATCCACAGCATCCAGCGCGCGTCGAAAAGCTTGCCTCGCCAGAGCAGAAAGATGCGAGATCAGCCATGATGGCGATGAAGATGGTGCCCAGGCCTACCATGATGTGGTAGCTGAAATAGAGCAGAGGGATGTTCTGCGGCCAGAGGTCGGGCGGATACGAATCCAAACCTTGCATTTCGGCTCCCCATCGCCGATACGTCAGGAAGCCCAGCGCCCCGGGAACGAGAATGGGGTTATCGATTTTGCGCTCGTCCACATTCGGCTGGCCAATGAGGACCACCGGCGCGTTCGGCTCGGTCTTAAATAGTCCCTCCATCGCGGCAAAACGTTACCGGCTGCTGCTTCGAAACCATTTGTCCTTGCTGGTCACCCGTGGGGAACAGTTGCAGGATGCTGAAGATGCAGCCAGCCACCACGCCGGTGCGAACGAAGATCCTGCCGTGCTGTGTATATTTCCCCGAGAGAAGATAAAAAGCTCCCACCGAGGCCATCACGAACGCGCCGGTAATCGCGGCGCCGCTCATGTTGTGGGCATACTGCCACCAAGCCCACGGGTTCAGCAGCAGCGCCCAGAAACTGCGGCAGTTGCGCGGAGCCATCGGCGGCTCGTTCGTAGCCAACGGGATGTTGCATCCAGGCGTCGGTGGCGATGATGAAATATCCGGAAAGCCAGGAACCGAAAAACACCGCCACCGCCGACCACCAGTGCGCGCGCGGACTCAAGCGCTTCTCTCCGTACAGGAAAAGTCCGAGGAAGGCGGATTCCAGAAAGAACGCGAACATTCCCTCCATCGCCAGGGTTTGACCAATCACACCGCCGGCGAAGCGTGAGAAATGGGACCAGTTAGTGCCGAACTGGAATTCCATGGGAATGCCGGTCACTACTCCGAGCACAAAGTTGATGCCAAAGATACGCGCCCAAAACCGGGCTGCTTGATTGTAGATTTCGCCGTCGCGCCGCAGACCCAGCGTCTTCAGCACCACAATCAGCGGCGCCAGCCCCATAGTGAGTTGGGGAAATAAATAGTGGAAAGTAACGGTGAAGGCAAAGTGCACGCGATGAACTAGAAGGGCGCTATCCATAATCAAGTCTCAATAGATAGGGTCAGTTTCGGTGGCCCCGTTAAAGCGTGTCTGTGACGCCCGTCACATCTTCACTTTACTGGTTCGCCCGCCGCCGCTTTTCTTGCCGTGCGCGGCGAAGGTCGCGGCGCTTGCCGGCTTCATCGAAGCGGCGGCGCTGCTCATCGGTTTCTGGAATCACGGCCGGAACCGGCAAATGACGTCCTCCCGCATCGACGGCGACGAATGTCAGGTACGCCGAGCAAATGTGCTCACATACATCCTGCACGTAATTTTCCGCCCAAACTTTGACGCCAATTTCCATGGAGGTTTGAAAGACGCGGTTCACCGACGATCGCAAAATGACGATATCGCCGACATGCGCAGGGGCAAGAAAGTCCAGGGAATCAATGGAAGCGGTGAGCGCGTAGCTGTGGGAATGACGGTGACACGCCATGGCGGCGGCCAAGTCGATCCAGTGCATGAGGCGGCCGCCGAGCAGTGCGCTCAGCGGGTTGGTGTCATTGGGCAGAACAATTTCCGCCATCTCGGACTGGGAATCGCGAACCGAACGGGGCAGCAAGTGCAGACCATCAGTCTGAGTCATGAATTAGCCCTCGAAGCAGTATCCGCCGGGACGGAATGGATTCTACGCAGCAAATACGATTCCAGAAAGCATTCTGCCATCTTCTGGATGCGGGCGTCTGCGTGGGGGGTGGTCCAGCGCGCGAGCATAAGATCGAATTCCAACATTCCGTGGGCTGCCGGGCGATGGTCGGATTCGCAAATGAACCAAAGCAGCAGCCGGTCGCCTCGATCATGCGCTATTGAAAAACGAACGGCGTCGCAGGCACGCTCTTTGGGAAGCCAGGCGCATTTTGCGGCGTAACCGAGATTGCAGGATTCGTGAAGATATTGATCGGATGGTTCAGCGCCCTCATGTCCCGGAGCAGAGCAGTGTCCCTGCCAACCGCCGCCCAGGGGCAAGCGCGCAGGATGGAGCCAGCCGGCATCATCCAGTTTGCGGGTCGGCACAAAAAATGGGCAGGCCACGGGTCTTTTCCTTAGGAAGGGCAATTGTAGCAGGGGACTCGAGGAACGTTTAACCACAGGGATCACAGCGAGCACACGAAGAGCCCGGTTGTCCCCGGTGATTTCTGTTCCCCGTGACCCCCTGTGGTTTGGCTAGTTTTCATCGGCCGAAATGTGGCAATACCGCCTCGCCGAATAGCTTGGCCTGGCCGGAGCGGTCGTCGCCCCAGATTTCCAGCATGATGTGAGTGCAGCCGGCGGCGCGGTACTCTTCGATACGCGCGATGCACTCTTCCGGCGTACCGGCGATGGCGCAGACTTTTTGCAGAATATCATCGGTCACGGCTTTGGCAGCGGCTTTGCGCCCGCCTATCTCCATGGCGTCGGCAACCGGGCGCAGTTCCTCGAAGGTAAGATTAGCGCAACGCAGCAGCTCATCGGCAGAGCCTTTGATGTTCTGGACTTTGTTGGCAAGATACATGGCCGCCTGCTCGCGAGCGCCTTCTTTACCCTTGGCCGAATCGCGGCCGATGCTGCCGACGATCACCGAGCCGAGCGCCAGTTGCGACGGGTCTTTGCCAGCTTTCGCCGCCCCTTCGCGCATGTTCTTGAGTGAGTGGCGGACGAACTCAGGCGTGGTGATGCTGGCGGTTAAGAGGCCATCGCTAATGGAGCCGGCCATTTTCTGCATGACCGGACCCGTCCCAGCCACATAGATCTTGGGCGTATCGCGTGGCGTATGGGCGTCGGGTTTCAGCGAGGGCACGCTGGCGGCGAAGACCTTGCCTTGAAATTCGAATGCTTCTCCTTTGAGCACGCCGCGGATGACTTCGATGCTTTCGCGCATCACGGTGGCCGGACCGACTTTCTCGCCTTCACCTTCGCCAATCTCTTTCATGAAAATCTTGGAGGCGCCGAGGCCGAGCAGGAAACGCTCGCCGGCGAGATCCTGCATCACTCGGGCTTCCATGGCGATCTGCACGGGATGGCGGGTGTAAGGCGAGATAATTCCCCAACCGAGTTGCATGCGCCGAGTTTGCGCCGCTATTACGGCGAGGATGGCGGTCGAGGAACGCGCCTCGAACCCGTGCTTGCGCCACCAGGGATAGGCCTCAGCGATCCAGAAGGCGTCGAAGCCGGCATCTTCGCAGGCTTTGGCCATGGCGACGGTTTCGCGCACCGGCTCCATGCTGAGTTGCAGGACTCCGATACTGAATGGGATGGACATGAAATCGCTTTGCTCCTGGCTTCTAGCTGCAAGCTAATCTGGATCTTTCCACGAGTGTTCCAGGCCTTTGATCAATGCCCACATGGTTCGGTTCAGTGGGGTGGGCACGCCGAGCTTTTCGCCCCACTGCACAATCGCGCCGTTCATGAAATCGACCTCGGTCTGACGTTTGGCGAGGACATCTTGCAGCATACTCGCGCTGTGTTTTCCTGGCGCGTTCGCGCCTTTTTTCACCAGGGCGCGGGGATCGCCGTGTAATTCGATCCCCAGTTTCTTCGCGACGGCTTCGCCTTCGGCGATCAGGTCGTCAAATAGTTGACCCGTAGGAGCGAATCGTGAGGCAGCTCCGTGGTGAAGTAGTGTTAAAGCTCCAACCGGATTAGTCGCGGCGTTGAAAATCAGTTTGGTCCATTGCGCGCCACGCGCATCTTGCAGACGCGATGGTGTTCATTCCGGCGCGGGTGATGAGCCCCGCCAATTCTTCCACCTTAGCCATGGGTGTATTGGTTGGCTCAAACGGGCCGATCCAAGTATCGCCCTTGATGTCATATCCGACGTGCCCGGGCGCGATGGGGTGTCCGGCGGGGAAGGTGGTGCCGCGAATCACGCGCTTCACGTGCTCGGCGATGATTTCTTCGTTGCCGACTCCATTCTGCACCGAGCAGACGGCGCTGTTGACGTCGAAAATATGGGCGACTTGCGCGATCGCGGCGCGAGTGTGGATCGCTTTGGTGGCCACAATGCCGTAGTCACAGCGCGGCAGGCTTTTGGGATCGCTGGTGGCATGGAGCCGGGCAGTGAAATCGGCCGCGCCGGAGAGGCGCAATCCGTCAGCACTAACCGCGTCGGTATGGTCTTTCCGAACATCGTATGCCCAAACTTCGGATTCTCCAGCCCTGGCAAGATGGGCGGCAAACAGGCTGCCAACGGCACCGCAACCGATGACGCAGATTTTCATTTCTAAGTTCCGGCTCTCCGTTCTTCTCCAGTAAAAAACTTCCAGGGTACGTCCGCCAGACACTCGCCTTCGGTCTTGCCGATGCGATAAGTGTCTTGAGTATAGAGACACACTTTGCCGTCTTGATCCACGACTTGAGGATGCAAAGAGAAAATCATATTCTCTTGTAGCGGCACATCGCTCTTGGCGCCGATGGCGGGATACTCCAGCATGGTTGCGCCGATGCTGTGGCCGGAAAGATGGCCGAGGGCGAATCCGTGTTTGGAAAAAGTATCTGCCACTGCGCGATGCACGGTGCTGGCCAGTTCGCCGGGACGCATGAGTTTGCGGGCTGATTCGAGCGCGTGAGGATAGGCATCGGCCATGGCCTGGGTTCTTGCGCTCAACTTTCCGCGGATGAGCGGACGGGAAAACTCGACCCAGTATCCGCCGGTGCCGGTGATTTCGAGGGAATAGAGCAGGAGGTCGTCGATGGCGACTACGCGGTGCCCCGGCACCTTGAACGAAGCTTCCGCCTCGCCGTGGGACCCGGAGAGCAGGATATTCATCATGCGGGAACCGGCGCCGCGGGCGAAAAATCTTTCGACGGCCGGCGCCATGATTTCGGCTTCGGTTTTCCCCGGCTGGTAAGCTGCAACCAGCGCCCAGAAACCGTCCACGATAATGTCCATGGCATCGCGAATTTCAGCAAGTTCTTCTTCGCTCTTGACGGCACGAGCCATGTCGAACTGATAGTCAAACGGCACCAGTTCGAAGGAACCGCTCGCCAGTTCACGATAGTCGCGGACCGCCATCACGAAATTCATGCCGTAAATGCCAACTCGTTTCCAGCCGTGCTCGCGGGCGCGGTCGCGAATCCACTGACCGGGAATATCGGGCCAGACATGTTCTTTCACCCAGGGCTTTTGTTTGTCGCCGATCCAGCGGGCTTCGCGGGGGAAAACGAGGGTCGGTTCGCCCGAGAGCGGCAACACGAGGTATACGTAGCGATGTACGATCTCGAACCCGGAAACATAAAGGACAGCACCTTCGAATCCGGCATACTGATTGCCGCAGACAACGAGAGCGTCGACGTTCTCACGCTCCATAGCAGCGCGGAGACGTTTGTAGCGGCGTTCGATTTCCTGCGGGCTTGGCAATGTGCTCTCAGACCAGCTGTCTAGGATTGCACGCCGCAGAGTTCGGCGGCAACCAGCGCATAGATTTTTGTGATATCCACCAGCGTCCTGATTTGAACTTTTTCACCCTCTTTATCTCGCGGCCCACTAGACGGGCCGTAGTTCACGGTTTCAATGCCGTAACGGCTAAGTACACTGGCGTCGGAGCACCAGGTGACCACTTCGCGATCGGGACGCTTGCCCATGATTTGCTCGTGGTTGGCATCGATGGCGCTGATCATCTCATGGTCTTCGCTGATGCGTGCGCCGGGCACGGAAACATAAGTCTCGAATTCCAGGCCCCAATCAGGATGCTTCTTCTCCAACTCCAGAAACATCTGCTGAACATTTCGCCGGGCTTCGTTCATGGGGATCGTGGGCGGCACACGCACATCGAGAAACAAGTCAGTCTTCTCAGGGGTGCGGCTGGCACGCCAGGCGTGGCCGCCGCGGATTCCGCCCAAATTTACCAAAGCTTTCTTGCCGCCGTGGGCGGCGTTCTTCTCCCAAGCAGTGATCCACTTCAGAATCGTCTCCATCAACTCGTACATGCGGCGGATGGAGTTCATCTCTTCGCGGCCTTCGCAGAAAGCAGTGTGAACGTAAATTCCAGCACAAGAAATGCGCACCCACATGGAGCCGAAGTGTTCGAGTACCACGTGCATGTCGGTAGGCTCGCCTAGGATGCACATATCCGGAAGCACGCCGTGGTTGACGAGGTAGTGCGTGCCGAATCCGTAGCCGCGATATTCTTTGCCTTTGAAATCGCCCCACTGGGTCTTTTCGATTTCGCCGGCGACGGCGGCGATGATGACGTCACCTTTAAGTTTAACCCCGGCGCGTTGCAGGGCTTTCACGGCGTTGACATAGCAGACCAGCGCACCTTTCATGTTGTAAATGCCAAGGCCGTAGAGGAAACCGTTCTTAACCACGGCGTTGGGTTTGTAGCCGATGCCGGTAAGAAAATCTTCGCGGCCGGTGTTTGAGGTGTCCATGTGGCCGTTGAACATCAGGTTTTTGCCGCCGCCCGAGCCTGTCCATCGACCGACGACGTTGGCGCGGCCTTCTTCGACTTCCTGCCAGGTAACATGCAGACCCAATTGCACGGAGTGCGGATCGCATATACTCCGCCATGTGCAACTCTTCTCCGGTGGGACTGGGAATATTGATGACGTCGCTGGCCATGGCGACGATTTCATCTTCGCGCACTTCAGCGGCAATCCGCGCAATCAGTTTGGGGTCGAGTTTGGAGTTCGATTTGGACACGATGTTCAACGTGCTAGCCGAAAATCGTCTGGATAGCTGCACAGTTTTTCGTTTCCCTGATCAGTGATTAAGAAATTGTCTTCCAAACGAAGGCCACCTCCGCCCTCCCAGTAAATACCCGGCTCGATGGCGAGAACCATGTTCTTTTTGATGGTGCCGCCTCCGGCCTGGTGGGCATAAGGCGGCTCATGCGCCCGAGCGCCGACGCCGTGACAAATGGGATGAGACGGCTGGCCGGCGTATCCGCCTTCCGCAATGCGCGCCCTCACCAGGCGGTCGAGTTCGGGAAAGCTGGCGCCGTCGCGGGAAAAGCTTACGGCCTCGTTGAAAACCTTGAGCAGCAAATCCAGCAGCTTCTGGTAGGGAGCGGCAAGCTCGCCGGGGCAGGCATTCTTGGTGAGATCGGTCCAATAGCCGTCGACGCAGACCCAAATCTCGAACAGTGTTGGCTCATTTTTCTGAATGGGACGGTCGCCGGTCGCGGTGAACGTGGCAATTCCCTTCCCCGACCACACCAGCGTGAACGCTCGCGCCATTTCGACTTTGCCCTGGTAGCCGACGCCGAGGCCGTGCACAAAGCTTTCGTACATGCCGCCGACTTCGCTTTCCTTCATGCCGGGGCGCATGTGCTCGCGAGTGTAATCCATGGCCAGAGCGGCCAATTCGTTGGCCAGCCGCATGCGCTCGATTTCCTGCGCGGTTTTGATGGCGCGGGCTTCGTTGAGCAGCGGAGTTGCGTCCACTACCTGGCCGGCAATCTCGCCGAAGGCATCGAAGAACAGTTGCGTCGGCGTGGTAGGTTCGCCCACCATGCGGTCGGCGGATTGAGTTCCCATGTTGAGTTCGATGGCGACTTTGTCGGTGAGGCTGCGTTGCTTGAGTACGTCCAACGCAATGTCCAGCGCGCGGTACTGCGGCGGGCGGGGATCGCTGGGATGGTAGCCCTTGAACAGGCGAATGTCCTTGGTCCAGGAATTGCGCTGCGCGTTGGCGAGCTGCGGTTCGAGGGCAATCAGCGTGGGCTCTCCTTCGCGCGGGAAAATGGCGATATCGTAGCCCTTCATGCACCAGTAATTCGTGAGATAGACAAGATTGTCGGGGGCACGCACCACCAGCGCGGAGAGATCCTGATCTTTCATCAGGGAGCGAACGCGGGTCAGTTTGGGTTAATCAATTGGCCAAGACATATCAGCGTTGAGCGGTGTAAAATCTCTACCCGGCTACCGCCTGGTTCTCATCTTTGAAACTCCAAGACGCTTCTTTCCCTTTAATCAAGCGGTATACGGCAGTGTGCAGCGCCGCCGGGACTCCATGCCGTTGCGCCTCGCGCGCGATGGCGCCACTGAGGAAGTCGACTTCCGTCGGCAATTGATGACGTACATCGTAAAGCATCGACGGAGGATGGTTGGTCATGGCGCCAATTTTATTCATCTCCCAAGGATCCTCAGTTAATTTAACCCCAACCGCATCAGCCACGCGCTTGCCTTCGTCGATCAACTCGTGCAGCAGGTGGCCGAGGCCGGTGAGCGCCGACTCATCTGCGAAATGCGGGGAGTGGGGAAGGCCGGTGAGCGCCGATGCCCCGTTCACCGAAGAATTGAAAATCAGCTTCGACCATTGCGCGGGACGGGCATCGGTCAAGGCTTCGGCTTTCAGTCCAGCGGCTTTGATCAAGTCAGCGGCTTCCTGCACCACGGCGAAGGGCGTGTTACGTGGTTCGAACGGTCCGAGCCAGGTGGCGGTATCGAGTTCCATCTGAACGTGGGTGTCACTGTGTTTGGTCCCGCTCATGAACGTTGTACCGCGAATTACCTGGCCGCGAGTGTGCTTGGCAGTGATCTCCTCACTGCCTAAGCCATTCTGCGCTGACAGCACAGCGCCGCGATCGAAGTGCGAGCCAACCAGCATCATCGATTCCGCAACCTGGGTCGCTTTGGTGGCGACGATCGCGAGATCACAGTCAGGAAGCTGGTCGCGGTTTGTAGTCGCCTTAAGCGAGGCATGAAATTCGTGCCGGCCGGAAACCCGCAATCCTTCGCGATTCAGCGCGCCGGCGTGATCTTCGCGCCGGACGAATGCCCAAACTTCCGCCACACGCGCCAAGTGCGCGGCATACAGACTGCCGATGGCCCCGCAGCCGACAATGCAGACTCGCTTCATGCACGCAACATATGTCCCACCATTCGCGAGCCACGGCCTCTTTCGCCGCCCCGCGGCTTGATCGTTTTTCCACTTTTCCCACGGCTTACGCCGTGGGCTCTATTCTTACGCCGCTTTGCGGCTAAACACTATGTTCGCCCAGAGTGCAACGATACGCACCTGGCGGTTTAGCTGCGCTTCTCTACCTTCACCAGTTTCTCCATTTGACTGATATCTTTCGTCACCAGCGCGCGAAACAGGCTGCTGGCGTTATTGAAAGAATCGTCGATGAACACACCCTCCGCAAACAAGGCGTCTTGCAAGGCCGCTGAAATGGTATGGACTGGAGCGGCTCCGCCTTCGCCCATTCCCTTCGCCCCGCTGTAACTGTGGGGCGAAGGCGTGGAGATGTGGCCGTACTTTAGGTTGGGCATATTCATGGCGGTGATGGGAGTGTAGTCGCTGAAGGTGCTGGTGATCATGTTGCCCACAGCGTCATAAACGCAATTCTCCATGAGCGCAGCACCGATTCCGTGGGCCGTGGCGCCATAAACCTGGCCTTCCACGATGGGAGGATTGATCACGGTACCGCAGTCGTCGATGGCAACGTAATCAAGTATCCGAGGAATGAAAGTGTCGCGCTCCACTTCTACTACCGCGATATGCAGACTGCGAGGCATAGGTCATGGTGAGGTTGCCGTATTTCTTCTGCTTGTCGGGGACTTTGAAGGGCGCTCGCCAGATGTAGCGGCAATTGAGTGTAATTTCGTAAAGCTCCTCGGGCAGGGTCGCGCTGTTGGCGTTGACGATATTTGCCAGCCCCCAGTAGTTGATCGATTTACCGCTGCTCCTGGCGCTCAGCTCGGGCCCTTGCGCGCCGGTGCCGAACTGGACATCGGTTTCTTTGGTCTGCAAAACAAATGCAGCGAGGCGCTTCATTTCGGTTTTCAGTTTCTGGGCTGCGCCGTGGACTGCCGAAAGGCCTGACACCGCGAACTGGCTAGCATAAGTGCCGGAAAATCCAGTATGCACGTTGCGCTCAGTGTCGAACCCGGTGCGCACCGTGACCATGTCGGGATGAATATTGAGCACGTCGGCGACCACCTGGGCGGCGGTGGTTTCGTGTCCCTGGCCTTGCGGGCAGGAACCGACCGCGACCACAACCTCGCCATAGATATCGAGTTTGCAATTCGCGCCCTGGGAGTTACCGGAGTAGGGCAGGCCGGGATTGACGATCTGTGACTGGCCGAAGTTGTTGGTACCGGAATCGAGCGTGGTGCCGATGCCGATACCGATCAGACGACCTTCTTTACGAGCTTCGGCCTGTTTCTTTTTCCACTCGTCCCAGCCGATTTTCTGCTTGGCCAGATCGAGCATTTTTGGATAG
Source organism: uncultured Acidobacteriota bacterium (assembly GCA_963845725.1). Classification (GTDB taxonomy): domain Bacteria; phylum Acidobacteriota; class Terriglobia; order Terriglobales; family Acidobacteriaceae; genus JABCZH01. Next base: position 531,200 of record CAWJTC010000003.1, read on the forward strand.
TTGCCGGAATCGTAAATGCATCCGTTGGGCGTCGTGTAGGGAAATTCTTCCGGCCGGATGTAGTTTCGCAATCGCATCTCATCGGGAGCAATCCCTAATTTGCGTGCGCAGATATCCACGACGCGCTCCAAGAACCACAAATGCTGCATGCGGGAGTAACCGCGATTGGGGCCGACCGGGCATTTATTCGTAACCGCTTGAGAAAAATCGATGCGCGCGTTCTGAAAGCGATACACGCCGGGAAATACCTGCGACCAGATGACACAGCCCAGCGGTTCATAACGAGGATAGGCGCCGCAATCATCGATATGGCGCGAGGTGACGGCGGTGATAACGCCATTTTTGTCGAGGGCAACGCGGGTATCGCGGAAGGTGCGCTCATTGCCGTGGGCGCTGGAAGTGATGTGCTCGGAACGAGTCTCAACCCATTTGACCGGGCGTCCGCCAGCTTTTCTCGAGGCGAGGGCACAGACAGCCATCTGCGGGTAGCTGGTGATCTTGATGCCGAAGCTGCCGCCAATATCGGCGGTCTCAACGCGTATACGGTCGATGTGCACTTGCAGGTGCGCCGCCAGAAACTGGATGGCAAATGATGGAAAAGAATTATTGCACTTGTAGTAGATGCGCTCGTCTTTCGCATCCCAAGTGGCAATGACCACATTGTTTTCCAGCGGGGTACTGGAAAAGCGATGGAAGTGCATGCGGTCGATGGTTACGACGTGGGCTGCTTCTTTGAAAGCTCTGGCAATATCTCCGTATTCGAAAATTCCGTTCCATACCAGGTTGGTTCCGGCTTCTTCATGGAGCAGGCTCTTGTTTTCCAAGGCGTGCTCAGCGTCGATCACAGGATCGAGGGCCTCGTACTCGACCTGAACGAGTTCTGCGGCATCGTCCGCAAGCGCGGGAGACTCGGCTACCACCACGGCGACTGGCTCGCCCTGATAGCGAACCTTGGTCGCGGCCAGCGGATAATCCTTAATTCGTGCAAAAGGATCGGGGCCGATTTCAATGAAGGGCTGGGTTTGCGAGACGATCTCGGCGCCGGTCAGCACACAGGCGACACCGGGGAGTTTCTCGGCGGTTGAGGTATCAACGCTGACGATTTTCGCGTGGGCATAGGGCGAGCGAATGAAGCGCAGGTAGAGCATTTCACGTAATTTGACGTCGTCGGAGAAGCGGCCACGTCCGCGCAGCAAGCGATTTTCTTCCTTGCGCGGAAGCGCCTGGCCCACCCAGTTCTTGGAGAGTTTGCCGTTTGGAATACTCAAGTCTTTATCTCCAATTAGCGATCTTTGCGGCCGTCGTGGCGACTTTTGTGGTTGGGAGTTACATAAACCGCAAAGTGCGCAAAGACATCCGCAAAGGTCGCTAAGACAGTCTTTCAGGTTAACGCCGCTTGCAAGCCGTCAAGTAACTTCTGTACATTTTTCTTGCCCAGCGGCTCCAGCAGGCCTCCGGCGACCGACGCCAGACCTCCGAAAATCTGGGCTTCGCCCTTCCACATGACTTTTGTGCCGTCGTTGGTCGCGGACAAATCAAAACCAGCCGTGAACGAAACGTTGCCACCCGCGACACTGCCTTGACCTTTGTACTGGGCCTGCCGCGGCCGGTCCGCTTGCGTCAACTCCATTTTCACGTCTGCCACGCCTTTGATATACGAAATTCCGACGTTGACCTTCACATTGAAATGCGTTGCATCCCGCACCGACATGCTCTGAAACTCCGGCAGCAACGGCGCAAATTTATTAGGGTCCGTAAGAAAGTCGTAGACGTCTTCAGGCGTGCGTTTGACCTGGAATTCGCCGCCCAGCTTGATCGCCATCGCCTCAGGCTCCCTTCAGGTTCTGCGCCGCGAATTCATGGCTTTCAAAATATTCTGATAGCCGGTGCAGCGGCAAGTATTGCCGGCGATGGCTTTACGCATATCTTTTTCGTCGGGCTGCTGGTTCGTTGAAAGCAATTGCAGAGTTGAGAGCATCAGTCCGGGCGTGCAATATCCGCACTGCAGTCCATAGGCATCGCCGAAAGCTTTCTGAATGGGATGCAATTGGCCATCTTTTTCCAGGCCTTCGACAGTGGTGATCTCGGCGCCATCGGCCTGCACCGCAAACATGGTGCATGACTTCACCGCGGCGCGGTTCATCAATACCGTGCAGGCGCCGCAATAAGTGGTATCGCAACCGACGTGAGTGCCGGTAAGATCGAGCCGTTCACGCAACATTTCCACCAGCAGCATGCGCGGTTCAACTTCGAGAGCGTGCGAGCTTGCCGTTGACCGTAACTTTCACCGGAACCTTGGCGATCCCTTCAGGCATAGATGTGGCTCACCTCGACCTTCTCTCCTCGTGCCCGGCGCACGGCGATATCAATCGCCCGCTTAACCAGCGCGCCGACCAGCGTGCGTTTGTAGTCGGCAGAACCGCGCATATCGGATTGCGGATCGGCGGCTGCGCTGGCGCCTTCTGCCGCCGCAGAAAGCGTCTTCTCGGTTGATCTGACTGGCCGCGCAAGGCGGCCTCGGCATCTTTGGCTTTGATGGCGGTCAGCCCGACGCAACCGAGCGCGATGGCTGACTTCCTTGCAGACATTTCCGTCCATCGTGAGCTGCACGGCGGCGCTGGCCGTGGGATAGACCGGCGCGGCACGCTTAAATGCGAGATACGCCCCGCCGCTTCCCTTCGCCGGAATCTTGACCGACACTTCGCTGACCAGTTCGTCGTGCGCCAGCACGGTGGTGTAGGCGTCTTTGATGAAATCCTTAAAATCGACCGTGCGTTCGCCATTTTTCCCCAGACACCGAACCTGTGTGGCCAGAGTGCTGAGAACTACCGCCCAGTCGCCGCTGGGGTCAGCCTCGGCCAACGAACCGCCGATGGTGCCGCGATTGCGGACTTGCACGTCGGCAATGCCGGCTGCGCAGTCGTGCAGGATGGGAACCTTGGCGACGATGGCGGAATCCTCGATTTCCGCGTGGCGGGTGAGCGGCCCAAAACGCAAGCGCGCCGTTGTCGTCCTTGATGTAGGAAGTTCCGGAGATAAAGTTCAGGTCGACCAGATGGGCGGGATTGGCGAAGCGCAGCTTCATCAGCGGGATAAGGCTCTGGCCGCCAGCCAGCAGCTTGGCATCGTCCCCAAGCTGCAACAGCAAAGCCGTTGCTTCTTTCAACGATCCCGCACGGTGATAGTGAAAGGCTCGCGGATACATTTCCGAATGACCAGAGGTTACAGGGGCCTCGTGAAACCGAAACCAACCCGGATCCAAGCTTAGCAAAGGATTCGACCTACGACCACTCGAACAAATGGTCTGGCGCGACGAGTCCGGCTGAGGATGAAGCTTGCCTTTTCGGTGAGGAACCTTGAAGATTTCAATCTCATCGGGCAACGCAGTTGCAAAGATGAGTCGATCCTACGTCGCAAAAGTGAGCTTCGGGCTTGCTTGCTGCGCCCTGCGGGAGGGCAATCCATTAGAATCAATCGAGGTCCGGAACTTGGCAACTGGAATCACATCTCGGGTCGAGGCTTCAGCGCGGGAGTTTGATCGAATTCGCTCGCCTCTATCCCGCGAGACGGCGTGCCAGCTAATCCGCTGTCCAGACGAACAACTTCCTGAGCTTCTGGCGGCGGCGCTCACAGCCAAGGAGCGGTTCAAGCCACAAGTCATTACGTACTCGCGCAAAGTCTTTCTTCCCTTGACCAATCTATGCCGCGACTATTGCGGTTATTGCATATTTCGGCGTGATCCTGGCCAGCCCGGCGCTCATACCATGACGCCGGAAGAAGTGCTGGAAATGGCGCGTGCCGGTGAGAACATGGGGTGTACGGAGGCGCTATTCAGCCTGGGGGACAAACCCGAGCTGGCGTTTCGGGAAATGCGCGAGACTCTCCGGCGGTTGGGATATAACTCGACCTTGCATTATCTCGAAGCAATGTGCGAACTGGTGCTGCGGGAAACTACACTGCTTCCGCATCCCAACCCGGGGTTGTTGAGTGCGGAGTGGATTGCTCGTCTGGCAGCGGTTTCCCCCAGCATGGGGTTGATGCTTGAGACTACGAATACCGGGTTGATGGCTGCCCGGAGCCGCGCATGACAATGCTCCTGACAAAATACCTAACAAGCGGCTGCGTACGATTGAAGAAGCGGGCAAACAGGGAGTCCCTTTTACTACTGGTTTGCTGATTGGGATCGGCGAAACTCCCGAGGACCGGGTGGATTCTTTGCTCGCGATTCGCGACCTGCACCAACGCTACGGTCACATTCAGGAAGTGATCATCCAGAATTTTCGTGTGAAGCCTGACATCCCCATGCAGAATTGGCCGGAGCCGACGCAAGCCGACATGCTACGCACAATTGCAGTCGCTCGCTTGCTGATGCCGGAGGTGAATCTGCAGGCTCCGCCCAATCTTTCCGCTCCCAATTACGAAGATTTGCTCGACGCCGGCATTAACGATTGGGGAGGGGTTTCGCCGCTCACACCAGATTTCATCAATCCGGAGCGGCCCTGGCCGCATCTCGACGAACTACGGCGACGCACGGAGTCGAAAGGATTCGTGCTACGGCAAAGGCTGCCAGTCTATCCGGAGTTTCTGCCAGCGGTGACGTCGCGGCCGGGGTTGCTCGCGGAAAAAATCAGGGCGGCCTCCGACTCCCAGTGCTACGCGCGGAGGGCAGCATGATCGTTGTGCTCACCGGCGGTACCGGGGGAGCAAAGTTTGTGGAAGGACTGCGGCAGGCAGCCCCTGCCCAGGAATTGACTTTTGTGGTGAACACCGGTGACGACTTGCAATGGTGGGGCCTTCACGTTTCTCCGGATCTGGACTCGATCACCTATGCGTTGTCGGGCCTGCTCAGCCGGGAACGCGGTTGGGGAGTGAAGGGCGACACTTTTTTCTGCCTGCAGGCGATGGGCGAACTGGCCGAGCCGATCTGGTTCCACGTTGGCGACCGCGATCTCGCGGTTCATCTGCTGCGCTCCAAAATGCTGGCGGAAGGTAAAACTCTGACCGCGGCAACCACGGAAATCTGCGCCAAGCTGGGGGTGCAGGGGCGGATCCTGCCGATGAGTGATTCGCGGGTCGAAACCAGAGTGGATACTCCAGCCGGAGAATTGAGCTTCCAGGAATACTTTGTGCAGCGTTGGTATCAGGATCCGGTTAAGTCCGTGCGCTTCTGCCGGAGCCGCAGATGCAGAGCCCGCGCCCGGTGTAGTAGACGCGATTCTGTCTGCGGGCGCGGTAATCATTGCCCCGAGCAATCCGATTACGAGCATCGGGCCGATCCTTTCCGTCTCCGGCATCCGGGATGCACTCCAGAAAACCGAAGCAACGGTGGCTGCTGTCAGTCCGATTGTGGGGGATGCGGCGGTCTCGGGGCCAGCGGGGGTTTTGATGGCGGCGCAGGGATTTGCGGTTTCGATCGCCGGCGTGGCGAAGGCCTACGAGGATTTCCTCGATATTCTGATCGCTGACCTGCGTGACGCCGAAGCCGCGCAACAAATCACGCGGCCCGGTCTGCGCGTGCACTGCACCAACACGATCATGCGAAACTCCGAGGACAAAGCCAAGCTGGCAAGAACTGTGCTGGCCTTGCTGAGCGGCGGAAAGCGCGGCCCGCGCGGGAGCTGACCCTTCATGATTCTGGTTCCAGTAAAGAATTTGTCCGGCGCCAAGCAGCGGCTGGCTTCGCTGCTGGATCAGGCAACTCGGACCGAGCTTGCGCAGACCATGCTAAAGGATGTGGCCGAGACCTTGGCTTCGTTGGCCGCCCGGCCCGGAAATCGCGCTGGTCACCAGCGATCCGTTCGCCAGGGAGTTGGCGACGCGATTCGGCTTCGAAGTGATTCCCGATTCCGCTAATCGAGGCGAGACGGATGCGATTGAAATGGCAACCCAGATTTGCGAATCTCGCGGAGCGGATTTCACGTTGGTCATCCCCGGCGATATTCCGTTGGTTCAGGCCTGGGAATTGGAGAAGATTCTCGAATCGGCGCCGGATCAAGGCTCTGTTCTGGTGCCAGCGGCTGATGGGCGGGGTACAAATGCTGCGCTTCGACGGCCCGCCGGACTTTTCCCCTTACGATTTGGCAATGACAGCTTCAAGCCGCATCTGGCTGCTGCGCGTGCCAGCGGGAAGCCGGTAGTGGTGGTTCCACTTCCGGGTATCGCGCTGGACGTTGACACTCCTGCTGACCTGTGGCGATTGGCGGAATCGCCCGGGAGACGCGTTCGCAGCGCCTGGTTCGAAGCTTCGAACTTGGCGGATTTGCCCCGGGCAGCGAACGAATAAATGACGCAAGCGTCTCCGCTTCGAGGGTTGCAGATTGTGCCCATTCCGTTCCTGGAGGAAATTCGCCCCGGCGACCGTCTGGTTGAGAAACTCCTGAGTGCGTGTCGCCGAAACAAACTGTCGCTGAAGGCCGGGGACATTTTGATCGTGAAACATAAGATCGTGTCGAAGGCCGAAGGCTGCTTGGTGGAACTGGACAAGATCAAACCCTCCGCCAGTTCGCGCGCCTGGGCGCGGCGGTACAAAGTTGATGCCAGAGTCATCGAACTGGCGCTGGCGCAGAGCCGCCGCGTCATACGGCGCAAACGCGGAGTGCTGATCACGGAAACGCGACACGGTTTGATTTGCGCGAACAGCGGAGTGGATGCTTCGAACGTCGATGGCGGGAAGCACGCGTTGCTGCTGCCCAACGATCCGGATGCTTCAGCGGCGCGGCTGCGTCATGATCTGAAGAAATAGTTTGCGGATTTCGATCCCCGTGATCATTAGCGATTCTTTCGGGAGGCCATGGCGCGAGGGACTGACAGAGGTCGCGATTGGAGTGGCCGGGATGAAGGGCTTGCACGACTACCGCGGCGAACGCGACCCCGCAGGCTATCCTTTGCGCGTTAGTATGGAGGCTGTGGCGGACGAACTGGCTTGCGCGGCGGGATTGGTTTGCGGCAAGCTGGCTCGCACCCCGGCATGCATCGTGCGCGGTTTCCAGTACCGGCCTGCCAGGGGAAGCGCCCGCGACTTGATTCGTCCCGCAGCAACGGACTTGTTTCGTTAGTGTGTAAAGGAGAAAGTTGTGGCCCAATTGTTGGCAGTCTGAACTCGAGAGTTTTCCGGCGCTGGAGTGGTCAGGCATTGCACCTCGAATGAGCACCGGGGTTCGCGACGCCATCGAACTGGTGATGGAAGCCTTGGATGGCGGTGTGCTCACGCCGGAGCAGTGCATCCTTCTGGCGAATGCGGAGGGTAACGATCTGCTCGGCCTGCTAGTGGCAGCGAACGATTTGCGCCGTGAACTTTCCGGGAATCTTGTGACGTACGTAGTGAATCGCAACATCAACTTCACCAATGTGTGTTTCGTTGGTTGCAAATTTTGCGCCTTCAGCCGGGGGCCGCGCGAATCGGATACGTATTTCTTGACTCCGGAGCAAGTCGGCGAGAAATCGGGCCAAGCCTGGGAGATGGGCGCGACGGAAGTCTGCATCCAAGGCGGCCTGCCTCATGGCCTGCCGCCTTTTTACTACCGTGATATTTTGCGGGCGGTGAAAAAGGTTACACCGCACATGCACATTCACGCTTTTTCGCCGATGGAAATCATGTACGGCGTCGAATTGACCGGCATGCCGTTGGGCGATTATCTGTGCATGCTGCGCGACAACGGACTCGACACGCTTCCCGGCACTGCGGCGGAAATTCTCGATGATGAGGTACGTTTCGTTCTCTCCCGCAACAAAGTTTCCACTGCCCAGTGGATAGACGTCATCCACACGGCACATGGCTGCGGCATTCGCAGCACGTCCACGCTGATGTACGGGCATGTAGAAACCCCGGAGCACTGGGTCAATCAGCTTTTGTTGTTGCGGCAAATTCAGCAGGAAACCGGCGGCTTTACTGAGTTCGTGCCGCTGGGGTTCGTGCATCAGAAGACGCTGCTGTTTCATCAAGGGATTGCGCGTCCGGGGCCAACGCTGGCTGAACACCTGAAGATCCATGCACTGGCGCGGGTATTGCTGGCGGACGCCATAAATAATATTCAAGTGTCTTGGGTCAAGCTGAACCGCAGGCTGTCGCAACTCTGCCTTCACGCCGGCGCCAACGACTACGGCGGCACACTGATGGAAGAAAATATTTCGCGCGAGGCCGGAGCAACGGCAGGCCAATACACCAGCCCGGAGGATTTTCAGTCCCTGATTCTTGAAGCCGGGCGAATCCCTGCCGAGCGCAACACTACCTACAGCAAGATCAAGATAAAACTACCGCTGGATGAATTGGTGGCAGAGCAGGCCCTGGAACCGGAGTTTGCATGAGCAGCACGATCGCGGTGCTTGGCGGGACCGGAGCCGAAGGCTTTGGCCTGGCGCTGCGTTGGGCGGTTGCGGGCGAGACCGTGATCATCGGCTCACGCGACTTTAAGCGCGCGCGAGAAGCGTCCGAAAAGATCAAGCAGCGAACTGGTGTGAATGCGAAGGTCACGGGAATGGAAAATGCCGCCGCCTGCGCCGCCGCAGACCTGGTCGTGCTGACCATTCCTTTCGAAGGCCATGCCGTCCTGCTTAAGCAACTAAAGCCGACGTTGCGCCAGGGAAGCATCGTAGTGGATGCAACGGTACCGTTGGCTGCGAGCGTGGGTGGACGGGCCAGTCGCACCCTCGGCGTCTGGCAAGGATCGGCCGCGCAGCAGACCGCAGAATTGGTTCCCGCCGGAGTTTCCGTGGTCGCCGCGTTCCAAAATGTTGGCGCGGAAATCCTCAATGCCGAAGGTCCCGTGGATTGCGATGTGATTGTCTGTAGCGACGACGCCGAAGCAGGCAAGACCGTCAGCGCACTGGCCGCGAAGATTCCCGGAGTGCGTGCGATCGACGGCGGAAAACTGGAAAACGCGCGTGTCCTCGAGCAAATAACCGCCCTGTTGATTGGGTTGAACATCCGCCACAAAGGGCATGCCGGGATTCGCATCACCGGCCTGCCGCCCGCGGCTTATACCGGAGCTTAAGCGTTTCTCTGCGCTGCCGGTGGGCTTGTGGTTACAATCCTCGAAGATTGGCAATGGAGACTTCCCCCGACAACCGCGGCGCTATCGAATTCCGCGATGTTTCCTATGGTCTGAACGGCGGCTCTGAGATACTCCGCGGCCTGAATATGGAAATTCACCGCGGCGAAACCCTGGTGTTGTTGGGCCGTAGCGGCTCGGGGAAAACCACTACGCTGAAACTGATCAATCGTCTGCTCGCAGCAACTGAGGGCGAAATTCGCGTGGACGGACGACGGCTGAGTGAGTGGGACGTGATTCGCTTGCGGCGCATGATCGGGTATGTGATCCAGGAAGCCGGACTGTTTCCTCACTACACGGTGGAGCGCAATATCGGCCTCGTTCCACAAATTGAGGGGTGGGCACGAGACCGTATTCGCGCGCGGGTGCAGGAGTTGCTCGACCTGGTTGGACTGGAGCCTCAGCTCGCGTCGCGCTACCCTCGCGAACTTTCCGGCGGGCAGCGGCAAAGAGTGGGAGTAGCGCGAGCGCTGGCGGTTGATCCTCCATTTCTGTTGATGGACGAACCCTTCGGCGCCCTCGATCCTCTCACCCGCGCAGAATTACAGCGGGAATTTCTGGCGCTGCAAGAACAGCTGCAAAAAACGGTGGTGTTTGTGTCACATGATCTGCGTGAAGCGTTACTGCTAGGCAACCGTGTCGCTTTGCTGGAGGCCGGCCGGCTGGTTGGAATTTACACAAGGCAGGAGTTTATGGCTTCGCAAGCTCCATTGGTGGTCGCATACCGGCAAGCGTTCGATGACGGTCCAGGAGAACATCCATGAATCTTTGGCGATTCATCGTGCAGAACCACGTGGAAGTTTCGGAACTCACGCTTGAGCATTTGTGGCTGGTGGCCATCTCGACGGGGCTTGCGGTGCTGGTGGGAATCCCGCTGGGTATCCTGATCACGCGCCGGCCGTGGCTCAACAAGCCGGTGTTAGGGGGCGCAAACATTATTCAAACCATCCCCAGCCTGGCGCTGTTTGGCTTTCTCTTGCCCGCGCCGTGGATTGGAGCGCGCGCCGACCGGCTCGCCATCCTCGCGCTTATGCTGTACGCACTTCTGCCGCTCATTCGCAACACTTACACCGGCATCAAGGGAGTTGATCCGGCGGTGGTTGAAGCCGGACGCGGTATGGGATTAACCGACTGGCAACTGCTTTTTCAAGTCGAATTGCCGCTGGCGCTGGGAGTGATTATCGCGGGGGTGCGGGTTGCAACTGTGATTTCGGTAGGGCTTGCGACCATTGCCGCAGCCATTGGCGCCGGCGGATTGGGAGAATATATTTTTCGCGGGCTGGCCATGGTGAACAACACGGTCATTCTGGCAGGCGCAATTCCCGCCGCGTTGATGGCATTGGCGGCTGACGTGGGGTTGGGATGGCTGGAACGAAAGCTCAGCCCTCACTGAGAATTGAAGACGCGAGCTTTGAATTTTTCATTCCTGCGGATAGAACAAGTGCATCGGAACTTTTCAATCTTGCTCTGCAGCGCGCTGCTTGTCTCCTGCGGTCCTCCCCGCCAGGACCGAATTGTCATCGGCTCCAAGAATTTCACCGAGCAATTGATCCTGGGCGAGATCATCGCGCAGCAGATTGAGGCGAAGACGCACCTGCCAGTCGAGCGACGGTTCTATCTCGCCGGGACTTACATCTGCCAGCAGGCGATTCTTGCCGGACGCATCGATGTCTATCCCGAATACACAGGCACCGCGCTCGCAGCGGTTCTCAAGGAGAAGGCTGAGGGTGGTGCCGAGGATGTGTATCGGCGGGTAAAGTATGAATACGCCCGGCGCTTTCATCTCAGCGTGGGTCCTCCTTTCGGTTTCGATAATACTTTTGCCATTGAAATTCGCGGCGAAGACGCAAGGCGACTGGGACTGAAAACCATTTCTCAAGCCGCGGCTTACACTCCGCAGTGGCGCGCGGGATTCGGATATGAATTCATGGAGCGCCCCGACGGCTACAAAGGCCTGGCGGCAACCTATGGCTTGCGGTTTGCCGAACCGCCGCGAATTATGGATCTGGGTCTGCTCGCACGGGCCCTCAAGAACAAGCAGGTGGATTTGATCGCCGGGAACATGACGGACGGCTTGATTCCGGCATTGGATTTGTTTGTTCTCGAAGATGACCGTCACTATTTCCCTCCGTATGAAGCGGTGCCCATCATTCGCCAGGAGACGCTTGCGCGGCATCCTGAGGTTGGTCAGGCTTTGGCCGCACTCGCAGGAAAGATTTCTGACGAGGACATGCGGCGGCTGAATTATGCGGTCGATGGTGAGCATAAGGATGTAAAGGAAGTAGTGAGGGAGTTTCTAGGTAGCAAGAAATTTTGAAGCACGCTGCCACTCCTAACTAATTGCAAATACTACAGCTAGCGTAGACCAGGGAACTATTGACTCATGATGATGAGTCATATAGACTCACCTCATGACTAAGCGACTGCAAGTGATTCTACAGGATCCTGAATACCGCGAGATCCAGCACATGGCACGTGCTCGGAGTATGTCACTGGCGGAGTGGGTGCGACAAGCGCTGGACCTGGCAAGACGCCGTCAACCCCTCGGCGACGTAGAGAAAAAGCTTGAAGCCATTCGCGCAGCCGCACGGCATGAATCGCCGACCTCCGACATCGATACCATGCTCGCGGAAATCGAGCGGGGATACGCCGCCGGTCCGAAGCCGTGATTCTGATTGACTCCAATATCCCGATGTATCTGGTGGGTACACCCAGTCCCCATAAGACCGATGCCCAGCGGCTGCTGGAAAAATTGGTCAGTGAACGCCAGCGCCTGGTAACCGATGCCGAGGTGCTGCAGGAAATCCTTCATCGCTATGTCGCGATCAATCGCCGCCACGACATCCAGCCCGCGTTCGACTCGCTTCTGAGCGTGGTGGATGAGGTCCTGCCGGTCGACCGGACGGTTGTCGAATGCGCAAAACAGATCGTCCTTGGCTACCAGCGTCTCTCGGCGCGTGATGCAGTTCATCTCGCCGTGATGGAAAAACACGGCATCGAGAGAATCTTGACATTTGATTCTGGGTTCGACGGGTTTCCGGGGGTAACGCGGCTATCGTAGTATCTCGCGGCTTCACATCAGCCACAGCGCATCCACGTCCACAATGACTTGCGTGCGCGGAATTTTCTGCTGTGTGGCGTAAGCCAGCATGGTCCGTAGCAGCGCATTGAGCTTCTCCCGGCTGGCGGATTTCAGCACGAAGTGATAACGGTAGTCGCGCTTCAGCCGCACAATGGGCGCGGCGGCTGGACCGAGCACGCGAATCCCTTCATGCCGCGTCTTCTCGAACCATTTTCCTAAGATGCCGGACCAGGTCAGGGCTTCGTCCAGCTTGTCGCTCCTCACCAGGACATTGGCCAGCGAACTGTACGGCGGATAGTGCATCCAACTGCGGAAGCGCAATTCCTTTTCATAGAAACCGGCGAAGTCGTGCTGTGCGGCATATTGCACGGCATAATGATCGGGGAAGAAAGTCTGCAAGTACCACTTTGCCCGGAGTCTGCCCGCGCCCGGCGCGTCCCGCTACTTGCGTTAGAAGCTGAAAAGTTCGTTCAGCGGCGCGGAAGTCGGGGAATCCCAAAGCAGCATCGGCGCCCACAACGCCGACCAAGGTCACGCCGTGAATATCGTGCCCTTTGGCGATCATCTGGGTCCCGACCAATAGGTCGAGTTCGCCCTGGTTCAGCGCGTTGAGGGCGCGCTCGAAGTCCTCACGTCCGCGGACGGTGTCGCGATCCAGGCGGCCGATGCGCGCTTGCGGAAACAAGCCGTGTAGCAATTCTTCCAGCTTCTCCGATCCGGTTCCGAGGAACTGTACGTATTCGCTGCCACACTCGCCGCAGACTTTCGGCACCGGCGTCATGAAACCACAATAGTGGCAAACCATACGATGGGTACGCTTATGGTGAGTCATGGCGACGGCACAGTTCTTGCACTCGAGGTGACTGCCGCAGGCGCGGCACAAGACCAACGGAGAATATCCGCGGCGGTTGAGCAGGACCATGACCTGTTCCTTGCGCTCGAGCCGCTGCCTGATTTCTTCGGTCAGTTTGCGGGAAATGACTTGCTCATGGCCTGTTTCCTGAAATTCCTGCCGCATATCGATGATTTCAACCCCCGGCAGCGGGCGCTTCTCCACCCGGTCGGGCAATTCGAGCAGGGTGTACTTATGTTTGGTGGCATTGAAATACGACTCGAGGGAAGGGGTGGCCGATCCCAGAACGACGACGGCATTGGCCATCTTGGCCCGCATCACGGCCACGTCGCGGGCATGATAGCGCGGAGTTTCCTCCTGCTTGTAGGAAGAATCCTGCTCTTCGTCGACGATCACCAGCGCCAAATCTGAAACCGGAGCAAATATCCCGGAGCGGGTGGCAACCACGATGCGGGCATCGCCACGCTTGATCCGGTGCCATTGCTCTGCGCGTTCCTGATCGGAGAGAGCGGAGTGAAGCAGCGCAACTTGATCTCCGAAAACCTGGTGAAGATTGGCGGCGGCCGCGGGCGTAAGCCCGATCTCTGGAACCAGCATGATGGCCGAACGCCCGATTCGAGAACCGAGCGCATGGCGGCCTGATATACGGCGGTCTTGCCTGATCCAGTGACGCCGTGCAGCAACATGGCGGAGAATTTTCTGGCAGCGATATCGGCGCGAATGCTGGGCCAGCGCTTTTTCCTGGGCCGAGTTGAACTGGAAGTCCAGCGGACGTGGATTGCGTCTTCATCCCTGACACCGCGAATCCCGCCGGTTCAGCGACGATTTCGATCAGCCCGCGCTTCACCAGAGTTCCGAGCGTGGTGCGCGGAACCTCCAGCGTCTGTAGCGATCTCTACCGCAACTCTTCCCCCAGCGGCGGCGAGCGTGTCCACCAATTGTTGCTGATTGGCATTGATCTTGCCTTCAGCGCTTTTCAGTAATGCGACTTTGACGGTCCGCTCAGCGTCACGCGCGTCGGACAAGTCTTCGCGGGCAATCCACTTCTTGCGCACCATGCCAGCAAGGACCGGTTTCGAGATGCGGGCAGCGGAGCGCAGGGATTCTTCGCGCGCAATTTCACGTTCTCCCAGGTAGTCGAGCACGCGAAACTCCGCCAGCTGTTCCTGGGCCGTTCTGCGGGAACGGGCGGACGACCCCGACATTCCTGCCAGATGCAGCGCAGTGCGCCCTGCGTCGGTGATGCGGTAGCCGATGGTCCGTTTGAATTCCGCCCCCAGGGGAAGCATGCTGCGGAAAACCTCGCCCAGAGGAGCCAAATAATAGTCGGCGATCCATTTGCCGAGGCGCAGGAGTTGATCGTCGAGCACCGGCGTGGCATCCAGCACACTGATGATGTTCTTGGCTTGGACCTTGGGCACGCTGCCGTGAAGCCCGGTAACCACGCCCGAGACACGCCGCTGGCGGAACGGGACCAGCACCCGCGCGCCCACTATGGGCTCCATCCCATCCGGGACGCGGTAGGTGAAGACAGTGTCGAATGGACCGGGTACGGCGACGTCGCAAAATTCGTACATAGGGATCGGAAACGGCAAACTTCGAGTTAGGCTCGACTGGGAGACACCCAGGCACGGACCTGCAATCATGCTAGCAGCAGAAACCAGCCCGCTGGAGAGACAGGAATTTTACAAACCCATGACGGCGCGCTGACAACCTCCATTGCCGTGGGACCTACCATTCGGCGATTCCGCAGCGGGCGTTTCGGGTTGGTTGAGCCGGGCATCGCACACCACCTCATCGCCAATATTGCGAGAATCTAAGGAGACTCCAAAATGCAACGTTGGTTCAGTCGCACCCTCACGTTAGCTCTATCTTTGGGACTCGTGTTCCTGTTTTCCGGCTCAGCCCTGGCACAGTACACCGTAACTCTGCTGGATTCAAACGTGTCCGGCCGCGGACAACTTGATCCCTTGCTGGTAAATGGCTGGGGATTAGCCTACCTCCCGAACGAGGCATTCTGGGTTAGCGATGCGGGGAGCGGCTGGTCGACACTCTATGACGGCAGTGGAAATAAGCAGAGCCTGGAAGTGTTGATCCCCGCGGCGAATGGCCTATACGGGGGCTCGCCGACAGGCATCGTCGCGAACAGTTCGAATGAGTTCCAGGTGAGGAATTGGGCCTCGGAGTTCATTTTTGCGACTTTGGACGGGACCATCAGCGGGTTGGTCGCCGATCTCGAACCCTACGCAGGCAATCATCGCGGTAAACAACTCCAGTTCGGGCGCCAGCTATACCGGTCTGGCCATCACCAACCGGACTTCAGGCAACATGATTTATGCCGCCGACACCGCCAACGGCAAGGTTGACATTTACGACGGCAATTTCAACTTCGTCAAATCTTTCACCGATACCAGCCTTCCGAAAAATGCTACGCCCTTTGGCATTCAGGACATCGATGGCAGGCTCCTGGTGGCGTATGCGGACGTCTCCGGCGGTCCGGGTGGAGTGATAGACGTGTTCACCGAGGATGGCGTGTTTGTGAAGCATTTTGCCGTAGGGCGCTCCGCTGAACCAGCCCTGGGGAATGGCGCTTGCGCCCAGCAATTTCGGCCCGCTTAGCAACACTCTGCTGGTCTCCAACAACCTCGACAACGTAGGCGACATCAATGGTTTCGATATCAAGACCGGGAAATTCGTTGGCACCGTGACAGGTTCCAACGGGAAACCCATCCATATCGACCAGATCTGGGGAATCGAGTTCGGCGGAGGAAGCTCATCGAATGGGAAGACAAACCAGCTTTTCTGGGCGGCAGGTCCACTGAATAATGTGGATGGTGCTTTCGGCTACATCGCGCCCCAGTAAGTTTGTTCCCTGTGATGAGCCTTGCGCAAACTGGCCGGACGCCCTACCTGAATTGGCGATGGCGCGTCCGGCCTCGCTTTTGTGCGCCAAACCGTCAGATTGCCCAAGGTGTCCCATTTCGAGCACTGCGGACTGTCTGCAATCCGCAGTTGCACTAGCGAGAGCGGACATCGCCTGCTAACATCCGTCTAGATGTCTGCACGCAAACCCATCAGAAAAGTTCCGGTCCGGGGCTGCGGCGCCGGCACAGGCTTCGCGTGAGGGACCTACACCCGAGTTGGTCATCATCACGGGCATGAGCGGATCCGGCAAAGCCTCGGTATTGAAAGCTTTCGAGGATCTGGGTTACTACTGTGTGGACAATCTGCCGGTGGGTTTGATTCCCCGTTTTGCCGAATTGGTGGGCCAGTCTTCGGAAATCAAGAGCACGGCGCTGGTGGTGGATGTCCGCGAAGGGGCGCAGCTCGAGGACTTGCCGGAAATCGTGAAGTCGGTAAAGCGGATGCTGCCGACTAAGATGATTTTTCTCGAGGCGGCGGATTCCGTGCTGGTGCGTCGTTTCAGCGAAACCCGGCGGCCACACCCGCTGGGAACCGATACCCCAGTGAAAACATCCCTGGCTGCGGAACGCCGGCATTTGCGGCGCATTCGCGCCCTGGCTGACCTGGTGATTGACACTTCCAAGTTCAATGTCCACGAATTACGCGCTCACATCACCGAACGTTTTCAGAAGCGCGAGTCGGATAAGAACATCCTGGTCTCATGTGTGAGCTTTGGATTCCGGAAAGGAGTGCCGGAGGACGCAGACCTGGTATTTGACGTGCGCTTCCTGCCGAACCCGCATTTTGTGCCGGAATTCCGGCCGCTGACCGGACGAGATCCGAAGGTTGCAAAGTACATTCGCTCGTTTCCCCAGAGCCGGGAGTTCATCAAGCGGATTTCCGAGTTGCTGGTGTACTTGTTGCCGCACTACATTCGCGAGGGCAAGAGCTATTTGACGATCTCGTTCGGGTGCACGGGCGGCCAGCACCGTTCGGTCATGATTGCCGAAGATGTCGGCAAGCGTTTGCGAAAGGCAGGATATCGGGTAAAAGTCGTGCACCGGGATAGTCCGGGATAGGAATGCTGTTTGGCCGTTCGCCCGGGGATTTGTTCGCGAAGCAACGCGACGCGCGGCCAACCACTCAAGTAGAATGAAACCTTGTTACGCATGCTGATTCCATTCGCTGCAGGCCGCGCCTGGCTGCGCATGGGGAGCCCCCAATGCGGCAACTGACCCGTCTCATCCGCTACGTGCTGCCCTACCTGTTGCAGTTGGTGCCTGGGGTGGTTCTGCTGGCCGCGGTCGGATTTCTTGAGGCGTTCCGCCTAGTTTTGGTAAAACCGATCTTGGACCGGGTATTGAACCCGTCATCGGGCTCCGAGAATATTCAACTCTTCACCGTTCCAGGCACCCATCACGTTGTTTATCTGCAGCAATTTGTTCCAAGCCATCTTCATAATGCCTGGACGATCGTAGCTTATGCGCTGGTTGGATCCACGATTCTAAAAGGCGTTTTCGATTACACCGGCACCTATCTCGTCAACCACGCCGGCTTCGGCATGATCACGGACCTGCGCAATGATCTATACGACTCCGTGCTGCGGCGCTCAGCCGCCTTCTTTCAAAAGCACACCACTGGCACGCTGATCTCGACCATCATTAATGACATTGAACGCGTGCAGTACGCCATGTCGAGCGTGATGGCGGAATTCCTGCAGCAGTTTTTCACTTTCCTGTTCATGGCGGCGGTGGTGGTGATCTTAGGGCGGAGGCTGGCCTGGGTTTTGGTCTTGTTCGTTCCTTTCATCATTTACTCAGCCGCCAAGATCGGACGGCGGGTGCGCACCACGACGCGGCGCGGGCAGGACAAGCTGGCCGATATCCAGAACATCCTGCAAGAAACCATCACCGGGAACCGCATTGTGAAGGCTTTCAGCATGGAGTCGTGGGAGATTGCGCGTTTTCGCAAGGCGGCGCAGAGATTGTTCCGGGCGAATCTGCGCTCGGTAGCGGCGGCCGCAATCAGCTCGCCTTTGATGGATATATTCGCCTCGATCGCGATCGCGTTGCTGTTGCTTCTGGGCCGCGAAAATATCGCGCACAACGAATTCACCTTGGGAGCATTCGGCGCTTTCATTGCCGCGGTATTCAGCTTGTACAATCCGGTGCGCAAATTTGCGCTTTTCAATAATAATTTTCAGCAGGCTCTGGGCGCCTCATCCGAAATCTTCAAGTTCATGGACTCCCAGGACCAGATTCGTGAAAAGCCAGGCGCTCATCCCTTGCCACCGTTTTCCCGCAGCATTCGCTTCGAGAATGTGGGTTTTTCTTACGAGAGCAATGACGACGAAGGACGAGATATTCTGCGGAACATCGATCTGGACGTTCATGCCGGGGAGGTGCTGGCGGTTGTGGGTTCGAGCGGCGCAGGTAAGACGACGCTGGTCCACCTGATTCCCCGCTTCTTCGATGTCAGCTCCGGCCGATTGCTGATCGACGGCCGCGATGTCCGCGACACCACCCTGGGTTCGCTGCGATCGCAGATTGGCGTCGTCTCCCAGGACACCGTACTGTTCAATGACACGGTGCGCAACAACATCGCTTATGGGCAGCCCCGATATCCCGCAGAAACGGGTGGAGGAGGCCGCCAAGGCCGCGCTGGCGCACGATTTTGTGAAGGCGCTGCCTGCGGGGTACGAAACGGTCATCGGCGAGCGTGGAGTTCGGCTTTCGGGCGGGGAGCGGCAGCGCATCGCGATTGCGCGGGCGCTGCTGAAGAATGCTCCCATCCTCATTCTGGACGAGGCCACTTCAGCGCTGGATAGCGAATCGGAGTCACTGGTGCAATCGGCGCTGCATAACCTGATGACCGGGCGGACGGTGGTGGTGATCGCTCACCGTTTGTCGACGGTGCGAAAGGCAGACCGCATCGTGGTGCTCGAGCATGGGACGATTGCAGATATTGGCAGCCACGAAGACCTCATGAAACGCTTCGGGACGTACCGAAGGTTATACGATCTGCAGTTTAAGGATCTGGAGCCTGCGGGAGAGAGTGTGGCTCCGGTGGGCAACGACTGAAATGACCATCCGCTCCATGACCGGGTTTGCGCAGGTAAGAGGGCAGATCAACGGCCAGCTCGGCTTCACCTTATCACTCAAGTCGGTGAATCACCGTTTTCTGGACTTGCATTTCCGCATGCCGTCGGATAGCGACGGTCTGGAAATGAGACTTCGACGACGCCTCAAGGAAAAGCTGGCGCGCGGGCATGTCGAGCTGACTCTGAATCTGGAACGCAGTGCAAGCGAAAGCTTCTCGCTCAATCGGGAGTTGGTGGCTGGGTATGTACAGGCGTTTCGAGCCGCGGCAGCGGAATTCGGGCTGGCAGCCGACCCGGACCTCAATGTGGTTCTGCGCATTCCGGGAGCGCTGGAGTCGACAGTCCTGCCTGCCGATGGTGAACTGGAGCCGATGGTACTCGCGAAAATGGAAGATGCTCTGGCCGCTCCTGAACCAGATGCGCGAAGAAGAAGGGCGCGGCACCGAGCGGGAACTGCGGCAGCGCATGGCGGGCGTGCAACGCGCCCGGGAAGAGGTTGAAAAACATCGCCAGGCGATGTTGCGCACCTACGCCGACAAGTTGAGGTCTCGCATGCAGGACCTGATCGGTTCCCAGGTGGAACCGGAACGAATCCTGCAGGAAGCGGCTTTACTGGTAGACCGTAGCGATATTCAGGAAGAACTGGTTCGCCTGAATGCGCACGTGAAGCATTTCCTGGCTCTGCTCGACGAAGGCGGCGAAGTGGGCAAGAAGCTGGATTTCCTGTTGCAGGAGATGAACCGGGAAGCCAACACGCTGCTGTCGAAAACTTCCGGACTGGCGGGCGAGGCCCTGAAAATCACCGAATCTGGCCTATCGATGAAGTCGGACATCGAAAAAGCCCGTGAACAGGTGCAGAACCTGGAATGACGATGGTCTACATTATTTCGGCGCCTTCGGGATCGGGTAAATCCACTTTGGTCGATAAGGTGCGCCAGATCGTGCCGGGCCTGGATTTTTCCATTTCCTACACCACGCGGCCACCCCGCGGCAACGAGCAGAACGGACGTGAGTATTTCTTTCATCGCACGAGAGCAGTTCGAGAAAATGATCCGCAAGGATGAGTTTTTGGAGTATGCCTCGGTCTTCGGCAATTATTACGGCACCGCCAAGTGTTTTCTGGAGAAGGCCAAGCAGGATGGACATGACCTGCTGCTCGACATCGATGTGCAAGGAGCCGCGCAAATCAAAGGCAAACTTCCCGGTGCGGTGAGCATCTTTATCCTGCCGCCTGACCGCAAGACGCTGGAGTCGCGATTGCGCAATCGTAGTCTGGATACGGAGAAGGTGATCCAAAACCGGTTGGCCACGGCCAGCCGTGAGATTGAGAATTACATGAAATACGACTATATTCTGGTGAATGACCGTTTGGAAGAATCGGTCGAGAGCTTGAAAGCGATTCTTCTGGGAGAACGGTTGAAAGGTTCAGGAGCGCAGTCATCGGTTGCTGACAAGGAATTGCTGGCCAAGGCAGAGCGTTGCCGTTTGAGCAACGTGCGGGAACGCCTGCAGCCCATTTTGGCCTCATTTGTGGCAACCGCAACCCCCGGTGGACGTTAGCAACAAGGGAGAACACCATGAAGTTGATTGAAGGGTTTGACAGCAACTATCGCTACATCCTGGTGGCGGCTCGCAGAGCCAGACAACTGCAAGGCGGCGCGCCGCCGGTGATTGATACCAGTTCCCGCAAACCCTGCCGCATTGCGCAGGATGAAATCCGCGCCGGCAAGGTGAAGTGGCTGATTCCGGAGACGCCAAAATCTCCGGCTGAAATTGCCAACGAAACCCTGGAGAAGGCACTGGGGCAGGAGTAGACGTTATCCATGAAGGTGGCACTCGGGGTCAGCGGCGGAATTGCGGCGTATAAAGCGGCGGAAATCGTGCGCCTGCTTCAGGAGCGCGGCATCCGGGTGCAGATCATTATGACCCGCGCGGCGCAGGAGTTTGTGCGGCCTCTCACCTTCGCGGCTCTTTCCGGCGAAAAAGTCATCACTGGCATGTTTGCCGCCGGGAATGACCAGCCGAACATCGATTCCGCGGTGGAGCATATTGCAGTGGCGCAATCGATTGATGCGCTGCTGGTGGCGCCCGCGACCGCGGATGTTCTGGCCCGCTTCGCACAGGGCATTTCCTCCGACTTTCTTTCCACCCTATATTTGGCAACCACGGCGCCCGTGGTCGTTGCCCCGGCCATGAATGTGAACATGTGGAACCATCCGGCCACGCAGGCGAATCTGGAGATCCTAAAAAAGCGCGGGGTGAAGATCGTCGAACCGGGCGAAGGCTATTTGGCATGCGGCATGACCGGGCCGGGACGGCTGGCGGAAAATGAATTGATTGTCGCGGCGACGCTGGAAGCTTTGGGCGCTTCGCAGGATTTGGCAGGAGAGACAGTTTTGATTACCGCTGGGCCGACGCGAGAGAAGATCGATCCGGTGCGTTATTTGACTAATCGCTCCAGCGGCCGCATGGGATATGCGTTGGCCGAAGCTGCGTTGCGCCGAGGAGCGCGGGTGCTGCTGGTAAGCGGGCCCACGGCGCTCACGCCGCCGGGAGCGGCAGAAGTCATCCGCGTGGAATCTGCCGAAGACATGCGTCAGGCAGTACTGCGGCTGCTGCCGGATGCGACCATCGTAATTAAGACCGCCGCGGTTGCCGACTATCGACCGAAGGCCGCTGCTTCGCAAAAGATCAAGCGTACCGGTCCCATGTCGCTTGAACTTGAGCCTACGGCTGACATTCTGGGTGAAGTGGCGCGGCACAAACAGTCGCAGATTGTGGTCGGCTTCGCGGCTGAGACTCAGGACGCTCTGGAAAATGCCCGCAAGAAGCTTGCCTCGAAGTCGCTCGATGCCATCGTTGTGAACGATGTCTCGCGCGAAGGCGTGGGGTTCGATTCCGACCGCAATGCCGTGACCATCATCACTCGGCACGAAATCGTCGAAGTGCCGGAAACTACCAAGTGGGAAGTGGCGCAGCGCGTGCTTGATCAGGTGGTCAGGCTGCGCGAGCGGAAACCCAGCCTGAGAGTCTGACCTCGCTACCTTGTCATTCCGAGTCGGCTTAGCCGCGAGGAATCGCTATTCCTGGCAAGGTCCGAGGAACAGTAGGGATGCTTCGACTACGGATGAACTTCGCGCAGCGAAGTTCACTCCTTGCTCAGCATGACACTGCCTTCCCAAGTTTTCCATTCGTTTTCCTGATACTCTCGTTCTTGCATGCCACGGACGCTCGATCCCCAACTGAAGCACGCTCTTGCTGAACGCGTCCGCTACTATCGCGAGTTGGGAATTTACGACCTCTACCGCCGGCCGGTCGCTGAGGCGGGAACTTTTCAGGAATTCCAGCCGAAAACACGAGACGAAATGACCCCCAGAAGCATAGCCTCTTTCACGGTTGTAGAGGAGAATTTGTCGGTTGCACCCAGGGCGGAGGCGGGCATCGCCGATCCGGCCGCGGCATTGCGTCTGATCCGCGAAGACCTCGGCGACTGCACACGCTGCCGTCTGCACAAACAGGGACGAAAGCAGATCGTGTTTGGCGTGGGCAATCCACGGGCTGAGTTGATGTTCATCGGCGAAGCGCCGGGTGCGGATGAAGATCAGCAGGGCGAACCGTTCGTGGGCCGCGCCGGGCAGTTGCTCAACAACATGATCAAAGCCATGGGGATCAGGCGTGAAGACGTGTATATCGCGAATATCATCAAGTGCCGGCCGCCGGGAAACCGCACGCCGGAGCGGGATGAGTGCGAAACCTGCTCGCCGTTTCTGATGCGGCAAATCGCGGCGATTAAACCCAAGGCGATCGTGGCTCTGGGAGCTGTAGCCGCGAAGACGCTGTTGGCAATCAATGCGCCGATGTCCGAATTTCGTGGCCGTTGGTTCGACTTTCGCGGGACGAAGCTGGCGGTCACTTATCATCCGGCGTTTTTGTTGCGCGATCCGCGGCAGAAAAAAGAAACCTGGAAAGATTTGCAGATGGTGATGAAGGAGTTGGGGCTGGCGGTGCCGGCGAAAGGCGTGGAGTAGTACACACGGATTACAAATCCTAGGTCGGACCGAACAATGGGGGGCTGGTTTCTCGACATTATTATCGGTTACCTGATCAGGTCGTCGATTCGTCTCTTCCGGCTAGTCAAAAGTTCCGATTGGCCGGTTGAAAGAGGCACGGTGACAGGTTCGACTTCTGAGAGTTCCTACGGTGGTTCCGTAAGTGAAATTACCTACACATATATTCATGCTGGGGAATACTATTCGGGAATCCATCAGCAGCCGTTCCTCTCGCCGACTTCAGCCCAACACTATGCTGCCAAGTTCCAGCCAGGCAGCATGATTGCAGTTCGGATCAATCCGAAGGCCCCAGAAGCCTCGTTCGTTGCAAACCAAGATCAGGGGAGCTAGCAGAAGCTCCCGCCGTTTCACACCCTAAACGGCGCAGCCAAGAGCCTGGCGGGCAACATCACCGCTTCCCACACCAGCTTTAACACTCCCTCAACCGCGATTCCTAGAATCCGGAATGGCAGCAGGAACAGCCACACTAGCGGATACGCAATTAGCGCGACCAATGCGACCGGCCAACAAACGATGAACAGGATGCACCACAGAAAGAAAGCTGCCATGACAGACCTCTTTGTCTTCTAATTTATTCTACGGAAAATCCATCGGGAAAGTTCCGTGTGCTAACTCCTTCACTACAGAGCGCAGGAGGAACAGCAGATTCCTCGACACGTTCTCGGCGCTTTGCGCCTGCGAACGGCTCGGAATGACAAAGGTGGCTAAGATTGCAGGGGAATCGAGAAACGCACGCGCGGGGACGCGCGCGCCTACACTGCTAGGTGTTGATTTAGGAACGCCAACGTGCGCAGGCCGGAGTCGCGCCAGATTTCCCCGCTGAAGCCGTGGCCCGCGCCGGGATAGATTTTCATCTCGTAGGGAATCTGCTTTTTCTCGAGCATTTGTTGCAGGTGATAGGCTTCGGCGACGGGCACGGTTGCATCCTGCTCGCCGTGCAATATCAATACCGG
This sequence comes from uncultured Acidobacteriota bacterium, assembly GCA_963845725.1. GTDB lineage: Bacteria > Acidobacteriota > Terriglobia > Terriglobales > Acidobacteriaceae > JABCZH01. The sequence continues at coordinate 555,209 of CAWJTC010000003.1, forward strand.
ACAGAAGCGACGCATGAATAGTTTCATCTCTTTGGGAAATCCGCCGAAGTAGTCGACGACAATCTTCACGCGGGAATCGATGGCTGCGGCCGATAGCGCGAGATAGGCTCCGAGGGAAAAACCCAGCAGGCCGATGCGTTCGGGATCGATCGACGGTTGACGGGCCACAAAGCTGACTGCATCCCAAAGAGTTTTCATCCAGGCGGGAAAATTGCGGGCAATCGTTCCCAGTCCATCGATTTCAGTCGTGCCGGTGCGCTCGAAATAATGAAGGACGTAAACGGCGTACCCCTGCGTCGCGAGAAGGCTGGCGGGTTCGGACATGCTGGCGTGGCCGCCGCCGGAGCCGTGCAGACCAATGATGGCGGGAAATCGCTGGCCTTCAACCGAAGGCAGGAAGCAGTCCAGGCGGACGCTTTTGCCGCCGCTTTCGAAAATGAGTTCGGATTGGGAGATGGAGTACATGAGATTGCTGCACGCGCGGGGACGCGCGCGCCTACGCTACCCCGCCAATCTTGCCAGCGTCTCTGCGTAGGGCGCTCGGGCGATGCCGCGCTCGGTCACAATGGCGGTCACGTACTTGGCGGGAGTCACATCGAACGCAGGATTTTCCACCATCACCCCTTCGGGCACCATCTGCTTGCCGGCGATGTGGGTCACTTCTTTGGTGTCGCGCTGCTCAATGGGAATCTTGCTGCCGTCGGGCATTTCCATGTCGATGGTCGAGAACGGCGCAGCTACATAGAACGGGATGTCATGTTCTTTCGCCAGCACAGCGACGCTATAAGTCCCAATTTTATTGGCCACGTCGCCGTTGGCAGCGATACGGTCAGCACCCACAACAATCGCCGCGATCTTTCCCTGCTTCATCATGGAGCCGGCCATGTTGTCGGAAATCACGGTCGTCGGAATTCCGTCTTTCATTAGCTCCCAGGCGGTGAGCCGCGAGCCTTGGAGAAATGGCCGAGTCTCGTCAGCGTAGACATGGATTTTCTTGCCTTGCTCGACGGCGGCGCGAATCACGCCGAGCGCGGTCCCATAACCGGCTGTGGCGAGCGCCCCGGCATTGCAATGGGTGAGCACGCCGCCGCTAGCGGGCATGAGCATGGCGCCGAAGCGTCCCATGGCCTGGTTGGCGGCAATATCTTCGGCGTGCATGCGCTGGGCCTCTTCGATGATGGCCTTCTTGATTTCCGGCAGCGGACGAATTCGCAGCGATTCGAATTTTTCTTTCATGCGGCGGATCGCCCAGAAAAGATTGACCGCCGTGGGCCGGGTCTGAGCGATCACTTCGCAGCAGCGGTCGAATTCCGGCTTCAGGTCGCCGACAGTTTTTGCTTTCGCGTTCTTGACGCCGAGCGCAATACCCATGGCCGCAGCCACGCCGATGGCAGGCGCGCCACGGACGACCATTTTGCGGATGGCGTTCGCCACTTGATCACAGGTACGGCAGGTCACGTAGGTCTCTTCCATGGGCAGCTTCGTCTGGTCGATGAAGCGCACGCCGGATTCGGTCCATTCGAGGGTTTGAATCATGTGTCGGTCTTTGGTCGTAGGTCTTTGGACGCTTTACATTCTGTGCGCGGCGCAGCGGTTTCTCGGCATATTGGTGACGGCCTGCTGACCACACACTTCGCAGGGTGCCGCCACGGCAAAGATCGGAGAAGATGCTACACCCCTAACCGGCCGATGCACTTTTCTCACGTCATTCGCGGTGAAGATGGCCACAAACGGCGCCGGCGATGCGGCTTGCTCCACGCTGGGACGGCCATTGGCTTCTTCGCGCTCGACGAGGCACATCACTCCAATCACTTTGAATCCGAATTCACGGGCGGCTTCAATCGCCTGGACGGTCGAGGCCCCGGTGGTGCAAACATCGTCCACGATCACGACACGGGCGCCTTTTTCGCGAAAGCCTTCAATCCGCTGTCCGGTTCCGTGCTGCTTCTCGCCCTTTCGCACCAGAAAGCCATTGATCTTCCCGCTAGTCACGGCCACGGCAGCAACGATCGGGTCGGCGCCCATGGTCAGGCCACCGATGGCCTTGGGCTTCCATTTCTGCTTTCTTATTTCTTGCAGAAATACTTTGCCGGTAAGCTGTGCGCCACGAGCATCGAGCGTGGTGGTGCGGCAATCCACGTAATAATCACTGGTCCCGCCGGAGGACAGCTTGAACTTGCCCAGGCGAAAAGATTTCTTGGCCAGCAGACGCAGCAGTTCCTCACGGGCAGAAGGCATGAGTCCCTAAGATAACATGTGGAATCGCGCCCTTTCGCAAAGAATGCGAAAGGATGGGGCACCCGGAACCGCACTATTGATTCAGCTTTTCCAAATGCCGGAAACCGTCGGTGCCGACATAAAGGGCAACGGAAAGCGTCGTATTGTAGGCGACGTGAATGAGGAAACCGGACGCAACGGACTTGGTCACCGCGCGGGTGATGGTGAGGGTCAGTCCGACCAGAAAGATCACCAACACTGGCCCCCAGGCGTGACCTAACTGCGGAGCGTGGATGAGGCCAAAACTCGCAGAAGTGAGAATAACGGCGCTAACGATCCCCAAGCGGCGTACCAGCACCGGATAAAGAAAGCCGCGAAAGAATAACTCCTCCATCAGCGGCGCGAACGCTGTGCCAAATAATGACAACACCCATGCCTCCTGCGCCGTGCGAAAAAAACGGTCCATCGGCAGTTCTTTGGGCATGGGCAGAAGATGCGCGAAGGCTTGCAATCCAACCGACAGCGCCAAGCCAGCAAACAGGTACACTGGCCAGTTTTTCGGCCACCTCCAGCGCAGTTCGCGCCAGAACTCGCGGCCGGGAACCCGCTTGACCACGGCAACCATGAAGCCTAGGACAACCAGATAGGCGAGCCCCTGCGCCACGACTGTGACCAAAGGAAACTGTACGACCTCGACGAATGCTGCGTGTGGGTAGAGCAATCGCTGAGCAGCAAAGGCAGACAACAGCAGCAACACAACGATGGAAGCGATGGTCAGCAGCGCGATTTGCAGTACATCCCAACCACTCCAGACGGGGTTCTCAGACACCGGCGGGGACGGAGGCAACGGCTCCGGAATGGACGGGATTTCCGGTTGAGTCCACGGGTTTTGGAAAGAAGACACGAGTCAAGAGATTCTATCGCAGAGATCGCGGAGAAAGCCGCTTTAGTAGATTGGATCAAGCTGTCGAAAGATTCTTTTCGGCGTTTCTCTCGAAGTACTGGGCGAGCGCCTGCCCGGTGTAGGACTTCTTGTTTCTTGCCACTTGCTCGGGTGGCCCCTGGGCCACGATTCGTCCGCCATCTTCGCCGCCTTCGGGGCCAAGGTCGATGATCCAGTCGGCGTTCCGGATCACGTCGAGGTTGTGTTCGATGATGATGATTGTGTTGCCGAGATCCGTAAGCCGGTGCAATACGTCGAGCAATTTTTTAACGTCGTCGAAGTGCAGACCTGTCGTGGGCTCATCGAGCAAATATAAAGTCTTGCCGGTCTGGCGCTTGCTCAATTCCCGCGCCAGCTTGATGCGTTGGGCCTCACCGCCGGAGAGCGTTACTGCCGATTGCCCCAGGTGAATGTATCCTAAGCCGACATCTACCAGGGTTTGCAGTTTCTGCTTCACTTGCGGAATATTTTCGAGAACCGGCAGGGCATCCGCGACCGGGCTTTCGAGAAGATCGGCGATGGAATATCCCTTGTACTTCACAGCCAAAGTCTCATGGTTGTAGCGTTTGCCACCGCAGACTTCGCAGAGCACGTAGACATCGGGCAGAAAATTCATCTCGATGCGGCGCTGGCCTTCGCCCTGGCAAGCTTCGCAGCGGCCACCGGAGACGTTGAAAGAGAAGCGGCCGGGCTTATAGCCGCGTTCGCGCGATTCGGGCAGCATGGCGTAGAGATCGCGGATTTGGGCGAAGACGCCGGTGTAGGTCGCGGGATTCGAGCGCGGCGTGCGGCCGATGGGTGATTGGTCGATGCGAATAACTTTGTCCACGTTCTCAGCGCCGGAAATGGCTTTGTGCGCCCCCGGTTCTTCGCGGGAACGGTAGAGAGCCTTGGCCAACGCGCGATACAGAATGTCGTTTACCAACGTGGATTTGCCGGAGCCGGAGACGCCGGTCACCACGGTCATCACTCCCAAAGGAAACGTGACGTCAAGATTCTTGAGATTGTTTTGCCGCGCCCCCAGAATACTGATGCCGGCGCCGTTGGTACGCCGGCGCTGATGCTCGCATCTCGATGTGCGCCCGGCCCGAAATGTAAGCTCCGGTGAGCGACGCAGGGGTGTTCATAATTTGCTGGGGCGTGCCATGGGCGACGAGTTCACCGCCATGCCGTCCAGCGCCCGGACCAAGGTCAATCACGTAGTCGGCACGGTTGATGGTTTCTTCGTCGTGCTCGACCACCAGGACCGTGTTGCCAAGGTCGCGCAATTCTTCCAGCGCGTGCAGCAGGCGGTCGTTATCGCGATGGTGAAGGCCGATGGAAGGTTCGTCGAGCACATACAATACGCCGCGCAGCTTCGATCCGATCTGGGTGGCCAGACGAATGCGCTGGCCCTCGCCGCCGGAAAGCGTTGCGGCCGAGCGATCGAGCGAAATGTAACCCAGTCCAACGGCGTCCAGAAATTGCAAACGCTCAACGATTTCGTGCACGATGCGCCCGGCGATAATGGCTTCCCGCCCGGTGAGCTTGATTTTTCTGCGCCGCTTCCAGCGCGCGCGACACTGGCAGGGCGGTAAATTCAGCAATGGACATGCCGTTGACTTTGACCGCCAGACTTTCGGGACGCAGCCGCTGGCCGTGACAAAATGGACATTCCGTGGCGGACATGTAGTCGAGCAGGAAATCGCGATAACCGTCTGAAGTAGATTCTTCCAGGGCGCGCTTGAGATAAGCGAGAATGCCCACGAATCCTGTCTTGCCGTTCTTCGCCCGCCTCGCCGTTCAGCAGCAGATTCTGGATCTTCTCGGGAAACTTCTGAAATGGCGTGCTCAGGTCAAAGCCATGAGCCGCCGCCGTGATTTGCAGCATGTGGATCAGGTTCTGCGATGCCGAACCAGGCCCCAGACCGCCATCCAGCAATGGCTTCGACCAATCGGCAATAACTTTGCCGGGATCAAAATCGTAACGGCTTCCGAGGCCGTGGCATTCAGGGCAAGCGCCGTAGGCGCTGTTGAATGAAAACGATCTCGGCTCGAGTTGCGGCACGCTGATACCGCAATCCGGGCAGGCCAGCTTTTCCGAATAAAGCTGCTCCTCGCCACCGACCACAGCGACCTGCACCAAGCCACCCGCCAGCTTCATGGCCAGGCCCACGGAAGTTTCCAGGCGATGCTCAATTCCCGGCTTCACCAGCAAGCGGTCGACGACAACTTCGATGGTGTGGTTCTTGCGCTTGTCGAGCGGAATGTCATCCTCCAGATTGACTAGTTCGCCGTCGATGCGGGCGCGGGTGAAGCCGTGTTGTACCAGCTTTTCCATTTCCTTTCTTGAATTCACCCTTGCGGCCGCGCACGATTGGGGCCAGAACCATGACTCGATCTTCGGGTGTGAGGGCCATCACCCGCTGCACAATCTGCTCGGCCGATTGCCGGGCGATGGCGCGTCCGCATTTGGGGCAATGCGGCGATCCGATGGAGGCAAAAAGAAGGCGAAGGTAATCGTAGATTTCGGTGATCGTGCCGACGGTGGAACGCGGGCTGCGGCTGGTGGTTTTCTGCTCGATGGAAATCGATGGGCTCAGGCCGTCAATGGCGTCTACGTCAGGGCGCTCCATCTGGTCGAGGAACTGGCGGGCGTAGGCGGAAAGTGTCTCCACATAGCGGCGTTGGCCCTCGGCGTAGATGGTGTCAAAGGCCAGCGAGGACTTGCCCGACCCGCTCAGCCCGGTAATCACGGTCAGCGCATTGCGCGGGATATCGACGTCGATGTTCTTGAGATTGTGCTGGCGCGCGCCGCGCACCGAAATCTTGGTGATTGCCATAATCCCGACAGTAATGCCCTTCCGTAACGTGGACGAGTCAGCAGAAATGTTGGAAAGTGAGGGTGCGCAACTCTACTCACGTATCTTATTTGCTAACAGCAGCCAGCGTCAACGCGGGTAGATTGAGAAAGCGCGCTGCCGGCCGGGGAACCGGCCGAGAGAGTCGGGAATTGCGGCTGCGGCAATTCATTCATAGGAAAGTGGGCTGAACTTGGGTGGCTTGTTCAGTGCTTTTGTGCTTTTTTTCACAGTGCTGATAGTCGTAGCGACCGGAATTCTGGCGGCTTATGCCGCTATCATCGGCATTCTGCACGCTCTCGCTCCGCGATCATCGTCGCGTAACAGCGAATCCTCGGTTGTGGCTGCGGGCCAGACCCGCGCAGCCCACGCCGGCGGAGACTGAAATTCCATCTACTCCACTTCGTTCAAGCTGAACCTGGGCTGGGGCCGGCTGGCGGTTTCGAACCACTCACTGCGGGGCTTCGGTCTGCTGCGGCTGACCAGGGAACGGCATGGGGAATCCGCGCGGATTTTGCAGGCCTGGGCGGAACACCCATCTGCTGCTGCCGCTGTTGGATTTGTTGCTGTACTCCTGTTGACGTTGCATGTCCTGCAACATCTGCTCCGGCGTCCGGACGTGCGCGGGCTGCCGAAAGGATCTGGCGCCTGATCGCTCGGTCTGGTTTCCGGGATCGTCGGCAAACATATCCGTTCGCGTTCCAGCTGGTCGGGCGCTGATCGTCTATGGTCATATCGGATTGTTGGCCGGGGCGGGCGGGGTGGCAGATGCGGTCTGCGGGCGGGGCCGCGGGCTGCTCGGCCGCGCTGGACTTGACGATGAGAATCACGTGCTCGAGCGCATCGGGATTCGTGGCTGACCCCAACAAAACATAATTGAAATGCGATCCGTTCAGCAGGGAGGACAACACATCCCGTGCCGGGCCGGGGCCAAAATTGCCGACAACACGCTCGGTGGCATTGGCAGGAACATCCACCGCCGCGCCGGTCTGATTTCGCACTGCGCGCAGGATGTCGCCTAAAGTGGAATTCTGGGCGGTGATGGTCAACTGGCCCGTTACGGAAGCGACTGCGGAGGCGTGGCTGGCATTTGCTCCGGTCGCAACGGCACGGCGGGTGCCGCTGCCGGTGGATGGCGTGGCGACGGCGCGCGGCGGCATGCGATGAACCTTGGCCTTGGGCTGGTCGGCCCGGCATGGGCCTGCCAGAAGGCAAGTCATGGTCGCGACCACCAGAAATCGAAGCTGCATTCGTGCACCTGCCATTAGGAACGCTCGAACCGGCCGGCCTTGCGCGGCCATCCGTCCATAAAATTGTAGCACCGCCCCTTGCCCAAAATCCCGGAAAAAGGGCCGAAGCGGGCATTGGGCATGGGACTTCCAGCCTATTGCCGGGGGGCGTAGTAGCCTTTGCGGGCCCGCACCTGCGTGTCTTTCTTGAACGAGGTGATCTCGATGGGGCGGTAGCGCCCGTCGGCTTCGAAGTCGGCCGGATGATAGGAGATGGCGTACTGGCTGCGCAGCTCATCCTCGATGGCGGCAAATGAGTTCTTGACGTCCTTGGTCTTGTAGGGGAAAAACGCCCGCCCCCGGTCCAGTCGGCGAGATGCTGCAAGGCTGTGTCGCCGCGAAGGATCAGGCCGCTGTCATCGGTCGAGATGGCATAAATGATGACTTCGGCGCGCTCCGCCATTTCAATGGCCTGCATGGCAGTGACTTCGCTCTGGTTGTCTTCCCCGTCGCTAACCACAATGAGGGCCCGCCGCACCGGGTGATTCTCCTGCTCTTTGGCCAGTTTGGTCTGGCAGGCGTGATAGATGGCATCGTACAGGGCGGTGCCGCCGCCATTCTGCAAGCGGTGAACCCCGGCGGCCAGCAGCGCGGAATCATCGGTGAAATCCTGCGTGACCAGGCTGTGGGTGTTGAATCCCATCACAAAGGCCTGGTCAAAGTTGCGGCGCAGGGTCTGTTGCAGAAAGCTGACGGCGGCTTCCTGCTCGAAGGCGAAGCGCGTGCGCACCGAACCGCTGATGTCGATCAAAAGCCCTAGCCGCAGGGGCAGGTCGGTTTCACGCCTGAAGTTCACGATCGACTGCGGCGGCTTGTGGTCATCGAGAATGGCGAAGTCGTTCTCGTTCAGGTTGCGGACAAATTTGCCGTGCTTGTCGGTAGCGATGAAAAGCAAATTGACTTCGTTGACCCGCTTTTGAATGGTCAGAACAGACTGATCGGACGAGGCGGAATCCTCACTGGCAGCGGGTACCGGGGAAAGCACAGGACGATCGGGCGCAAGGTAGCTGACCTGCGCAGGCGCCGCCAAAGGAACGGCCGCCAGAGTCAACATCACGAGAAAAAAATACAACTTCGTGTACTTCATTCCACGTCCAATAGGGGCTTGGTCCGGCAAACCCCTGCCGTGCAAATAGCCCGGTACCTAAGATGCACGTCAGGGGCCGAAAGTCGCGCATCTGCCTGACTGGTTTGACTCTAGGAGAGGCCTCGAGCAAGTGCCAAGTTACAAAAGGAGCACCCGTTTGGTCATGGAATCAACGCTTGCTCAAAACGCAGGGTAGAATAGCCCTACAACCAAAATCTCAAGGAGATTCCCATGAAAATGCTACTGGCACGCGCTTCTGGCTGTGTGCCCTGCTCACGCCGGCCTTCGCCGCGGACAGCGGCACCGAAGCAGGACCGTGTAGAAAATCGGGCCATGTGCTCAAAGAAATTCTGAATATTCCTGAGGACATTCCTCAGGACCTGCTCGACAAGGCCGAGTGCGTGATCGTGATGCCGTCGGTGAAGAAGGCCGCGTTCGGGATCGGCGCCAGCTACGGCCGCGGAGTGATGATCTGCCGCGGTGGCATCAACTACACCGGACCCTGGGGACCGCCTGCGCTGTATGCGTTGGAAGGCGCCAGCATCGGCTTCCAGATCGGCGTACAGGGAACTGATTACGTGTTGCTGGTCATGAACCCGGCGGGAGCGCGGTCTTTGCTGAAGAGCAAAGTCAAGCTGGGCGCGGATGCATCCGCCGCAGCGGGCCCGAAAGGCCGCACCGCCGCCGCTGCGACCGACGTGGTCATGACCGCTGAAATCCTTTCCTACTCGCGCAACAAGGGATTGTTTGCCGGGGTCTCGCTGGAAGGCTCGACCTTGCGTTCCGACGGCAGCGCCAACCAAAAGCTCTATGGGCAGAACGCTGCAGCGCTCGCGACATCATCCGCCGAGGCAAGGTGAAGACGCCGGCTTGCGCGGCGGAACTGGTGGAGTCTTGAACACCAAGAGCCCGAAGAACAGCTCTGATCCGAAGTCGTTGGAGTAGCAGGCTAGACTCGTTGTCGGAGGACGGGAGTCATCGCCCGCCTCGCTCATTCATGCCAAGACAATCCGACAAAACCTCTCATCCGCTGTCCCTGGGCAAGCAATCAACTCTCCATCCGCTACCACGACGAAGAGTGGGGCGTGCCCGTGCACGACGACCGCACGCTCTTCGAGTTTCTGATCCTCGAAGGCGCGCAGGCCGGCCTGAGCTGGGACACCATCCTCAAGAAACGCGAAAACTATCGCGCGGCGTTCGATCGACTTCGACCCTGCAAAAATGGCCCGCTATGATCGCCGCAAGGTGCAGGCTCTGTTGCGCGATCCCGGCATCGTCCGCAATCGCCTGAAAATCGCCTCCGCGGTGAAGAACGCCCAGGCGTTTCTCAAAGTGCAGAAAGAGTTCGGCAGCTTCGACCGTTACATCTGGCAGTTTGTCGGAGGGAAGCCGAAGCAGAATTCGCGGCGCTTCGCGCCGGCAGGTCCCGGCGCGTACGCCGGAATCGGACGCCATGAGCAAGGATTTGAAGAAGCGCGGCTTCAACTTCGTCGGCAGCACGATTTGTTACGCCTTCATGCAGGCCGTGGGCATGGTGAATGACCATCTGACGAATTGCTTCCGCTGGCGAGAAATTGGCCGCTAGCGAATCTGATCTATTCCGGTATACTGGCCTCCGTTTTGAGCACGGCCGTCGGGTGCGGAGGCGTCTCACATGCTGGCAACTCGCAGTGGACCCATTGCAAGCGCCGATCGAACGTCGCCCTCCACACCCGTCGCCAGATCGCGTCGCGGCTGACTTCCCTTCCTGTTCGTTCTCTACGTCGCCAATTATCTTGACCGCACCAACGTAGCGTATGCCGCGCTGGAAATGTCTCACGACCTGGGCTTCAACGATCCGCATCATCGGCCTGGGAGCGGGCATTTTCTTCGTCAGCTATGTAGCCTCGTGCAGATTCCCGGGCGCGCTGCTGGTGGAACGTGGAGTGCCCGCCGCTGCATCAGCCGTCATCATGGTGGCCTGGGGTTCATCGACCTCACTGTCCTCGACCGGGCTCGTCCACACGGCAGGCCAACTCTATATACGCGCGTCTGGTATTGGGAGCCGCGGAGGCCGGCTTCTTCCCCGGCATTGTGGTTTATTTGAGCCACTGGTTTATTGCCAGGACCGGCGCCAAAGCCACGGCAAACGGCAACTTCATGGCAGCGATTCCCTTGGTCGTTCATTCATAGGCTCCCCGCCTGCAGGGATGGATTACTCGGGCCATCACTGGCTAGGCTTTGAGGGGTGGCGCTGGCTATTCGCGTTGGAGGGCTTGCCGGCAATCCTGCTGGGCATTGTCGCGTTCTTCTACCTCACCGATTGGCCTGTGCAAGCTCACTGGCTGCGTTCGCAACAACGCGACTGGATAACGTGCAGACTCTGGAAAAGGAGAAAACCAGTCAGCGTAGGGCGCGTCAGCATCGTGGCGAGCGCTAGGCTCGCGACCGGGCTCTGTTGCTGGCTGCGGCTGCGTTCATGCGAATATCTACGTCTTTTACACCATGGCGTTCTGGTTTCCTACGATTCTGAAACGTCTTCTCTGGGACTTCCGAACGCAGCGCATCGGCCTGGTTGGGCACGCTTCCCTGTATCTCGGCGTGCCTGGCGGCGATGCTGATCGACGGATGGCCACTCCGACAAACAGGGCGAACGGCGCCTGCATTCGGCGATTCCGCTTATTCGTCGGGGCAGCTTCATTACTGGGTCTACTCATTCTGCCAGGATCCCTCTGGGCTTACCATGGCACGCTGTTCAGCACTGCTGATGCTGGTACAAGCATTTCATTCGTTTCTCGCGCCCTATCGGGCGTTGCCACAGCGAGATTCTTGCGAGAGTCCGCCGCCGCGACCGCAGTGGGCTTTCATCAATGCGGTGGCCAGCGTGGCAGGCTTTGCCGGGCCGTATGCCTTCGGCTACCTGGCCAATCGGACGTGGCAGCTTTTCGGCCGGATTGACCCCTAATGCTGATCAGTGTTGCGGTCTCGGGCTCTGACTGTTGCTCCAGGTTGCTCGCAGAGGCCCCGAAAGTTGCCCGCTCATTTTCAGCACGGGCACAGCCTCGGTAACCTGGGTAACCTGCGGGCGATCGCGAGCGGTGTGGTATAAAACCAGCAGTACCAAGCCAAAACTTGAAACGGAGAACTGGCCAAAGGCCAGAGTCTGCCGTGGGTCTTGAGGAAGGTCCTTGAGTTTCATCAACTTTGCAGCCCGGGAAATCAATTGCAAGATCGTCTACTACGGCGCCGGGCTGGGTGGAAAAACGACGAATCTCCAGTTCATCTACCAGAAAACTGCGGAACAGCAGAAGGGGAAGATGATCTCGCTGGCGACGGAAACCGACCGTACGCTGTTCTTCGACTTTTTGCCCCTCGACTTGGGCTCGGTACGCGGCTTCAAGACCCGCATTCACCTCTACACCGTCCCCGGACAGGTTTTCTACGATGCCAGCCGCAAACTGATTCTGCGTGGCGTGGATGGCATTGTGTTCGTCGCCGACTCCCAGCAGGAGCGCATGGACGCCAACCATGAAGCGCTCGACAACTTGATGGACAACCTCAAGGAACACGGCTACGACTTCAAGAAGATTCCCTACGTGCTGCAACTCAACAAGCGCGACCTGCCCAATATTCTTCCCGTGGACAAACTCTCGGCCGAGCTGAAGAGAAAAGATGAGCCGGTGATCGAGGCCATCGCCTTCAAGGGCAATGGCGTGTTCGAGACCCTGAAAGAGATTGCCCGCCAGGTGCTGGTGGAGTTGAAGGCGGGATCGTAAGCTTGGATCTACCAGGCTCGGCCGGGCCATCTACCTTAGCGATTTCTTAATCGCCTCCCGCATCGGCGGAGCTCATCTTTTACCGTGTTCCAAACAATTTCGTCATCCACCTTGTGATAGCCATGCCGCAAAATGGCGCCCATTCGGCAAAAACCCTTCCAGTCTGGCCCCGGGCATAATGTTTCTGCGTCATCTCCGAGCCTCTTCTCCGAGCCTCTTCGCCGCCTCTGGCGCTCGACGGCAGACTTCATCCTAATGTCTGCCTTGTAGGCCTCTAAACTCTTACCGGCAAGGAAAGACTCGATATTATCGATGCCTTCCAAGATGTCCCGTCAGATGGGTTTCGTTATTTCTAAAAGGCAAGGACTGCCTCACGCAGAGCCCTTGAGCGCACCGGTTCTCGCATCCATTCGGAAGATGACGACTCGACGGGCGCACCAAGCAAATCCGCCAAACGGTTTTGCAAACTGCCGATTTTGACGAGAGTCATGCGCTTCGATTTATCGAAGTCGGCCATCAGGTCGACATCCGAGAATGGGGACGCATCCCCACGAGCCACCGACCCAAGTATGCGTAGATGGACAACGCCATAGGACTTGAGTTCCGGTTCATGCTCTCGCAGTAACCCGATGACGTAGTGCCTGTCCATACCGCTGATTGTGGCATATTCACCCAAGTCAACTCAATCCATGGTCGGCAGAACGGTGCGGCCCACACTCCGATGAGACGCCGCAGGGCTAGACGAGCGAGCCTCAATGGCATCCACCTCCAGCATGTGTTAGGTGAAATGTCTTGACCTCTTCGCGACGTTTGCGACAGACTTTGCGTCCTTAGCGGTCAAAAGCTTAACCGCAAAGCGCGCTAAGGCGTCGCAAAGGACGCGAAGAAACATACTTCTTTCGGGCAAAACTCCCGGCTCTCGTCTAGAATGGCTTGCCGCCAGCGACATTTCTTTATCTTCATCCGGACATTGCGGAGAAAAATATGCGTGTTCTTAGAGCCTTGGCAGTAATCTTGTGGTTTTCGTCTCTCGCGTTCTCGCAATCTTCATCGCTTCACGGCATCGACGTCAGCGATCTCGACCGCAAGATTGATCCCTGCACTGATTTCTACGAGTTTGCCAATGGCACCTGGCGGGCGAATCATCCCATCCCCGTCGACCATGCTGCGCTGGAGCAAGCGCTGGGAGTCAGGCGAAACCACGAAAGACAAGCTGAAAGAAGTCCTGGAGACGGCGCAACAGGATAAGACCGCGGCCAAGGGCAGCACCGACCAAATCATCGGCGACTATTACGGCGCCTGCATCGACGAGTCGCGGGTGAACGCGCGCGGCATCGAGCCGCTGCAAAAAGTGGTTTGCCGAAATCGATGCCGTGCAAGACAATGCCGGCCTGGAGCCGGTGATGGCCGACATGCACGACATTCTGGTGACCGTGCCGTTCAATCTTTCGAGTTCCACCGATCCCCACAAGCCCACCTGGGTGCTGGCCGATCGTCGGCGCCAGCGGCTATGCCTTGCCGGATCGCGATTACTACCTGAAGCCGGACGCGCGCTTCAAGGAAGCCCGCGAGAAGTACGTGGTTGCACGTCGCCAAGATGTTTACGCTGGTGGGTTGGGACGAGAAGTCCGCTGCGGCCGGCGCGCAGACCGTGATGACGATGGAAACCAAGTTCGCGGAAGCGGCGCTCGACAACGTCACGCTTCGCGACCCGAGCGCCACCGACCACAACAGCACCTTTGCGCAGTTGCAGGCCATGACTCCGCATTTCGACTGGGCCGCATACTTCAAGCACAAACAACTGGCTCAAGACGTGGACATGAACGTTGACCAGCCGAAATACATGCAGGAATTCGACCGCCAGTTGCAACAGACTTCGCTCGCGGACTGGAAGGTGTATCTCAAGTGGCAAGTGCTGAACTCCTCGGCGGAAGCTCTCTCGGCGCCCATCGTCGAAGAGGACTTCGCCTTCTTCGGCAAATATCTGCGCGGCCAGGCAGAGATGAAACCGCGATGGAAGCGCTGCGTGGAATCTACCGACCAGTTTTTCGGCGAGGCGCTGGGCAAGAAGTACATCGAGAAATACTTTCCGCCGGAGGCCAAGGCGCGTGCCCAGGAAATGGTGCGGAATATTCTTCTGGCCATGCGCGACGACATTCTCACACGACCCTGGATGAGCGACGAGACCAAAGAGCGGGCGATGGCCAAGATCGCGACGTTCAATCCCAAGGTCGGATATCCTGACCATTGGAAGGATTACAGCAAGGTCGACGTTCGACGCGATGCTTTCTTCGAAGATTATCTGGCCGGGCGGCGTTTTGTGATGGAAGACGACCTCGAAACCGTCGGCAAGCCGGTCGACCGCAGCCGCTGGGGAATGACGCCCGCCAACGTCGAATGCCTACTACAATCCGCTGTGGAACGAGATCGTGTTCCCGGCCGGGATCCTGCAACCGCCGGGTTTCGATAACAATGCGACCGACGCGGTGAACTACGGCTCGATCGGCGTTGTGATCGGCCACGAGATTTCGCATGGCTTCGACGATCAAGGCGCGCAATACGATTATCTGGGCCGGCTGCGGAACTGGTGGACCGCCGACGATCTGAAGCAATTCAAAGAACGCGCCGCGTGCGTGGTGGACCAGTTCGACAACTATTACATCGAGCCGGGCGTCCACCATAACGGCAAAATGGTGCTGGGCGAGAGCATCGGCGACCTGGGCGGAGCAAAGATCGCGTTTCTGGCGTTTCAGAAATCTCTCGAAGGCAAGCCGCGTCCGCCGGACATTGATGGCTTTACTCCGGAACAGCAGTTCTTCATCGCCTGGGGCCAGTGGCGCGGAGACGCCATCCGCATTGAAGAGCAGCGGGTCATGATGCAAGCGGACCCGCACCCAATCGGGAAATACCGCGTCAATGGGCCGCTGTCGAATTTGCCCGAGTTTCAAGAGGCGTTCAGTTGCAAGGCGGACGCGGCCATGGTCAGACCTGCAGGTAAGAGGTGTGAAGTGTGGTGAGATGAACTTAAAAAAAGCGCCGGCTGGTTGACCGGCGCTTTTTGTCTGCAGACTTACTAAAACTTATTTGGTTTCGGCGTTGGGGCTGGCGCCGAATTCGCGGCGAACAATGGGACGGGCTGCGCGGGCAGCGGCCGGCGGGCGTTGCGGCGGCAGCGCCATAGCGTTCCATCAGCAAGCGGAACCATCGCGTTCTCGGCTTCCTTTACGAAGGTCAGAGAATTGTCTCCGTTCATATCCACGCGCACAAAATCCCCCAGCTTGACCTGTCCGGTTGCCACCAAATTCGCGAGCGGGAACACCAGATGACGTTCGATGGCCCGCTTCAGGTGGCGCGCGCCGTACTTGGGATCGGTGCCTTCTTGCAGCAGGAAACTCTTCACCCGTTTGCGTGCAGTTGAACACGAACTGGTTGGCGGCGGAGGCCATGAGAACGCGCTGCTGCACCATCCCCAATTCGATTTCCAGAATCTGTTCCAGGTGTTCGGACCGCAGGGTCTTGAACACGACCACCTTGTCGATGCGGTTCATGAACTCGGGGGTGAATTTGCGGCGGGCGGCATCGACCGCGGTGCGGTCGATTTTTTCGTCCAGGCTGGCGTCCACTGGCTTGGCTTTCTGGGCAAACCCCAGGCCGCCATCCACCAGGTTGCTCATCTCGCTGGAGCCAAGGTTCGAGGTCATGATGATGATGCACTGGGAAAGATCCACGCGGCGGTTGTCGCCGAGCGTGAGCGTGGCTTTGTCGAGAATGCCGAGCAGCAACTGCCAGAGCGCGTCTGAAGCCTTTTCGATTTCGTCGAACAGCAGCACTGAAAGCTTGAGCCGGTCGGTGTGCCACTGGTTCAGCGCTTCCTGCGTAAGCAGGGGATGGGTTTCGCGATGGCCGAGATATCCCGGAGGCGAACCGATCAGCTTGGCGATTTCATGGGAATGTTGGAACTCAGCGCAATCGATCTTGATGCAGGCGCGGGCATCGCCGAACAGCCCCTCGGACATGGCTTCGACTACACGCGTCTTGCCGGAACCAGTGGGTCCGAGAAACAGCAGGTTGCCGACCGGACGTCCGGGAGGATTCAACCCCGCCAGGAACATCTGGTAGATCTCCACGACTTTTTCGATCCGCAGCGTCCTGGCCGACGATCTTGCGTCGCAACGCGGCTTCAAAGTCCCGCGCATCGTTACTGCGGAGGGTGGGATCGAGCACTGTGTTCAGAGCGTTCTTCATAGGGTGACGGCCCTTGTGTTCCTCGCTGGGCCTAACCGATTGAATGACAAAATCTGTCACTCGCGGGCAGCCCATGATAAGCTCTATGCCTATCGCGTTATCTCCACTGCAAATGATTCGCCATCGGGTGGAACTGCTTGTGGCTGAGGTTTTTGCCGGAATTGGGACGCCTTAGCCCCTCCCCAAAGCCGCCATCCCTAGCGGGACTCGACCCAGTAGAGGAAATACTTTGCGCATGCAGGGAGTTTTCTGCTACCCGCCAGCGCCACCACACGTGGCTCTGACCGGACGTAACTAGCTCCCAAAAGCTTGTCCAATTAGCCTCGGATTAGCGTTTTTGGGAGATCAACTGGTGCGACGTTTTGGCTTGATTCTGACGGCTGTGGCGGTTGTTTCGTTGCCCTGGGGATTTTCTTCGTCATCTGCCTTCGGCAGCGGCGCAGTCGGCACGGCGCACTGGTGCGGACTTCGGGCTCGGTGCCGGTCGACGCCCAAAGCCCGCGGCTGCTAATTCGTCACTTGCGGCCCCGGTCGTTCCTCCGGGCAGCACGCTTTATCTGGCCAAGCGCGGAGACAGCCTTCCTTCGGTGGCGCGTCACATGCTGTCACAGACTTCGTTTCTGACTTCGAGCGAACTGGCGGAGGCAATCCGCAAGGCGAACGTGGATTTGGAGAAGAAGACTTTCCTGAAGGCAGGCGAGCAGGTAATTGTCCCCGGAATTCTGGATGCGCCGATCGTCGAGAAGACGGTCCCGTGGCGCGCGACTTCGAAGTTCGGGCGATGTATCTGACCGGGCTGATGGCCGGCAGCGATCACGGCTTACGTATCATCCGCCACTGGCGCGAAGTCGGTGGAAACGCGGTGGTGTTCGACATCAAAGACAGCGACGGCAGCGTCAATATTCCGTTTGAGCATCCGCTGCTGGGCAAACACCATACGCCGATTCCCGACCTGCCCAAGTTCGTGCAGGTTTCTGCATTCGCAAAATATGCACGCCATCGCGCGCGTGGCAATTTTCCGCGACCAGCGGCTGGTGGTTGAGCATCCGGAACTGGCGGTGAAGTCGCATCGCACTGGCCAGCCGTGGCGGGAGAACGGGAAGCTGGTATGGACCGACCCCTCACAGCCGAAAGTTCAGGAATACAACATCGCGCTGGCGATGAAGGCGGCGCAATCCGGCGTGGATGAAGTGCAGTTCGACTATGTCCGCTTCCCTGCCGAGGGCGACCAGAAAGATGCGGGCTTCCTCTTCCAGACGGAGCATCCCGCATGGCATCGTACCGATGTGATTACAGATTTCCTGGCTCACGCCTATGCCAAACTGCATCCCACCGGGGTGTTGGTTTCGATCGACGTATTTGGCGTGATGGCCTGGCAACGGCCGTGGACCTGGCCCACACCGGCCAGGACATTGTTGGGATGGCGCAGCATTGTGACGTGATCTCGCCCATGATTTATCCCTCGCACTTCTTTGGCATGGATGGCATCGCCCATCCCGGCGACGCGCCCGAGCACTTTATCGGTACTTCGATGGATCGGTTCATACTGATCACCAAGGGCAGCGGAGTGGTAATTCGTCCCTGGCTGCAGGCTTTTCACTGGCGCACCAAGACCTATTCGCCACAGTACATTGAAGTGCAAGTACGAACCGCAAAGGCGAAGGGCGGGATCGGCTTCTTGTTCTGGAATGCCGCCAATGATTACAGCAAGCCGTATACGGCCATGCCGGAGATGCGAGCGGCGAAGGGAGAATACTTCCGCGGCGATGAAATACCGACCAGCATGCAGGCCAATCTTGGTCACGAAAACGCGCCGGTGCAATCCACAACAGCGCCCTAGTCGGCCATGGATTTCTGGCGGGCCATGCCAATGTGCTGCCGGCAGTCTTAAAACCTTTGATAATCCGCTGACTCCAGACAAAAGACTCCGGTTCCGCGAAAAACTACAAAACTTGGATGAAAAGAGCCCTGCATTGTTTCCGCGTCAGTTATAATTTGGTTCGTCTTTTGGGGCCGCGCCGTTTGTATGCCAACAAGCGGATCCGCCCACGGCAGATAAACTTGGCAAATAACGCATCCCTCGGCTGTACAAGTGAATCCTAAGTTCAGGAGTGCCCATGGCGATTCAGCAGACCGAAAAAATCTGGCACAACGGCAAATCCATCCCCTGGAATGAAGCCCAGCTTCACGTAATGTCGCACGTGGTGAACTACGGCTCGTCGGTGTTCGAAGGGATCCGCTGTTACTCGCTGCCTTCGGGTCCGGCGATTTTTCGCGCCCAGGAACACATGCAGCGCCTGCTGGATTCAGCCAAGGTGTACCGCATTGACGTGGATTACACGCGGGAAGAGCTGATTGCAGCCATGGTGGATCTGGTGGGTCGAAACGGCGTTTGGCCCTGCTACGTGCGCCCCATTGTGTTGCGCGGCTACGGAGAAGCCGGAGTAAATCCGTTCAATTCTCCCACCGAGGTCTACATCTGCAATTATCCCTGGGGAAAATATCTGGGATCGGATGCTGAACAGGGCGTGGACATCTGTGTTTCCTCGTGGACGCGCATCGCGCCCAACACATTGCCCGCCATGGCGAAGTCCGGCGCCAATTACATGAACTCGCAGCTCATCAAAATGGAAGCCATTTTGAACGGCTACGTCGAGGGGATTGCTTTGGATGTGAACGGCTACGTCAGCGAAGGTTCGGGAGAGAATGTATTCGTGGTGCGCCAGGGCACGCTGCGGACCGCGCCTTTGGGAAATTCCGTTCTGCCCGGCATCACACGGGATTCAGTGCTGAAAATTGCACAGGATCTCGGAATTCCGGTGGTCGAGCAGGGTATCCCGCGCGAACTGCTTTATATTGCGGACGAAGTCTTTTTCACGGGAACCGCAGCGGAAATCACTCCCATTCGCTCAGTGGATAAGATCAGCGTGGGCAAAGGCGTTACTGGGCCGATTACGCGCTCGATTCAGAAGGAGTTCTTCGGGATCATCCGCGGAGAAAAGCCCGACCGCTTTGGCTGGCTGACTCCGGTACCGGTCAAGAGCAAACAGCCGGTCGGAGTGTGATTGAGTTTACGTCTCCAGAGGCCGCCCTGTGGGGCGGCTTTTTTGTTAGCCATCCACTCTAAACACTTGTACCGAATAGCGGTCAAAGATCCGGTCGGAACTCATTAGAATCATGTCTTCCAAATTGGCTTGGGCAACCAGCAATCGGTCAAACGGGTCGCGATGATGGGGAGGCAGCGACGAAACCGCCAGAGCATGCCGGTGCGAGACCTCCAGCGGACGGACTCCCTGTTCTGCCATCCGCCGCGGAACGTAGGTCGCTGGTGCTTCAGGTAAACGGAGCTTCCCTGATCCAGATTTGATGGCGATCTCCCAAGCAGATGCCGCAGAGAGAAATACTTCCTGACTCAGGTCGGCGAAGACGTCGTATGCCTTTTGAGAGAGTCGCGATGGCTCGAAGACGCTCCACAACCACACGTTGGTGTCGAGCAGGTATTTCACCGGGTCTTTTTCGTCCTCGTCTTCCTCCGAGGTGTATTGGTTGTGAATGGCGCATCGTTGAACAGAGCCTCGATTTCCGGATCGGGGGCATCGAAGTCGTCTGCGATCCAGATATTGCCCTTGTCCATCCCCATGGGGCGTTTGCCATTTGGCGGACCAATGGCGATCAACTTAATGACGGGTTTTCCGGCGCGTGCGACAGTAATCTCCTCGCCTGCCTCAACACGCTTGATGAGGCGGGAGAATTGGGTTTTAGCTTCGTGAATGTTAATTTCCATACTCCACTATGGACTAAGTCTGTAGACTAAGTCAATGCTAATAATTTGCCACATTCGCACTGCTTAGATTGAGGGGAACAGTGCCACAGCTCTATTTCCGCTTGTTACACTCGGGGCATGCGCCGTTCGACAGCATTGATGCTGACCGCCCCATCGTTGGCGGAAGCCATCTGCGCATCCACGCTTGTCCGTCCAAACGTGCTCGGAGCATTCTTAGCCCCAATCATGTTCCTGGCATTTCCTACCCTGATCGCTGGGGTGGCGATTGCGTCCAAGCACCGCGAGGGCACGTCCCGGAGCCTTTGGACGCTGCTAGCCATCTCCGGAGTGGCGCAGGTAGCGATCTTTATCGCTTTAGGGGCATTGCGATAGATCGCCCTTACGCCGCTAACTCGGCGTTCCGCCTCGTGCCGAGGCACGCTCTCCTCCCCGTTACTTAGGTCATCTTGGGAGAACGCGCTTTTGGGTTCATGATACGAGAGGCCTCAAGGAACTCTCGCATGAACATTGATGACCTGCTGCGTATCGCCATGGAGCGGCGCTCCTCCGACTTGCACCTGAAAGTCGGCAACTACCCGCACTTGCGCATCGACGGCGAACTGGTTCCGCTGACCGATCAGCCCCGCATCAGCGCGGAAGACATGCTCACCATGGCGTTCAGCATGATGTCGGCACGGCAGAAGCAGAAGTTCAAAGAGAGCACGGAAATTGACATGGCCTACGGCGTGGCCGGACTGGGCCGCTTCCGTGTGAACGTGTTCCAGCAACGCGGCAATGTGGGACTGGTGCTGCGCGTCATTCCCACCAAAATCCGAGCTTTGGATGAGCTGTATTTGCCAAAAGTCGTCGAGCAGATTTGCGACCTGCCACGCGGCTTGATTCTGGTCACCGGCGTCACCGGCTCCGGTAAATCGACAACCCTCGCCGCCATGGTGGACCGCATCAATTCCACGCGCGCCGAACACATTATCACCATCGAAGATCCCATCGAATTCCTGCATCGCGACAAAAAAGGCTACGTCAACCAGCGCGAAATCGAAGTGGACACGCCCTCGTTCGGCGCGGCGTTGCGCGCTTCTCTGCGTCAGGATCCGGACGTGATTCTGGTCGGCGAAATGCGCGACATCGAGACCATCGCCACAGCGCTCCACGCCGCCGAAACCGGCCACATGGTGTTCTCAACCTTGCACACTCTCGATGCCGTCGAAACCATCAACCGTATTATTGCGGTGTTCCCGCCGCCGGAGCAGAAACAGATTCGCTTGCAGCTTGCAGCGGTGCTGCGCGCCGTCATCAGCCAGCGCCTGGTACGGCGTTGCGACGGCGAGGGCCGCGTGCCTGCCGTCGAAATCATGATCAACACCGCGTACATCCGGGAATGCATTCTGGTGCCGGAAAAGACTCGTTCCATCCGCGATGCCATCTCCGCCGGAACCTCGCAATACGGCATGCAGACTTTCGATCAATCGTTGTGGGATTTGTTCCAGGCCGGCCTCATCAATTACGAAACTGCCCTCGAAAACGCCTCCAACGCCGACGACTTCAAACTGCGCATGCAGGGCATTTCTTCCACCAGCGACATCTCGAAGAACGCCATGCAATCCTCGGGATACGGCAACTAGCCTGGGTTCCGGAAACACTAAAAGACGCGCCGCCAGGCGCACCTTCTGATTTGAAGGGAGGGCCAGAATTTCCTGGGTGTCAACCCTCTGGCCCCTTACGAAGATCGATTCAACAACTAGCCGCCACCTGTGTTTGGCAACAGGAGTAACCACTCAGCACGAATAAAGCGTGATCGAACGTGGAAATATCGAACACGTGGTCCAGCCGGGTGAGCGCCAGAATTTCGCGCACAAAATGCGACGGATTGACCAGTTTGAGTTGCACTCCACGGCTGAGTGCCCACTGATGCAGCGAAAGCAGCGTAGTCAAGCCACCGGCGTCCAGCGTCTCCACGTCCGATAAGTCCAGCACCACGATGCGGCTGTCTTTCTCTGAAACTACCGCGCTACGGAGGCTGCGCACTTCCTGGCCGCGCACGATACGGCCCCCGCATCTCACCACTGCTACATCGCCGGTTTTTTCTACATCGATGGTAAGCATGACTGGCTACCTTTCATGTGTTACTACGCAGAATAGACGGATTAAAGTTCCCAGTGTCACCGCAACCATGTAAAAAGAAGTAAAAGCTGCGAAACTATTGAACGTCCCCTTTAGTGCACAATAAGGTGTGGCTGCTCTATAAGATCGGTGGGATTCCGGAGTCTTGCACAATAATGTCGTTTCCACGTCCCAGAAAGACCGACTCGGAAGATGAACTCTACGAGTACGCGGTGGGCGCGCTGGCGCGGCGCATGCGCTCGGTGGCGGAGCTGAAACGCCTGTTGCGGCCGCGGGTGGAAGCGGACACCGAATATGGGCAAGACTCTCGTCGAATTGGTCATCCGCCGATTGAAAGATCAGGGCTATTTGAACGACGCCCGCTACGCCGCCGCCTACTCTTCATTCCGCCGGGAAAACGAAAAGTTCGGACGCCGCCGGGTGATTACCGATCTGAAGACCAAAGGCGTTCATGCCGAAGTGATCGAGAAGGCGGTCGAATCGGTCTACGGCGATGTGAGCGAAGAGCGGCTGGCGCGAGAGTATTTGAAAGCGCAAACGCCTGGTGAAACCGAAAGACAGGAAGCAGAGCGCGCGAATTTTTCGTCAGCTCATGCGCGCCGGATTCGGCGCCAAGACGATCTTCGCCATCCTGAAGAAATGGGACGTGGATGATGAGACTCTGAGCGCGCTGGAAGGCGAAATCGAGTGATGCCTGCATATCAGTTGAAATCGCGGCCCCGATCAGCCATACTTTAGCGTCCCAATTCAACCCACAGGAGAACATTATGAGACTCAACTTCGGGAGAGCCCTCGCCATCGCGTTGCTCGGCTTGCTCGCGTTTCTGTATACGCGCAAGTCGCCACCGACACGAAAGACGCTGCCAAAGACACCGGTCACGCTACCGAAAGTTGCAGCCAAGGATACCGCTCACGGAACCAAAGTCGCCGCCAAAGACACGGCGAAGGACACGGACAAGGCCGCCAAGGATACCGCCAAAGGCACCGATGACGTTGCCCATAAGACCGGCCACGGCATCAAGAAGGTGGGAAAAGGCGTCGGCCACGGAGTGAAGAAGGGCGCGACAAAAACCGCTGACGCGGTGAAGTAGTTTCGGGCTATCCATCTACCACAGAGGACACAGACATCACAGAGGGCAGGCGATTGCGCCTCTGTGACCCCTGTGTCCTTTGTGGTTTAGAATTGATTTCTCATGCTCACCGGCTCTGAAATTCGGCGGAAATTTCTGGACTTTTTTGTCCAGAAGGGACACCGCGAGGTGCATTCGTCGTCGCTCGTTCCGGCCAACGATCCCACGCTGCTGTTCACCAATGCGGGCATGAACCAGTTCAAGGACGTCTTCCTCGGCCTCGAAAAGCGCGACTACAACAAGGCGACCACTTCGCAGAAATGCGTGCGCGCCGGCGGCAAGCATAACGATCTCGAAAACGTCGGCTTCACCAATCGCCATCACACGTTTTTTGAGATGCTGGGGAATTTCACCTTCGGCGACTACTTCAAGAAAGATGCGATTGCCTACGCCTGGGAGCTGATCACTTCGCCGCAGTGGTTTGGGATTCCGAAGAGACAAGCTGTATGTGACGATCTTCAACGGCGAAGGCGGCATGCCGCGCGATGCCGAAGCCTACGACTTGTGGCTCGCGCAGGGCGTGCCGAAAGAGCGCATCTTTGAGATGGGCATGAAAGACAACTTCTGGCAGATGGGCGATACCGGCCCCTGCGGCCCGTGCAGCGAGATTCACTACGACATGGGCCCGGCGGCGTCGGAACAGGGCCACACCGATTGCGCTTTCACCTGCGATTGCGGGCGCTATGTCGAAATCTGGAATTTGGTGTTCATGCAGTTCGACCGCGATGCCAGCGGCAAGCTGAATCCGCTGCCCAAGCCGTCGATTGATACGGGGATGGGGTTGGAGCGGGTGGCGGCGGTGCTGCAGGGCGTGATTTCGAATTACGACACGGATTTGTTCACGCCGCTGATTGAGAGCGCGCTAGCGGAATTGACCGGTACGTTGCGCCGAACGAAGGAGTCGGAGATAGGAAGCACAGGTCAACATCGGCTGCAGCTTCGTTGCGGGTCATCGCCGATCACTCGCGCGCCGCGACATTTCTGATTTCCGATGGAGTGCTGCCGTCGAACGAAGGCCGCGGATATGTGCTGCGAAAGATCATTCGGCGGGCGATCACGCATGGACGACTGCTCGGGCAGACGAAGCCATTTCTGCATGAGATGGTTTTCGCGGTCCGCGATCTGATGCAGGATGCGTATCCGGAGTTGAAAGAGACGGCCGAGCGCGTGTCGAGAGTTGTCCTCGCCGAGGAAACGCGATTTGCGCATACACTTGGATCGGCCTGGAAGAAGCTAGAAGAAGCTATTGTCGAGCGATCAATGGATCAGTCTCGCAGACAGGCGAGGACAGCAATCGTCCGGACATCGACAAGAGCTGGACACCCTCTACGAGCTCTTGAGCAGCGAGACGCTGGACTAGTCGGGCGAAGCTCTGGCTTTCGACGGGCATGTAGCGTTTCAGACTTTATCGACACTTTCGGCATGCCTCTGGATTTCATGCAGGATGCTGCCGCGACAAGGAATCGCAGTTCGATCAAGATGGTTTCGACCGTGCCATGGCCGAGCAGCGACCCGCGCTCGCGCCTCCTGGAAAGGCGCGGCCAAGCAGACCGCCAATCCCGCCTACCAGCAGCTTCCGAAATCTGACGTTCGAAGGCTATCGCCAGACTCGCTCCGACAATTGCGAAGTGCTTGGCCATCATTCACAACGGCCAGGGCGCGCAGGAACTCAAGCCTGGCGAAGAAGGCGAAGTCATCCTCGACCACACGCCGTTCTACGCCGAATCCGGCGGGCAAGTTGGCGACAGGGGATGGTTTTACTCCGACGATCACAACACCGTCATCGCCGAAGTGAAGGGCTGCTACTCGCCGATTCAGGGCGTGCGCGCGCATCAGGTCATCGCCAAACAGCCGATTCGCGTGGGCGACAAAGTCGATGCTGTGGTCAACACCGAAATTCGCCTCGCCACCATGCGCAACCACACGGCCACGCATCTTGCTCCAAGCCGGGCTGCGCGAAGTGCTGGGCAAGCATGTGAAGCAGGCGGGGTCGCTGGTGGCGCCCAATCATCTGCGCTTTGATTTTTCGCACTTCACCGCCGTCGAAGACGAAGAGTTGCAGGACATCGAAGACATCATCAACAAAGAAGTGCTGCGCAACGAGAAAGTCGAAGTCATCGAGAACGTGCCGATCGATGTCGCCATCAACGAGTATCACGCCATGGCGCTGTTCGGCGAGAAGTATGGCGACAGAGTGCGCGTCATCAAGATTGGCGATTTCTCGACCGAACTTTGCGGCGGCACGCACACGCTCGCGACCGGCGAAATCGGACTGATCAAGATTTTGAAAGAAGGCAGCGTGTCGTCGGGCGTGCGGCGCAGTTGAGGCCGTCACCGGCGAAGGCTCGCTGCAGCATTTCCGCAAAGATCATCAACTGAAGGCGTGGTGGCAAGCTTCGTCGGACTCACCCATTCGCAAAAACGCGAAAGGATGGGGCACCCGACTGACAGACTCGATCTCCCGCCGAAGCGCTGAAAGCTCGAACTCGAGAAGAAAGACGCCGAGATCAAGCGCCTGGCGCGCGAACTCGATCAGGCGCGGATGAAATCGGCGTCGTCTTCGGTGGGCTCGGTCAACTGACAAGATCAAAGAAGTGCGCGGCGTCAAAGTTCTGGCGCACCGCGTGGACAATCTGGAACGCGCGCAGATGCGCACGCTGGTCGATCAACTGCGCGACAAGATTGGGATCGGGCGTCGTCGTGCTGGGCTCGGCGACGATGGCAACGTCTCTCTGATCGTCGGCGTCACCAAAGATCTCACCAGCCGCATTCAGGCCGGCAAAGTGATCGGCCCGGTGGCGCAGAAAGTCGGCGGCAAAGGCGGCGGGCGTCCTGATCTGGCCGAAGCCGGCGGCAAAGATCCCGCGGCGCTGGATGCGGCGCTGGATGAGGCTTACAGTGTGGTCGAATCTCTACTGAGATAAATGCCTGTGATATCGGGGAGAGCATAATCGGCACTAACTGAGCAGAAGGAGTGCCATGGGGCGGCCACTCGTCAACAGTGAAGCAGTTTTCTACGGTAAGTTCGTCAACGCCGCCTACGCTATGTTTGAGCGTGATCCCACCAACCTCAAGCCGGAACCGCAGGCCGGCGACATTCCCGATCCCTACGAACTGGTGGCCTGGATCGACATGACCGATTTCTGCCTGGATGACCAGGAACCGAAATTCTACGGTTTTATCGCGCAAAGTAAGAACGTCTCCCAGGAATTCATGCTGGCAATTCGCGGCACCGAGGGTGAGGTTGAATGGTGGGATGATGCGACTGCGTGGCTGGTTCCGTTCAGCGCGGTACACTCCGCGGGGCGAGTTCACGAGGGCTTCGACAGAATCTACAGCAGCATGCGGATTCACCGCCGGCGTAGCCCAGAGGAGTTACGGACTGCGGCGATTGCCCAGCCTTTTACCGGATCCTTCGCCGAACAACTTGAACAGTTGCACTTGCACCTGGAACGGACCAGCCCACGAAAGCCGCTCATCCGCGAAGACAAAGGACGGCCGGATCGGGCCTATGTGGTGACCGGGCATAGCCTCGGGTCGGCACTCTGCACGTTGTTTGTGATGGAAAACCGGGAAAAGAGAAAGTTTGATGTGAATACGCTATGCACCTTCGCCTCGCCTCGCGTGGGCAACACGGAATTCGCGCGATTGTTTGACCAGAATTGCCCATTGCAGCCTCGATGGCGGATCGTCATCGCGATTGTTTGACCAGTTGCCCATCGCCTCATGGCGGATCGCAACACTCGCGACATTGTTCCCAAGGTTCCGCTCTGGATTCCATTCTTTTTCAACTACCATCACGTGCGCACGGCCTACAAGTTTTCCTCTGCGGGCAGTGTGAAGTGGACCCTTCGGTGTCAAGCATTCGATGAGCACCTATCTTCACTGGCTCGATCAGAGCATTCCGGTAGATGCGGAATGCAAGCCGTAAGAAGGCAAGTGAGCAAACCGCTAAAAGTAAAGTGAGCAATTCTTGGAATCGCGCTAGAATCGGGGAACGCCCGGCGAGCCGGGAACTGTCTGCGGAGGCTTATGAAGGATCGTATCCGGTTCATTACCCATCAGGGCAAGCGAATCTTGTTCGTGGATTGTTCTCACTGCTCGGCAGACGAGTTGGAGAAGATGTCCCAACTGGTTCCGGGCTATCTGAGTGCGCAGCCCAAGGGTTCCGTGCTCCTCCTAGCAGATTTCACGGGGGCCAAATTCGACCGTGATGCCATCGAGCGAATGAAGCAAGACACGGTTTACGACCGGCCTTATCTGAAACGATCCGCATGGTTCGGGACCGATACTCTGCCCCACGTCTTTTACGAGCACCTCAAGAATTTTTCCCAGCGCGAACTGCCAACCTTCAAGACGCGCGAAGAGGCGTTGGACTGGCTGGTGAAAGACTAGTCAAACCTGCTTCAACGTTTCCGCGAACAACTGGGTGAGCTTTTCAAAGGCGCGTTCGGCTTGAGGATGATTGTAGGCATGGCCGCCCGGCACGGTCCATCCGTGTAACGCCCCTTCGTAGGTTTCGCTTTGGTAGCGGCCTCCCCAAGCCCTCAGCGCGTCCTCGAACTTTGAGATCGATTCGGCTGGCATGCTTTTGTCCTCGACCGCGTGGCCGAAGTAGAGTCGAGCCTTTACGCGTGGCAATTGAAGGTGCGGGCTGGTGGCTTGGTCGGTAAAGAGGCGGCCGCCGTGGAAGGAAGCAATGGCGGCAATCCGGTCGGGACGAGCGGCTGCCGCGCGCATCGCCATCGAACCGGAGAAACAGAATCCGACCACGCCCATCGGACCCGTGCCCACGCCGTCACTCGCAGCAAGGAAGTCCACGTAGGCAGATGCGTCTCGTTCCATCGCGTCCGGAGTCAGCGGCGCGGATAGCTCACCGAGGCGCTTCGTGGTGCGTTCTTCTCCGAACTTGAGAGGAAAGTCGAAGACCGGGATTTTGCTGGTACGGTAGAACAAGTTGGGAGCCAGAACCGCATATCCCTGTTCCGCCAGGCGGTTCGCCATGCTGAGGTTCGCCGGGCGAACGCCTGCGATGTCGACGAAATAGAGAACGCCGGGTAGCGCTGTTGCGCGTCTGGAATAAAAAGAGTTCCCTCCGCTAGGCCATCAGGCATGGATATGTTGACGGACTGTTCGATCAAAGAATCTCCCCTTTATTTCCGCGGGATTTCAAAGCATCTTGGATTTTTCGTGGGATAGGCAAGATTCAAATTGTTAGCTGCGCCATTTCAGCGTGAGGGGGCCAGCCATGGGATGTTTCATCTCTGTCCCGGTGCGCCTGGCCTCCAGATGCGCGGCCTTCAGGGAAAAATACCACTTCGCGGGACGATCAGCGTCATCGATCAGCATCAGATGGGGGTTATGCTTTACGCCTTCTGACTGTTTTTCCATGGTCTGGCGGTCCTGTTCCACAAATTTCGCAAACGCAAACTTTAGCAACTCCGCGCCGAATGGCACCCAGCGAAACAAGTTCCAGCAGGCGACCACATCGATGCGGCAATGATTGCGAGTTATGGGCGTGACCGTCGTCAGACTGGCGAACCAGTACTTCCCTGCTTGGATGGTTTCGTAACGCTGGTTGGGGAGCACGAAGTCGATGGTCGTGGTAATGGCCTCAGCGTCGGCATACATTCGCAGCAACTTGTAAGGTGCACTGTTGGAGCTGGGGGTGTGTGCGCTCATGCGGAAACCCATCGGAATCGGCTCGAAGTTCTTCTGTTTCTCATGGATGCTGTGACGGCTCCGCCACCACCAGGCCTGGTGCACAAAGGGTCCGTGCGCGGGATCCATAAGGCCGATAATGCCGTGATCCACGTTGCATGGCAGTTCAGCGGTCAAGTGGGCGGTGTTGTATTTGCCGCTGAAGGTCGGAACTCGCGGCACGGGGATCGGCGGATCGGCCGCTTTGCCGAATCCGGCTCCCGGCGGTGGAGGGTCTGGAATGAACACCCAAACATAGTCGTCGTGTTCTTCGCAGGCATAGGCCCCGGCGTAGATGCGGTCGAATTTCAAATCCTGGTCAGCGGTCAGTGAGGGGATAAGCTTACACTGGCCGCTTCTGGCGTCGAATGTCCATCCGTGATAACTGCATTCCAGCCGCTGGCCGTCGAAGCGTCCATAGGAAAGCGGCATGCCGCGGTGTGGGCAGGCGTCGCGAAGGGCAAACGGCTTGCCCTGGTGATCCCGGCCGAGGACCAGGGGAGTTTCCAGAAGCATTGCCTGATGGAGGCGGTTTCGGGTTAACGCACCGCTTCCCATTGCCCGATACCAGAAACCGAAGAGCATCTGGGAGTCGCTTTGGCGCAGGCTCTCTAGTCCTGTCATGGTTAACGGGCAGCGTAACACAGTCGCACAGAGGACGGCCCAACCCGAAACCAAGGTAATCTTGCGGCTGGCGAAACTGCTTTTACCATTAGGACAGTTGGGAAACCGGCGATGAAACGCACCCTTCGAATGCTGGGCATGGGAGCACTCCTGGTGGTTGCGGTCGGACTGTTGGCGGTCGCTACTTACGACAAGTACCTGGCAATGTTGCTCTGGCCGGGGGCCCGGGTGATCAACTACGTCTACTCGGCGCTGGGTTTCGATGGGATTGGCTTTGCGCACTTTGGCTGGATGTTCTGGCCGGCCCTGCTGATCAATGTTCTCTTCTACGAGTCGCTCTATCTCCTTTTTCATCAGGCCTGGGGCTGGAAACGGAAGAAGGTTTGGATCCGGCAGAAAGTCTAGCCCGCATAAAGCATAGCGCCTTATTATTCATATAGTTACGAGGATTACCACCGTGGTTCTATGGCCCTTCGATAGATTGCCCTGCCCCGCCCCGCGGCCTATAATCGGTCTACTCTGGTAGGGTTCTTCGTCAGGTTCTGTGCAGGTGGGCGTGGGGGAGACTTTTGCCCAACCCAATGTCGATATCGACCATGCGAAAGCACCTGCAAATCGTCCTGATGGCACCCATAATCGCGACCTTCCTTTCTGTCACGCCCTGGTTGCAGGCTGAATCTGGCAGCGAGAATTCCGTGATCACTCCCACTACCGGCAGCGACGGGCGGACGGTTTACGTGAATGAGTCCGTGACCACCCCTGCTGGGCGGTCACAGGGCACAGTCCGGCAGAGCTCGCTGGTGTTCTGGAGTTCCACCGAGCATCGTTGGAAGCCAGTTCCTTCAGCCAATATCCGAGCAGCACGCTCGGCGGCGGAGGAGGTGAATCACCTGCTGACTTCGACCGATGGAGTTGCGCCGGCGGCGAGGCCAGCTCGGGGCCGGATTGTCTCTCAGCAAGAGATCGATGCGGCTATTGAGCAGGCGGCGTCCCGGCACAATGTGGATCCCAACCTGGTGCGGGCGGTGATCAAAGTGGAGTCGAACTACAACCCCAACGCAGTCTCCCGCAAAGGAGCGATGGGCCTGATGCAACTGATGCCGCAGACCGCGCGCCGGCTCAACGTTTCGAATCCTTTTGATCCGGAGCAGAACGTGGACGCGGGAGTTCGCCAGTTGAAACAGTTGATGGAGAACTACGGCGGCGACGTGAAGCTGACTCTCGCGGCCTATAACGCCGGACCGGGCGCGGTAGCGCGCAGCGCAGGTGTGCCGCACTATGCCGAGACCCGGAAATACGTCAAACGGATCACGCAGTTGTATTACGGCGGAACGGATCCCAATGAGGGTTCATGTTCTGAGAAGTACGTTTCACGCCCCGATCGTAGTGGAACGCGATTCCCGGGGTGTGCTGCATATCAGCAACACGGAATAAAGACGAACGCATCTCATCGCAGGACCAGGTTCGGAACGACAGGTTGGTAGGTTTGAAAAACAAATTTGCAGGAAGGCATGGGCGGCTGAGTCTGGCGGCTGCACCGGTAGCGGTGTTGCTGCTGCTCCTGCCTGCTCTACGGACGCTCGTACAAGTCGGACGCGTGGGCGCGATCTCAGTTCGCGGCAGCGCAGCGTTTGCACCAGTCGCTCGAGGCGCGGCCGGCTCAACACTTGACCCGTGCCGATTACGAGCGGGTGATCAACGCCTATCGCCTGGTCTACTTCGAAGCTCCTGCTTCGACCAGGGCCGATCCCAGCGTGGTTGCAGTCGGCCAATTGAAAGAGGAAATGGGCCGCCGCTTTGAAGACGACGACATCCTGCGCTCAGCCATCGCACAGTATGAGTTCCTGCGCCGCCAATACCCCGGCAGCAAGGCGCGCTTCGGTGCGCTGTTCCGCATCGGCGAAATCTACAAAGACGACTTACATGACAAGTCCCGCGCCGACGCGGTCTTTCAGCGAATTCCTGCAACATTATCCACGCAATCAGTTCGCCGAGCAGGCGCGAAGGGCGCTGGCAGAACCGGTAGAGAACGCAAGCCTGAAGACGCCGCTGAAGAAGCCCACCGAACTTGAGCCAAAGGACGCGGATGATGGCGAGAATGATCAGGCAGCGCCCCGGGATAACGACGACAACGACAAGGACGCAAGCAGCGCCCGCCCCGAGACCGCGAAACCAGTGCATGTCCTGGGAATCCGGCACTGGTCGGCGCCGGGCTACAGCCGTATCGCGGTCGATCTGGATGGCGACGTCAAGTTCGAATCGCAGCGCATCGGCGGGCCTGATCGCATCTTCTTCGACCTGCTGAACACGCGGCTCGATCCCGACTTGCTCGCGAAAACTTTCGATGTGGATGACAGCTTCGTGAAGAAGATCCGCATTTCGCAATTCCGCCCCGGACGTACGCGCGTGGTGCTGGAAGTGAACGACGTTGCTGGCTTTCGGCCTCATTGAAAGCCGACCCGCCGAGACTGGTCATTGATGTAGGCAACAAAGATGCGCGAGATCATGCGCGCCACGAAGATGAAGACTCGGGCACGGCGGCAACCCACAAGGAGCATCTAGACTCCGCACGAACGGATGATGCCGCCCGCGCCGAAGCCGCGGTTGAGAAGAATTCGACTAGCGCAGAATTAGAGGCCGGTCCTGCTAAACACCTGCCGCAATGCAGACTCAGACTCTGAAAACTGCCGCTGCGACGGCCATGAAAAACCGCGCAGAAAGACCGTGGTAGTGAGCCGCAGATGGCATCAAGAAAACGATCGTGGACGCGGACGCCGACGAAACGCCTGCGCCAAGACCGTTGCCAAGCTGGATTTGCCCGAGATGAAGCCCGCCCGCAAGTCCCGACCGAACGGGCCTGCCGGAAGCAACGAAGAAGAAGGACAAGCAGCAAGCGCCAGCCGATGATGACGTCGTGGCACGCGAGGCCCAGCCTACAGCCAGCGGCGACCGTTCCCTCACCCGTGCTTTGGGCCTGAAAATCGGCAAGATCGTGATTGATCCCGGCCACGGCGGCCACGATACCGGCACCATCGGTCCCAGAGGCCTGGAGGAGAAAGACCTGGTACTTGACGTCAGCCGCCGCCTGGGCAAGCTGCTGACCAGCGCGGCTGGGGGCTGAGGTGGTCTACACCCGCAGCGACGACACTTTCATTCCACTCGAAACGCGCACCGCCATCGCCAACCAGGAAGGCGCTGACCTGTTCGTTTCCGTCCATGCCAACTCCAGCCGTGATCCCGACGCCCGCGGCGTGGAAACCTACTATCTCAATTTCACTTCCTCGCCCGATGCGCTCGAAGTTGCCGCCCGCGAAAATGCGGTCTCAGAGAAATCGATCCACGAGTTGCAGGATCTGGTGAAAAAGATCGCGCTAAAGGAAAAGATCGAAGAATCACAGGAGTTCGCCAGCGACGTGGAGAGCTCGCTCCACAGCGGCCTGGCGGCCAAAAACCCTGGGCTGCGGGACCGGGGAGTTAAGAAAGCTCCGTTCATTGTTCTGATTGGAGCCAATATGCCGTCCGATTCTGGCGGAGATTTCCTTCGTCAGCAATCCCGGCGACGAGCGCAGGCTCCGCACCTCTGAGTATCGCCAGCGCATCGCCGAATCGCTTTACCGCGGCATCGCCAAGTATGTCAGCGGTTTGAGCGGGGTGAAGGTCGCCAGCAAGATCGACAAGGGCGAAGGACAATAGGAGCCACGCCGAACAAGGCGGCGGCGAATCTCGCTCTCCCTGGAAACTTTCCCCGTTCCCCGGTAGTCTAATTCCACAGGGTTGGCGTGTCTTCATGCGGCTTCCCGGGATCCATTTCGTGCTTGCGATTGTGCTCACGGCCCCGCTGTTTGCGGATGCTCATCCTCCCGCCGCGGCGATCTTACCGCGCGAATTTGGAGGATGGCAAATCTCCGGCGCAGCCCGCACCAGCAGCGATCCTGCCGTGGCCGACCCGGCGAACGCGGCCGTGCTCAACGAATATGGTTTCAATGATTTTGAGTCAGCCACCTACGTTCGTGACGACGGCCGCAAGCTGGCCATCCAAGCGGCGCGCTTCGCCGATACCAGCGGGGCTTATGGCGCGTTCACTTTTTACAAGACGCCGCCGATGCTGGTGGAAAAGATCGGCGACCAAGCCGGTTCGCTCAATGAACGCGTGTTGTTTTACCGTGGCAACATTCTGATTGACGCCGTTTTTCAGCGGCTTTCCGCCATGTCAGCCGCCGAATTGCGTGAGCTGGCCGGTGATCTTCCTTTGGCCTCAGGAAGCGGCCAGGGCCTGCCCGGGCTTGCCTGCCTATCTTCCCTCGCAGTCGTATATAAAGAATTCCGCCAGGTACATTTTGGGTCCCGTGGCGCTGGAGGAAGTCGATGCGCCCATCCCATCGCAGTTGGTGGGCTTCAACGCAGGCGCGGAAGTAGTGCTGGGAAAATACGCCAGCTCGGGCGGCGATTCGACCTTGATGTTGATCTCCTACCCCACGCCGCAAATCGCCGCCGATCACTTGCGGAAAATCGAAGCGACTCAAGCGCAGGCTGCGGCTCCCGCCGTCTTCTCGAAGCGCACGGGACCGATCGTGGTTGTGGTCAGCGGTGCGCTCTCACCAAGCGAAGCCAAGTCGCTGCTGGCTTCGGTGAACTATGAAGCCGACGTCACTTGGAACGAGAATACTTACTTCGATAAGAGAAACAACATCGGCAACCTGGTGTGGAATGCTCTGATCCTTTGCGGCATCATGATGGCCTTCGCGCTGGTCGTCGGCATCGCCTTCGGCGGGTTGCGCGTGCTGGTACAACGCATCATTCCGGAAAAGGTCTTTCACCGCGAAGAGCAGATGGATTTCATCTCCCTCAGGCTCTCCGAAAAGGGTTCTGAGGTTATCGAGGAGAGTGTAAGTACATCAATCAAAGTGGTTTAAGCTCTCCATTGCGGGCTTTTTCGTCTCACAATGAGGCAGTGGAAATGCCTGTTAACCTATTTTCTAAGTTATTGAAAATAAAGCTATTTATTTCACAGAAATTCCTTGACACCCCCCTTTTTCGGCTCATAAGATTTCGCCAGAAAGTTTTGACGGTGGAATCTCCGTTGGAACTATTCTCCCTTGAAAGAAAAGGCCGCCTTTTGCCGGGTGGCCTTTTCGTTTTGCTCGCACTTTTGAGGGCGCCTTCGCGATTCTCTGATCTCCTGGGAACGTTCCTGGCTTGTAGTTCGTATGTCAAGATAGTAGAAGTGGTGTGCGGGAGGAGCAATCATGTTCTGCGACAAATGCGGCAGCGCCATACAAGCGGACCAGCGCTTCTGCGGCAAGTGCGGAAAAGAACTCGCCGCCGGCGGAGGTGTCGGATTCTCCGCGGCGCAGCCGTGTGCGCGAACATATTCGTCTGCTGGGGATTCTCTGGCTGGCGTTCTCGGCGTTTAACGCGGTCAGCGCGGTCATCCTGTTTGTGCTCGCCAATACCCTATTCCTCCATATCGCCGAGATGGGAGCACCGGCGGCAGCGGCGGCATGGCTGCGTCCCTTCCTCGGTGTGATCGCCCTGATCATCGCCGCGAAAGCTGCGCTGGGATTCGTGACCGGTTGGGGATTATTGCAGCACGAACCCTGGGCGCGCATGCTGACGATCGTTCTCGCGTTCCTTGCGCTTTTCCATATTCCGTTCGGAACGGCGCTCGGCATCTACACTCTGTGGGTACTGCTGCCGGCGGAATCGGATGCGGATTATCGCGAACAGACACACGCGATCAGCGCGGCGTGAGTGCCGGGCAGAACCCACGCGCTCTTTACGGCTCTTCTCCACACATTTAGAATCGAGTGCAGGCCGACGTAGCTCAGTTGGTAGAGCAGCCGATTCGTAATCGGCAGGTCAGCGGTTCAAGTCCGCTCGTCGGCTCCATCCTTTCGCGGTAAACATCACTCGGTCGCCGCGTCTCCTTGCTGTCCCGCCGGATGCGGTGCGCGGCCAAACATAATTCCGGTTTCCACTTCGGCCGGTTGCCCATTTCGCAGGTAGGGCTTGAATTTCCAGCGCTTCAGGGCATCGGTAATTACTCTCGCCTGTTCAGGGAAGGCGCTTAGAAAATGAACGTACTTTACCTTGCCTGCCTTGTCGATAATGATCCTCACCGGAACCGGATTAAACGAGCGCTCGGGAAATACCGGATCAACTCGCGTGATCACGTTTTCATCGCTGGCGTAGTCCTTGACGCAATACAGGGACTGCGCCTCCGCCCGTCCCCGCTGTCGGACTGGCTTCGGCGGGCAACTCCATCTTGTTCATGCCCAACACCAGGCTCTCCAGTAATTTCGTATCGCGGCTGCTCAAGACCAGTTCCACCGCATGGCAGCGGATCTCGGTGGCCAGAACGTACCAGTGCAACTGTGCGACCGGAGACCAATACGCAAAAAAGATGAACGGGCGGCCAGCGATCTTGGTGGGAGACGGCGCCAGTTCCACTCTGTAATCCTCCTGCAGATTGTCTTTCGTGTAGTTGACGAGTTCGGCCGCGTTGGCCGCGGGCAGCGGTGTGAAGAACATATCCTGGGCAGTAATCAGTACACTGCCTGGAATCGAGCCTTGATGGGTATCGGCAGGCTGAAGCTGCGCCAGGACGTAGCGGCCGCTATCCGATGGCGGCGGTCCTTCGTATTTCTGCGTCCAGCCGTCGGGCAGAGCGTAGGTCCATCCAAAATATTGGTTGCGGAAGACATTGCTGCTTACGCTTCCGCCTTCCGGCGCGGGAATAGCTGAGTCACTGGAGGTGGCCCAAGCGCCCTTTACCAGGATGACTCCCGGCGGTATCTTGGCATCCGGAATGAATTGAGTGTTATTGGAAAAGTCGCCGCCATTTTTGGCAGGACGTTGACCATGGGCCAGCAACGGTAGCGCCACCATGACGGCGACCAGGAAGCGGGAAAATCCAGAGCGCATATTTTCTCCTCGCACAAGGCTGGCGAGACACCTTCGTGCCCCGCCAGAAGGGTTGCTGGAAAACGCCTACAACGACCGCAGGAAGTCCAGGATCTCCTGCTGCTGTTGGGGGTTGAGCTCATGGAACGTATTCTCTACAGTGCTGGCTTCGCTGCCACGGCTGGCGTGGTCCTGGATCGCCGCGTTCAGATTGGTAGTGCGGCCATCGTGCAGAAGAAAGATGCGCTGTCCCAGGCCCCACAAGGGAGCGGTGCGGAACTGGTCGCCGCCGGCGCTGCCCTGGGAGACGTTGTCGGCCAGGCCGCTGCCCATGTGGTGGATCTCGATATCGGAATAGGCGTTCACCGGGGCATTGCTCAAAGAGCCGGTGATGCTCGAGGACTGGGTGCTGCCCACCGTCGGATTGTGGCAGGAGGTGCAGCCCACGGAACTGAACAAGGCGGCGCCGGCGGCGATTGTCTGCTGCGAAACCTGTTGTCCATTGAGCACAACCCCGCCAGTTGGTGGCGGGGCCAGCATCCGCATGAAGTTGGCGAAGGCCGAGACGTCATCCAGGACCGCTGCGTCCGGCGACGCGGCGGGATTCGACGCATCCTCCGGATAACCGCTCCCACTTAGGTTCATACAGTTCGCCGGCATCCCGGTTCCCTGTTGGTCTTCGCCAGGGAGCGGACGATCTTGCGGGAACAACAGATTGGAGATGCCCATTTCCACGTTGTAGGCTTCACCGGCAAAAATGTGCAGAGACTTGTTCTGCGCCTTCCAGCCGAACCGGCTGATGGTGCCGTCATTGCCGTTGTGGTTGAACGCGCCAGAAACTCCAAAATTGTTGTTGTTATTTTTTGCCTGATTGTTCAGCAGGGTTGAGTCGTCAACATTCTCGATCAAGCCGGCTCCAAAAACCGGCGTGGGAATCCGGAAGATGATGTTGTTGTACTGCTCCGCGATGGCAAAGCTCGGCTGCGGCAGACTGCAACTGCCGGCATCGGAACGGCCGGTGACTGTAAACAAGTCTTCCACTCCGCCATTGGGAGCGTTGCGGTTGGGTGTGCCGTTCGAGTTGAAGAAGAAAGGAAATCGGGCTTCAAGCGTTGGGCCATTAGCAGTAAGGAACGACGGCGTGGTGCTACCAGGCGCGACCCCATCGCCGGTGAAGAGGAATTGGGGATTGACGGCAGCCCCCGTCCCGCCAACCGCGGGTTGCGCATGACACGAACTGCACTGATTGGAATTGAAACGCGGTCCCAAGCCGTTATTGGCGCCGCCGGAAACCGACTCTACCTCCTGAAAGCGCGCGAGACCGTCGTTGAAAAAGTCCAGGATTCCCGGATGGTCGTTCTGCAAGACCGAAGGCAGAGCCGCGCCGGTGCCGCGGTTGCCACTCTGAACTCCGGGGTCGGTTTGTGCGAATGCCAACCCCGTCAGGAACATTGCTACCATTGAAACTGAGGTAAATCTGGCTATCCTGGTCATAATTCCTCCTTGAATATTCACCTGCCCAAAACCGTCGGATAAGGCCCATAAAATGGACGACGACTTCCCGCGCTCAAGTCGTGGTCATTGAGCACGCTCCAGCAAATGTGTTGTCGGTTATTCCTGACTAAGTGTGCGCAGGTACATTTCGCTTGGCGGAGTCGTTTACACCTGGATAGGCAGGCATACCCTAACGCTCAGTTTTGGCGAAACCAGGACGAAGAACGCGGAAGCCGGTCGCTTGGCGATTAGACCAGCAAAATTTCACGAAGCGTAGTACCGGTGGGGGACAATGTCAAGCCCAAAGTCTCTTGCAATGTACTTCCGGCTGGGTCGAGACACCTCACGAACCTTTTTTACCCACTGCTGCGGGAGATCTTTGGGCGCTTCGGTTCGTGGCGCAGGCTGCGGCCTTCCACCAGATGGAATAATTCTTCGCCCAGGTTCTTGGCGTGGTCTCCGGCGCGTTCGAAAGCTTGCGCCATCAAGAGCAAGTTAGTGCTGTAGTCAAAATTGCGGTCTTTGTTTTGCAGGTGGCGGCGAAACACGCCGTGGCAGACATGGTCGATCTGGGTGTCGGTCTTCATCACCCAATTGGCGGAGTCAACTTTCCGTTTCACGAAACCCTGATACACGTTTTCCAGCATCTTCTCCAGCACTTCGGCCATGGCGATCAGGTCGCGGCGGTCGTCTTTTTGCAGCCGCGACGACAAATGTTGCAAGCGCATGGTGATCGACCAGGTAAGGTCGCCGATGCGTTCCAGGTCAATGATGAATTTCAGGCAGGCAAGCAGTTCGCGCGCCTCGGGTTCGGTGACCTCCGTGATTGCGCTGGTGATCCGCTCGTCGATGGTGCGCTCCATGCGGTCGAGTTCTTTTTCGCAGTCCTTCACCGCAATGGATGCCATGTTGGAAGAATTCTCCAGGAAGTCGCGCAGGTTGAAGGCGGCGTCCTTGGCCACCAGGCAAGATTGTTCGACGAGGCCGGTCATCTCTTTGGTGGAATCGTGCTCACGGAGGGCCTTGCGCCGGACTGCGGTCATCATCAGGAAATGATAGTCCTCGAGCCGGCCCTTTCGGCGGCAGCAATTATTAAAAGTTGGTGAATGCCGATCCGCCGCCGGTTTCTAAGATTCTGCGAAAATTTGCACCAGCCACGATGCAAGTTGGCATTCCGGGTTCTTTAGGGCCTTATTTCCACTTGCATACGCGCTCGCAGGTTGGGGATAATGCAGTCAGTAATCCTTACATCGTGAGATACAGTCGAGAAGACTTGCTCCGGATTTTACGGCTCACGGCGCGGCAGTTGGCGGGGTGGGAAAAAGCTGAACTGGTCGCCGCCGCGGAGAGCTATTCCTTTTTCGATCTCCTGCAAATCAAGAAAGTGCGCGACTTGTGCGCGCGCAAGGTGCGCCCGGCGGTAATACGGGAATCGCTGGCAGCCATGCAAAAACAAGCGGCGGGGATGGAGAATCCGCTGCTCGAAGCGGGTTCGTTCAATACCGGACGCCGGGTCGCGTTCCGTCACGACGGCAAAATCGTCGAGCCGATCGCTGGGCAGTTCATGTTTGATTTTGCTCCGCGCGACAATGTGGTGACGAGGAACTCGATTTCCGTGGTTAGGCCGGTCACTGAGCCGAAGGATGTATCCGAGCTTTTTGCACGCGGCATCGCCTTGGAAGAGGACCCCGCCACGCAGACGCAGGCGATGGCGGTGTATCAAGCAGTGCTGGACCAGGACCCCGATCATGCCGCCGCCAATATCAATCTGGGCACGCTCTACTACAACCGGCAGGATTACGCTTTGGCGGAGAAGCACTACCGCATCGCGATTGCGATCGATCCGCGCTATGCTTTGGCTTATTTCGATTTGGGCAATGTGCTGGACGAGACCGGCCGGGTAATGGAGGCGATCCAGGCCTACAACACTGCTCTTCAGCTCGCACCGACGTACGGCGATGCGCACTACAACGTCGCCCTGGCCTATGAAAAGATCAAAGAACCGCGCAAAGCGCTCAAGCATTGGCGCGCTTATGTGAAGCTCGATACGGTTGGCCCCTGGGCGGTACATGCCCACAACCAGATCAAGCGCATCCTGCAAACCGACGGGCTGAAACTGGTGCGCTCCTCAGACTGAATTCCTGTTTAGGGGCCGGCTTGCTGGCTACTCTTCCCAATCCTCCCGCGGATCACCACAATCGAAGCTGCCGGCAATTCGTACGAAGTGTCTTTTCCGCCGTTTTGTTTGGTATGCAACGGCGGGCCGTCGGGATCGGCATGGCCGGGTAAATATGCCACGATTGGCCAAGCGCTGGGTTCCTCGGCGTGTGCGGAAAAGCGCGTGGTGGCAGGGTGCCACTGATACTGCTCCCTGCCAAACTCTGCTATCTCCAATGGACCGGCAAACTCGTTCGTGCTATGCGCTGACTCATCTTCGAACACAATTCTTACGCTGTGAGCATTGTATTGATCGCGATTCACGATCATGAGCGACCACAGGCCATCGGGTCGTTTCAATGCATAACTTGTGACCAAAGAATGGCCAGCGCCATCGTCGACATCGCTTTTTGCGGGAAACACTTCGTGCGCACCAGCCCCCGGCTGCACCCACTCCAAGTTGATCATCTGCGACGCGAAAAACTGCGAGAGCGGCTGCTCAATCTGATATCCCGGACCGACCGTGAACATGCCGAACGTCCCCGGAGAATCGTTACAGCCATGCTCCATCAACAGCGGCAAGTAGTGGAAGTAGTAAACCCCGTTTCCACCGGAATTGAGAAACGAACCAATGTAGTCGGCGAGCCATAGGCCGGCAAACAAATCCATGTAGGTTTCACTTGCGGCGGATGAAAGATTCGACTCGGTGATAAACATAGGAACGTTCGCAGGCAGGCCATCTTCGCGCCAGGTCTGCATGATGTGGCTGACCAGCTCGGGCTCGTCGTAAAGACTGCCCCACGGGATGCGGCAAGGATCGTAGGGATAGTGCTCAAAAGAAAAAAAGGCAAGATCGTTCATGCGGCCGTGCGCTTTCAGGTAGTCGAGAAACCGGCCCAGCCAGGAGACTTTCCCGTTTGCATCAGGCCAGACTTCGATGTCTTTGTTTTCTCCGGTGAAGGACGGGCCGCCCAGCTTCAACTTAGGGTCGACGCGGTGCAACGCCGTCGCGAACTGGAGGTAGAGGGACGCGTAATCTTCTGGCAGATCGAATTGCCCATCGGGCTCTTCGCCCATCTCGACGTACGAAATCGGATAATGGCGGGCCTCAAGGTAGGCAATCTCAGCGGCTGCGTTATCCGGCGTGTCATAAAGCATGGCAATCGGCACCATCGCCGGCAGGCCGCGAGTCACTCCGCTGTTGAAGAAGAGATCGAAGCCCACTTGCGCCTGAGTGGTCGAGCCTTCGTCAGACGGTTCGTGCCAGGGATCAACCGAAGAGCAGTATGTGGTGGTCTGTTCCTGATCGGCAGTGTGCCGGACGATATCGTGAAAATCGCCGTCGCCGGTTGTGGTCCCCACATACAGTTCATTGATCGCATAACCAACGCAGTTTCTGGGATCGGACGGCCCGTGAGAATCGCAGGTGTTGGACGATTCCGTCATCCAAATGCGCAGGTAGCGCACCGGCACAGGAGTTGGGCTTAGGCGAATGGTTTCGGATCCGCCTTTGCCGATGTTAACCTCGCCTCGAGCAAAGGCTTGCCATACTCCCCGGGTTACAGCTTTGATGGGATCTTCTCCGGTCCAGTATTGGATGACGTAGCGAGTGGCGTAGGGCGCAGCCCAGTCAATGCGAATGCTGTCCACAGCTTGAATCTGAGCCAGGTCGATCACCACCCACTGCGGATGCAGGCTGTCGCTCTCGCCTGTGAAGCGTTGGGTGAGATATGGATTGCTCTTCCAGTAGGTGTGCTCATCGCCATCGGTCATGCGGGAAAAGCCGGTATTGTCGGTGCCATCGTTGCGAGTGAATCCGCGGTGAGGCAGAGCGTATCCGAAGGAGTAGCGAATCGGCTCGCCGGGAATTGCCGAGCCGGTGAAATAACCTTTGCCGCTGGGGTCACTCCAGGTTCCGTTGGGATTCCAGTGCCAGGCCTCGACCGCCAGCTCAGTGTTCTGCCGGTATGTGACAGGCTGCCACCCGGCAGCGAATACTTTCTCAAGCACCGCCGGCTGAAGGTCTTTATCGATAGCGGCCACAGGAATGCGGTCGACTCCTGCACCTAAGGTTTGGCTGGGCACGAAGTGGTTGGTGGAATGGCTGGGAGTTATATCGACGTGAATCGTCTGAGCGGCGGCGAGCGCACTCGCGAGAAAAATGGCGCCGATTAATTTCTTCAAGGGCAATGATCTCCAAATATCAGTTTGAGGCCACCAGTGTAATTGCGATTGAAAGCATTTAATAGAGCATAATTTGAGGGTTGTAGAACTTCCGTTTATGCGCCTGTCCGTGGTGCTAAGATTTCCGTTGTCGCTTGCCCAAGGAGGCAGGCCAGTCATGAATCGAATGCTCCTTGCCAGCGTTGTGCCTATAGTCGGCGACCAATACGTGGGCTTTCGTGAATCGTGCTTGGTCGTCTACGCTGACGGACGATATCACCGCGAGAAGAGGAGTCAGTTGAATGTCGATGGTCATGTCAACGGAGAGTGGGATTCACCGGCGGTTTTTGAGGGAGTGGTACCGGCCGCCGATCTCCAAGAACTGAAGGAGAAGATCACGTCCGACAACTTTCGTGCCGTCGCCGGCACCTTTGGGGATCCGGCTACGTTACGCATGAGCCTTGAGTTTTTCGCGTCTGGCGGTGCAGTTCCCCGCGGTGACGTGGAGGTTTTCGAGGCCTTCATCGGCCGTCCGACCGGGCCTCAAACTTTCGAGGTATTCGGGAGAACGAACCGTCGACAACTCGACGAATCCCTCAGGTGGTTCGCGGCATGGGTTGGTGAGGTAGAAAAACGGAAACAAGGACGACTGGACAAGGCCGTACCGAACGGCTGCTCACTATCATCCTCTACCACGCTGGCAGTCCCGTGGGAACCATTGACCCGCCTGACTCCGATTCCGCTCTACACACCCAGCCCAGCGTACCAGTCGGAGCAGCGCAATTCCGGGGAGCTCGAGATCCTCGTGCATGCCATGGTTAACCCGGACGGCACTGTTGGCCATCTCTCAGTAAAACATGGAGCGAGCCCATCGCTCGACCAGAGCGCACTAGACGCCGTCAAGAAATGGAAGTTCGCTCCGGCACGGATCGACGGAGTGGCAATTCCTGCTGCAGTGAACGTGGGAGTGCAGTTTCATCATGATTGAACGGTGCTAGAATTCTTAGTTCCCACTTCTCCCAAAGGTGCTTTCTATATGCCCG
The DNA here is from genome assembly GCA_963845725.1 of uncultured Acidobacteriota bacterium. Lineage (GTDB taxonomy): Bacteria > Acidobacteriota > Terriglobia > Terriglobales > Acidobacteriaceae > JABCZH01. The sequence continues at coordinate 598,704 of CAWJTC010000003.1, forward strand.
AGACCATGCTTCAAACCGCCGCCCCGTTCCCGCTGACCACCCTCACCGAAGACGAAATTCTCTTCCGTGACAACATCCGCCAGTTCGCTGAAGACAAAGTGCGGCCTCTGGCGAAGGAAATGGACGAGAAAGGTGTCTTCGAAAAAGACCTCATTCATCAATTTTTTCAATTGGGACTGATGGGCATCGAGATTCCGGAGCAATATGGCGGCAGCGGAGCAAAATTCTTCGAAGCCATCCTCGCGGTCGAGGAACTTTCGCGAGTGGACGCTTCCGCTGGCGTGGTCGTGGACGTGCAGAACACGCTGGTCAATAACGCCCTGATGCGCTGGACCACCGAAGAACAAAAGAAGCATTATCTCCCGCGCATGGCAGCCGACACCTGCGGCGCATACGCGCTCAGCGAAGCCGGTTCCGGTTCGGATGCGTTCGGTCTGCAAACTAAAGCCGAACTCAAAGGCAGCGACTATGTCCTGAACGGCCGCAAGCTTTGGATCACCAATGGCAAAGAAGCCGGAGTTTTCATTCTGTTTGCGACCGTCGATCCGGCTGCCGGTTATAAAGGCATTACCGCCTTCATCATTGAAAAAGAATTCCCCGGATTCACCGTCGGCAAAAAAGAAGATAAGCTCGGCATCCGCGCTTCCTCCACTTGCGAGTTGATTCTTGAAGACTGCCGCGTGCCTAAGTCGAGCGTGCTGGGTGAGGTGGGCAAAGGCTACAAGATCGCGATTGAGACTTTGAACGAAGGCCGCATAGGAATCGGCGCCCAGATGGCGGGCGTGGCGCGCGGCGCCTGGGAGTGCGCTGCCAAGTATGCCCAAGAGCGCAAACAGTTCGGCAAACCGATTGCCGATTTTCAGGGCATTCAGTTTCAAATCGCGCAGATGGCAACCGAAATCGAAGCCGCCCGCTTGATGGTTTATAACGCCGCCCGCATGAAAGATGCCGGGGTGCCATTCGTGAAAGAAGCCGCCATGGCCAAGCTTTTCAGCTCGCAAGTGGCCGAGCGGGTGACATCACTGGCTGTAGAAATCTACGGCGGGTATGGCTTTACCAAAGACTATCCCGTGGAAAAATACTGGCGCGACGCCAAGATCGGCAAAATCTACGAAGGCACCTCGAACATGCAGTTGGCGACGATTGCCAAGCTGGTGATGGGAAAGTAGAGACGTAACATGTTACGTCTCAACCCCGGCGACGCGGGCTTGGTCGCGATAATTCATCAACCAAATGCCGGAAATCAGCGGGCATTTTGCATTCAATGGTGACACTCGCTCCGGAACGCGGATGGATGAATTGAAGATACGCGGCGTGAAGAGCAACGCGAGCAATTCGCAGCTCTGTGGCTTCCGCCGGATGATATTTTCGATCACCGATGACCGGATGGCCCACCGCCGAAAACTGCACCCGGATCTGGTTCTGTAATCCTGTCACCAGCTCAACTCGCACTAACGAAGCATTCTCGAAGAGCCGTTCGACGGAATATCGCAGCTCGGCACGAGCCGCTCGGGGGTCCTTTGCCGTGCGTAGCTGCTGATGCATTCCTTCCCGCCGGAAGTAGTGCACCAGCGTTCCCGACTGAACCAAGACACGACCGCGTACGACGGCGAGGTAGTTTCGCACCGGGGTATGCTCAAGAAATTGTTTCACCAGAGCGTCTCGATCCGGCTTGGTCTTGGCAAACAGCAGAGCTCCCGAGGCAAAACGATCAATGCGATGCACGATCCATGCTCGCTGTTTATTCGACTCCAGACTCGCGGCCAGCACCGACAGAGCCGAGGGAGTATCGGAGCCCTGAATCGGCACCGCCAGAAGGCCGGCTGGTTTGTTGAGGACGACCACGGCATCGTCCTCGTAGAGGACGGAAACCTCGCGGGAAAAGCGAGGGCGTCGGTCTTGCTGAATTGAGCCACGGCGGCTTGATCCCTGGCCGGCCGAAGCCCTACCTGGCTTTCCGATACGGCCGGAACCCCTTCGAGGAGATTTCTTCATTGGCTGGCTGCGAGGCCATTATCGCTGACCATCGCAAACTTTGCATGGCAGGGAAATAGAGCGTAAACACTTTCCTTGCTGCGTCTCTACCAGGCCAGACCGCGTCCGCCTCGCACGTCACCTTCGTAACGCAGGCTGGTTACCTTTATTGTGCAGCAGCTTGCACCTGAACCCACCACCGAACTGGGCTAACTCGCGGCTAAGTGATTTGCTGGCAATAGATTAATGATTGCCTCAGCGATGGCTTTCTAGCTGCACTTAGGGCTGCGCCTTCTGTTCTTAAGGGGGCACAGATCGGGGTGCCCATTGTTGAGCTGGAAATCAGATAACGCGCTTCCGGTACCTAGCCCGAAGCCCAAAGCCAAGCATTCCATGCTTCCGGTGTTCGTGGTGCTGTTTCTCGTCTCCTACGGCCTGATGACCCTGCTGGTGGTCGAGCAAGGACGCACGATTGACAATCAACGTTCTCTGATCCGCTCACTCTTCGATGACAGCTCGAAACTGGCCCAGTTAAGGGTCAGGAACCAGCAAGCCCAAGCCCAGGCCCAGGCTGCGGCTAAAGCCCACTCCCAGATGCAAACTCCGTCGACCCAGGACAAACCCGGAGCCCATGCCAAGAACGACCTAAGCATCGGCAAGCTCCCGAAGCCTCCGAAACCGCCCACGGACACTGCCACCATGGAAGATGAGCGCAGAAGCGTAATACGCATCTGAATTTCGGGCCAGGAACTCCCCATGAAGGTCCTGGCGACTTTATTGTTAGCGTTGTCTTTCCCCGGTGCCCATCTGGCGCCGCCGTTGCGCACCGCTGTTGATAGTCTTGTGTCCCGCCCCTCTGCCAACCACGGACAGTGGTACCTTGCCGACACCGGCCACGCCGTCTTCTGCTATGGCCCCGTACGTCTCGTGAAGGACCCCATCGCCGGCGTCGAGCGTGTAGCTACTTTCTGCCGTGGCGACAAGACCATGGTGCCGCTGAAGGATTAGGCACACCGCCACGCCAATTCCTGTACATTCTTTTCATGCCCAAGTTTGAGAAGCACATTTTTATTTGCGGGAACCAGCGGCCGGAGGGGCATCCCCGCGGCTGTTGCGATCCTGCCGGTCAGGCCGCGCTTCAGAAACTATTCAAGCAGAAGCTGGCGGAGCGCGGACTGAAAGGCAAGGTCAGGGCTAATCAGGCAGGCTGCCTCGACCAGTGCGAACACGGCCCGAATCTGGTGGTTTATCCCGAGGCGGTTTGGTATGGCGGGGTAACGCCTGCCGACGTGGATGAGATTATCGATGCTCACATCGTCGGCGGAAAGCCGGTGGAGCGGCTGATGATGAAGGACTCGTGTATCAACGCTCAGAGCTGCGAGCACAAGCCGAGGAAGGCTTAGAGTGCATCGCGGATTCTTTCGCCCCTGCGGGGCTGGAGCGTCTGCCGCTTTTCACCCACGGCTTGCGCCGTGGGCTCTATCCTGACGCCGCTTCGCGGCTAAGAACGCCACCTGGGGCGCCTCAATCCCGCGTCAATTCGCCTTCCTTGACGCCGGCGATGGTGAGGAAGCGAATCGTGCCTGCACTATCTTCGAAAATCAGCCCAGTACCTTCAGAATTCACCACCGCCGTCACTAAGTGACCATACGACTTAGGGATGCCGCCATGGGTAGGCGTCTTGTCGTAGCGGGCGAGCTCGCCTTCCTTCATACCGGTCATGCTGACAAAGCGGATTACGCCCTCGGCGTCTTCGAAAACCAGTCCGGTGCCAATCTGATCGGGAATTGCCGCCACCAGACGGCCGTAGGATTTTGGGACGCTGCCTTCGGTCGGCGCGTCGGCATATGCGACGGACGCTTTCCTGCTTCCCACCAGATATCCGGCGAGCAGCAGCAGCGAACTACCTAAAACGAACACAATTCGTTTACGCATTTCTTACACACCTCTCCTCATTTGTGGTTAGGGCCTGCGCCAGCCATTAGGGCGCGACGTTTATGGCTCAACAAGAATCTTGTGCATCATGCCGAGATCCTCATGCAGCAGGATATGGCAGTGAAACACAAACGTACCGGCGATCGTGGGATCGCGGAAATCCATGCGCACCTTGACGCTGTGATAAGGATGGCCGGGGCCCTCCCAGAAAGGGATCGCGATGGTGTCCAGGTAGTATTGATGAGGAACCGGCTTGCCATCGATCTCCAGCACCAGAAAGTGAATCTGGTGAATGTGAAACGCGTGGGTCTCAAGCGCGCGATTTTCAATGGTCCAGTCTTCCACCGCGCCGACCTTAGTGGTGATCACCGGTTTTTCGTTGGGCTCGAAAACTCTTTGTTGTTGTCCGTCTACCGTGATGTAGAACTGGATGGGTCCATTCGTTCCACCAAACTCCTCAGAAAAATAAAGTTTCCGCACCGCGGTTGCTTTCTGATTGGCCAGATCGGCGAATTTGAGGTTCTGTAAGTGAATGGCCGGGCCGGTGGATTTTGCCGCAGGCTCTTTGTAACCCCCCTCGGGGTTATTTGTAAGTTGAACCGAGGCGAGGCTCTGGGGAAGGTCAGGATTGCCCGTCGGACCGGTGGAATAATTCAAAGTCACGAACTGCGCGAGTTGGCCGGCAGGCTGGGGCCTGGACGATGAATTCCGCGCGTCCCGCCGGCGGCACCAAAATGGTAGTTTCCATTTTGGGTTGGGACACGGGATAGCCGTCGAGAGCAATCAACTCCATCGGTTGAGCCACGCCGTTGATCTGAAATTGCAACGGCAGGAAGTCCTGGATGGTGGCATTGGCGACCCGCCAGAACTGCTTTTCCCCAGGCGCCATTTGAATTTTGGGTTGGGGAAACGGGAGTGCGGAGACCTGGAAGTTAATTGACAACTGATATGGTCCTGGGATCCAGGGAACGAGATACTGCTGGCGAATGGTAAACACGCGCTGGGTAAGACCCGCCACTTCTGGATGGACCTGCTCCATACCCTCCACGACCAAGGCTCCGGCAGCGCCGCCGTTCACCTGAAACTCGGCGAAGCCGTGCACGTGGGGGTGATACCAATACAGGCCCGGAGGCTCGTCCGTCGGAATCGGGATCTTGTACTCGAAGCCCGGCGTACCCGGCTGAATCAGGGTGGTGAGCACATCGTCTTGATGGCAATTGGGCGAAACATTCATGCCGTGAAAATGGACGTTGGTGGCCTCCAGGGTCCGCGGGCCGCCGTCACCACAGGCTTTGCCAGCAGGAGCGGGCATTTTCATTCCCGCATCAACATCCTGAATACGGTCTTCGACCCCCAGGATCAGCGTGTCACCTTGATGTACACGCAGCGTCGGGGCTTCCACGTACTGTCCATCCGAATCCTTATAGTTGTAGCAAAAATGAGTGTAGCCATACTGATCGACCGAGTGCCCCATGATGAACTTCGCAGCCAGAACACCGTTCTGTGGAATAAGACTCAAGGCGTCCTGCACGACTGAACCGGGAGTGGGGCGCTTGGGACACGAAGCCTGAGCCACAATCTCACAAAACGAACACCCACAAATCAGCATCGCCAGCAGGCACCTGAACAGGGAACGCATATTCAACTCTCCTTAAGTCGAAAACAGTTTATGGAACCGGCTAAAAAGGCCGCGGAGGAAAGGTTCCAATCGACAACAACCCCGGACTGTTGGAATCCACCTTGGGGGAATGAATCGCTTCTTGCAATAAACATCTCCCGCCGGAGGACGTGACCTTCACCATCGCGATGGTTGAGGGACTGCCAAACTCAGCCGCATATACGCCGCCACCGTTTCCACTCGTGGACGCCAATGTCAGCCCCCCGATATAGGACCAGTGCGAAGAGTAACCTTTCAGGAGGTTCGAGAGGCAGCCGCCTGAAATCTGGCCGGTATCTTGATTAAAGAAAACCGCGCTGACACGGTCGCCTTGCGTGTCACTGACGTAGAGCATAGTTTCATCGGGACTAAGAAAAACATTGCTGGAGTTGATGCTGAGCGGCGTCTGGTAGGGAACCGTTTTCGTCAGTTGGCCGGACGAGATATCGGCAACCTCCACCACCAGCGCAGTCGAAGTGTCGCCAAACACAGCGAAATGGCCGTCCTGGGTGATGTCAATGGAACTGGGATAGGTTGCTCCTTGCGCACTGATCGCCGCCGTGGAGTTCTGTTCATCGCCGTTGGAGACAGGCGTTCCATTCGAGATATCGAAGGATTCAATGGAGCCGTCGCCATACGTCACCACGAGCAGGTTGCCGTGGACTGCCATGGCATCGATGATTCCGCCTTGCAAGCCAGTCACAGTAACATCGTTGACAAAGCTGAGACTGCAACCTGGCTGGATCTGGAAAGTCCCGATGTTGCTCGAGTCGGTGTAGCTGGCATACAGGTATTGACCGTTGGTCGCCAGGCCAATCCCGTTGGAGGTACCCGTGTCGTTTGTCGAACCCAGGGTGCTGCTGCTGACGGTCAGCGTGTTCACCGCGATTCCGACAATGTCGCCGGTTGCGGCCTCGGACGCGTACACGCATTGGTTGTCAGCGTTATTGATTATGGCAAGGCGGTTTGCTCCAAAATAGCCACCGCCGATGCCAAACCCACCGGTGGGCACGGTTGCCTGCAAATTGAGCGCGCCGTTGGTGGCGATCGAATAAAAGGAGACACTGGTTACGAACGCCGACATGTCGTCATTCGTCACCAGATAGTGAGGCGTGCCCTGCGCCGCCGCGGAAACAACCATCAAACCGGCGAGAAGCAGCATTACTCCCACGCGCGCCAACCAGGATTTACCCGAAGTCCTCATAAATTCTTTCCTCACGACCGACAAGACATTCTGCGCCGAAACCAGACCTGGATGAGCAGGCGGGAGTCAACGACACGTGGTACCCCGCACGGAAGAAAAATGTAGGAGCCAGAAACTGGCAAAACCCGGAGAGAGCTTCCGATTTGGCCAACCTCGTGGAACTGCATCTTAACTAGCGCCGCAAACGGCACCACTATACATCAACGCCCCCACCACTACCAACGCCGTTCTGCTCTCGGCTGAACCCGGCTTTTCTCCTCCGAGTAAAAAGACTCTAGATAGAGTGATCGTCTGGCTCAGTGTCAATAGATCGATTTGTTCGCTTGAGAACTCTTGATTTTTCCGCCCTCTACTGCGAGCGAATACGCCGTTCCGCCATCTCCAGTCCAAAGGGCAATGTCAAAATGTCCTCCTCTAGGAACTTTGTAAACTTCAATCTTGCGAAAAGTGAGAGGCAGGCCAGGCCGGCAAACTTGGGGCGACAACGTCGGACTCAAGAAATAAACTCCTTCCCCTTCACCCACCACCGTCGCTTTCCCGTCGGCTTCCACCAGTAATGCCGACTTCTCGTCGATGGCTGTTTCTCTTGGACTTTGGGACCAGGCGTCCTGCATGATCCTGGCCAGAAAACCTAGAGTCCGCCCCATGCGGTCACGCTTCACAAAGTGGGAATCGGTCAGGCGATTTTTCAAGTATGGAACCTTCAAGAAATCACGTACGAGGGTCACGCGCGCAAAATAAGGATTGGGCAAAACGTCGGTCGAGGCCAGATCCTTGTCATCCGCTCTGTCTCCGAGCGCGCCGTAGACGAACTCTCCCAGTACGGCTAGGCCCGCGCTGGTGCCGCCGATCGGCTTGCCCGCGGCGACGTGGCCATTGATGGCATCTTCGACTGGCGTACCCTTCCAATCCCGGATGTAATTCGCTTGATCACCACCGGCAATGAACACTATCTCCGCCTTCTTGATAATCTCCGCGACCGCGGGATCCTGCGCAGCTTCGCGGCTGGGAATGATGAGCGTGGCGACGGAGTTCAGCCTGCACAATCCGTTCACATAGGAGTTGTAAGCGTCGTCTCCAGTGGCGCGCAAAATCAGGAAATCGCCGCCGACGCCTTGGTTACACAACCAGCGAAACGCTTCATCCAGGTCGCTGCCCCCGCCCATCATGGCGATCCCGCCTGCCGTTTGGATCTGGACATCTTGGTTATTTCCAACGCGGATATATTGAAACGAGGCTGCGTGAGCAAGATTTCCGACCAGCCACAACCCGACGAGCGGCATGAGCAAGCGAAAGGCTTTTATCATCGCTGGTTCTTGGCACTATATCGCGACTGCCGAAATCCGGTGACAGCGGCTTTAGTGCGGTCCCAAATCTGGGTAGCGCTTGAAACTGGAAAGAACTACCTGGTCATTGCCGGGAATATAAAAGCCGAATTTACCGCCTGAAAGGTTTGTGCCGCTCCACTTGTCCAAAACCACCCATCCGTCGCCGCTCTTTATCTGATGATCAATTTCCGAGGGCGAAATGTGAACCTGAATGGTGTGGGAACTTTTTTTCTCGCTCTTGAACGGAAGTTTGCCTTCATCCGTCTTCTCGCCATTGCGGAGTACTGTACGGTAGAAATTATTGTCGTCCATCTGGAACAGGACGTAATTCTGCGCATCGATGTAGTTCACCACCCATTGCAGCCGGTGACCTTTGCGCAGCATGGCCGAAAAAACAAATGTCCCCGAAGTGGGAGACGCGCTGTACAGCACGAAATCTCCGCCTTTGTGGAGGAAACTCCCGTTCTCCTGCTTCCATCCAGAGGGGTCATCCCATAAGGACATTCCGCCAGGCGCCAAGGGGAGATCAAACGCCTTGGTTTGACCCGCGACGATTTCGAGAGTTGAAGTACGAGTAATGCTGTCCGCCATACGCGCGCTCATCGTATAGCTCCCAGGAGGCAAATTGAGTGCGCTACCGGAGGTCACTTTGACCGGAGATTCTCCCGTCTTGGTCAAACTTACGACGGCATCCGCCGGCGTAAACGTAATTTTTACCGTTCCGGTGGTGGCCTCCAACGCGAGCTCCGTCGGCGTGAGCGATAGAGTCGTTCCCACTGCGAATCGCTTCTGCAGACGCTTGGGCTTGAAACGGTCTTTGCGCAGTTCCACGACGTGATCGCCCGGAGTGATATTGGGAGCAGTGAAACTTCCATTCGATTGCACGGTCCCAGCGGGTAATTGGTCGATCAAAACCTGCGCTCCGGGTGGTCCGCCTTGGATAGACAGCGTTCCAAAACGAGGAAGCGGTTGCAGATTAAAAGCCAGCTTGCGTTCTTCACCCTTACGAATTCGAACTTTCTGTTCGGGAAGATCCTGGAAGCCGTTCTTGCTCACCTTGACGACGTAATCCTGCGGCTCCAGGTCCGAGATTCGCAGTTGGCCTCCGTGGGTCGTCTCCTTCTGTGGCTGGCCGTTGAGGAAAACATGCGCCTTGTCTTCGCCGGTCACTACTACCAGAGTGCCCACATTGCGGCCCGACTCTAGAAATGTGTTGAGCGTCGGTGTCGGACCCGCGTCGACATCAAGCTTGTACTGGCTACTGCCTTGGACCAGAGTCAGTTCATGAGAACCGGGCGTCACCGATGTGAACGGCCATCCGTTCTGACTCATTTCGGCCGGAGGTTGTCCATCCAAAGTAAGTTTGACGTCGGGATCACTGGCTGATACCTGCAAGCGATTGCCCAGGTTGCCCACTACCACCACCAGCAACCCTTTAGCGGTGACTGGTCCTTTGACCATCGGCGTCGCGCCTGCCTCGCTGGCGAAGCTGAATGAGGCGCTGCCCTGCTGCCCATCAAACTTGAGTGTGTGGTCGCCAGCGGGAACCTTGTCGAGCGTCCACTGCGCACCTTCAAGATCTCCCGGCGGCTGATCATCAAAGGAGACTTTTCCCCCACCGTGTCCGATGACACCTTCAAGAGCGGCAGCGCGGGATCGAGGGTCAGTTCAATCGCGTTCGCCGCACCGGCTTTGGCCTCGAAGGTTTGACTTTTGGGCTGGTACCCGTCGAGTTCCGCTTCAATTTCATAAGTTCCAGCCGGTAAATTCAGTTGCAGATCAGAAACGCCGCGGGCCTCTTTATTGACGCGTATGGTCGCACCCGAGGGAACGGTATGCACCTTCAGGCTGAACTGAGCAACAGGTTGGGCCGCACCGCCAGGTTTGCGATTTCCCGAAAGCAGCCCGAACATTAGCACCAGGGCTACCACGGCCGCTCCTGCCAGGATCATTTGACCGCGTGAAAGTTTCACCGGAAGCTTTCTGCCGCGTTGGAGTCGTCGGAGGCCCGGGCTTGGCGGGCGCAGGTTTCATCGTGGATTTTGCAGAAATCGCGGGCGACCGGCTTAGCGGTGCGGCTCGGAGCTTTTTTGGCCACCGGCTTCGCATCCATCGTGGCTGGAGAGTAAACCGACATGGTGTTTTGGCCTGCGTCGGGTGCTCGTGAACTGACAATGTTCCGTGATTGATCCGACTTCGGTTTTTCCCCGCCCAGATTTGGTTTCTTCCAGCTCACTGGCGCCGCATTCAAGCGCTTCAGAAGAGCATTCGCCGACGACAAGATCTCCTCGTCTTCCAGATGGCGATTGGCCAGCCCCCGCACGCGCTCGGCGAGAGCTTCCTTTGTCTTGTCGTCCGCGGGCGTTTCGGCTTCCTGCTCCATGCGCCGCAGTTCTTCAAGATCGCGCCGTCTGCCCTGGCGTCGCTGCGCTTGAAGTTCCCGCCGTAACGTTTCTTGAAGTCTGAATCAGGCGGGGCTCGCGGGGATAAGCCGCCAGCACTTCCTCAATCCGCGCCAGCGCTCCTGGTAAATCCTCCTCCGCTTGCAGCTTGCGGGCCAGCGAAACGCATTCACTGACCAACTGCTCCCGCTTCTGGTCGGAAATCAGTGTGCGCACCGTCTTGGCCAGGGGATGGCCGGGATTCAAGTCCAACGCCTGCTGCGCCAGACGATCCGCTTCCTGCCAATTGCCCTGCGCGACCAGCCGGGCTTGTTCCACCAGCGCATTCGAAAGCACGGCCCGGGTCAGGGCATTATGCTCGTCCAGTTCGTAGGCTTCGCGCAGAAGCTTGATTCCGTCGGCGGCCCGGTTTTGTCCGCACAGTTCCTGGCCTTCGGCCATCAAGCGGTGTGCCTCTGCCGAACGCTGAATTCCGTGGTTGGCCAGCTTCTCCAGTTCAGTCAGTTCAGACTCATCCGGAAATTCCGTTTTGGCCTGCTGCAATAAATCCAGAGCGCGCCCGTAGTCGCTGGAATGCATGCAGGCATCGATCTGTTCCACCCACCTGGTCTTCGACTCGATTCGGCTTTGCTGTTCACGCCGCTTTTGCAGTCGCTCCACTTCAAACTTCAGGCCGGGATACTGGCTATAAATGGTGCGCAGGATCTCCCAGTCGTTGATGGCGTCAACGAATGCACCTTCCTCTTCGCGATGATGGGCGCGGGCCACGATCGAGTTCACCAGATCACGCTTGTCCTTCACCAGGCGCAACGCACGCTCGAAGTGCGTCTCTCCGGGATGCTGCTCCAGAGCCTCCTTGAGAATGTTCACTTTCTTGTCGAGATCGGCTTCGCCTTCCACCTGGCGGTCGATGGCAGCAATGAATGCCGAAAGTTGCTGCCGCTGCTGCTCTTCGATGTCATACTTCAGCGCCTGAAAGAGTCGCGTGGTTGGGGTATTTCGTGAGGTAGGCCTCGCAAGTGGCAAGGGCTTTGCCGAAGTTGCGTTCTCCGAGCTGCTTTTTCGCCTCGGCGTAGGCTGTGTTCATCGCGTCATGCTCGGAGCGGACTTCGTTGTAAAAGCTTTGGTAGGTGGCGCCACGCTCCGGAGTGCGGAGGCGTCGGGGGCGCGCCGGTCCAGTTCTAGCACCACCGCCAGCTTGCTGAGCGCGCTGCTGACGTCGCCTTTTTGCCATGCTTCCATGGCCGCATGGTGGATGAGCGTCTTTTCCTGACGCAGCTTGTTGTATTCGTGCTCTTCGCGATCCACCTCAGCGATCAGTTGCAACGCCCGTGCTTCCTTCGGCCGCAACTGCAACACATTTTGCAGCGCTTCGCGGGCGTGCGGGTAGGCGTGATTATCCATGTGCTGGCGCGCCAGGCGATACCAGTTTCCAATCTGCTTTTCGCTCCGCCGGTTCTCAATCTCGCTCTTCAGCGCCAACGCCTGCGCGTTGTCGGGTTCCATCTCGAGGATGTCCTGGAGTTTTTGCAGTGCTAACGGATCTTCTTGCTCTTCGAAGCGAGCCTTGGCGGCTTCCAATAGCTGCGCAATCGTCTTACGTCTTACGGTGGTATCGAGCTGATGACGCAAGGCGCTGATCGAACTATCGATGTGGCCTTCAGCTTCCAGTTCGCCCAGAATCTCTCCGGCAAACTGGTAGTCGCCGGTTTCGAGTGCCTTGGTGGCGCGTTCCATCCGCGGCCGGGTGCGCGCGGGATCGAAGAATTCGATCGGCTCGTTGCGCAACGCCTTATGCAGCGTGTCCCCGAACTCGCGGGCACTCGCGAAACGGTGCCAGGGCTGCTTGGCCATGCCCTTATGCACCACGCGGCCAATGGACTGGCTCACGGCTGGATTGATTTCCGAAGCCGGCGGTGGAATCTGCTTCCGGATAGCTTCGACGATCTCATCTGCCCGCGCCCGCTGAAAGGGTTGCCGGCCAGTGAGCGCCTCGTAGCACACCACACTCAGCGAAAAGATGTCTGACGCCGCCGACAGCGGCTTCATCTCGATTTGCTCCGGAGACATGTAGACCAGCGTTCCTTTTTGTCCGCGGGTATGGGTGTCGGTCATGTGCGCCACGCCGAAATCGATGATCTTCACCGAGTCATCTTCCATCACGAAGATATTGCTCGGCTTCAGGTCGCGGTGCACCAGGCCGCGCTCGTGCGCCGCCTGCAAGCCGCGGCAAGTCTGGGAAATGATTTCGACTGTGCGTTCCACCGTTAGCCGGTGGCTCGATTTGCGGATAAACGTGTCCAGGGTCGTGCCCGGCAGCAGCGGCATCACGAAGTAGGGTTTGTTCTTGCCCTCTTCCTCGAACTCGCCAATGTCGAAGATCTCGACAATGTTGGGGTGGCTCATCGAGGCGAGCACATCGCACTCTTTGTAGAAGAGTTGCAGCGAGGCAGGATCGGGAATGTCGAGGATGGTCTTGACCGCCACTTCGCGGCGAACTACGGTATCGTAGGCGCGATACACCAGTCCCATGCCGCCTTGGCCTAACACTTGTCTTACTTCGTAGCGGCCGGCCAGTTTTCGCGGGACTGAGGTGATCCTCCATGACCCTCCCCCCGGAGAGGTCAACGATCTTAGCAGGCGGTAGCGCCTGGCTCCAAGAGCTCCTAAGTTAGGGGTGGCCGGTGACCGGCAAACTCTTGGCATACAAATCTTTACTATTGGGATGTAGGCAAACTGGCATCTTTCCGGTTACACTTTGTCATCGAAACATAACAACGATTTGAGTCTGGCTCGCCGTAGCTTCTTGGCCGGGCTGCGCACAAAATAAACTACTTACTAGAGACGTCCGACGAGAAGGCAACTGAGAACAGCCGCGAGATTGGGTATCCTCTTAGGTTTCAAAAGAGGACTTGTTGTCGGCTTTCAGCGCAAGCGATTAAGTTCCGAAAACTTCCGGACGCGTTTCGTGTTTCACTAAGGCAGCGTGGTTTCTTGGTGTAGGCATCGCGCAGTTTAACTTCGTCACCTCGTGGAGGATTCTATGAAGCACTTCGGCATTGCAATCATACTTTTTCTGGTTGTGGCGTTGTCCGGCTGCGGGAGCAGCTCCAGCAGTTCAATCAACGGGAACTGGACGGCGACCTTGAACAACCAGAACGGACCGCAGGCTCTAGTTTCACCGCAACGCTGGCGGAGAGCGGCAGCGTCGCTCAACATCACCAACCTAAGCTTTCACGACCTCGTCCTCGTGCTTTGCTTTGGGAACCACCGCGACCGGCGCATTCACCGCGACCGGCACCTCGCGGCGGCGTCACCACTGGCACCTTCCAAATGACCGTCCAGTCAGGAACGGCAACACCAACGGACGAACGAACTCACCCTCGAGGGAACACTCAACAATGGCTCGATCACAGGTAACTGGACGCTGACCGGAACCGGAGCCGGCTGCACCGGATCGGGCACATTCACCATGACCGATTGATTAGCGCTGGCGGGTCGGGGGCGGTGATACGTAGACCAACGACCGCAGGCGGCTCAACGGCGTCATTTCGCGGAGAGACGTCCGAATGTCTCCCAGTGCCGTATCAATATCTGCGAAACTAGTTGCACACTTTGCGGTGCACGTGCGCAAAATTAATTGTCAAATTTCTTGCGATTTCTCGAAATCTGCGACTCAAACCGAAGTATAATGCCGTCCGCCGACGGAGCTTTGGGGCTTACCACAGCTTTCTTCCCGATTTTGTGGTCCATGAATCAACGACTCCGGTGTACAAAAAATCACAATCCTCCAAAGGAGACCGCGGAAATGCAGAATCAAGGCGTCAAAATGTTGCGATTCCTCACAATCGCATCGCTGGTGTTGGCATTCTCAGTTATGGCCAGCGCCCAGGAACCGGCAGTTGGAACATGGGCGAAGCTCACACATGAGCCTTCGTTTCAAACTGACACCGCCCTAGTACTCACCGATGGCAGCGTCATGATGCATCAATACAACAGCGGAATTTGGTGGAAGCTCACGCCCACCGAACAGGGCAGCTACGCTGCCGGCACCTGGACGCAGTTGGCTTCCATGCAGTCGGGCTACGCGCCTCTCTACTTTGCGTCTGCTGTGCTGCCTGACGGCCGAGTCCTTGTGGAAGGCGGAGAGTACAACAATCTGCAAGGAGTCGAGACCAATTTGGGCGACATCTACGATCCGACGACCAACACATGGACGGCAGTGGCCCCACCGACGGGATGGCGCACGATCGGCGATTCACCAGGCGTCGTCCTGCCCAACGGCACATTCATGATGGGCCAGGGGGGACAACCCTCCCGGCTGCAAGTGCTGTTCAACGCCAGCAACTTGACCTGGACCGCGACGGGCACCGGCAAAGCGGATGGATTCTCTGAAGAAGGGTTTCGCCCTTGTACCCAACGGCGACGTATTGACTGTGGATACAGAGGACGGAACCAATTCCGAACTCTACAATCCCACCAGCAGTGCATGGAGCAGCGCGGGCAGCACCATTGTTGTACTCCCGAACAGCGGCGGGTTGGGGATCGTACCGGAAATGGGACCGCTGGTTCAGCGTCCTGATCTTTCCGTAGTCGCATTCGGCGCCACCACTAATACCTCCGTCTTTAGCACCACGGCGGGCACGTGGACCGCAGGGCCCACTTTCCCCAATGGAGACGACATGGCGGACGGTCCCGGGGCGATTCTGCCCGACGGAAACATCCTGGTTTACACCAGCCCAGGCGTCTTCGAGGGAACCGGCAGCTTCTATGAGTTCACCACCGGCAATACCTTTGTGGCAGCCCCCAACACGGCGAGCGGCGGCTCCCTGGAATCCTGGGAAGCCCGGTTGCTGGTACTGCCGACTGGCCAGGTGATGTACATTCCAGCGGATGGCGGGACCATCGACGTCGAACTTTACACTCCCAAGGGTGCAGCAAAAGCTGCGTGGAGACCGGTCATCACTGGCGGTCCCGACGACAGTCACCCGCGGCAACTCGTACACCATCTCAGGTAAGCAACTCAATGGCTTCTCCGCCGGTGCGGCATACGGCGACGATGCCCAGATGGCCACCAATTTCCCTCTGGTGGTGATTCGAAACAAGGCGACGAAGCATTTCTTCTTCGCCCGCACCACCAACTTCAGCACGATGGGCGTTGCCACTGGCAACACTATCGTTTCCGCAACCTTTTCTGTTTCCACCGGTACGGAAACCGGTGCCAGCACGGTTTATGTGGTAGCCAACGGCATTCCGTCCGCTGGCAAGAGCATCACTGTGCAATAACGGTTTGTGTTCGCCCCGTCCTTACTGAAAAAGGACGGGGCCTTTTTTTTGGCGAATATTCCGGGGCTTTGCGTTATCTGGTCAACGGCTTCAGGATTTCCCCGAGAACATCGGGCGCATTGCCGCGCTCGAGATGGGGATTTCTTATCCCGTCGTGATAGTCGATGGAATAGGTCTTGAAGAACTTCGCATTCTCCACCAGTAAGTCAATCGGCTGCTGGCTATTTGTTGAGGCGCGCAGGGCGTCTTCCAAGACGTCCTTGTCCCAAGCTCGGCCATTCACCGCGACCAGCTTCATCCCTGGACCGATTCCGGCAGCGTAGGCAGGCGATCCATAAATTACGTCGAGGAATTCGCCGTCTTTCTTCACTGAGAAACCCAGGGAGTACGAAGCATCCACGTACTTTTCGATTTCTTCTTCAGTGTGGATGAAGAGGTTGGGCCGATCGTTGTATACCAGGCGCCATCCGCCGCGTTCGATGCCGCCGAGCGGCGCACCCACCTTCGTTGTATTCACTCGTGCTTTCAACAGGCTGGCCCAGTCGTACGGCGCTACCTGATTGAGTGCGCGCACCACATCGTCGAACGTGTAAGGCACAACTTTGGGAGGACCGCTTTCCCCGCCATGAAAAACGCGGCAGAAATCATTGAGCGACTTCTGGCCGTTGCTTTGCTGCCGAATGGTCGCATCTACTTCCAGCCAGATAAGCTCCCCTTCTGGATAGTAGTCGAGGCCGCGCCGCCAGCTTTGCCATTCCGGCCCCAGCATGCGCAGAATCTGCACCGATCGCGCGGTGTCCTCTAATGGCCGCCAGGTCCGTCCCGGGCGGTGGTCAAGCATCGCCGCTGTTGCCGCCAAGGCTTCGCGATATTGTTCTGGCGACCAGAGTCCGGAGCGAGCCGTAAGAACGCGCCCGAGATACTCCGTCAATCCCTCGTAAACCCAGAGTAGGTTGCCCACCATCGGATCTTGATAATTGCGAGTGGCTAATCCGGCGGGCCGCCGGTATTTGCCATTCCATGAATGCGTAAACTCGTGCGGCAGCAGATCGGCCGCTAGAAGGTGAATATCGGGATCGATGAGCGTGCGCTCGGCTGTGCTGTTATCGCTCGACTGGTGATGTTCCAGACCGTGGTGACCGGCCTCATCGCTGAGTGTCAAGAGAAAGTGATATTCGAGATAGTGACGGGCGCCGAACAGCGCGCCAGTTTCGGCAACCAGATTGCGGTAAGCGGTCTCGTCCGCGGGTGTCATGGCCAGGTCAGCTTCGCTTTCGGCCACCATATCGATGACGTGAACCGGCGTTTCTCCCGGCTTCGTGAGCTCGATTCTGCGGTAGTGATCGCCGGCAATGAGCGGAGAATCAATCAGGGTGGTGAGCGAGACCGGCTTGAATCTGATGAACTCGTTCGCGCCGTGCTTGGTGACGGTGGCAACCGGCAACGCGGTGCCGAATTTCCAGCCTTGCGGTGGAGTGACCTGCGCCTGAACTTGCACGTCATCCGAACTCGCACCCTGCGGATAAAGTACAACCTGGTTCCAGTTCAAGTCGAGAACGTTCGTTGTCGCCGCCGGGCCGCTCGCGCCGGCGCTGCCCTCATTGGTGATGGTGTCGAGCGAGACATGTAACTCGTTCGCCCCAGCTGGAACGTCAACGTGGAAGGCGTACATATCCACGGGATCACGCTCCCATGCCAGGTTCTGGCCACCTGCCTCCATCTTTATACCGGTGACATTGGCGATGGGACCGGAGGGACGATGATTGCCCGGAATCCATTTCGGATAAACCAGCGCGAGCGGACCGGGCTCGACGGGAATCGTCAGCCGCGAATGATAAATGTTGCGGGGCGCGTCGGTCAGATCGACAGACAGTTGGATGGATTGACCACAGGCAACGCCCGCGAACACTGCAAACACAACAACGATGAAGCCGGAAACCAACAGGAATCGGCGCATAAGCAGATATCCTCCAGCAAAACTCAAGAGGGAGTGAGCTTAAAGCAGACCACGGGCAGATGCAACTGATTCGAGGCGAGCTATCCACAAGCCGTTTGTCCTCCGGCCGGGACGCAAGCCTACAGGAACTTTATTGATTGTGGCGTCCGTTCAAAATCGTCTCCCTCCCCTTGCGAACTGTATGATCAGGAATAGATACTGCGGAGAGACTCCAATGAATCTTCCTGCAAGGTTTCACCAGATTTTTGTTGCCTTCATCCTCGGGAGTGCCGCGATGGCCTTGGCGCCGTTGGCCGTCGCTGATCACGCCAGTCTCATCCCGGCCTCGAGTGTGATCACCCCGGAAGAACTGGTCAACATCCTGCAGTCCGCTAAGAGTGAGAAACCACTGATGATTCAAGTGGGTTCGCACGTCCTTTATTCGGAGGCGCACATCCCCGGATCGGAATACGTTGGCCCAGCCTCCAATGGAACTGGCCTGCGGTCGTTGCGTGAACGTGTGGAATCTCTCGCACGAGACAAGTTCATCGTTCTTTATTGCGGGTGTTGCCCGTGGAGCCATTGTCCGAATATCGAGCCCGCTTACGAAGCGCTACATGCGATGGGCTTTACCAAGCTGAAAGTGCTCTATATTGCGAACAACTTCGGGACGGACTGGGTCGAGAAGGGCTATCCCGTGGTCAAGGGAGACTAGGAGACTGACCGCTTCCCGACCGGAGCCACATTGAAGAAGATTTTGAGCGGCCTGGCGTTGATCGTGGTGGCAACGGGAGTTTATTTCCTGGCCGATCATAGCGGCGTGCATGCGGGTAGGACCGGCTCTGCACATGTTGTGGCTCCCGATTTCTCACTGCCCGATCTGAGCGGCAAGAAACTCAATCTTTCATCCTATCGCGGCAAAGTGGTCCTTCTCGACTTCTGGGCCACGTGGTGCGATCCGTGCCGAGACGAAATCCCGCATTTCATTGACCTACAAAACAAGTACGGCGATCAAGGCCTGCAGATCATCGGTGTCTCCATGGATGATGGGCCGGAACCGGTACGCGAATTCTACCAGCGCTACAGAGTGAACTACCCGGTCGTGATGGGCAATGCAAAGACAGGTAAGCTTTATGGAGGAGTTTTTGGATTACCAATCGCATTTCTGATCGGTCGCGACGGCCGGATCGCGATGAAGCATGCCGGCGCGACCAACATATCGGTTCTTGAGAAAGAAATCGTGAACCTTTTGCGGAGTTCCTAACCATCAAGGACGCCTACGATAGACGCCTCAGAACGTCTGCCAGTGCATGCATCCGCATTGAATCGATCGGACTCTTTGCTTTTGTGGCGCTCGTATCCAACGATGGCGCCATGCGCTTCAGTTTGGCCATCTCACTTTTGCTCCTGGGCGAACCCTCTACGCCGTGGATCGCCTTTTCCAGTTTTGCGATTCGCCGTCCAGGCAAAGCTTGCGACCTCGACAGTTGGTCCAGGTAGGCTTTGGCCACGACCAGGCTTGCCGGCCACTCAATCTTTTGCTGGTTCTGCACATTGAGTGCGGCCACTTGAACCGTCTTAGCGGCATCGATTTCGTTCTGCGACAGAAACTTGGTCGGTGTCAGTTCAAACACATCCAAGCCGCGTGCAATCTCCGAGCCATAAATGTAGCCGTTGTACCAGTACGCGGACCATTCACCTCCAAGCACCAGCACTTTGGGGTCGATCGGTCCGCGGTCGAAGTAGGCAATCTCATGGGGGTTCGCGGGGTCGGTAAAGTCCATGACCGAGACCCCGCCTTGGTACCACGCCTGCACTTCAATATCTCGTCCCGGCACCGGAACCAGTGAGCCGTTGTGCGCCACGCAATTCTCGGTGTCGCTTTGTGCGGCGGGAAGCTTGTAATAGTTTGCGAACGTCAGCTTGTCGTCGTTCAGACGGAAGATCGCGTCCGCGCCCCACTTGTTCGGATCATTGGCACGGCATCGCGCTCCCAGGCCACCGCCCCATTCATCGGTGAACACCACCTTGCTGCCATCATTCGAAAAGGTTGCGGAATGCCAGTAGGAATAATTCGGATCATTCACCGCATCCACACGCTTCGGATGTACCGGATCTTTGATATCGAGCAAAATTCCGTTCCCGGAGCACGCGCCGGCCGCCAGGCCGATCGAGGAATACACCGTGATATCGTGGCACTGGTTCGTGTCCTTCGGCTTCTCGGGACCCTTCTTGCCGTGAGTACCGCCGTTGTTCAAACCGTTGATGGCGCCGGTCCGCGGATCGATAAATACCCGCGGGCTGGATACAATTTTCGCGTCCTGCGGCGCAGCCAATGGAACTTTGATCACGTCAATGCGAAATAGTGCGGTATTCGGGTTCTTGTCCGGTTCCCCTCCCGAACATCCAGCCAGTTCTTCCGGCTGGCGTACAAACGATGTTCCCGAGACGTAGATGTATACGTTTTCTTTGTCGTTGGGATCGACCACCAGCGTGTGCGTGTGCGATCCGCGGCAGGTTTGCACCGCTGCAACTTGCTTCGGATCTCTAATGTCGGAAATGTCGAAAATTCTTACACCGCGGAAACGGTCTTTTTGCGCCGCAGGTATGCGGTGTTTTTTCTCTTTTCCGTTGTCTTTATCTTTGTCTTTTGTCTCATCCGCGGGCGGCGGAGGCTCCGGGGGAAATCCCTGTGCTCCACAATCCAGCCGTCCATTCGGCATCTCCACCGACATAAACAGCAGATTCTTGTAAACCGAGACATCGCCCTGCCCGCCGGGACACACGATCGACGTCAGCAGCTGCGTGCTCGCCGGGTGGGAGACGTCATAGATATTCACGCCGTAAAAGTTCCCCTGGAAGAGGTGCTTGCCCTCGAAGGCAAGATCTGAGTTGCCGAAGGCAAGTTGGGCGATGAGCAAATGCACCGTCTTCGGGATTTTCGGATTGTTCCCCATGCCGAGCTGTCCGACGATCCTCTGCACTTTGGGATCATCGGGATCCGTTGCCCCGAGTTGAAACGCGTCAGGCTTCTTGAGCAGCAGCAGGTGCTTCATGCCCATCGAGGCTTCCCCCGCGTCATAGAGCCCCGGCGCCAGTTTGGCGCGTGGATCGCTCGCATCGGAGCCCGTCATTCCCGGCGGCAGCGCTGGGGCCGGCTCTGGCGCAAACGGGTTTCCGTCATCGTCTTCAGCTTCCTTGGCAGAAGGTGGAGTCGTGGGCTTCTGCACTTGTGACGGAGCTGTAGGCTGAGCCTCCTGTGCTTCCAATCGATTTACACCGAAACAAAAAATAAGCGCGGCCCCTGCCACGCACAGGAAAAGGCTGGACACTCGATTCATCGTTTCTCCTCTGGTTTCTCTTTCTTCAACATATTCTGCATGATCCGAATCTCGGCCCGTTGCGTGTTATCGGCGTCGGTTGCGAAATCGAATAACTCGGCGTCCTGTCCCGCGCCTGGGCTCTCGAATAGATCCTTCACCATCGTCAACGCGCCATTGTGATGCTGAATCATTCCCACCAAAAACAAGTGGTCGAACTCGGTGCCTTTCGTCTTGCGCAGCGCCTCCATTTGCTCCGGCGTCAGCATTCCAGGCATTAGCATCGTGGTCTCATGCGACATATCCATGCCCGGCGTTTGTGGCGCTCCCTGCGGAACCGTTTCACCCCGGGCCGCCAGCCAGCGCTTCATAAACCTGATTTCGTCCGACTGTGAGCTGGCGATCCGCGCGCCCAACAAATGCAGCTTCCGGTTTTCGGTGTGCGATGGAATCATGGCCGTCATCTCGACCGCTTGCGCATGATGCACGATCATGCCCTGCATGAACTCAACGTCCGCGGATGACACCGGCGGTAGGATTCCCGTGGTCGATGATGGCAGTGTCTTGCTTGGCGAACCTGGGGCACCCGGTTGCACGACGACAGGCTTCGCCGGATACGTTCGTTGCGCGTGGGCGGCTAAGGAGAAGAAGATCGTGAAAACTGTTACAGCCAGCAACCTGCCACGCCGGGTCGCAGACCCCAGCCTATAGCTGAGTGTGCGCTCACAACGGAAATCAACCTGCCTCGAACGGACTAAAAAACCGAAAGCATTCATTGGGACGGGATATGATCTTGTCACGGAATGCGGAATTTTTCAAAAATATTCTTTTCGGGCAGCAGGGAAAGTGCCCTTCATGCGCATTTATCGCGCCGTTCCTGCCAGATTTTGCGCATCTACTGGCAGGAACAAGAAGAACCGTTTAAGATGTCCATTCCCACTTTTTATGTCAGTGGCACGGCATCGATTGGGTGCGAGGTCCACGATAATGACGAGCCCACTGCAAAACGTAACCAACCCGCCGCCAGCGGCCAACGGGCTGGCAATCGTGCGGATCACGATCGGCACAATGCTGGTGTGGGTGTTCTTCGAAAATCTTGGAAAGGGTCTCTACACTCCCGGGGGCTACGCCGGCCTCATTAACTATTACATAAAGAACAGTCACTCGCCGGCTGTGTGGAAGGCAGTGATGGGTTTGGCGGCGAGTCACGCCGCGATGGCGGCGCCTTTGCAGGCCCTAACCGAGATCTCTCTCGGGATTCTCCTCGTCATCGGACTGCTGACGCGTCCTGCGGCCTTCGTAGCGTTTCTGTACCTAGGCAGCCTCTGGGTGTCGGAGTGGGGCACGGCGTGGATTTGGGAGTTGCTGGTTCCCGTGCTGGCCTCGCTGGGCCTCGTGGTCGGACGGGCCGGTCGAGCGTGGGGCGTTGACGCCTGGTTGGCGAGGCGTTGGCCATCTTCTCCGTGGTGGTGATTGGGCCGAATTCACGTGCGAGTGTCCGTCATCATCCCTACTCACAACGAAGCGCAGTCGATTGAGCGCGTTTTAGCTGATCTGCCCCCCGATATTGTCACTGAGGTCCTGGTTGTAGACAGCAATTCGACCGACGGGACTCCCGAGATTGCCGCAAAGATGGGAGCGCGGGTGGTGCAGGAACCGCGCCGCGGATACGGGCGAGCGTGTTTGGCTGGACTGGCTGCCGCGAGTAGCCCTGACGTTGTTGTTTTCCTCGACGGCGATTACAGCGATCGGCCCTCTGAACTGCCGATTCTTTTAGCGCCAATCGTTGAGGGCCGTGCGGACATTGTGCTCGGTTCCCGCCTGCAGGGGCGGCGTTCGGCTGGAGCGTTGCCTTGGCATCAGGTGCTTGGGAATCGTCTCGCTGCCGGCCTGGTCAGGCTTCTTTATGGAGTGAAAATTACTGATCTCGGCCCCTTTCGCGCTGGCCGCGCCGATGTGCTGCGCGCGCTCGCTCTCGAAGAGACCACTTATGGCTGGGCGGTTGAGATGATCCTCAAAGGCGCACTCGGAGGATTCCGCGTGGTTGAGGTACCGGTGAGCTATTATCCGCGCATCGGAAGATCGAAGATCAGCGGTACGATAAAAGGTACGGTCGGAGCGGCGTGGTTCATTCTCAGCTTGATCATGAGGTATTATTTTCGGCGAAGAAATTCGGGGGCAAGCGGGACGCTCTCATGACTAATTTGAATCGCACCCCAAAGAGAAGCGCAGAGCGGCACACACTTCATTCATTCGCGTGGCACTAAGCTGGGCCACGCGTCGTCCTAACCGCTGCTGAGAAACAGTCACCGCGTTGTGCAGATTTACTGCACAAGGGGATTTCATGCCGTCTTCCTCATAGAGAACGACTTCTGATGGCACACCGCGAATGGTTGAGGTGATAGGCGCAACCGTGACCGTGGATAAATAGCTGATGGCGCTGTCGCGGGTGAGCACCAGGGCTGGCCGCTTCTTGTCGGGCGCGGCAAACTGGTAGAGCCGAACTTCACCCCGGGCGATGTGGCCTCGCGCTATCCTTCCTCCGGCTATTCTTGCGGCCACGTAGCCTCCGACTCCCAACCGTGCGCTTCCGCGTCGGTTTGCGATTGTCGCGAGTAGCCCTCGCGATCGCGTTCCTCACTAGCTCGCAGTTCTAAGCGACGGAGATGCTCCCGCAGGGCGTCGCGCACCAGCGCAGACCGGTTTCGTCGAGTGCGCTTCGCGGCTTGGTCGGCGGCGTGTAACAGCTTCTTATCGAGGACAATTTGAACGATTTGCATGATGTGGAATCTACTCCACAGTATACTCAACATGTCAACATTTCCAGCAGGCTGTTACATTATTGACCCAGCAATCTATGAAATCCTCGAGCGAAACAGCGGTGCGTTCGTCAGGCAGCGACCGCGTCGTCGTCATCATGGCGAAAGCGCCGAGGCCGGGTGCGGTCAAGACCCGCCTGGCTCCCAGCCTTTCTCCTGCGGCTGTCAGTGATTTCTATTGCTGTCTTCTGGGCGACACGTTGACACTGGCGCACTCACTGCGCGATGTGGACGTTGCCGTCATGTGCCCGGACGCAGATGTAAGAGAGCTTGCGCGGCTTTCAGGGAGTGAAGTGAGTGTGGTTGCGCAGAAGGGCCAAGGTCTTGCTGCCGGCCTGACTTCGGTGTTTGCCCACTTCGCAGAGGGTCATCCACGACGCATCATTGCTTTCAATAGCGACAGCCCACACCTGCCTCCTTCGGTTCTCGAAGACGCGTTCGAAACGCTGGCCGCACATGACGTAGTCGTGGGGCCGACGCACGACGGAGGCTACTATCTTGTCGGGGCCAAGGCTTCTCATCCTACGCTTTTCGCAGGCGACGGAATGGGTACCAGCAGCGCGCTCGAGCGGCTCCTGTCGCGCGCACGAACTCTTGAGCTTTCCGTAGGTTTCGCGGATCGTTTTTATGATATCGACGTCGCCGACGACTTGAATCGGCTCGCTGAGGAGTTACGGCTGACTCCGGCACGGGCGCCACGCACCGCGGCCTGGCTGAAAGAGTGGGAGCTTGCGGCGGCACAGTCTAAGACAAGCGCTCAGACGGGCACGGGAGAATTGTAATAATGAAGCTAACCCCCGCGTGGAGAGTGTCCATACTCGGGGCCGTGTTGTGTGTGGCGCTGACCATCTGCTCATGCAAGTTCGGCAGCATGGGCGCACCGTCTTTTCTCATTCCGCTGGCTGTTGCCGGCATCGCCTATCTCCTTGCCATTCGTGAACTCTTCTCCACGCCAGCATTCCCGCGCCGTGTCATCGTCATCGGCCTCAGCCTAGCTGCGCTGTGGCATGTTGCATTTCTGATGAGGCCGCCGGGCGCCGATGACGACATTCACCGCTACGTTTGGGATGGCCGCGTGCAGCGCCTCGGCTATAACCCTTATGTTGTGATTCCCAGCGACCCTGCGCTCGCCGCGTTGCACACACCTGAGACGCGCACGCTGAATCATCCGGATTTGCCAAGCCCATATCCAGCGGGCGCGGAGCTTTTCTTCCGGGCCGTAACCGCGATTCATGAATCTGTCTTTGCGCTGAAAGTAGCATTTGTACTTTGCGATTTCGCGATCATTCTGGTTCTGCTCGATATCTTGCGGCGCGGCGGGCAAGGAGCGCACTGGGTTCTGGCGTTTGCATGGAACCCGCTGCTGGCGGTGGAAGTGGCGGGCAGCGGTCACATTGATATTGTTGGCGCGCTGTTGCTCTTGGTTTCTTTCGCCGCGCTTGGACGACGCTGGCGCGGGGTCGCGGCCGTGGCGTTTGGACTGGCGGTCGCCGTGAAATTACTGCCGATTGTATTGCTGCCGCTCTACTGGAAGCGAATTCGGGTGCGAGACGCAGCGCTGGCAGCGAGTGTGGTCGTTCTCCTATACGTTCCATTTCTCAGCCACGGGCGGATTCCGATCGGCTCGCTCGGCACTTACGTGCAGAGTTTCCGTTTCAACGATCCAGTGTTTGCAATACTCGAGCGACTGGCGGCCCCGCAGGTTGTAGTTGGGCTGGTGGTGATCGTGGGTCTTCTTATCGCAATCTGGATGAGAATAAAGACCGAGACATTGTCTGCGGATGCTTTTGCCTGGCCCCTGGCAGCGACGCTTTTGTGCGCACCTGTCGTATATCCGTGGTATTTGTTGTGGCTGCTGCCGTTCCTGCGGTCGGCCTCGATGGTGCCGATCATCATCTGGACAGTCAGCATCATTCCTACTTACTACGTTTGGCATCTGCGCGCGCTGGGTCTTCCGTGGATAGTTCCGGGCTGGATGATGCTGGTGGAGTACGGGGCCGTAGCGGCGGCCGCTGCGGTTGTCGGGTTTCGCCGGTTCACACGACCGCCCGTGACCAGGGACTCATAGCTGCCATTTGCGAATGCGGTGTGCAAGCGTCTGCGGTATAATTCTCGACCAACCGAATACCGCATCCGTCAAACTCACCGAGGAGCGAACGCCATGAGAAATGCTCGCCGTTTAACCGTGATGGGTCTTCTGCTTTGCGGAGTGCTTGCCCTTGCTGCTCCCTCCTGGGGGCAGACGCGTCCCCCGATTCTCGAGAAGATTGCCAAGACGTATGGTCTTGATTCGTTCGGACAAATTGACGCCATCCGCTATACCTGGAACGGGGAAATCACCGGGCTCTTCAAACTTTCTCACACATGGGAGTGGGAGCCCAAGACCGGCAAAGTCACCTTCGAAGGCAAGGACAAAGACGGTAAGCCGGTCAAGGTCACCTACATGCGTTCTGAAATCAACGACGACACAAAGAAGCAAACCGACGCCGGTTTCACCAACGATAATTATTGGCTCCTGTTCCCGTTACATGCTTATTGGGACACGAGCGCGACGGTGACCGACGAAGGCATGAAGAAACTGCCGGCGGGGGCCGGTTCCGCGACGCTGGTCTCGGTGAAGTATGGTGCGGAACTCGGCGGCTACACGCCCGGTGACACCTGGGACCTCTACGTCGGCAAAGACAACCGCGTCGAATACTTGGTCTTTCATCACGGCGGGGACAAAAAGCCAAGCCTCGTCAAGGCAACCTGGACTGGCTACAAGAAAGCTGGACCGCTGCTTATCTCAACCGAGCACCGTGGTAGTGCCGACGGCAAGCCGCTGCACATCTCGATCACCGATGTCGCTGTGAAGCTGGCGGGCTCAGATAAGTGGATGGACACGAAATAGGGGGAATAAAAATTCCACAATTTAATCTCCGCAACCTATTGAATAATAGGCGTTAATCGCACGTATTGACATGTGCGGCAAAACGCCGTACATTAGGGACGAGAGATTGGGATCATGGCGACTGCGACTGTCATGCGGGATGAGCGTTTGGACGCTCGTGTTACGCGGGAAGAGAAGGAAATGATTGAGACGGCCGCCAGCTTAAGCGGCACTTCCGCTTCAGATTTTATTCGAATGGCAACGAGGCAGGCTGCCCTGAACGCGATTCGTGAGCACGAAGTCCTAACGGTGAACGAAGAGGCAAAACGACTGTTTGTGGAGGCACTCCTGAATCCGCCCAAGCCAAACGAGAAGGCGATTGCGGCGGCCCGGAGATTGAAAGAGGAGATCGGGTAGTTGGCAGATCATCCTGTCCCGGAAAAGCCCAGATTTCGATTCGAGCCGCTCGACAAGAAAAAACATGATCGAGCGGCTTTTTCATGCGGGCAAGAGTCACTTGACCGCTATCTGAAGGAACACGCGACCCAGGAAATCAAGAAGCGGGTCGCCGCCGTCTATGTCCTGACTCCCGACGGCAAGACGATCGCAAGTTATTACACGCTTTCGCAGTATGCGATCGAGGCGGGTGAGTTGCCTCCAGAATTGATTCGACAGTTGCATCTTCCCCGGTACGACAAGCTGCCCGCGACGTTGCTCGGACGATTAGCAAGAAACAAGGATTTCAAGGGACGTGGTGTTGGGGAACTCCTGCTCATGGTGGCCCTGAAAATGGCTTTGGAGCACAG
Source organism: uncultured Acidobacteriota bacterium (assembly GCA_963845725.1). Taxonomy (GTDB): domain Bacteria; phylum Acidobacteriota; class Terriglobia; order Terriglobales; family Acidobacteriaceae; genus JABCZH01. The sequence goes on from CAWJTC010000003.1 coordinate 626,240, forward strand.
CAGGAACATCGCCTCCGTGGCCGTGGTGGTGGACGCCATCGACGAACATGCGCGCGCTTTCTATAGGCGCTATGGCTTCATCGATATTCCGAACCGCCCGAATCGCCTCTTTATGCCTATGAGGACCGTGGGGCAAATTTTCCCTGACGTTGGCACAGAGGAAGTTCTCCACTCAAGCTGAAGGCGCATCGCGGGACGCGGGCGGGCTCGGACAAAAGGAGGAACGCGCAGTGAATATCGGAAGGGCTCGTTCGAGCGACCAGTCCCTTGCTCAGACCTAAGCCTTCGCTTACGATGTCCGAATGAACGGACATTCCCCGGTTTAGCCGGAGCTTGCGACGAATTGAAGGAAAGAAATTTCGATCTTTAGCCACCACACTTCCAATCAGCCGCGCTGGGATATCGTTCGACATGAGTCTCTACCTGGCAATCACCACCGTCGTGCAGGAACTGCCCAACTTGGGCAGATCGCGGGTCGCGGCCATGCGTATTTCGAGCCGTGGCCGCTCCCCCCGGACAATCGGACAGTAGAAATCCGGCTCTGATAGCGCGCCCTGTAAGCGACGTCGTCCGGCACAGCCACCGTGGCATGTCTCGCGGAACTCGCATGGCTCGCAAGCGCGTGGTAGGGTACGCGCCTGCTCGAAGGGCATCGAGTTCAGAATCTCAGAGCCGACATTGATCAAGTCTGCAAGCGGCTCACCGGATCCCGGCCAATAGACGCAAGGCTGGGTCGTGGCACGCGGTGTAACCCTCACAGTGCTTACGCCACATCCTCCGCGGAGCGGCGGGAGTCCCGCCATCGCCCGAACTAGTGGTTCCCCGATTGCAATCACGTCGGTCTCCCCAAAGAGACGGCGGAACCCCTCCCAATACTCCTCATAGGACAACGCATAGATGTCCGATCGCACCGCCTGGTACACATTCACACGCAGGGGAGCGTCAAACCGTTTGGCGACTCGTGCGACCTCCGCCAGACGCAAGTAATTCGCCTTCATCATCACGGCGATAATGGTTAGCGGAACGCCGAGCTTTCCGCAACGCTCTGCCTGCTGCTGTATCAACTCCCAGTTGCCGGCTCCGCGCTGTGCGTCCTGTTCGGTTTGGGTTGGGTAATCGAGAGAAAACTCAACATCGTGAAAGGCGCGCAACTCGTCGTCTTCCACGACAGCGACGCTGTGGCCGTTGGAAGTGAGGGTGATCTTGACGGGTCGCGTTCGAAGGTAGGCCAATATCGCTCTAAACTCTGGATGCATGCCGTTTTCGCCGGTGCCGAGATTCACTGAACGTATGGGCAATCGTTCCATGACGGACTTCACCTGATCGAGAGAGAGGCGATCGGTGCGGGTTGGATCACGGTAGCAGAAAGAGCAGGCGAGATTACACTCGTTGGTGAGCCCGAGGCCGAGCGAAATCGCAGCACCGGTCGCCTTCGGGCCGGACGTGGCGGGTGAAGACTTGCCGGTGACGTTATTCATTGTCCCATTCTCCACCATCAATCAGGGCAAGCGCGCGAAGCATTGGGTGTAGCGGGCGACAGCCGAAAATTCCGGCAGGGCGCCAAGCTTTCGCTCCAATTCGAAAATCCGTTCGTATTCTTCCCTGCGAGAAATCCGTGGCGGCAGGTAGTCTGCAAGCACGCGTACACCTCGCTCCGCAAACGCGGCCAGCGAAGCCCTGGTCAACATGGATCGCAAGCTATCTGGTGTAAATAGTCGCACCCTGCCTCCATACAAAGATTCTTGTCCCCACTCGGCGGTTAGGTTGCCTTCCGCTGCCGCCAAATCGCCGGCTTGGATAGCAGCCTTGAATACTTCGCCGGCCCGGTTCCGCACAAGCACTGACAATATCGCCGAGGAATCTCGCAAGGCGCCAGCCACATCACGCAACACAGCACTCGGATCGTCGCAATATTCCAGGATGTTGTGGCAAACAATTACATCGAACGAGCGAGCGCGGAACAAGTTTGCCAATTGTGCGGCGTCACCCTGTTGCAATACGACTTTGTCCGTAAGCCCTGCCTCCCGTGTAGCCCGCCCCGCGATATCCAGCATGGCAGCAGAAGAATCCAGCAGCGTGACGCGGATGCCCAGTCGCGCCAGGCGAATAGCCGTGGTTCCCGGTCCGCACCCAAGATCAAGTGCGGACAACGAAGTCTTGGCGCCGGGGGGAATGAAATCCTGGAGGTTGGCAAATGCCAAGTCGGAACGCAACCGGCCCTCAGGTGTCTCAAGATAGGCTGCATAAGCCTGCGCACTTTTCAGGAATCGTTCGTCAACGGCCATGGTACTCATCTTTTGCGCCACGCTCATTCATGGGCGCCCCGCGGCCACCGACAGAATCACGGCGACCCGAACGCCTCCAGTTGCCGCTTGCGTCTGAGCAGGATACCACCTGGCGGCAGCAACCGTACGGTCGATGGATTGAATGATAATTGGTGATGAAGGGATTAGGCACCGACTTAGTATCGATCCCTGGATTGTTGAAGTTCGTCCTTGCGGCGGAGGTTCGGGTTGCTGCATTCATTTTGCCGGACGTTGATCTCGCTGCTTGTTTGCCTGCTTTCCTTGTCCCGCATGGCTTTTGGAGGGTTCAAGGCTGCCGCGTTCCGCTCGATGTGCCGGCCGGAACGGTGTATAATCGCCGACGGCTTTGTGAGTCATATTAATTTTGTTGATGGCAGGAAGAAGAGATCGACCCAGTGGTTTTGATCATCTGACCGAATGCCGAGTGAGGAGACCAGGTGGAATATTCAGTGAAAATTCGGTTCGCAAGTCCCGCTGCGCGGAGGTTGGTTCGCGCCACGATTACTATTTCTTGCTTGTTTCTGGTGGTTGCTTTCTCCACCACTGCCTTCGCTCAGACCGGATATACGGGAATCTTTGGTGGCGGCCCGTTTTATAAGAACGCGGCTCCCAACATCGCGGAAATCGAGAATTCCGGCTTCACCGAGGCCATCGTGTGGAGCGTCGAAGTCAATAGCACTGGAGATTTAAACTTTAATGGAGAGTTTCCTCTGACCTCGAACGGGGTTTATATCGGCAATGAGACCCATCCCGATTTTCCCGGAAATATGGCGAAGTTGAAGCAAGGTACGGTCAAGAGAGTGACGTTCAGCGTCGGCTCGTCGAACGTTGGAGACTGGCAGGACATCACCGCCCTCATTCAAGCACAGGGAACCGGCCCTAGCAGCATCCTTTATCAGGACTTTCAGGCTCTGAAGGCCGCCATCCCAGCTCTGGATGCGATCGATTTCGACGATGAGAACAGCTATAACTCTCCCACGACAATTGCGTTTGGAGTCATGCTCGGGCAATTGGGCTATCACGTCGTGCCCGACCCGTACACCAACAACAGCTATTGGACGAATGTGGTGGCGCAGATTAACAGTCAACTGCCAGGCACAGTGGATGGCGTTCACCTCCAGGCCTATGCCGGCGGCCAGGGAAACAGCCCCTGCGTTGATTGGAATTTCGGCAGCGTTCCGGTGTTCCCCGGTTTATGGGACAAGAACGATTCGCCCGCCCAAGTCGAAAGCATCATGAGCGGCTGGCACAGCCAATGCGGCATTATCGGCGGATTCATGTGGCTGTACGACGATTTTGTGGGCAACGGCCTTGCGGCACAATATGCTGCCGCGATCAATACCGCAGTGGGCGCAAGCGGTTTCACGCTTTCCGGACCCAGCAGCCTGTTCTTAAATCAGAGTGGAAAGACCGGCGCCATCATCACCATCATGCCCTCGAACGGATTCGACGGCCAAGTGACGCTGAGTCTTTCGAAACTGCCAGCCGGGGTCAGGGGAGGATTTGAAGGGCAAACCGACCAACGAAAAATGGGGTTCGCAGCCAACTCTACTGCGACCACCGGGTTGTTCCCTGTAACTGTAACGGGCACTTCGGGAAGCATCGTCCAGACTCTGACGTTTACCCTGGCCGTCAGCGGCGCCATTGGCGAAACCGGAGCCGGCACGCAGGTCGATCTTTCTTCCGACTTCGACGTGTACGGAATCTACCAGGATGGCAGCCAGTATTCGACCGGAGGCATCGACGGGCTGGGAAACTCATACTCAGCCAAACTGCTGACCGGCTCGCGCGTGCTTGACGGTGTGCTGTTCGACTTCGGTCCCGCCAACGAACTCGATGCCGTTGCCTCGAATAGCCAAACTATTCCGCTGCCACCAGGCCAGTTTTCTCACCTGGTGTTGCTGGCTGCGGGTGTGAACGGAAACCAAATAGGCCAGATGTTGACCGTCCACTACACCGACGGTAGCAGCACGCAAATTGTCCAGAGCTTCAGCGATTGGTACACTCCGCAAAACTACACCCGCGAGTACGAAGCGGTCGGTATGCCATACCGAAACCAGGGCAACGGTACCAAGGACAAACGAACGTTCAGTCTATATGCATACGTGTTTTCCTTGAACCCGAGCAAGGTTGTGCAGAGCATTACCTTGCCCAACGATCCGAACGTCATGATATTGGCATCGACTCTATTGGCAAAAGGAGCTTATTGAAATCTTCCTGAAGACGTATCCAGGAGGAGGAAAATTGGGGGCTGGCCCACCTTCGCTTTTTCCGCAGTTGTCACTTTCTAAATGAGTCTGCCCCAGCTTTCGCGGGCTGGCCCACCTTCGACTCTTGGCTGCGTGCGCCACCCAACTGAGGTTGCCCCAGCTTTCGCGGTTTTCGAAAGCTGGGCACCACGGACTTCGACCCGCCGATGCTCACTCGATGCCGCCCAACTTTGCGGCTGCTCTCCATTTTGTACGGGACGACGCACGTCGGGGCTGGTGGTACCCAGCTTCGCAAAACCGGCAAAGCTGGGGCAGCCTTTTTTATAAGATGTCACATGTGGGAAAATCAAAGCCGGGCCAGCCCCCTGGTCTCTAGGCAGTTTGATTACAGAGATTATTTTTGTCGAGTGTTCAGCTTGTCCAGTGCGCGCTTCAACTCCTCAAGCTTCTTTCCAGCTTCGCCAAGTTTGCCTTCCGCCGTCAGGCGTTGGTAATCGGCAAGATCTTTAGCGGCTTCCGCAATGAGCGCTGTTGAGATCGGCTGCGGGCTGGGGCGAAAAGGAGGATGCCAGTGTGCCTCGCGACAGCTTCCGCCGGAGCACCTGCGCTCATCGAGGGGGCGGTTATGGACGAGACCGCTCTGCCAAAGAGCGACGCCATTGCCGACTCGAAGGTTGGGCCGTACGCGAGCTTGTCTTGCAATGCGAGCACGACCAGACGCAACTCCGGCATTGGACTTCGCTCGGCCTGCAGGTAAATCGGTTCCGCATACAAAAGTGCGCGTTCCGATCGGAATCACGAGCAGCGCCCCGCGCCGCACATGCGAGCCTTGCTGATTCCAGAGCGTCAATTGTCCGGAAAGTTGCGCGTTTTGATCGATTCGCGCCTCGATTTGCAGAGGTCCGTCGACCAGCTTCGTTTTAGGAAAGTTGTAGACCACTGCCGTACCGTAATGGGTGCCATCGCTGCGCCCGGCAATCCAGCCAATCAGATTATTACGGTTAGCGGGGGTGAAGGGTAGAATCTCCACGAACTCCTCGCCATGTTCGCCCGGCAGTTTCATCAGCACAAAATTGGGCTGCACTGCTTGTGTTGTTTGTTCCCCTTCTGCGCTCATGCCGACCTCGGTAGCGATCGTCCACAGATCTTCGCGGTTGTAGAAGGCTTCAGGATCCGTCATGTGATACAGGCCGTACACCTCCGCCTGTAGCTTAAGCAGCAACTCGGGGTAGCGCACATGTTTGCGCAGGTCCGGCGGCATCGTGGACGCATCTTTGAACAAGCTGGGAAAGATGCGGCGGTAGGCTGCGATGATCGGATCCTCTGTGTCGAATACGTAAAATGTTGTCGTGCCATCATAGGCGTCGATGACCACCTTCACGCTGTTCCGCATGTAGTTAATGGAATTGTCGTCGAGACGATAATGGCTGGAGTAGGGATAGCTGTCCGAAAGTGTGAACCCATCCATGATCCACGACAGCCGCCCATCATCCCCGAGCACGATGTAGGGATCCGGATCGAAGGTGAGGAACGGCGCCAAGGCCGAGACGCGGTCGCGAATGTTGCGGCGCATCAGCAGCCGGCTATCCGGCTTCACGTCATCACTGAACGGCAGCTTCGCGAGGTCGTTTTCATCGAACGCGATCATGATGCGGCGGAGCAAACCGCCGAGCACAATGCCTCCCTTGCCTTCGTATGACGTGAGGTTGTTGGTGGCGCCTTGCGGGTAGTTGAATTCCTTCTGCCGCGTCTTCACGTAGACGTCGGTATTGGTCATCTCGCCGAAGTAAATCTCTGGGCGGGTCACGTTCAGACCGGGCACCGTGCTGTAGACCGGCATGTTGCTTAACAGGAGCGTGGGCAGCCCTTCCGGAGTGAACCCATTGACCGGATTCATCGTGATGCCGTAGCCGTGAGTGTAGATCAGCTTATCGTTGATCCAGTTCCGGCTGCTCTCCGGGAGCTTGTCGACGTTCAGCTCGCGCGCCGGCGAGCATTACCTCGCGAGTCGTGCCCTCAATGTCATAGCGATCAATATCGATATCGGGGAAATCGTAGTACGTGCGGATTTCCTGAATCTGACGCAACGTGTCCTGGAGTGCGCGCCAGTCCCACAGCCGGATGTTCTGAAGCGTAGCCTGATTGTTCGAGGCATCAGCCGCCTCGACGCTGGTATCTGCGGGAAACTCGCGCTGCGTGACCCGATCCAATCCGTAGGCCTGGCGCGTCCAGTTGGTGTTGAAGACAATGTACGGCTTCTCGCGAACCAGTTCGTTCGGTTTAACGATAAAGCTGCTCACGTACCAGCCGACTGCTTGAACCGCAAGATAACAGACCGCGGCCGGAACAATCGCAGCAATCAGCCAGCTCCCGCGTGGCACCCTCACTGCGTTCACGGCCGCGATCCCCGCGCCGAGAAACAGTGCCGCGCAAATGAGGAGCATCCCGGTGAGCGTAACGTGCGCGTCCGTGTAGGTCACACCGCCGAAGATCGTGTGATCCTCGAGCAATAACTCGAACCGGCTGATGTACACGCGCATCGCGAGGATTAGCAACAGAAACGCAAACGCGATCGAGACCCCGCGCCAAGGCAACGTAACATGGCGGCTGAGACGCCCGGCAAGCACTCGCGCTCCGCCCGCGATGAGGATAAAGAGAACGGCCAGTGCACAGGTAATCACAGCCAGCGTAAGCAGCCAGCCGAGGATGAGCTGCCATGCGGGTAGGGTGAAGAGAAAGAAGTTCAGAGGCTTGCCAAAAATCGGGTCTACGACGGCTAGCCGTACTGCGGGGCGCGTACCAAAAGAGCGCGAGCGTCGTCCACTCCGCCATCATGGCGGCGCCGGTTGCAGCGGCAATGGCGAGCGAAACACCGAGCGCGATGAGCCGCAGAACAGGCTCGACCGGTAGCTTCACCTGCTGTCCACCGATGATAATCGTATGACCGTCCGGCAAATCGGAGAGATGTGCCCGCTTCAGGGCCAGGAACGATCCATACAGAACGATAAATGTGGCCGCTGCAAAAGCCGTAAAGACTTCCCACTGAAGACTCAGTGTTTTCCAAAAGACGTCCCCATAGCCGAGCGACCTAAACCAGAGCACGTCCACGTAGTACGACAATGCGGCCCGACCACCGAAGAAGATTACGGCAAGCACGACCAGAATGAGAACGAAACGGCGGCGGCGAGGCTGCGACGGGCGCATCCGCGGCCAGTCAATGGACTGGGGCATTGCTCTCCTCTTTTATTCATCCACTGCATTCAGTTATCCGCATGATACTCCCTCCGCTTCCGCAGGTTGACTTATGTTTGCCCCTCTCGGCCACGTTCCACGACGAGAGCGAAGCATTGCCGCTCACGAAAGGAGTCTTTACGAGTAGAGATGATCTGTTTCGCAGTCCGATTCAGGGGCTTCCGGGGTCGCGCCTGATAACGGGCAAGCCTCACCTAGTCCGGTAAAGCAAGGTTTGCCGACCATCCTTCCAGAATGGGTGCACAGAATCGAGTTGCTCCCAGCTTGCAATAACTCTTGGTGGGATGCGCCCGTAAGCTGCACAAAAGAATGGTAGGCGCGGCAGGAATTGAACCTGCAACCCTCGGATTAGAAATCCGATGCTCTATCCGTTTGAGCTACGCGCCCAGTTGTTTTCGCTCCTCGATTTTACATCGCGGCGGCGCCTCGACGTGACAGAGCGGGGAGTCCTCCAAGAAATTCCATCTGCGGCGTATAAACAACCAAAAAAGCGGGGCTTTCCCATAGATTCCTGCGCACCGGCCAGAGTCCCGCCGAATCACGCCCTATCGGGTTCGTCTCCAAGTCATTCATCCTGGGATTGCACGAGGTTTTGACGAGCCACAGGAGCCATTCTTCCCGTCGCACAAGCCTGGGAACGGATCGACCCAATGTTCCGCGAGCGATCTGAGGTTTTTCTTGTAAGTTCGCGTCACCGTCAACTCTCGTCCACCTTTCAAACGCAATCCGTACACCCCCGTTTGGAGATGATAAATTTCCTCCACACACGAGCAATTTACCAGTACTGATTTGTGAATCCGTATGAAGCCGTAGGTCCGCAGTTTCTCTGCCAGGACTGAGATTGATTCTCGTAGCAGGTGCGACTCTGAGTCGCGCTGTAGTAATACGTAATTGCCCTGCGCTTGAACCATGATCACGTCCTTTGGGTCGATCAAGCGAATTCGACCCTTGCTTTTGATCGCTATTCTTGTGGATTGTTGCTGAGACAGACCTCCCGACTGTGACAACATTTCAAGCAATCTTGCGGCTCTTTCATTCGCGACGCGTCGAGAAACTACGTCCAGAGCTTTGTCGATTCGTCCCGTGATAAAAGGTTTGAGCACAACGTCGTCAGCCTGCAGTTCGAACGCCTTGAGCGCGTGCGCCTGGTACGCCGTGACAAACACAATCGCAGGAATCTGATGATGTGTACCTCTTATGCGCTCTAAGAGCTCAAGCCCTGAGACCTCAGGCAGGTTGACGTCAAGGAGTACGGCGTCGTATGAGGTCCTGCTCATTTTGCCGAGCGCCTCGACCGCATCACCCGCCGAATCGAACCCCTCGATATCGCTCCTCATCGACAGTACATTCGCTAATGCACTACGTGCCAACGCCTCATCCCCGACAATCAACACCCGCATAAATGCCTGGCCTCCTTAAAGCCGACTATTCCTCGAGTGTGCTTCGCCCACCCATTTCTCCATTCGGCAGAGAGTGTTGCGCAACCCAACTCTTACGATGCGGCCATTGCAGCTGATTGTTGTATCGATCATACCAACTAGTATGTATGTTATACTTGCTCCAGTGGCGATGGAAAGGAGTCCTGCCGCGATTCACTGCTGACGAGGGCTGTCGGTTACGGCGACGGTGGCCTGATTCCTGCCCTTTAAAAAGCCACCAAGCTGGCAAACTTTTGGGCGATCATTGGTAACTGACGCTACAGGAGGGCTTTCCAGGCAACAGAATGGCGGCTATCTGCGGCCTGCCACCCGCGTCCGGCCTCGTGCGGGCCGTAGCGACTCGAGGTAGTCGCTCAGCTTTCTTTGGCCGGATCGCAGCATCCGTGCATCCTGCGCATTTTTCGCTAAAACGGCGTAGCCCTCCCACGCCGCGAGGAAGAACGTAGCCGTTTCCTTCGCGTTTATGTCACTCCGCACCACCCCGCGCTTCTGTCCTTCGCGCAGTGCCTTCGCCATGGCGTCGTGCCAGTCCTTATAAACTCTTGCCGTCCTTCGGCGGAATCCCTCATCAAGACCTGACATCTCTTGAGACAGGTTAAGCAAGTAGCAGCCACGCTGAACGTCTTCTCTTTTCAACGATTCGGACTGAAGAGTGCGGATCAGAACGTCGATGGGGTTCGTGGCGTTCCGTAAAGGCTGCGCCCACTTCTGGTGAACCTTACTTGCGATGACCTCGTCCACGACCGCATACCCGAGGGCTTCCTTGTTGTCGAAGTGGTAGTACAGCGCGCCTTTGGTCACGCCTGCTTTGGCCAGAATGGCATCCAGGTCAGCGCTTCGAAATCCTGAGCGGTGTATCTCCTGGAAGGCAGCCTGCAACAGGAGCCCGCGTGTGCGTTCTGGATCTCGCAAGGTCGCCCGCCTGCGTCGAGATCTGTTTCTAACAGCACACATACCAACCAGTATGCAAGATCACGCGGGGAGGTGTCGAGCCGAAACCTGTACGTCACCGGCCTCAGCTGGGAGCTGTGGCGGGCATGGAAAAGTGCCGTCGATCTATGGTTTCGCGTAGTGTTCGGTTCGATTCGCTGACTCAATGTTGTAAGACGACACGATTGCAGTCTGTAGAGCACTGAATGAAGCCTAAGCATCGTCGTTCTTGACATCCGCGTAAACGCCTACACGACTCTGCAAATATGGTTCTTTGAATATCCCGCCAGACTTCACGATGACTGCATGCCGGCAGAGGTTGCATTTCCTTGTCATTAGATACCAGACAGAGACGATTTCATGACTCTTTCGGACATCCATAGCAACATAATCGTCATCCGCTTCCAGAGTGGCACCCCGCCTGCCTTCGCTCTTGTTGGTCGGCAATGATCACTTGTCGGAATGCAATTGATCGTGGCTGCCGTTTCCGATCTACAGATGATTGGTTCTTACTCAACTCAGGAGGAAGGCAAATGTGTTTCAGGCGTTTGTTTCTTTGTCTGCTGGTCTTGTCTGCGGTTCTGCTGACTCTACCCATGCTAGTCGCACAAACTACGGTTTCCCAGGGAAGTATTCAGGGAACGGTAACGGATCCGTCTGGCGCCGTCATAAGCGGAGCCAGCATCACCATCACCAATAAAGCGACTGGGCAGGTGGTTCACGTCACTAGCACTGGCTGCGGGCAATTACAGCTCGGGAGTCTTGCTGCCCAGCGACTATGTCGTCCGCGTGGCGGCCAAGGGCTTCCGCACAGCCGAAGTTCCCGTGGTGGTTCAGGTCGCGGTCACATCTGCCGGCAACGTGAAGCTGGAGGTCGGCGAATCCAGCCAGGTGGTCGAAGTGCAGGCTTCTTCGATCCAGGTCAATACGGAACAAGCGACAGTGCAAGGCGTGCTCACGGCGGACCAGATCGACAAGCTGCCCATCGACGGCCGCAACTTCCTCGATCTCGCTCAGCTCGAACCCGGCGTGCAGATTGAGGATGGCCAGACATTCGACCCGACCAAGGCCGGTTACTCGTCCATTTCGATCAACGGCGTTCCCGGTCGAAATCCCCGCATCGAACTGGATGGTCTAGACATCAGCGACGAAACCGTCGGCACCACAACCCAGAATATCGCCTTGAGTTCGATTCAAGAATTCAACATCAGCCGTTCGAGCCTGGATCTCTCCACCGAGTTGACCTCGGCGGGCGCGGTCAACGTGGCTACCCGCTCTGGCACCAACGACATTCACGGCCAGGCGTTCTACGATTTCCGTGGGCGCGATTCCGGTGTGGCAGCCTTTCCTGGCGGGCAGACCGACTACTATCAGCGCAACAACTTTGGCGGCCGCGTCGGTGGTCCGATCATTAAAGACAAGTTGTTCTTCTTCATCGACGGCGAGCGCATGAAACAGGACGGATTCCTGCCGGTCGTTGTGCCCGCTCCATTCAGCCAACTCACGGGCGGTTTCCTGTCACCCTTCCGCGACAGCGAAGTCACAGGCAAGTTGGACTGGCAGGCGACCAAGGACGTTCACGTTTTCTACCGCTATACCTATAACTGGAACAAGTCGGAAGCGAACTTCGGGTATGGCTACCAGGTCTACTCGAACCGGGACAACACTCCTTCCGACGCGGCGGGCGTTGACTGGAGCCAAGGATCGTGGTCGCACAGCTTCCGCTTTGGCTACCTGAAGTTCCACAACCTCATCGGCGACGCCACGCAGGGCGCCAGTTTCTACAATCCGCTGCCGACGTCCGAGATCCTGGTGGTTGACCAAGGTCTCCAACTGTCGGGACCCAACCTTGCTGGCCCCGCAGCAGACCTTCCAGAGCAACAAGCAGATCAAGTACGACGGCAGCAAAGTGTATGGCTCGCACATCTTCCGCTATGGCATCGGCTACAACGATATCAACGGCGGCGGGTTCGCGAAGTTTTTCGGGATCGCACCTCTCGATTTCATTGAAGCAGCCACGGGTCCAGTGAGCGGCGCAGCCAACAACCCGGTCAACTACCCACTGGTGGGCGCCGATCTGGGTAACGGCCAGGGCTTCTTCACCGAGAAATCAGCCTTCGGCTTCCCGGCGGGTGGCCAGCACGACAACCGTTTCCAGTGGTATGTGGGTGATTCCTGGAAGATTAAGCCCAACTTTACCTTCACCTACGGCCTGCGTTACAACCGTGACACGGGCCGCTCTGACAGCGATCTGGCTTCGATTCCCTGCTCGGCTTCAGTGGCTTTGCTCGGAGCGGCCGCCCCTTGCACTGGCAGCACTCCACTGCTGAATCAGTGGGGCGTGGACTCGCAGGGAACTCCGCTGGGCGATCCCGTCAGACAGCCCAACACGCAGTTTGGACCGCAGATCGGCTTTGCCTGGGATCCGACCAAGAAGGGCAAAACGGTCATTCGGGCGGGCGCCGGAATCTACTACGAAAACTCGATCTTCAACAACACGCTGTTTGACCGGCCGGCCAAGTTGGCCCAGGGTTTGTTCTTCCAGAGCAACAGTTTGGGCTGCGGCTCCGGCGGAGTTGGATCGCTTTCCTTCGCGATTCCTGGGGCCCCTGGAGGCGCAGTCACCTCCATCGACGGTAAAGACCTGGCAACCCAGGTTTGCGGACAGCCTCTCTCGGTCGCTGGTCCTCTGGTCTATGATCTGGAACAAGAGTGGCAAGCTGCGGTGAAGGCGCAAGGACCTACGGCCAATCCGAGCTACGTGGCTCAAACTCTGCAGATCAGCCAACCGGAAGGCTTGTCGGCATACTCACCGGACTTCCGCAACGCTCGTTCCTACCAGTTCAACGTGGGATTGCAACACGAGATCTGGAAGGGCGGCGTACTTACCGCGGATTATATTCGCAACGTCAGCACGCGCTTCAATATAGCGATTGACGAAAATCACGTCGGCGACGCGCGCTTCCTGACGTGCCGGCGGCCGAGGCCGCAATCGCCAAGACCACGAGCAGCTGCGGTTGCACCAGGCGATTGACGGCAGCCGTGAATTCGGGGATTGTCGCGGTCGCGGCTGGCGAGCGACCACCGATCACGACTTCGCCACCAACGGTCTGGATTCAGGCAATGCCCTTGGGTCCGGTCCCGCCAATCTCAGTGGTGCGGCTTTCGGTGGCATCAACCGCAATGTTGGCGCCGGCTACTTCCAGGTACCGGAAGGCCGCTCGACTTACAACGCGTTGCAGATGTCGTACAAACAGCAAGTCGCGAACCCGATGCCGGGCATCGCGTCCATGAATATGACGATTGCCTACACCCTGTCACGCTTCGTCGGCGACGGCGGCGGCGATCAATTCTTCAGTCCCGTCGCGCAAGACTTCAACAACCCCAGTTACTTTACTGGGCCGACTGCACTGGATCGTACGGACCAGTTCAAGTTCGGCATTACCGCCGACATCGCGCATCACGGGCCACGGTTCAGCGTGATCGGCAACTTCGCCACGCCCTTCGCCAGCAACATCCAACTGCTACCGTCCGGGGGTGGAGGGGATGGAATCACGACGCCAGGGGCTATCTTCCAATCGGACCTCACAGGGGACGGGACGGTGGCTGACATCTTCCCAACCTCTTCCGGTCAAGCAGCGGGCAAGCCCGGAGCATTCGGCCGGTCGGTCTCGCCGACGCAGTTAGCGAATCTGATCAACAACTGGAACAGCACGGTGGCCGGAACTGCCCTCACCCCAGCGGGACAGTCTCTGGTTGCTGCGGGCTTGTTCACGACGGGGCAGTTGCAGCAGTTGCAGGCAACCAAGCCGTTCCTTGCTCCTCCGCCCCCAGGCGCCGTGGGCAACGGCATCTTCCGCGAGGTCAGCACCACGCTGGCCTGGCCGATCAAGCTGACGGAGCGCTTCAATATCGAGCCCTCGGTTAGTGCCTTCAACGTGTTCAATCTGGCCAACTTCGGAACCGAGCTGGGATTTATCCCGTACTCCCAAACACCGTTCCCGGCGGGCGCCACTGGCAATGCTGGTAGCGTCAATGGAACAGCCTCGGGGCCGACTCGCGAATCGCTGCGAACCGGCACAGGTTCAGGTGTGTTCTCGCTTGGGCGCGCCACGTCAGGTGGAGTTTGGTCTCAGACTGAACTTCTAGCTGTTGGCACAGAACATTGGCCACTGACTTTAATGGTCGGTGGCCAATGTCCTCCGCTTAATACATACCAACTGGTCGGTATAATCAACAACAAAAACGAACGGCGACGCCACGATTGGGCTCACATCGAGCTCTAAATCTGCATCATAAGGATTCAAGGAGAGAACAAATGAAACGAGAGACGGTCAAAAAGACGGTGTGGGCATTCTTTGCGCTGGCCCTGGCGCTGGGCGCGGTCCGGCAGATGCAAGCGGCGGACGCCAAAAATCCATACCCCAGCATGGCTCCGCTGGACCAGTACCTGATGGCGGATCGAAATGCTGAGATTGCTTTGGCACGGAGCGCGGCTCCGGCGTCCATTTCCGACGATGCCACAGTTATGGTCCTCGGAAGCCACGGGTATGAACCTGCGGTCGAAGGCACGAACGGTTTTGTCTGTGTGGTAGAACGCGCATGGAACGGCGGATTCGAGGGCAACCCTGGCTTTTGGAACCCTAAGGGTCGCGGCCCGGATTGCTACAACCCGCCGGCTGCCAGGACGGTGCTTCCGATCATTTTGATGAGGGCAAAATTGGCACTGGCTGGAAAATCGAAAGATGAAATCTATGAGAGTATGAAGGCCGCGGTTGAGAAAAAGGAACTGCCGGCCCTCGAGCCTGGTGGGATGGCCTATATGCTGTCGAAGCAAGGGTACCTGAACGACCGCGTCGGCCACTGGCTTCCCCATCTCATGTTTTACGTTCCCCTGAAAGACGCTAAAACCTGGGGTGCAGACTTGCCTGGCTCCCCGGTTCTGCTGAATCCACACTTTAATGGTGCTCCGGAGCCGGTGACCGAGTTCTTGGTTGTGGTGTCCGAGTGGTCGGATGGAACGCCGGCGGACAGGGATGCTCACTGACGTCCGATCTTAACCCGAATTCGAGACCGGACCATGCGAAGAAGAGTCCCGAGCGGTCAGGCACAACTTCCGACTGCACGCGGTAGAGACCGGAAGGGATGGCGCGGTCAGGAACGAGGCGGGCGAAAGTTGGATGTTAGCTCCATCCTCGTTTTGACCGGGGATGGGGACGTGTGGCGAGGGACGGCATAGTTTATAACGGCTGCTCGAATGCGAGCTCAACTGTGGACACAATTGAGACGGTCAAAGCATCTCGATTCAACAGCTTTCGATTCGCAGCCGCAAGCGTCCATCGTCAAAATTGCGAGCGGCTAGGCTTGGGAGGATGATCAAGAACATCCGGGGGAAAACTCGATGACGGGCCGTTCCCACGAGGCGAAGTTCTTCTTATTCAACGGAGAAAGTTTCTTGCTGCCGTGCCGGAGGAGTGGATTCAGCAGCTAATCGCCTCCTGCCTGCGTCGTAATTGTGGCGGTGGACTTCAGCCGCGGCCCACATGCGCCTACCCGATTGGCTGACCTCGGTTGTGGCTTCGCCGTACGAGCCCAGGCGGTGCAGGATGGACGCGACTGACGCAACCGGATCCTTATGATTCTGTATCGCCTTGGCATCCTTGGTCCGGATTGTGTCGACTACCTCTCGAGCGGTTAGGGGTCGTGTGGACGTGCTTAGAGCGGAGCGACAAGCTTCCGTTAACCCTGACCCGCGAGTTCTCGGTGCGGGCAGCTTGATCAGGCCCCGCACATCTTCGGGCAGTAAATCATGGCCAAACATCTCGGCTAGACCAGAAAGCGTACGACGTAAGATAGCGAGACGCCTAAGTATCGTTACGCGCTGTGCTACTAAGACCTGCAGTTCACCTACAGCAAGCTTGACGATGTGCTCAATTTCCATTCTCGGGGCCGCAACTGCGGCGGAGGCGACATAGAATTTATCTGCTGAGGCCATCGACATCATGTCTCCTGCCAGACCAAGAACTCGTACCGTGCTCAGCCCGAGCATCAGTTGCCCGCTAGGCAACGGACACGTTTATTATTCCACTCTTGCCCCCGATCGGCTCGGTTCGGCAAGCCTTGCGATCGGGGATTCGGACCAGAAGCCACGAACCAGTGTGGTCCGCGGCTTCTGATCTCTGGGAGCAACGGCTAGAAATTCAACCTCAGACCCCACTCCACTTGCCGCGGGGCGCCAAGGGAGAAGATGCCCGAACCGGTGCCAGTTCGCAGTGATTCGCGAGTTGATCCCGATGCGGTTCCGTTAACGCTGCCAGCGCTACCTATGCTGCCAGGTGCAACCGGAGTTAACGAATAAGGCATCGCTCCGAACTCGGTACCGAAGTTTGCCAGGTTGAACACGTTGAATGCGCTGAACGAAGGTTCAATGTTCAAACCGTTCCGTCAGCTTAATCGGCCAAGCCAGCGTGGTGCTGACCTCGCGGAAGATGCCGTTGCCCACGGCGCCCGGTGGCGGGGGAGCTAGAAACGGCTTGTACGCTTGTAACTCCTGCAACTGCGCAGTCGTGAACAGGCCGGTGGCAACCAGCGATTGTCCTGCTGGTGTCAGGGTACCCGCAGTCGTGCTATTCCAGGAATTGATCACGTTGGTCAGTTGGGTCGGAGAGACCGAGCGCATGAACTGCCCCGGCTTTCCGGCCGCTTGGCCAGGGTCTGTCGGGAAGATGTCCTGCACCGTACCGTCTCCCGTCAAATCGCTGTGGAATATCTCCGCCGTGCTGTTGACTCCGTTGGATAATCCCCCGTTCGCCGCCAGTAAGTTGAGCGTCGTCGGATGAGCGGTGCCAAAGTTGCCGATCACACTGAGACGCGGTCCGCGGTGAGCAACCTCCATCGTCAGCCCGAACTTGAATGCATCGGTTCGATCCAGCGATGTTGGGCCGGTGAAGTAACTGGGGTTATTGAAATCCCTTGCAGTGGCGCTGAAGAACTGGTCGTTGGCACCGTCGCCAACGAAGCGCGACAAGGTGTAGGCAACGGTCAGGTCCATCGAGCTAAATCCAGGCATCGGATTCGCCAGTTGTTGTTTGTAAGACATCTGCAAGGCATTGTAAGTGGAGCGGCCTTCCGGCATCTCGAAGGCTCCCACGCCTACGTTGCGGTTGATGCCGCCAAAAGCCGCGCCGCTCAGGTTGGCCGGGCCGCCCCCAAAGACATTACCGGAATCGAGTCCGTTGCCGGCGAAGTCGTTGATGGTGATCGGGTTACCGGTGGCGGCGCAAATTGCGCCCGGAGTAGTCGCGGCTGCAACCGAGGCCACGTTGCAGTTTGCCAGGGTGTTTGCGATCGCGGTATTAGCGGCATTCACATCCAGAAACCGCGCGTCGCCGACGTGGTTCTCATCAATCGTCAGCATGAAGCGGGTGCTGACGTTGCGGATGTAATCTGCGGTGAGCACGCCACCCTTCCAGATCTCATGCTGCATGCCGGCATTGAACTGGTAGGAACGTGCGTTGCGGAAGTTGGGATCGAATGCTGCCAGGCCCTGAATACTGTTGCTGATGAACAGGTTGTTGCCGACAAAGCTGGGGTTCGCCGTCGGTCCCTGCGCCTTCACTGCTGCTTGAAACTCCTGCTGCAGGTCAAATAACAACGGACCGGCAACGGAGAGCGGCTGGCCGCAAACGCCCGAACCCAGATCCACCCCGTTGATCGAGCTGACATTGCCTTGTCCCGGGATGTTGAAGGTAGTGCTGCCCGGACCATTGCAGCCGAGGACCGCTTCCTGGAAGAACAGACCTTTCTGAAGCTTGGCTGGCCGATCAAACAGGGTGTTGTTGAAAATGGAGTTCTCGTAGTAGATGCCGGCGCCTGCACGGATGACTGTCTTGCCCTTCTTGGTCGGGTCCCACGCAATGCCGACTTGCGGTCCGAACTGGGTATTGGGCTGATTGACTCGATTGCCTAATCCAGGTCCGAACTGATCCAAGAGCGGAGTGCTTCCGCTGCAGGGCGCGGCGGCCGCCAGAGGTCCGGCGGCGACCACCGAGCACGGAATTGAGGCCAGGTCGCTGTCGGAGCGGCCGGTGTCGCGGTTGTAACGCAAGCCGTAGGTCAGAGTAAAGTTCGGTTTCAATTTCCAAGAATCGCCTAAGTAGAACTGGAAGCGATCGTCGTGCTGTCCTCCGCCTGGGTAGCCAAAAGCCGGCTTTTCGGTGAAGAACCCCTGGCCATTACCCAAAACACCTTGCAAGAGCGGGCAGGTGGTGATCTGACCCGGGACCGTACACCCGGTGGACACGGTTACATCCAGAGGTGCGATTCCGAAGAAACTTGCGAATCCGCCACCATTGATGTCGTTGAGACCGATACCAAAGCGGAGAATATGCGAACCATAGACTTTGCTGCCGTCATACTTGATCTGCTTATTGGTCTGAAAGGTTTGTTGCGGAGCCAATAAATTCGGACCCGACAACTGAAGATCGCCGAGGTCAGCCACAAGGATTTCGGCGTTGGGTATCGGGTTGAAGAAGCTCGCTCCCTGGGTGGCGTCACCGATCAGATTGTGGAATTTCAAATAACCGAAGCGGAAGCTGTGCGACCACGACCCTTGGCTGATGTCCACGCCAGCCGCGTGCGAAGGAGTGTTGTCACGGTTTGAGTAGACTTGGTAGGCGTAGCCGAAGTTAGCTTCCGACTTGTTCCAGTTGTAGGTAAAACGGTAGAACGCGTGAATGTTCTTAGTGGCCTGCCAATCCAACTTGCCGGTGACTTCGCTGTCGCGGAAGGGCGAAAGGAATCCGCCGGTGAGTTGGCTGAACGGGGCCGGGATCACCAGGGGCAGCAATCCGTCCTGCTTCATACGCTCGCCGTCAAGGAAAAAGAACAACTTGTCCTTAATGACTGGTCCGCCGACACGGCCGCCGAAGTTATTTCGTTGGTAATAGCCGACCTGGCCACCAGGGAACGACGCGGTACCGGCGTCGCGGCCGCGGAAGTTGAAGAACGCCTGGCCGTGAATGTCGTTGCTCCCAGATCGCGTGGTCACGTTCACCGCGCCAGCTGACGTAAGCTCGGTCGAAAGATCAAGGTTCGACCGGCTGATGTTGAATTCCTGAATCGAACTCATGCCGACGTTCTGTGTGGTCGTGCCGACGGTCTCATCGCTGATGTCGACGCCGTCCAGTTCGATACGCGGAGTACGCCCGAACACGCCGTTGATCGAAATCGAAGAATAGCCGGCCTTGGTCGGATCGAAGGTCTGGCCGTCTTGAATCTGCACGCCCGGTTCGAGCTGCGCGAGGTCTAGGAAGTTGCGGCCATCGACCGGCAGCTTGTCAATCTGGTCGGCCGTCAGTACGCCTTGCACCGTCGATTGCTCGGTGTTCACCTGAATCGTGTTCGCCTGCACTTCGATCACCTGGCTGGCTTCACCGAGTTCCAGCTTGATGTTTCCAGAGGAGGTCACTCCCACTTGCACGGCGTAATTCTTCTCTGCCGTGCGGAAGCCCTTGGCTTCCACTCGCAAAACGTAGTCGCCGGGAATCAACCCACCGGAGTTGAACGTGCCGGAATTTGTCGAAGTCGTAGTGATGACCTGACCGGTCTCTTTGTGAGTGATAGTGATCTTGGCGCCACCAATTACGGCACCCGACGGGTCGGTAATGGTTCCCTGAATACTGCCTTGGGAAACAGTCGTCTGGGCGATCACCGATGTACACATAATGAGCACGACGGCGAAAACCAGTGCAACGAGAAATAGCCGCTTGAGCGACATTTTGGCTTCCTCCTGAACAAGAATGGGGAGCAAACAGTGTTGGGCGGAAAGCAAGCGAGCCAAGGGGAGAACCCCGCGCGGCTGCATAAAACTCAGAGCGTTCCGGCAACAACTATCGTTTCCCGCAGCGGAAGCATGCAAGCGACGTGCCGTTGGAAGGAAGGTTGAAGGCTATTCCACGATAATGTCGACAATGACTACGAAGTCATCTCGCCGTGTGGCGAGCGATACAAGGAAAGAAATGCGCATTTGTGAGGTTACCATTTGCGCGGGCAACGAAATTCAAGAAAACATATCGCGCGACCGACTCAGCCACAAACCCCACATCACCATATGCACTTTCTATTACCGGTCCGCGTTCAATCCGTAACTGCTTTGTATGTTTGTGTACCTTGTGGCCGCACAAAAGTGATCTTCTACGTAATACCGTAGCGACAGAGGAGGATCCGGTATAGCCTCTTTTGCCGTCGTTTGAAATGGCTAGCAATGGGATTGCGGTCCGCGGCTGGGATTGAGTCGCAACTCTGATTCTCACTCGCTACGATTTTCTCTTAGCCGGTGCCGATTCGTATGCCGCGTGAAGCTTCTGCATTGCAGAAATACGCGGAGATTTCGTCGGGCGCCGCACCCTTTTTCTTGCGTTTGACGCTCCAAGATGTGTTTCGCGAAGTTCGGCCATAAATTCCGCCCACAGCTTAGGACCTCCTTCTTCCAGGACCTGAGCCAGACCCCTCAGCCTGGAGTCCGGCAAATACTTGTGGCCCCATGCAACCATCTCCATCAGGAGAGGAAGCAGTCCGATACCTTTTTCCGTAAGACTGTAAATGAATTTCTGTTTATGGCTGGTGTCATCCGATTTGACGATAATCCCTTGCTCGACCAGCCTTTGAAGACGATCGGCCAGAATATTGGACGCAATCCCCTCCAGTGACTTGGTCAGGAGTTCGCGAAAGTGCCGTCGGTTCACGAAAATGATGTCGCGAATGACGAGTAGGCTCCATTTATCGCCAAACATTTCGACCATTTGGTTGATAACGCACCCCGACCTGTGATCCTTGCGCACTCTGCCTCCATTCCGACCTGGCATTCCTGGCACCTCAAACATTATACAACCAGTTGCATATACTAACCAGTTGTGTTATAGATTTTTCAGCAACGAGCCGGGAAACCCTCGATTTTGCCCAGAATGCTGCATTCCGGCCATGGCGATGAGACCTGATTGTAGATATTTTCCTGGCTGGGGTGTCGATTTGGCGCCCGGCCGTTCGATTTACCGATAGAAACGTCGGTGGCGACTTCACTTCGGACTTCAAATCTGCATCACAAGGATGCAGGGAGAGAACCAAATGAGACGAAAGACGGTCAAGATGATTGCGTTGGGACTCGTTGCGCTGGCCCTTGCGCTGGGCGCGGCGCAAGCGCAAGCGGCGGATGCCAAGACCCCGTATCCCAGCATGGCCCCGCTGGATCAGTACCTGATGGCGGATCGAAACGCAGAGATTGCCCTGGCACGGAGCGCGGCTCCCCCGTCGATTTCCCGCGACGCCCAGGTTCTGGTTCTCGGAAGCCACGGTTATGAAAGCGCAGTCGAAGGCAAGAACGGCTTTGTCTGCATGGTAGAACGCGCGTGGATGAATCCATTCGACAGTCCCGAGTTTTGGAACCCTAAGAATCGAAGTCCGATTTGCTACAACCCGCCCGCGGCTCGGACGGTGCTGCCGATCACGCTAATGAGGACAAAATTGGTATTGGCGGGAAAATCGAAAGAAGAAGTCAAGGAGAGCGTCAGGGCCGCGATTGAAAAAAAGGAACTGCCGGCGCTTGAAGCTGGCGCGATGAGCTACATGATGTCCAAGGATGCGTACCTGACTGATAAGGGCGGCCACAATATGGCCCACCTTATGTTTTACACGCCACTCGGTACGGTATGGGGCGCAAATGTGGTGGACTCCTCAAATAATATGTCGGAACCGTTCCCGGGATCTCCGCTCTTACTGGCCCCAACGTACAAAGGCAACCCGGAACCGATCGATATGTTCCTGATGGGCACTGGCGTGTGGTCGGATGGAACAGCGGCCCCAATGTAGGACTCCGCATGGAGAGAGATGCGGGGGGCGTATCCAATTTGTTCCTCATTGGTTCGGTCAACACTGGAGTGTGAGAGCATCATGAGAACTGGGTTCGAGAGTGCGGAAAGAGCAGTCTTGCAGTGGGGGACGCTTCTGCTGGCCGCGTTGCTTTTGTTCCCGTCAACTGCGCTCGGACAATCGCAATCGCCGGCAAAGCCGGGGCCTGCCACCGTCCACCCGTTCAAAATGCATGTTCCAGACAGCGTTCTGATTGATCTTCGGCGCCGTCTGGCGGAGACCAGATGGCCCGATCAACTTCCGGGCACGACCTGGGAGTACGGCGCCGACATCCAGAAGGTCAGGGAACTTGCGGAGTATTGGCAAAACGGCTATGACTGGCGTGCGCAAGAAGCCAAGATCAACCGTTTTGACCAGTTCACCACGGAAATTGATGGACAGCAGATTTATTTTATCCATCAGCGCTCGCCCCGCCCCGACGCGATACCCTTGCTGTTGATTCACGGCTGGCCGGGGTCGATTGTTGAATTTCTCGCGCTGATCGACCCGCTTACGCGGCCAAAGAATAGCACTACCCCGGCGTTTAACGTTGTCATCCCCTCCCTTCCGGGATTTGGATTTTCCGGACCAACCACTACTCGGGGCTGGGATCCACAGCGCATGGCGAAGGCTCTGGTGGTTCTGATGGATCGTTTGGGCTATTCCAAGTACGGGATCCAGGGCGGCGACTGGGGTTCGTTAATAGCCCGCGACATGGCTTACGACGCACCCGCGCACGTGATCGGGCTTCATCTCAACCTTCTTGACGCGGACCCGCCGAACCCGAAAGCAATTGCCCAAATGAGCGATTCGGAAAGGAGACGGTTTTCGTGGTTTGACCGCGAAGAAAGCAGCTTTTACAGGATTCAGGCCGCTGAGCCGCAGACTCTTGCCTATGCCCTGACGGACTCACCGGTCGGGTGGTTGGCTTGGATGATAAGCAGATTTCAACAGCTTACTGACAATAACGGCGATTTTCTTACGGCGGTGAACCGAGACACATTTCTGACCGATGTCACACTTTACTGGGTGACCGGTACGGTAGGCTCCGCCATGCGAATTTATCGTGAGCATCGACTCGCTGGCGGAGAAACGGCGCCACTGCCACGGCTGGAGACTCCGGTAGCGTACGCGGATTTTCCGAAGGAGGTATATGCGTGTCCGTTTAGCTGGATTACCCGGACTTACAACGTAGTGCAAAGAACAGAGATGCCGAAGGGCGGACACTTCGCAGCCCTCGAACAGCCCGATCTTCTGCTCGCTGATATTCGGAAGTTCTTTGATCAGGTGGTCGCACGTGGGAATGGTATCGACACTCGGAGAAAGGAGAACTAGCGGTGACCCAAAAAGACATCATCAAGATGTACTACCTCGGTCGGCAAGATTTTGACCTGAAGCAGCATGAGTACAAAGGGTATGCCGCGCTCGCGATGTCGGGAAGTCTGGAGCAACCCGCATTGGCAAGCATTTTGGCGACAAGCAGCGATGGGGAAGAATGCGAATCCGCCAACGACGCGATTGCAGCCCCTCATAAGTTGGGGATGTCCTCCGACGAGGTTTCAAGTCCTGACACCCGCACGCCCGAGGGTTCCCGCCTTCCGCTTCAAGACCGGCTGGAAGAAAGCGACGACCGGATGTCCATAGTCGCTTCTGCGCCTGCGCGCGATGAACCCACCACCGCTGCTGGCGAAAAATGTGCCACCGATCACGTCCTTAAACCATCCAACACAGATCGAATCAAAAGGGCCTTAGATGCCGCATTTCGACGAACTGCGGAGGAATGCGTCTCGGGGTTGGAGGGGGCGCTGCCGCGGCCACGAAGGTTTTCACAGCAGCAGTCCATTAAAATCGCGATCAAAGCCAACGGGAAAATCGTTTTCATCGATCCCGCTGATCTCGTTGCCGTTGAGGCCGAAGGCAACTATGTGTCACTGCAGTATCGATCTGACTCGTATTCTTTGCGGGAGTCCATCTCCCTCATGGCAGAGATACTCAAGCCATTCGGTTTTATTCGGATTCATCGATCCGTACTCGTGAACCGTTCGTTTGTTGAGCAGATCCAATCGCGGCCGGCAGGAGCATACGGACTTCGTACGATGGGCGGAAAAGAGTATACGGTTACACGGACCTACAAGAACAATCTCAAATCGCTAGCCGCAGCCTGGATCGGGACGGACATTTTTCTTGACGAATAAATCGCTGCTCTCAATACACTCACTACAATCAGGGGTGGCGCTCAGATAAATTGTGCGTCACAACGGGGCCTTTAGTTGGGAGCGAACAAAAAGACCCTCTCCCCGGTAATCGGGGAGAGGGCCGTTGCAGTAGAAACGTGTTTCTAGTCGTCGTCGTCAACCTTGGTAGGTGCCGGTCTGTTGAAATCGCTCGGGGGCCGAACCGTGCCCTCGCCGGGATAGGGCCGCGTAAACCCGGTGGACATGTACCAGTTGAAATGGTTGACCGTGTCCGGGTCCTCCGAGTCGGGCTTGGTCAGTTTGCCAGCGAAAACCTGCGCCTTCTTCTGCATCCAAGCCGCCCTCAGGGCTTTGACCTTGCGGTTGTCCTTTGGGTTGTCGTTGTTCGCCCCAACACCCTGGTTCAGCGGGACTTGGTTCGCCACATACTCCCATGGCTGGAAGTTCTCCGTGGGCGGACTGTTGGTGAAATCCGGCCTCATGGGCGACGCCACGAGATCGAACTGGTTCATGGGTGGCAGGCCGAGGATTTGCTCGATCGTCCGCGTCATGTTGACCTGCGTGTAGTAAGTGTGGTCGGTGGGGCCGTACTGCACGGCGTATGGGCTGATGATATAGCCTGGGCTGCGATGACCGTCGACGTGGTCCACGCCGTTCTGCGCGTCGTCCTCCTCCATGAAGATGGCGGAGGTGGACCACACGCTGCTGTTGGTGATGTCGTCGATAATGCGCCCAACCGCCAGGTCGTTATCGGCCTGTTCGGCGTCCGGCGTCGGCGGGCCGCCGGTGTGGTCATCCATGATCCACAGGATGCTCAACGCGGGCACCGTACCGGCATTGACGTCATTGTTGAAATCCTGCGACCACAAATCGACACGGAACTGATCGGGGATGCCCAGGTCGAATTGCGGGAAGTTCGTAATCAGGTGGTTGTACACGGCCGGTACAGAGGAGTGTGCCTGCACCGTGTTCTGATAGTACAGCGTGGTCTCGCCCTGGGTTCCAGGCGGTCCGCAATCAGGCCCTCCCTCGAAGCACTGCGAGTCGGCGTAAAATTGGCTCCAACTCGGCTCCTGGGTCGATCCGCCCGGCTGCTAGGAAGGTATCGTACTCGACGTATTCGCCGTAGATCTTTACCGGCAGACCCGCGGCCGCGGCTTCCGAGAATAGGAAGCCCTTGTTTTGATAAGCGAGTGCATCGCCGGCGTTCCCGCCGGGATAGCTGCGGACCCAGTCAGGCGACTGGATATCGTCGGCGTAGGGTGCCATGCCCTCTTGGATCCACTGATGACCATCCGCCGACTGGCGACTGGGGTTGTAGAAATTGTCCAGGAGCGGGAAGCGTGTCACCAGGTTGTGCACGTTCGGCGTGTCCAGGTAATTCGGGGGACTGAAGCCGAACACTGCCAAAGAAGCGTCGCCATTGCCGGCGGCCACATCGCCCAGCATCTGATCATAGGTGCGGTTTTCACGGATGATCAGGAATACGTGCTTGATGAGCGAGGGATCGCCGATCTTGGCGGGAATTGCGACCGGTTTGGTTCTCGGATTGCCGCCGGAGGCAGACTGGATATTTTCGATCAGATTCCAGTGGTTGTACTGGAAAACCTGCTTGGTCATGGCCTGCAGGGTCTCGCTATTGGGCACGGGCACGATGCTGACAGTGCCATTGTCCTGGTGAGTGTTGTAGCCGCAGACGCCGTAGTCGCACTCGAACGAATCACGCGAGCCGATGCCCTTGTCGTTGGCAACGATGAGCGCGTCTTGAGCCGCGTCCAGCACCACCGAGCTCGGCGCATAGGCCACCGGGATCAAGCCCAGGACGGGCTCGTTCGCGCCGTTGTTGAGGTTGACCACCGCGATCGAGTTGGCATTGTAAAGGGCCACATAGGCAATGCCTCTCTTGGCATCGACGGCGATCGAGTTCGGCGCGGCGCCATAGGCCGGTTGGCCTGCGCCGGGCACGCCGATCGGCAGTCCAAGGCTGATCGTCCGCACCACCACATTGGTTGCCGTGTTGATAACCGAGATGGTGTCGCTATAGGTATTGGCGACCAACAGGTACCGTCCGTAGAACGCCATTCCGGTCGGGTGCAGACCCGTCGAAATGTTCGCGGTGACCGTCATGGTGGGCAGATCAACCACAGACACGGTACCGGTGATCGCGGCGCCGACCACCGGGTCGGCGACGATTTCAGTGCCGGCGGAGTAGATTTGGAAGTCCGACTGCGTGGCGGCCCGGCCGCCCTCATTGCTGATGTAGGCGGTCGTGCCGTTGCTGCTGATCACGATGCTGTGTGGGGCGTTGCCGACGCGAATCTGCGTACCTTGCTGATTCGTGTTCAGATTAATCTGGCTGAGCGTATCGTTCTGGTTTAGCAAGGCGTAGGCGCTGCTGCCATCCTGTGAGATGGCGACGCCGCCGGGATAAGAGGTGCTCGGGGTGTAGAACGTGCCACAGGGTATGTCATAAGATCCCGGAGGGCTGTTCGGAAAGCAGGTGATGAAGGAATTGTTCGCGCGGAACGCTGATCTGGGCGTCGTCTTCCAGCAAGCCCTGTGCGTTCACGTTGGTGACGGTGACTTTGCTACTATCCTGGCTGAACACCAGGTGCTTGCCGTCCGCCGAATATGCGATGCCGCTATAGCTGCCACTCGGATCA
>CAWJTC010000004.1:0-343115 GCA_963845725.1 uncultured Acidobacteriota bacterium
TCGTCGGGACGCGATGTTTCGTTGTTTGCTAGTACCAATTTCATCACCAGCGTTCCGCGCTTCACCTCCTTACACACGCGTCACGTTGAGGGTGGCTTGACTAGCAAGCCGGAGCGGATTTCTAGGTCGTACCCTTGGTCCGGAGCTTCTTAAGATCTGCGCTACGACCTATCGGTTGCTGTGACATTGAAGATCATCCCGTTCTTCGCTTGGCATGCCTTCCTTCAACGAGCCTTGCGGGTTGGCGGGTGGGCCGTCCTGGTTAGAGATGGTGTACAAAATGTTGGTGCCGGTCGGTGGTGTTGGATACGCAAGCTTCACAATCTGATCAAACGTTACGGTCTTGGTTGCAACTACCTTCTTCTGACCATTTTTACGTAGATCGTGTAGGTCTTGGGTGGACCGCTGTGAAAGTGCTCGTCCTACTTCAGGTGCACTTTCTCCGGATAATTCTGGATAGGTCGGTGTCCTCGCGGTCACCGGTGACCTCCCGATAGAGAGTTCGAGGCCGGCGGGAACGTTGCCAGTCCGTACAGGGCCGCTCCCGTGGTGGGATTCGGCGATTCGTACGGTTTCTGGTCGATGTGGATACGGACGTGGTGCTCGTGATTTTCCATCATTTTCTATTCTCCAGTCGTTATAGGGTGCATTGATTCAGAGGACAGCAGGTTGTCGTTCCAGTCGCCGTCTGCGTGCGTCCTCACGTATGGATCCCGCCCTGCGGGGCGCACTACCCCCGACGTTTGAGCGCTTCCCCCGTGTACGGGTCAAGGACGAAGAAGGTGTTCGTACCTGCGTCGATGCTGCGGATAACGTCCTCCCGTGTCCATTTCCATCCGGCACCTGGGTTCCCCAAGTGCGTGATGTGCTCATGCGGGCTTTGCGGGTGTGGTTTGCTGATGCAGGTTACTTGCACGTCTGCCATCGCTGTACGCCTCCTCGTATTTTGTATTACGAACTAATTCATTATAACGACACACGAAGGGTCGGTGTCAAGTCGGCAGTTGCGAGCTTGTTCGTGCAATGGTAAATTTCAGGGTTAGGACCTTCAAACTCGGGGAATAAGAAGAATGGCAACGGTCGGCGAGCGCATAGAGCTGGTGCGGGAAGCAAACGGATCGAGAGACCAAGAAAAGCTTGCAGATGAGGCGAAGATCAGCCGCAGCTTCTTGAGCGAGGTTGAGAAACGCCGGAAAGAACATAAAGCCTGAGCACCTTCTTCTGAGGGTCGCGAACGCGCTGGGCGCATCCGTTGCGTTTTTGGCCACTGGTGAGGGCAGTCAACCGGGAGAGAAGAAAGCGGTGATGATTCCCTCCGCTCTTTCCGAGGCCGCCGAAGAATTGCATCTGAGTTATCCGGAAACGCTGGGTATCTCTAAGGCTTACACTCAGTCGTAGCCCGTCGCAGCAACCGTTTCA
This sequence comes from uncultured Acidobacteriota bacterium, assembly GCA_963845725.1. Lineage (GTDB taxonomy): Bacteria > Acidobacteriota > Terriglobia > Terriglobales > Acidobacteriaceae > JABCZH01. The sequence goes on from CAWJTC010000004.1 coordinate 1,420, forward strand.
AGGGGACTATGGCTGTCAAGGACTGGAAGGATTTGCATGGGGCTCTGAAGAACGTAGTCAGGAGAGTCTACGGATGAGTGATCGCATAGACAGCAAACCACAGATTTGGACCTTGGCCGCAGACTTGGGGCTCCCGAACTCGGAGTCACCGACCCCGCAGCATCTTGCAGTTCGTAGCGACCCGTGTCAGGGGGATCTCAAAGAAGTTCCGCTGTACCGGGCTCAACGAACTGCTGGCGGGCAACTGCAGCGGAAGTGGAGACCAAGTTCGAAGAAATCCACTCCGACGACGACCTGCGTCAGATACGGCTGAGGTATGTTGGTAAGGGGGAAATGGCATTTGCCAACCTGGAGGAGGAACTCTCTGGAGTTGGCGACTACGCGATCACTATCAGGCGAGTTCGACGTGGGGAGTGGGAGCGACAGTTTGTCTCGGTCATCGAAATTCCAGGGGCGAAAAAGTCTATAGAAGCTACTTCTCAAAATGGCACGAGCTTGCACACCTTCTGACGCTGACGACCCAAATGCGTTTGGTCTTCCGTCGTACTCATTGCACCGCTGCGGTTCGGGATGCCGAAGAGATTCTGATGGATGTTATCGCTGGTGATGTAGGTTTCTTTCGAGACCTCCCCACCCGTACTGGAACCGATGTCTCCTTCGAGAGCATTCGGCGAATCGAGGAGGAATCCTGTCCCGATGCAAGTATGCAAGCAGCCACGATTGGGATAGTAAAGGCGCTCCCTGTCCCCTGCATTCTTCTGGAAGCAAAAGTCGCGCTTCGCAAGCGGGAGGCGGCTAATGCGCTACAATCGATCTACCGGCATTCGGCCAGTGCAGGCACCAGCGCCCGTGCTCCGCGCCGCCCATGTTACGGTGAACAACGCAGCCAGGGATGCTGGCATCCGTTTTTACAAGAACTGGCGAGTTCCGGCTGAGTCCGTGATATCGCGAGTGTTCGCGGACGGCGGGTCTTCTGAATCCAATGAGACGGGTTGGTGGACTACGAGCGGCGGAAACAGCCTCGATCCGTGTCCCATCAAAGTCAAAGCGAAAAAGGCGTGGGACTCCGTAAGCGCTGTGATTCCTGGGATGTCTGACTTCGCGGCGGGTGGGCCCACCCCTTAATGCGAGGCGAATCGACGCAGCGCCCGCCCCTTAACGCGAGGTGATTGATGCTGCGCCCGCCCCTTGCAAAAAGCGCAAGGAGCGGGGCACCCACATCTCTCACTACCCACACCCCGCTCACCCTCCACCTTTCTCCCGTTATCCACACTCCGCTCATTCCATAGGGGGCTGGCCCGGCCTAAGCCTCTAATTTACTCTTGAGGGTGCCCCGTTCAAGCTCCGCTTGGGCGGGGCTTTTGTTTGGTGAACGAAGTCGAAACCGGACGGAAATGCGGGACGGACGGAAGTGACCCTAATTCTTAGAGTGCCCGCCCCACGCGGTCACGTTGTAGGCCTCAGCCAGGGTGGCTTTGCCTCAAACCACTGATCCCCGGTGGTGCTCAAGATCGCTATGAGGCGATAGCCGTCTTCTGTGGAGTTATCAAAGAGGATGGTGTGATCTGCACGCTCTATGGCGATTGGAAGATTTGCAAGACTGCGCCAGTAACGTCGCCGAACGTCGTTCTCAGGAACATCGTGACCTCCCGCCAGAACCCGGTTTCTAATTCGAGCCAGGTTGATTTCGACGCTCTCTGTTCCGATGTAGACCAGCACAAGCTCAAAACCACGGTTTCTCGCATCCAGCATCATCTGAAGATAGTTCTTTCCCGCTAGCGTAGTCTCCACTGCGAAACTCTGTGCGGTCTCCAGATGTTCTTGTGCGGATTTGAGGACGTGCCGTGCTGCCGCCATGGGAACCATCGCCGATGCCCTGGTTTGAAGTGTGTTCGCGATGGCGTCGGGATCGAGGAGCGGAATTTCTTTGAAGAGTTCAGAGTTCCAGCGGGTCAATGTTGTTCTTGCCAGCGCCGTTGGCGCCAGCAATGAAGGTCAATGTCGGAGGGCTCACCGGGAGGGCGAAGCAGACTTCTTCTGGCGCTCAGCCATGATCTCCTGCAGCCGTTTCTTCTCGATGGCGACACCTGCGCGGGCGGCTTGGGCCATCTTTTGCGCCATTTGGGTTAGGTCCTTGGTCACGATTCAAGGATACTCCAACAAGGGATTCAATCGGACAATTTTGGATTCCATAAAAATCAATGACTTATGGGGTTAGTCAGCTAGGTCCCCACGGTCAGGACCTTTCGCCGCGGATTTGCGCCGATCAACGTGGATTGAAAAATCATTCACTACGGAGATGCGGTCACGGAGAAGATCAAAAGCGGCGGACAGGAGTGTCCGCCCCACACGACACCCGCTACTCCGGGGAGAATGCCTTGACGCGGTTCGGCAGTGGCGGATCGGTAGGGGTTGCTTCGACTGCGCGATCGTCCGCGTTGCGGACGATCACTTCGCTCAGCATGACAGGTGGTGGGAGTTCGGGTGCGGGCGAGAAAACCCTGTCGAGCTTTGCTCGACTGCACGCGCGGGACGCGCGCGCCTACATTTTTTGTCGGGGTCCCGCAATGGGAAATCTCAAGACGACAGCGACAACGGCAACTCCGGCTCGCCGTCGCCCCGGATAGGATCGGCGATGCTCTTCAGTTCCGGATAGTGCTCTAACAGCGGCTCTGGCGCTCGCACGCGCTGGCCGCTGAGCATGTATTTGAGCTGGAGGGCATTGACTCCGGCTTTGCCCTGAAAATGATTGTTGGCGATCACGTAGGTGACTTCGGCTTTCTCTGCGATGTGTTCGATCTTCTCTTTCCATCCCGACCAGTTCAGTTTCGTTATAGAGATAGTTGTAGCGGTCTTCGCCGCGCTCGGCTTCGAACCACATATCGTAGTTGCGTCCGTGCAGGCGGACGTAGCCGACGGGCGAGGTCACATATTCGGTCGCTTCGAGGGAGCGGCCGATCAGCGGCTGGTCGATATTGCAGAAGGCGACGTTCTTGCGGGTGAAGTAGGCGAGGGTTTCAGGATTGTCCCAACTAGAGTGGCGCACTTCGACGACGCGAGGATACTCGATGAACTGGCGGAGCAGGCTTTCGAGATATTCGCGATTGAGCGAAGTATTCTTGAACGATACCGGAAACTGGATCAACAGCGCGCCGAATTTACCGATGGAGGCAAGGGCATCGAGGCCCTGGCGGGCGAGGCGTTCGTCTTCGTCGCTGGGGCGGATGGTGGCGGCCGAGGTCGGCTCCATGACGGCGATGGGCGAATGGGTGAAAGAGCGATGCAGTTTGGCAGTGAAGATGAAGTCGGGATTCACCGCGGCTACTTTGCGCGCCCACAATTTCGCCAGCTCCGGCTTGATGTGTCCGTAGAAAGAAGTGTTGATCTCGACCACATCGAAGCAGCGGGCAACCAATTCCAGCGGATGTTGTTTTCGCATCCTCATGCCGGGCGGATAAAAAATTCCTTCCCAGTCTTTGTAACTCCAGCCGGCGGTACCGATGCGGATGCGGGAAGGCATAGGAAATGTGCCCGGAGTGATTTAACCACAGGGGGCACTGAGGCGCACAGGGAACCGGTGCCTGATTATTGCCGGCGCCGGCGGAGGGTTGGTTGATGGATCAGGCGCGATGCCTTTAGCTCCAAGAATGGCCCAGTGCCAATCCTGATCGGGAGCGAGGGGTGCGCCGAGTTTTTCGTGAAATACGCTGGTGGCGAGAGGCACAACCGGCCCTTTCAGATGAAAAAGCAAAGTCAGGTCTGAGGGCTTTTTGTCGGCGTCGGATTCCGCGGCGGCAGCGGGCAGCAGCCGGGCGCTGCCGAAATAGATCCCTTCCTCCACCGGGCGGCGCACCAGGGTGAGGCCGACGGTCACTTCCGTCAACTTCCACGAACTGCCGTTGTACATCGAGACTTCGAGGCTATCGCCCTCAATGGTTGCCGGCCCCTCGAGTTTGGCCAACTCGGCGGGCGGCAGGTCTTCTGACACGAAAGGCGGGTCGGATGACGACGCAGTGGCAGCGGTGAAAGAAAGGCTGCAGTCACCGTCAGGCGAGGAAAGCGCGAATTCTGGACCGCGCGTTTTCTTGGGAGCCTGTGGCTCAAGGCTTAAACGGTGAGTTTCGACTTCGTCCATGACCTGGGCGAGATTGTCATTGTCGATGACCAGCGGTGCTGCGACCGGGGCTTTGCTCCTGCGGACGGCGCGGGCCAAGTCTCCGAGGGAAACGGCGTCATCAGATTGGGCCAGCGAGCAAACCGACCATGACAGTGTGAAAAATGCCAAGGCCACGCGGCATTGAAAGGTACGATTCACGGAAATTTGCCGGAGCTTCTCTGAAAATTGTAGGTCAGAAGGCGTTAAGGAATAGGAAAGAGCGGGAAACCTTGGTCGTAGACCTTTAGTTCAGTGTGAGTTAGGAACGGCGCGCGATTTGTACGAGCGCGGGATCGTCACATGCTCTCGTGACGCAGGACACGGCAGTTTTTTCGTGGGCTTCTTATGCTGGAACTGTCATCCCAGGCAACAACCGAAATGGAGGATTTATGCGCTTTCTAAAGATGGTAGCCTTGGTCGCGCTGTGCGTTCTAACGCTGGCGGGACTTTCGAGTGCGGGGCAGAACAAGTTTGGAGTCGCGGATAGCCGTCATCTCACGCTCACTTCGCCAACCCGGGTTGGAGACACTCTGCTGCCGGCAGGCGAGTACCAGGTACTGCACAGCATGGAAGGCACGAACCATATCATGTTGTTTAAGCAGCTCAACGTCAGCAAACCGGTCCAAACACGGGTGAAATGCAATCTGGTGCCGCTAGACAAGAGGGCCGAGAGGACCGAAACCAATTACATGCTAAATGCGGCGAACGAGCGAGTGCTTCGTTCCCTGGTGTTCGAGGGCGATTCAGCAGAGCACGTGTTTTAGGCCTTTATACGAGGCTGGATAAGTTAGGAATGGAATGGCTCCGAGACAGCGGCCTTTTTGTCCTCAATACGTGGACATTTGGCGAATCCGGAAGTTGGGAAAAAACAGGGCATGCCGGCAGAAGTGGCAGGCGCAACGGGGCCAGGCATGCCCTGGATGAGAAACCTACAACAAGCCAGAGGAACGAAACCGCGCCACCGGATCCACAACCGGCACCGCTTCACGTTTGAATATCCAGCGAGCCACCGCAAACCCCAACGCCGCGTAGCACAGATGAACCAATCTCAAATGTCACCCCCGAAATGCTATCGCGCCTTGGGGATAGGCTGAACTTGCGTCCACGGTAGCAAGCCCGCACCGGTGGTACAAGCCCCGAACGGGCCATGGTCGTAGCACTAAAGTTCTGGTGGGAAACACTAGAGTACCGCAGGAAGTAATCGAGGAGGCCAGCGTCTACCTCTTGCTCTCCTTTTCGAGCAAGGCGCGAGCCCCTTTCAGTTCCTTGCGCTTCGCGGCATCTACTTTGGGATAGGCCAGCTTTAGATCTTCAAGCGTATCCACGATGACTGCGGCTACCACCGCGCGGGTGTACCACTTATTATTCGCGGGCACCACGTACCAGGGAGCGTGTTCTGTCGCGGTGTGGCGGATGGTCTCTTCAAAGGCCTTGGCGTAGTCCTGCCAGTAGCCGCGCTCGCGTATGTCGGCGGCGGAGAATTTCCAGTTTTTGGCGGGAGTGTCCAGGCGTTCCTCGAAGCGGCGTTTTTGCTCTTTCTTGGAGAGGTTCAGAAAAAACTTGCGGATGACAGTTCCGTTCCTGGTCAGGTAGCGTTCGAACGAATTGATGTCCTCAAAACGATGTTTCCAGAAGTTCGAAGCCGTGAGCGGCGGGGGTAATCTTTCGTTCTTGAGCACAGCGGGATGCACGCGCACCACCAAGGTCTCTTCATAATAACTGCGGTTGAAGATTCCGATATGGCCGCGCTCCGGGAGACAACGCATGTTGCGCCACAGAAAGTCGTGATTCAGATCCTCAGAACTCGGCGTCTTGAAGGAGTAGACCTGGCAGCCCTGGGGGTTGACACCGGACATGACATGCTTGATGGCACCATCTTTTCCGGCAGCATCCATGCCCTGAAAAACCAGCAGCAAGGACCAGAGATCCTGGGCATAGAGCTTGTCCTGGAGGTCGGTCATGGCGGCGATGCCGCGCTCGAGAATCTCTGTGGCACGCTCCTTGGAATGCAGGTGCCCAGTATCATCAGGATCGAAGTCTTTTAAGCGGAATTTCTTGCCATCGTCTACCCGATAAGGTTTCGCCAGTTTATTGGCCCAGCTCATAAACACTCTCCAGAAGTTATGGCGTTTACAATGTTACTCATGATGATGATCCCGGGCGAAGATTCGTAGACAGAAAATCGGCGATACGGTCACTGGCATGGCCATCCCAAAGCGGCGGCACCGTTCCTTGCTTGCCGCGATTCTCCAGAATTTTGGCCAACTCTTCGCGAAGCCGTGTGCCACTCTGACCCACCAGAGTATTCGTTCCCAGGGAAACCGTCACCGGCCGTTCTGTGTTGTCACGAACGGTAAGGCATGGTATTCCGAAGTAAGTAGTCTCTTCCTGGACGCCGCCCGAATCGGTGATCACCGCGGTGGCTCCGCGTTGTATTCCGAGAAACTCGAGGTAGGGCAAAGGATCCAGCAAGCGTAATTGAGCGGAGTCCAATCCGAATTCAGCCATACGCCGGCGCGTACGCGGGTGAGCGGGAAAAATCACCGCCAGTTCCCGATTGACTTCTAACAAGGAGGCGAGAATTCCTCTGAGAGTGCTGCCATCATCCACGTTGGAAGGACGATGCAAGGTGACGAGCGCATAGCGAGCGGGGAGATGATGGTTGTTGTTCTTAGTTGCCTGCGGCAGCAGGCGCACCAGGGAGTCAATCATCACGTTGCCCACGCGGTGAACCCTGGCTGCAGGAACGCCCTCGCGCTGCAGATTCAGATCGGCTTCTTCGGACGGGGTAAAGAGGAAATCAGCCAGTTGATCGGTGATCAGCCGGTTGATTTCCTCCGGCATTGTCCTATCGAAAGAGCGCAGGCCAGCTTCAACGTGTCCCAGCCGCACCGGCAGCTTGGCACAGACCAGAGCGGCCGCCAAGGTCGAATTCGCGTCTCCGTAGACCAGCACCAGGTCCGGCTTAAGTTGCATGACGACGGGTTCCAGGCGGGTCATGATGGCAGCCGTCTGGCTTGCCTGCGAACCCGCGCCCACCGCAAGGTTTACTTGGAGAGGGGGAATGCCCAACTGCTGAAAGAACACGTCGGACATGTTGAAGTCATAGTGCTGGCCGGTGTGAATCAGGGTTTGGCGGAAAGCTCGCTTCTCGAGCGCAGACATCACCGGCGCGACCTTCACAAAATTCGGCCGGGCCCCGACTACGTGAACAATATGTGTCGTTCTTGACACTTCGCTTCAATGATAACCGAGTCAGTTCCCCATTCCGCCGCTGATCTTCGCGGTTCCGGCGACACAATGTCATAAGAGTGCAGAAGGTGGCTGCTTCCCCGAAAGGACATGTCCGCTTTCCCTTCCCCATCGCCGTTCTGCCCCAATTTGGGCGCGATTCCGGCCCTCGTAAAACAAACCGCTGCCAGCCCTTGCCGTGCCCCTTCGCCATCTGTCGAGACCACTCATGCTCCTGCAAACTGATCTTTCGCGGTTGCCATATCGCAAGTCAGGAGATCAGAGCAGGCGTTCTGCTTTTTATGAGTGGACACGACAGGGCAAGAATTGTGGCCAAGCGCTGGGAAGTGATCCTGATCTGCCTTGCATTTACCATGCTGGCGGGGTGTCAGGGTTTGAGCGCGGGCGGGAAATCAGCCACTTCTCCACCGCAACAGAACGATTCGACCGGCAGCCTGGGGATCAGCCCCTGAGCCTGGATTTCGGCAGCGTGCCGGTGGGAAACAGTAAGACGTTGAGTCTCGTGGCAACGAACAATGGCACGGTGGATATCACGGTTTCGAGCGTCGCGCTTTTCCGCACCCCAATTCACTCTTACCCAGCCCACGATTCCGGTCACCATCGCCGCGGGTAAGAGTTCGACCTTCACCGTAGTGTTTGCACCTACCGCCGTAGGAACCTTTACCGGATCCATGTCGGTCACGAGCAACGCGTCGAACGATTCGGTAGTAGTGGCCTTGTCCGGGGCTGGCGCAGCCACCGGCCAACTAGTGAGGCCGCAACCAGCCTCAGTTTCGGTAGCCTCCTGATCGGCAGCAATCAGAGTCTGCCCGAGACTCTGACCAACGTGGGCAACACCAGCGTCACGATTTCTCAGGCGGCTATGACTGGGGCCGGATTCAGCGTGAGCGGTCTCTCACTGCCCATGACGCTCGCGGTGGGACAGAGCACGAGTTTCAGCGTAGTATTTGCTCCCCAGGCAAGCGGGACAGTGAACGGCAACGTCGCTTTTACGAGCGACGCCATCAATTCCCCGCTGAACTTGCCGCTCTCGGGTTCCGGACTGGCGCCGGGTTCACTTTCGGCCAACCCAGCAAGCATTAGCTTTTCGAACGTCGTGGTGGGGAACAACCAGAGTGTTTCGGAAACCCTGACGAACACCAGTTCGACCAGCGTGACTATCACTCAAGCTGTGACCACAGGCGCAGGTTTTAGCGTGAGCGGTCTCAGCCTTCCGGCCACTTTGACGGGCGGCCAGTCTACCAGTTTCAACGTGGTATTTACGCCGCAGTCCGCAGGAAATACAAATGGTAACCTTGCGGTTTCGAGCAACGCATCGAATCCCACGCTCAACATCCCGCTGGCAGGATCAGCGGTCGAGCCCGGAACGTTGACGCCGACCCTGCCCAGCATCAGCTTTGGCAACGTGCAAGTGGGCCACAACAAAACGATATCGGAAACTGTCACCAACACCGGCGGGTCCGATGTCACCATTTCTCAAGCCACGGTCAGCGGAACCGGATTTAGCGTGAGCGGAATCACTCCGCCCATTACCCTCACTGCGGGACAGAGCGTCAGCTTCAACGTAGTATTCACTCCGCCATCATCGGGCACTGACAGCGGGAATATCGCCATCAAGTCGGATGCGTCCAATCCCACGCTGAACATTCCTTTGTCCGGCACGGGAACGCCAGCAGGGCAGTTGGCGGTGAGTCCAACCACGTTGAGTTTCGGCAATGTGGTAGTGGGAAACAGCTCCCAGAAGACAGCGCAATTGCAGGCTTCCGGCGCGACGGTGACGGTCTCCTCGGTCAACGTCAATAACGCCGAGTTTACGGTGAGCGGGCTGTCGTTCCCGGTCACCATTCCGGCGGGCCAGAGCGCCCAATTTACAGTCACCTTCAAACCAGAATCTACAGGGGCAACGTCGGGTACGGCCTCGTTTGTCAGTGATGCCTCGAATTCACCGACTGTCCTCGGCGTAAATGGGACGGGCATTCAACAGCACAGCGTCCTGCTTTCATGGACGGCCAGCGGGTCGTCCAACGTTGACGGTTATTACATCTTTCGCAGCACTACATCGGGGGGACCGTACACTCAACTGAATTCTTCCCCGAACCCCGGCACCACTTATACCGACAGCACCGTGACGGACGGTGTGACGTACTACTATGTCACCACCGCCGTCGATTCCAGCGGCCAGCAGAGTTCCTATTCCAACGAGGCAAAAGCCGTAATTCCCAGCTCCTAGATTCCGGATATCGCCGCTGGGCTTCCATTCGACCATGGGAGCAGCACGTCCGAAGCAGGAAATCCGCCGCCACTGCCTACGTCCATTTGGCCTTCCAGGAACGGTCCAACTCCGAAGGGGGACTGGGGCCGCAGAACGAATGCCGGAATGTACCACCGAGACCTTCCCTCCCAGAGCGCTAGCAAGCAAACTGAGCAAGCTATGCCCCTCCCCCAATTGGTCTGGCGGTCTGTCTTTTTCAAAGCTCTGCTTGTGATAGCCCTGCTCGGCATAAGCAGCCAAGTCGCATTCGCGAGCCGCCAGCAGGTAGTTTGCAATCCGCGGAGCCTGGGATTCGGCAAGGTGGTGATTGGCCAGTTCCAGACTCAGCCGGTCACTCTGACCAACGCTGGTTCTTCGCCGGTCGTCGTGAACCAAGTGAATGTGAGCGCCACCGCCTTCACCGTCGGGGACTTCAACCTTCCGCTCACACTGGGCGCGCATCAGAGTGTAAACTTCACCGTCACGTTTACTCCCATTGCGGCCGGAAGTGTGAACGGAGTGGTCACGTTCGCCAGCAACGGTTCGAGCAGCACGCTTCCGGTGTCAGGCAGAGGAATAAACGACTTAGCCCTGCAAGCGGTTCCCGCGAGCCTGGCTTTCGGCAACGTGCCGGTGGGTAGCAACTCCACTTTACCAATGACGGTCACTGATGGCGGAAGCGGCAGTGAAACCGTCACTCTCAGCCAAACCGGGGGATCTGGATATTCCGTCAGTGGAGTCACTCGGCCTTTGATCCTCGAGGCTGGGCAGAGTTTTACCTTCCATGTGACGTTCGCGCCGAAAGCGGCCGGGACCAGCGGCGGCAACATTTTGGCAACCAGCCCTTCGAGCCCCACACTCACGATTCCGTTGTCGGGCACCGGCGATGTGGCGGGTCAGTTGACGATCCTGCCGGCGGAGATTGATTTCGGCGATGTAACGGTGGGGCAAAGTGCCAGTTTGAACGGGCAATTGGCAGCCAGCACTTTCAGCGTCACGGTTTCCTCAGCGACCATGAGCAACCCCGCGTTTATGCTGGGCGGGATCACATTGCCAGTAACTGTCACCCCGGGCCAGCCTATCGACTTTACGGTCACCTGCACGCCATCAGGCAGCGGCGCTATCTCGGGGACTTTGTCGTTTACAAGTAACGCGGCCAACTCTCCGACGGTGGAATCTCTAACAGCCTCGGGCGATTTGCAACATTCCGTTGACCTCACCTGGAATGACGGCGATTCGCAGGTTGCAGGCTACAACGTGTATCGCAGTACCCAGCCAAACCCGCCATTTTCAAAAATCAATTCCGTTTTGGATCCAAACGCCACGTATACAGACAATTCCGTCGCCACAGGACAGACCTACTACTACGCGACCACGGCGGTAAACTACGTGGGCGAGGAGAGCAGCTACTCGAACGTTGTGCAGGCGGTTATTCCGTAAACCGGAATCTCCAAGAAAGCTTCACTGCCACTATCACGGAAACGGAACCGCCACGGTCACGATAGTTGAAGGACGGCTCTGCCTCCCCGACTCGTTGACCGCCGTGGTAGCGTAGTAATAAATCCATCCACTTCGCACCTGGTCGTCGATATATTCAGGAACGGGAATTGGATCGGAGTTAAGCTTGGAAAACTTCACGTTCGCCCCGCTGCCCCGATATACGTTGTACCCAACGATATGATTGCCCATCCCGATTTCACTGGGCTTCCAGGATAATCGGACCCGATGGCGAACCAGCTGTACGGGGGGCTTTGCCACGAGCTGGGAGATCAAGGAGGCCGAGTTCGTAGGTTGATGAAGTCGCGGTTCGGTAAGCTGCAGTGATGTCTTGCTCGGCGCCAATGTTGGCCAGGCTGACGGGCCCATTATCCTTCGAAATCCTGCCGCTATTTCCTACCGCCTGAAAATAAATCCCGCTGACGACCAGCAACGCAGCAGCTACCGGTACTCCTCTCATACCTCTGCCTTTGCGAATACGCAAGCAGTCTGATCAGAGCAACAGGCGATTTCGCAAGCCATCGATCACCGGGGCCGTGAACAGCTCTTGCAGATCCATGTATGGATTTACAGGAGAGGAATTCTACATGGTTTGGCCGCCGTTTTGAGCTAAGATACGGGCTTTTTTGGGGACTTTCCCGCGCCATGTCCCCACCCACTTACCAGCCTAATGAGTGCAACCTCTTGCACACTCGGTAATTCCCATCGGTAACCTGTTACTCTCCCCAAGGTAATCAAAATACATGGCTTAGGTGGCACGGACGGGCCATGCGCCGGGGACGCCGAAATGCGATAGTACGTGTACGCCTGGCCAATGGCAGGCCCACACTAAAGTTATGCAGACATCGAGCTTTGGAACGGGACTCAGGTTTGCCGCGGTTATAGTGCTGTTTCTTGTGACGGGAACCTCGTCAGCGGTTTCGCAGGAGGTCTCGATGGCGCTGCTCCAACCTGCGCCCATGCAGCCTGCGCCTGCGCCACTGGTCAAGACCATCCCCTCCAATCCTCTTCCTCAAGCTGCGGTTGAACACAAGTTCTGGGACAAGGAGAATACAGCCCTGTTCGCCACTGTCGCGGCTTTCAGCGCCGCCGACTTCGTTGTGACCCGTGACAACCTCAGCCACGGAGGGCGTGAACTGAATCCTTTGACCCGGCCATTCACGGGCAGTACCGCAGCATTGGCGGCCAACTTCGCGGGGGAAACGGCAGGAGTAATCGGGGTCAGCTATATGTTCCACAGAACCGGCCACCACAAGCTGGAGCGCCTGGCTCCACTAGTGAACTTCGGAATGTCGGCTTTCGCTGTCAGCTACGGCCTCGCCCATCGCTAAGCGTCCACACAATCCCAATGTGAAACACGGCCAGTGAGCCAGACCTTCTCGCTCAAAATTCTGATTGAGTGATTTGCGCGGATCCATTTATGATGGCGTCACTCCCAGTCAATCCCAGAGAAGTCTCATGTTGTGGACCCTGGTTCGCCATTGCCGTTCGAGGTGGTCCGCTAAAGACACCCGCCGTCCCCCGAAGTTACGAAAGTGTCAGGTTGCCCCGGATGCAGGACATGGGTTTCCGGACTCTGGACTGTCCGCAAGTGAACCTCGGATAATCGGTCTCATGGGGAAGACGCGGCTATCCTGGCTAGGTCATTCTTGTGCCCTGTTGACGCTGTTCACCTGCATGGGGCTGACCGGATGCGCCGGAGTTTCCTCTGGTGGGACATCGAACTCGAATCCAAACCAGAATCCGGATCAGAACCCAGCCAGCCCCGGCCAGCTTTCCGTTGCCCCCACTACCATGAATTTTGGGACGGTGGCTTTGGGCAGCAGCTCCAACCTGACCGGCACACTGACCGCGGGCAGTTCCGACGTCAATGTTTCGTCCGCAGCCTGGAATGGGCAAGGCTACAGCGTCAGCGGAATCACGTTTCCAGTCACGGTGGCGGCAGGAAAAAGCGTCACCTACACGGTTACATTCGAGCCGCAGGCTTCGGGCACCAGTTCCGGCAGCATCTCGTTCGTGAATGATGGATCGACCTCGCCTGCAGTGCAGACGCTCGACGGCAGCGCCGGTCAGGCGGGTGAGCACACCGTGGCGCTCTCCTGGGATGCCAGCACTTCTTCCGTCATCGGGTACAACGTATATCGTGGAACTCAATCCGGCGGGCCCTACCAACTGCTCACGTCGTCCCCGCAAGCGGAAACCAGCTACGCCGACGGCTCAGTCCTGAGCAGCACTACCTATTACTATGTGACGACAGCGGTGGACTCGAACCACGTCGAAAGCGTTTACTCGAACCAGGCGCAGGCGGCGGTTCCGTAAGACCTCGGGCAGAGGCAGGCTTCGCCTGTATTCGCGGTTCGTTGGATTTGGCATCGAGGAAAATGTTTTACTCTGGTTAGCGTCACGCCGGCTTCACGGGCGCTAACGGAACGAAACCCGATGTCCCAGATTTTTCTCCCTTCCGCAGAATCCAAAGCAATAGGAAGATGACCAGAAGCGCGATAAGAAGAAAGACAACCCCGCCCTGGCGGTGAAGGCGTCCGTGGAGGTAGGCAGGATCAACCCTGGTGCCCAGCATGGCAATGGTGAAAATGCGCAAACCGTTCTTGGCCACCGACAACGGGATGGCCACAACCACAATCAAACACTTTCGCCAGAAAGAGCGCAACTCAAGCTGGGCCAGCACCATGGTTGTGATCACCAGCATCAGGCTGGAACGGATGCTGCTGCATTCTTTCGCGACTTCCAGAGTTAAGCCGGGAATGGTCAGGAAAAAGCCGTCTTGTGATACGGGCACTCCCACCAGGGTAAATAAAAGTTGCGCGGTGAAGGCTGACCAGTGTTGCAGAAATGTGATGATGTGGGTCAGCAGGAAATCTGGAATGGGGACCATCCATAGCAAGAAACCGAGTGGAAACAGGAACTCTCGGGAGACACGATTCCCAAAGCACAGAACGAACGCTCCCGCCCACCACCCCACCAGCGCCAGCATGGCCAGAGCAAGGCTGGTATCGGCCTGCAAGCCGTGCGCCCATTTGGCTAGCCCGGCAACCAGTGCTGACACCAAACACAAGCCGGTTCCCCAACCCACGCCTGGCGCTGATGGCGCATTGAATGCGTGCCGATCCAGAAAAATGAGCGCTGCGACAATCGGAAGGACCAGGAGGATCTGGGTATACTCGTCCCGATTCAACGCAAGCGAGAAGGTTTCGCCGATCGCACGCCACTCCACCAACACGGAGGCGCCGCATACCAGCGCGAAACTGAGCGGCCTGGACAACTTAGTCATGCGACAAAACTTTGGCCTTAACCTCGTTGGAGGGACCGCTTTCCGCTCCACTGGCGGTCACTCCCCGAGTTACGTAAAAATAGGTTTTTCCAGCCTTAACGTCAGTATCGGTGTAGGACGTGCCTTCGCAGAGTTTGGCGTTGATTCGCTGGGGGTGGCGGTCGTGCGACTTGGTGCTGCGATATATGTTGTAGCCGATGACTTTGTCACGCGGCAACTTGCTGGCCGGCACGCTGGCCGCCCATGAGAGCTTTACACTGTGATTATGGACTGCCGCAGCGGGATGATCGGGAGTCGTACTGTCTGCGGGGCCGCGCTCACTCCCAGCTGGTGGAGCCGCCTGGCCTATCGCCTGGAAGGCCAAAAAAACCACAACGATGACCAGCACAGCTGTTCGCAGAGTGAGCCCCCAAGCGTACAACGCCTGCAGCTTCCCAACCAGACTGATAAAGCAATCATAGGACGATTAAGGGGCAAGAACCAGCAGGCTGGCATGCGAGGAATCCGAATTGTCACGTCCTGCTGCTTATTCAGCCTGCCCGCTGCCCACCGACAGCGAAGGCACGCCGTTCTTCCGCATCAGGTCGTTGAGCGCAGGCAAATCGGTAGCCTGAATTTGCTGCCACGCCGCTAACTCCGCCGTCAGCCGTTGGTGCAAGTCGTCATAAACTAACAATTGCTCCGCAGTCGGGGATTGATCCACGCTTTGGATCAGATCGCTGAAGCTGGCGTATTGCTCGTTGAGCATGTTGGGATAGCGCAGATTCCCCTCCGAGCTCTTCATCTTCACTTGAATCAGACTCGCTTCGACCGGCGACATCTTCTGGTCGAGGCCCTTGGCGGCGGCGATCACTTCGTTATTCGGAGATCCCGTGGCGGCCCATTTCTCAAGCGTCTGCAAGTTGGCGCGCAGTCCGCGAATCTGATTTACGGCGCGATGCAGCGCATCGATATCCTGTCTCACTTTGTAGGCCAGTTCGCTCCCCGCCTGCAAGTCCGCAGGGGTCACCTGGTCCTGAATGCGGGGATCGATGGTCACGCTCAACGAAGCGCTCTGGCTCCTGCCATTCACCGTGAGCTTGACCTGGTATGTGCCAGGGAGCACCAGAGGACCGCGTGGTGGCAAGCCCTCATAGAATGCGCCCGGAGTCTGCACCGGAGAATCGGAGCGGAAGTCCCAAGCGAACCGGTTCACCCCTGCTTCGGCCGGAAGCAGGTCTTCCGGCTTCTCCAGGTCGGGCCATTCGGGCGGTTGTTCCTGGTTGCTTTCTTTGACATTGGATAACAGACGCACGCGCTTGCCATTGGTATCAGAAATTTCAATCGTGATCTCTTCTTTATCCGCCGGTTTCGATTTCAGATAGTAGTAAAGGATGGCGCCCTTGGGAGGGTTATCTCCCACCGGCCGCCTTCGGTCAACGCCGTCCGGGAAGTGTAAACGCGTCGCAGCCGCTGGTTGATAGAGGTGAAAATCCTCTCCAGCGATGGCTGATGTGGCCTGCCGGAGCGGGCTGACATCGTCGAGAATCCAGAAGGAACGGCCGTGGGTTGCGACCGCGAGGTCGTTATCCTTTACTGCCAGGTCGTGGATGGGAGTGGTCGGTAGATTAAGCTGAAGTGACTGCCAGTGCCCGCCGTCGTCGCCAGAGAAATACACTCCAGTCTCAGTGCCGGCGTAGAGCAGGCCTTTCGCCTTGGGATCCTCTCGCACCGAGTGCACGTAAGCGCCCTCGGGAATACCGTTGTTGATGCGAGTCCACGTCTTGCCGAAGTCGTGAGTTTTATAGATCAAAGGATTGAAGTCGTCGAGTTTGTGGCGGTCAATCGCGGCATAGGCTGTCCCGGCATCGTGAGGCGAGGCTTCGATGATGCTCACCATGCTCCACTCCGGCATGTCTTTGGGAGTGACGTTTTCCCAGCGCTTGCCGTCGTCGCGGGTAAGCTGAATCAGGCCGTCGTCGGTTCCAGCCCAGAGCACTCCTCTTTGCAGCGGCGATTCGGCGAGCGCGAAGACGGTGTCGTAGTACTCGACGCTGGTGATGTCGAGCGTGATGTCGCCGCCCGAAGGCTTCTGTTTGCTCTTGTCATTGCGCGTGAGATCAGGGCTGATGGCGCTCCAACTATGGCCCTGGTCGGTGCTCTTGAGCACATACTGCGACGCTGTATAGATCACGTTGGAATCGTAGGCCGACACAAATAGCGGCTCGGTCCATTGAAAACGGTACTTGAGCGCGCCGGCGCCGTTGCCCGAAGTGTCGAGCGGATAAGGTGACACATCCGTAAGTTGGTTGGTGCGGTGATTGTAGCGAGTGATGTAAGAGCCGTCCGACCCGGCGTACACAATCTCAGGATCGCGTGGATCGGGCGAGATATATCCGCTTTCGCCGCCGCCGACGTCGTACCAGTCCTGGCGGGCGATGACTCCTTCGTCGGTCTGGCTGGCGATGGCTACAGTGGAGTTGTCCTGTTGGGCACCGTAGAGGCGGTAAGGCCAGTGATTATCCACGGCGACGTGATAGAACTGCGCCGTTGGCTGGTTGTTCTGCTGGGTCCATGTTTTGCCGCCGTCGACAGAAATCGTGACCCCGCCGTCATTGCTGTTAATCAGGCGTTGTGGGTTGGTGGGATCGATCCACAAGCCGTGATGATCGCCATGCGGTGCGGGGAGCAAAACGAAGCTTTTACCGCCGTCATTGGACCGGAACGCGCCGGTGTTCAGCACGTACACCGTGTCCACCTGTTTGGGATCGGCGAACACATGAGTGAAATACCACGCCCGTTGACGGTAGCGTTGATCGTCATTGACCCGGGTCCAGGAGTTGCCTGCATCATCGGAGCGAAATAGGCCGCCTTCCTTGGCCTCGATGAGCGCATACACCCGATTGGAATCCGCTCCCGAAACGGCAATGCCGATGCGCCCCAGGATGCCCTCAGGAAGGCCGTTGCCCTGAAGTTGTTTCCACGTCAGTCCGCCGTCAACCGACTTGTACAGGCCCCCGCCCGGTCCACCACTGTTGAAATACCAAGGCTGCCGCCGCACTTGCCACAGCGCGGCGTACACCACACTAGAATTCCGAGGATCGAAGACGACGTCAATCGCGCCGGTGTTGTCGTCCTTGTACAGAACCTTCTGCCAGGTCTTGCCGCCGTCAGCGGTGCGGAAGACGCCGCGCTCGGAATTCGGTCCCCACGCGTGCCCGAGAGCAGCGACCAGTACAATGTCAGCATTACGCGGATCGATGATGACCGCACCAATATGGCGCGAATCCCTGAGTCCTACGTTCTTCCATGTGTGGCCGGCGTCGGTCGATTTGTATACTCCATCTCCGTACGAAATATTTCCGCGAAGGCAGGCTTCCCCGCTGCCCGCGTAAAGAACATTGTGATCGGAATCCGCCACCGCAATCGCACCGATCGACGACACGCTCTGGTGATCGAAGGTCGGAATCCATGTGAGGCCGCCATCTGTGCTCTTGAAGATTCCTCCGGCAACCGCCCCGAAATAATAAGTGTCAGGATCGCCGGGAACACCTGCGACAGCGAGCACCCGGCCACCTCGGAAGGGACCGATCTGCCGCCACTTCATACCTCCGACCAGAGCCGGGTTGACCTGCGCAAGGCCATTCGCAGATAACAAACACAACAGCACGGCAACCGCAATGCGGTATCTCATCAGTTCGCCCTTTGGTTTAATTGGGAATCGCGCTATGGTACTGGCAAAGGGCCAGCCTGTGCAAGGTAGAATCACAGATGAGTGCTTGGGGGTTCCGCCACGATCGCGCCTCTTCTGAGAGATTCCAGGCGCTCGCGTAAACTAACGTAGAAATGGAGGCGAACCTCAGAGCAGCAAAGCTTTCTGACCCTTAGCAAGAGGAACGAAAAATGATGCTCGTTCAAGAAGATCTTCTCCGGGAATTTCAAGATTTCGGTTTGGCCGCTCCGACCGCGAAGTCCCTCATGGAACATATCGCCCAGCGTCTTCACGAACAAATGACGCGCTACAACTGGGTGGGCTTTTATCTTGTTGATCCGGCGGACCCCGGCATTCTACTGGTTGGGCCCTTCGTCGGCAGTTTTACCCCAAATGCCCGCATTCCCCTTAACACCGGCCTCTGTGGCGCCGCAGCCAGCAGCGGACAGGTGGTGGTGGCACATGATGTCTCAAAAGATCCGCGTTATCTTTCCGGGTCGTCTATGGTGAAATGCGAAATCGTTGTCCCCATCTTTGTGAAGAACCGGCTCGCCGCTGAGCTCGATGTGGAGAGCTATTTCGATGGCACCTTCACGAAATCAGACCAGGAATTCGTCGAAGCCTGCGCCATGGTAGTTGGAAAATACCTGGGGAAGGCGTAGCTAGCTGGAGACCGGCGTTCGAGGATCCGCTTGCAAGTACCTTCTCATGCCACCCGGCCAGGACCGATTTGGACGAGTTCATCGCTATTTCCATTCGCGGCGGGCATATTCCATCGGGCTGGCTTTACTCCAGCAGTACGAAAACGGTTCAGCAACGATCCAATCGCAACCGAGCCCTTTACGAGGTGTTCGACCTTGAGTGGACCCGCGATCCTGACCTGTTGTACGGAGTGCAGCCCAACGGAGATTACGCATCCGCATTGCGCACAATCGGGCGTGCCCCCGAAAATACAGGGTTCGACGCGGGATTTGAGGTCCGCCGAGTAGTTGGTCGACATCTTTGAGAAGAGACATTCCTGCGGACTATTCGGTGGCTTCAACAGGGCTTGAGCAATACGCGGGCCCATAAGGAGCTTTGGGAACCGCTTGCGCAAGGGCGGCAGTTCCTCTACCAGCAAAGCGCGATCTTCTGGCAACAGCATTTCAGCTGTTTTCTCGCCCTGCTGGGGGGTGTAGAGGCTGACCCAAATACGATTGACCTCCCGCTGCGCACTCCAAAACGATACGTACTCTTCCAAATATCCTGCGCGTTCGAGCATGGGCCGGGTAATGGTCCAGTGGATATTGACCTCCCGATCGCGGATGTTGGCCAGGATGCGATCATAGGTTGCGGGTTTGCGTCGCTCATTATGATGCTCGGGCAATCCGTCCACCGACACGGCCACCCGGCTTCGCGGCAAGCCGATCCATTCCATAGGAATGGGGATTACCCCGCTGGTAACGACCAGGGCGAAAACCCTGCGGCGGCTCAGTTCGGGCAGAATGCTGCTTAGTTCGCGATGCCTGATGAGAGGCTCTCCACCGACCAGCGATACGTGCAGCGGGCGATGCTGGGTAACCAGATCCAGAACACCTGACACCAACGCCTCGCCTCGCAGGTCTGACAGGTCGCGGAGGGTGCGCTCGCCTCCCAGGTGACTATCACCATAGGCATAACATCCAGGGCAGCTCAGAGGGCACTCGCGGGTGATCTCGATGGAAAGCATCGGCGCTCTGCCCTTGAGAATACTGCCCCACGATGCCATCAATTCACCCAGACTTAGTCCTGGACGAGATTTTGTGGACATGACTGTATGAGTTTGGCAATGCACCCGAGGTTGCACCGGGATCGAAAGAAGTTGTGGACGCGTCATTGGACCCGCGCTTCACGCTGAGTGATTCTAATCGCTTAGGGCCGCCATCCTTTCGTGGCTGAGGAAGTAGTGCACGGCGGGTGTAATCACCAGCGATAGAACCATAGAAATCAGGATCCCACCGATCACGGCAATGGCCAGAGGTTGCAGCATCTGCGAGCCCGCGCCCAAAGCAAATGCCAGGGGGAGCATTCCCGCAACCGCCGCGAGGGCCGTCATCACGATGGGACGAAGCCTCCGCCGGCTCGCCTGGAGCATCGCCTCTTCCCCGGAAAACCCCAGTTTGCGAAACTTCTGGTCCGCATCAAGCAGCAGAATTCCGTTCTTGGAGACGATGCCGATCACCATGATCATCCCCATGAAAGACGATACGTTGAAGGTGGTTCCCGTAAGTACCAGCGCGATGAAAACCCCGGACGTGGAAAGCAGGGCCGATGCTAGTATCGCCACGGGCGCGGCAAACGCTCCAAATTCGAACAGCAGCACGATGAACACCAGCAACACCGCCAAAATCAACACCAGCGCCAGATCGTGAAACGATTTCTGCTGTTCCTGATAGGTTCCTCCGTACTCGATGCGAATGCTCGAGGGCAGATGAAGGCCATCCACAGATTTCATGACAGCGTTCATCCCACTGCCCAGGTTCGTGCCTTCCAGACGAGCCGTCACTGCGACTTCGCGCTGTAGATTCTCGCGCAAAATTTCGGTCTGTCCTGGCAGTTCAGTGATTGTCGCCAATGATCCCAGAGTGGCGGTTCTTCCCGTGCTGCTCGACAACAACGTATTCCGCATAGCCTCGAGGGAGGAGCGGTCGGCGGCAGGAAACCTCACCCGCAGTGTATAGGCACGGTCGTTGGTCACGACCGGCGTGGCCGCAGGCTCACCTTCCAGCATAGCCCCCGCATCGGTGGCGACCTCTTCCGGTGTAAATCCGGCACGAGCAGCTACACTCGGATCAACCTGGAACAGCACCGCCGGCCCGCTGATGGTGTTGTCGATCCCGTTCAGGATATCCACCACGCCTGGGACTTTATGGATCGCGTCCGCTACTTTCGGGGCCCATTCTTCGAGCAACGATGCATCCTGAGAAAACAGCTTGATCTGAATGGGTTCGGGTGCGCTGGTCAAGTCTCCGATCATGTCTTGCAGGACCTGGGTAAACTCAATGTCCAGCACCGGTTCCTGCCGTTCGACTTTTTCTCGCACTTCGGCAATGATCTCTTCAATGCCGCGGCTCCGCTTGGCTTTCAACTTGACGGTAATGTCGCCAGTGTTGGCTTCGGTAACCGCAGCCAATCCAAGCTGCAAGCCGGTCCGGCGAGAGGTGGTCTCCACCTCGGGAACCGAATGCAGAATTTGCAGTACGTGGGTAATCACGTGGTTGGTTTCCGCCAGAGAACTGCCGGCCGGCATGATGTAATCCAAAACAAATGCGCCTTCATCCATCGCCGGCAACAGGTCCGATCCTGAAACGCGATAACATACAAATGAAGACCCCAATAGCACGACGCTCAACACCAGCAGCGCTCGCGGCCTTTCCAGCGCGCGCCGCAGCCAGCGCTGGTGGAAGTCCACAATCCGGGCAAAGAAGCCGCTGACGCCGGCTTCAGCGGCAATCAACCGCCGCGTGGTTTCCTGGTTGCTAATTTCACCTTCCGCACCAGGGTCCGAATGAATCGCCGGGTCCTTACGCTTTCGCAGGAAGTACAAACTCAGATTCGGCGTCCAGGTCAGGGCCAACGCCAGCGACGTAAGCAGCGAGACTCCCATGGTCACCGCGAGCGCCCGGAAGAAAGTGCCGGTTACCCCCGTGATTGAAATCAGTGGCAGGAAAACTACGATCGGCGTGACCGTCGAACCCACCAGCGGGATCGTGATCTCATGCAAGGCGCTGTGAATGGCCTGGAGCCGCCCCTGCCCAGCATCGCGATGGAGCACGATGTTCTCCACGACCACAATCGCATCGTCGATGACGAGTCCGACAGCCGCTGCCAGCCCGCCCAGCGTCATCAGGTTGAAGCTCTGATGCAGAACTTTCAACACCACGAACGTGACCAGCACCGTAACCGGAATGACCAGCCCCGCTACCAGGGAAGTTCCCCAGTCCCGTAGGAAAACCACCAGAATGATCGACGCCAGGACAAGCCCGATCAGAATCGCGTCCCGAACACTCCTGATCGAGGCTTTCACGAGAATCGACTGGTCATAGAATGAATGAATTTCGACTCCAGGCGGAAGCGATTTGCGGATGCTCTCGATCTCGGCGTGTACGCCATCGGCCACTTGCACGGTATTGCTATCGGGCTGACGGTTGATGTTGAGCAGCACCGCAGGCTTCCCATCCGCCGCCACGATCGTGTAAACCGGCTTTACCCCGGGCTCAACCGTGCCGACGTCCCCGATTCGAACCGGAACTCCTTCCGGCGTCGTCTTGATGACGACGTTTGCGATCTGCGGTATCGTCCGCACTTGTCCGCTGACCAGCCCCAGCACCAGTTGATGATTATTCTCCAGTAACCCCGGCGAATCGATCATATTGCTCAGCCGCAGTGTGTCGAGAACATCAGTTACGGTGACCCCGGCTGCTCAGCAGTTTGGCCGGGTCCGGAGCAATGTGAAATTCGGGTTCTTGCCCGCCTTGCACAAGTACCGTGGCGACGCCGCTCACTCGGTTTAGTCTCGGCTTAATCTCATAGGTCGCCATTTCCCAGAGTTCCGTCTGCGGGATGGTTTGCGAAGTGAGACTGTAGCCAATGATCGGGAAAACTGGCGAACGTCATGCGATGCGCAACCACGGTTGCGGTCGGTGGCAATTCCGGCTGCACCCGCGCGATGGCCGCGTTCACGTACTGAAGCGTCTGAAAAATGTCGACATTCCAGTCGAAGAAAAGGTCGATCTCCGCCGAGCCCCGGCTGGTGATGGACCGCACTGACTGCAGCCCCGGAACACCGTTCATGGCTTCTTCGATGGGCCGCGTGATGGTGACCATCATCTGGTCAATGGGCATGACCCCGTTGTCGACAGCGACCAGAATCCGGGAAAGTTTGTCTCAGGAAAAACCGAAACTGGGATGCTGAAGGCCAGATAGCCGCCGAGCAGCGCCAGGGTCAGGATGAGGAAGATCACCGACTTGGAGTGCCGCGCAAACCAGTAGCTACGCTCGTTCTGACTATCCAATCCCAAACTCCTCACGTCTGATTGGCGCTGAGAATCGGGCAATCGAAGGAGACTTGATCCTGGCGGTCACGGCTTATCCGAACTGGAGTTCTCTGCTGCAATGATCTTGGTATTGTCCGGCAGACCATAGCGCCAACCCCAACTACGCGATCCCCACTCTGAAGCCCTTCGACGACCTGCACTTGATTGCCCTGCCGGATGCCCACCTGCACCGCTTTTTGGTGCGCCCGTCCGTCCGGGCCGGCTAACATCACCGTGGTGCCGCCATCCGATGCGGTGAGCAGACTCGATGCCGGAATTACCAGCGCATCCGAAATGGTCCTGGCCACCACAGTGAGTTGCACGCTGGTCCCAGGCTTCAGCCGCTCTCCGGGATTCTTGGCCTGCACCCAAACTTCAACGGTGGTGCTGTTAGGGTCGAGCGCGGGGCTGATCACCGTAACTTTTCCGCCGACCGGCTGTTGCTCTCCAGGTACCGTGAGTACGGCGGCATCTCCACCCCTGAGCAATGCCGCTTCCGATTGGGGAATATGTGCGCGGGCGATTACCTGAGAAATATCCATTACCGTCAGCAAAGGCGCTCCGGCTGTCGCCATCTCGCCCGGATGGAGCGGCCGTTCGGTCACCACCCCCTCGATGGGGCTGCGAATGTGCGAGTAATCCAACTCCGCGACCGCCTCCAGATACTTGCCTTTGGCCGATTCCACTTGCCCCGCTGCCGCCTTCAATTGCTGCTGCTCGCCGATAGCCAGCAACGCATTCAAATGCTTTTGCGCGATCTCGTACTGATTGCTTGCATTGGTCAGATCTACACCCGCCTGGTCGAGATCCTTGCGCGGCATTGCTCCCTGCTGAAAGAGTTCCTTGCGACTGTCATAGACTTTTTGAACGGCATCCAGAAGTTTTTGTGCAGCCTCCGCGTCCAAGTTCGCCTTTTGGATTTCTTCCGGCAGGCTGGCCATGGTCGCAGTCTCATAGGCGGCTTGGGCCTGATCGTAACTTCCGTGGCTGTCCTGAGCTGCTGCTGCCAGGTCACGATTTTCAAGCGTGGCCAGCAACTCACCGCGATGTACCCGGCTCCCACGTTGCACGTAGAAAGCCTTCACGGGCGCGCTGATTTTGGGAGTCAGGGCTGCTTGCTCCGCCGGAAACAGCAGGGCTTCCGCCGTCACGGTCTGCTGTAGGGCTGCCCTTTCCACGACAACGATCTGCACTCGCACGATTGGTTCTTTCTCGGCTGGCGTACCGGAGCACCCCGCGAGGAAAACGGGCGGCACTCCCATCAACCCGAGCAACATGACCCTCAACCCTCTTCCTGGGCTGTGCATGAGCTAGAAGGTCCCCGTCAAAGTTTGGAGATTGGCCAGTCCCATGCGATAGCGTTCTGACCGTCGTCAAATGCGTTCCGTGCCTGTGTCAGAGTATTTTGCGTGTCCACAACCTCCAGAGCCGTGGCTTCTCCCGCTGTGATATTGCAGATCGGTCAAACGCAGGCTCTCCGCAGCTAACTGTGCTGATTGATCGAGCGACTCTAATTCCAACCGCGCGGTTTGCGCCTCATTGTAGAAGTTGCGGAGGTTTGCCAGGAGCTGGCGTTGGGTAGAGCTCAATTCCACGCGGGCGAGTTCCCGCTTCAGGTCTGCCTGTTTCACCCTGCTGCGGCTTGATCCCCAGTTCCATACCGGCAACTGGAGTGTGGCAGTGGCAGAATAGCCGAGATTCCGGATGTTTCGCCCGGTGATCGGATCGAACCCATTAGCGGCAAACCGGTTGGCGTCGATGCCGTAGAAGTAATCGAAACCCAGGGAAGGCAGAAATCCATTCCAGGCCACTGCCACATCCTGGCTGGCTTCGCGCAATGCCGCCAGGGCGGCGCGGAGTTCGGGATTGTTTTTGGCTGCGGCAGTTTGCACGTCCGTAAAGCCGGGCAAGGGCTCAGGCGGTTCCAGGTCATCTACGACGCTAAAGTCTTGGTTGAAGTCAGAAAATACCAGCACTGCCAGGTCCATCTGCTTGCGTTCCATGACGAGTTGCGCCTCCTGCAAGTCGCGCTGTTTCTGTTGGAACTGGATCTGGGCCTTGATGACGTCGGCATGGGCCACTTCCCCACCGCGCTCCAGTTTCTGACTGATATCGAGGAAATGCTGTGCCTCGTCGCCGGCGCGTTGGGCGGTGGCGTACTTACGCTGCGCCACCACCATGCCGTAGTAAGCTTGTACCACTGTAACCACCAGACCGCGAGCGGCAATCTCAGAACGCGCCCGGGCTACCGCCTCCCCCGCCTGGGTCCGCCGATAGTCGGCGATCTCCGCTAGCGAAAGCGACTGATGCACGTCACCCTGGCTTACGTACTCATGCACGCCATTATTGGCAACGAAGCGGCTGGCCGGGGTGCCGTTGCCTTCGGTGTAGAGGAACGCCGCCTGGTAGTTGACACTGGGCAAAAGATTGGCCCGGCTCTGCACGCGATCCTCTTTGGCCAATGCCAGATCGGTCAGCGCCGTCCGGAACTGTGGATTCACTTTGCGTGCCCGCGCGATCGCATCCCGCAGAGTCAATACCAGGGGCGGACCGGCCGTGCGCGGGTTTGTGAGTTCGGTCTGGTTCGAACTGATCTGCGCTTGGGCTGCGAATGCTGTGCCCAAGGACAGCACAACCAGCCAGGCCCCTGAAACATAACTAACGGTGAACCGCTGCGAATTTCTCATATTTCAGCCTACATTCAAGACTTCATAGTGATAAGTTCCAGATTAAGGCAACCTGAAGCCAGCAGAACTGGGCGGGAACGCCGGGAAATCATAAGTGTAGGCGCGTCGTTGAACCTTACTTGACGTCGTCTAGGCGGCCAACAGGGTTGCTGGCATTCAACTTTGCGAGAGCGGCGTCCCAAAGACCGCCCATACTTGGTTCGGATCGTGAAGATTCTAGAAGCTGGCGGAAGGGCCTGTATTGTCTGTTCCGCAAAGCCGAACCTCAAGAACGACTGACCCCGTTTCTGTGCGAACGCATCCAATAACAGGTGTGGAGAAATACAACTTAAAGAGAAGGAGGATCTATGTCCGGTTTGCGGAATTTGCGATTTTGGATAGCGACAGCGGTAGTTGCCGCCGGATTGGCTGCCATGCCCGCATTGGCTGCGGGCAGTAATCAGACGTTGACGGGAAAAGTCAGCGACACCATGTGCGGAGCAAAACACCACGAGGGGATCGCTCCGGCAGACTGTGTTCGTGCCTGCGTGCAACACGGGGCCAAGTACGCATTGGTGGTCGGAGATAAAGTCTATACCCTTGACACCTCGAATGAGGCCACCCTGGGTGAGCTTAACAAGCTGGCCTGGGAAGAGGCTAAAGTGACAGGCAGAGTCGAAGGAGATACCATTTCAGTGAAGTCGGTCACTGCCACGAAGTAGCGGCTCCGCGGCCGACCGAATACATCCATCCGGTTGCCTTGAGATGGGCGTCATCCTGCAAGACGTGACAAGGCCGGGCCTTGGCAGGCCCGGCCTCTCAGGCGAACGAGCTAGTGCTTGGTTACGTTGCCTGATAACGGAACCCCCTGCGGACTGCCGGGCGCATTGTCGACAAAATTCAGAGTTGCAGTGCGAAGACCCACGTCGTCAGCATAAAAGAAGACGGTGACCAGGCAAGTCTTGCCGGCCGCAAGCGACCTGCCGCAGTAGCTGAAAAATGCGTAGTCATCGCGGTCTGCGCTACCGTCAGAGATATAGATATTGCTGATTTGGAGCGTGGCAGAGCCTGTGTTCTTGACCAGCAGGTTTTGCCAGGTCCAGCTACCAATGCGCAGGTTTCCGAAGTTAATGCTGGTGGGCGAGAAACTCACCAGCACTCCTCCCGACACTGTCAAAGTAAAGTTCTGCCCGGAGGAACCGGCGGTATTGGTGGCGGTGAAACTGACGTTGAACGTCCCACCGTTGGTCGGCGTACCGCTGAGCGTTCCTGTACCGTTGCCGTTGTCGTGGAAGTTGACGTTTCCCGGCAGGCCACCAGATTCGCTAATGGAGGGCGTCGGGTAGCCTGTGGTTGTGACCGTGAACGATCCAAAGACGCCCACTTGGAACGCGGCATTGTTGGCGCTTGTGATCGCCGGAGTCTGAAGTACCGTCAACGTGAAGCCTTGCATCGCGTTGCCGGCGCTGTTGCTGGCAGTCAAGGTGATGTTGTAGGCACCGCCGGTGCCGGGCCCGGGCGTGCCCCCGAGCGTGGCAGTGCCGTCCCCGTGATTCACCAGCGTCACTCCGCTTGGCAGGCCACCGGTTTCAGTGATCGACGCGGCGGGAGAGCCAGTTGTGCTCACGAGGAACGAACCTAAAGTTCCAACCTGGAAGGTTGTGCTGTTCCCGCTGTTAAACGCAGGCGCCTGCCCAACCGTGAAGTTCGAGGTCTGGGTGTTGGTGTCCTGCACGCTGTCGGTGGCCGTCACCACCAAGCTTCCCGGCCCCACCGAGTTGAAGGTCACGACTTGGCCATTGGTCACGGCGTTGCCATTCAGCAGTCCGGTGCAACTGGTGACGGTAACGAACGGAGCGTTAGGATCCGGAGCGCAAGTGAAGCCGATAGTCACCGGCTGCCCGACAAGTACGGTGGACCCGTTGGCGGGCGAAGTGATGTTCACCGATGGCGGCGCGGTGCAGTTTTCCGCAACGATGAAATCAGAAAAACCCTTGCTGCTCCCGTGCGTACCCGGATCGTTGCGGGTTTGGGTAAAGTTCTCAATGATGTTCTGCCAGTTGTTGGTGCCGATCGGAGCCTTTAGAACACAGGCTCCGCTGATGTTCTGATTGGTGTTGAAGTTGTTGAACAGATCATAGTTGAGGCCGGTGCAATCGCTGCTGCCCTGGCAGTTCACCTCGAACTCGACGCAGAGTCCGCCGGTTCCCTGGTAGAGCACGCACTGCGCGTTCTGGAACGGAGTCCCGGCCAAGCGGGTGCTGTCGAAGGTGGTCTGATCGATGGGAATCGCGGTGACGGCAACGCTATCGCCGCTCTGCGCGCCCGAGTATTGCAACTTGTGGTTGTAGCTGCCGAAGATGTAGTTGGTATCGGTTTGCTGGGGCGACTGAGTGAGCGTCTGGGTGATGGTGGTTTGGGCGTCTGCAGGAGTAAAGTTCCAACTGAGGATGTCGTTGTTCTCTACAGATCCACCTGTAGCGCCTGTGAAACCCACCCAGGCACTTCCGTTATTCAGACTGAGTTGAGTTGTAAGGTCAACACTGATCACCAGCAGGGGAGTTCCCAAGTTATCGACAAAAATGCTCAATGTACCGGGATCATACTGAAGGACTGCCGTGTGCACATTGCCATCGGCCAGAGTAATGCCGCCAAGATCCGAGACGATGCCCAGGTTCGCTGGGTTGCCATCAGGGCAAATGGCATCATGGTCCTGGGTATTCGGATCCGTTCCGCAGCTCTGCACTGCGATATGATTGGCGTTCGGATCAAAGGGGGGGTTCTGATACGTATCGAATTCCACTGCCAGGCTGTTTGGGATGGGAGTACCTGTCTGTGGAGGGTCGGGGACGCCATAACCGATCGCATCTCCAGCCCCACCCAAGGCTGCGGTTCCCTCTCCAGCACCGCTCGAATTCTGAATCACAAATGCCAGGCCGTCCGCCGGCCCACTCCCGTTTGCGGGATTATGGGTGATCTGGAATTGAAATACACTCGTGAAGCCTGCAGATACCGACTGCTGCTGAAGTCTGGAACCATGCAGTTCCGGAAACGTTGCCATCACCCTGACCATTACCATCAGGAGTCAAGCGCAATACATTCTGGCCATTTCCGTTTACGGCTTGCGCCGCCGACCCGTTCAGCGCCAGGCTAGTGACGTTGCTGAAGTCGTTGAATGAGATCTGAGCGAACAATGTGGTCGTTCCCACTGCGACTACCACCATTAAAATTCGCAGCCATGCGTTCAGCCGCCGAGAATGGGCGATCATGGAGCCTCCTGGATCTGGGTCTGTCGAATGACTGACTGGCTGCCGGAATTGAAGTCGCCGGCGCTCCTGGGGGGGCAGGAGGGAGAATGGTACTTCTCTCCTGGGGATAAGTCAATCGACTCCCGGATATGTAAGAAAGTCCCTATTCGTGAGGGGCGTTGCGGATCTTTGGCGCCGGGCCCGCTCGCCACGCGGGTACCGAGTCGAGAACGACGGCGGCTTCGTAGCCTTGTATGGCTTAGGATGCTTCAAGGAAGTGCGTTCGGCACGTCAACCAATTTAGCTCAGTGTCGAAAACTGTAACGCATTGTAAATGCGTCACTTATTGGCTTCGTTTCGCAAATTCGCTACGGCGCTCAACTGGGGCTTCCATAAAATCTTATAATCTGATAATATGATTTCGTGAAACAAACGGACATCAGCGTCACCGAGGCGGCACGCAATTTCGCCGATTGCGTCAATCGCGCTCATTATCAGAACGTCACTTTTGTGCTGCTCAAGAACGGATCGCCCGTGGCTCGCTTGGTGCCCGACAGCGAGAAGGTCTGCGCTGGCAGCGATCTAGCCCAAGTACTGGCCGAAGCCCAACTGTCGCACGACGAGGCCCGAGCCTGGCGCCAGGATGTCGAAGCCGCACGCAAGACCCTCAAGCCACCGGCGGACAAATGGAAATAATTCTCGATGCCGATGTCATCATTGGCGGGGAGAGGGGCCTGTTCGACCTGGCGGCCTGGGCGAAGTCGCGGCCGAGCGACCTGTTTGCGGTCGCGGCTATCACGGTCGCGGAGTTGTGGCACGGAGTGGAGCGCGCAGTCGAATCGCACAAGTCCAAGCGCAGAAAATACATCGAGAGCATCGTGGCGGCGCTACCAGTTATTCCCTACACTGAGCAGACAGCGTATGGGCATGCGCGCCTCTGGGCAGATTTACAGGCAGCGGGCAAGATGATCGGAGCCTACGACTTGATCGTGGCAGCGACCGCCCTCGAACGCGGGAGCCACGTGGCCACGTTCAATAAACGGCACTTTTCTCGGGTAAACGGACTGCAGGTCGTCGAACCAAGATAAGTACGTGGGCCGGCCCTCTGACCTGCTTTCACCGCTGGCATTGGCGATCCCCTTCAATCCCTTCGCACGCGGTATCGGCTCGGACTTTCCGGTTTTGCAGAAACCAGCTTCTCCGTCATTTGTTAATGAGTGTCTATGCCGTGCAGCTCGTGCTTCTTCGCCGGGTCGCTGAGACCGAAAATGGCGAGTTGCGCACCACTGGCAATGAACACCTGACCATTCGCGACCACAGGGATCAGATTCGCGTTCCCGCTGTACGGCCATGTCCCAGGTGTTGGTGAGGCAAAGATCTGTTTCAAAGTGCTGCCACCCGCCCCGGGGTCGAACGCGTAGAAGTTGAGCTGTGGCTCATGTAAGGTCTGTAGGCCCAGAGCCCAAATAATCGCATTTGCCGTCCCGTTGGAAGAGACCGTGGTGAAGAAGCCACCGGGCTTATAACCGGGCTTATAGAAGAGTACTGCGGAACTAGCACGTTTGGTGAGAGTGACGGTGGGAATGGTTTGAATTAGTTTCCATATCTCAACAGTTTTTCCGCCGCTGGATACCACGCGTGGACCGTCCGCTGGATCGACGAAGTAAGACTCCCCGCACCAGCAGGGCCCGATATCGAACGTACCCAGCACGTTGTTGCCGTTCGGATCATAGCCACCGAGATTATCCTGGTTCATCAGGAACATGTTTCCCTCTTTACCGGCAGCCACCGCAAGGTTCAAGACAGGGCTGTTGGGGGTCAGGGTGGGCTGTGGAGGCAGCAGCATAACCCCTCCGGAGCCAAAATCCGTGTCCTTCTGGTCGAGAGTGCCCCAATCATAAGGCGTGAAAAGATCCAGCACCTGGCTTAAGTCGGCTGAAACCTTAATGACACTTTCCTGTATGTCGGTGACTCCGTCGTAAGTAGTCCCCGAGCTATCCGAGTTGCCGGTCACGACATATAGATTGCCGGACGCATCCGCGGCAATACCCCAACCCGACATCCAGATGGAGGATAGAAAGTAGTTGTCGGGAGATGTCGCTTGGGTATCGAAGATCTGGTCGCCCGAGAGCGGCGTCAGGGACCCTGCTTGCCAGCCGAGCAGCCAGCCACGCGATCGGCTTTCGTCATGATCACAAAAGCTCCCAAAACCTGCATACACATTCCCGTTGACCAACAGAAGCGCAGGCCGTTGCCGTTGATAGGTGGCTTCGAACTTGTAGGTCGAGCCATCACTCAGAAGATGGGAGGCGGCTACTATAACGGGCGGTACTTTGTCTATCAAACTTCCGAGATCGAGAGCATGGATGGTATACACCGGTCCGTTGGATTCGCTGGTGTAGATGATCACGTACATGGTACTGGTGGAGAGATCAATCACTGGTGTGCTGTTAATTCCGACAACAGGATCCACCGAACACTCGACGGGATCGGGCACCGGGGCACCAAAATTCGGACTCAATAAAATCTGACCGCTGTTGGCGTCGATGGCGTAGATCGTATTACCTTCGCTGGCCACATACACGACGTCGTAAGTCCCTTGATAATTGCCGTGACCTGATCCCCGTTTTCCGAACAAGTCCGAGTATGATTTCGGACGAAAGAAAGGGGAAGCGGGTATGTCGAAGAGCAGGCACACAGAGGCGCAGATCATAGGGGTGTTGAAACAACTGGAAGCGGGACGTAAAGCGGAAGACGTGGCGCGGGAGTGTCGAAGCACACGATCTACGCCTGGAAGTCGAAGTACGGTGGGATGGATGTGAGCCAGGCGCAGGAAGCCAAGCAAGTGCGCGACGAGAACACGAAACTGCGCAAGTTGGTGGCGGACCTGAGTCTGGACAAAGAAGCGCTGCAGTCGGTGATCCGAAAAAACGGCTGGAGCTCGTAGCGCTGAAGGCAGCTATCGAGCAGGTGAAACAGGAGTATGCCTTCAGCGAGCGGCGAGCGTGCCGGCTGATGATGCTGGCGGTGACGACGTACCGCTATCGCAGCCGGCGAACGGATGAGCCGTTGCGGACGAAGCTGGTGCAGTTAGCGCGAGAGAAACCGCGCTTTGGGTATCGTCGCCTGCATGTGTTGCTGCGACGAAGCGGAGAACAGGTGAATCACAAAAGGCTACATCGGATCTACTGCGAGGCGGGGTTGAGGATACGGCGAAAGAAGCGGAAGCATTGCGTACGCGAGGGAAAGCCGCTGGTGGCGCGGACTTCGGCGAACCAGGAGTGGGCGCTGGACTTTGTACATGATGCGGTGGCGTGCGGACGAACGATCCGGGTACTGAGCGTGGTGGATGCCTATACGCGAGAGTGTTTGGCCTTGGAAGTGGATACGAGCTTTGCCAGCCGGAGAGTGACGCGAGTGCTGGAGCAGATCGTGAATGAGCGGGGATTGCCGCAAGCGATCCGCTGCGACAACGGGCCGGAACTGACGAGCCGGCATTTTCTGGCGTGGTGTGTGGAGCGGCAGATCGAGTTGCTGCACATACAGCCGGGAAAGCCGACGCAGAACGCGCGTGTCGAGAGCTTTCACGGACGGCTGCGAGAAGAGTGTTTGGCGATGAGCTGGTTTCAGAACCTGTTCGATGCGCGGCGCAAGATCGGGGCCTGGCGGAAGGAGTACAACGAGGAGCGTCCGCATAGCAGTCTGGGGTATCAAACCCCGAAAGAGTTTGCTCAGGCGCAGGCGGCTGGCTTCTACACAGCTGTGCGAGAGGCAAGGGATTCAAACGCCATCCCTTGCCCCTCGCGCTCCCCCATCCCGGCTCAAACCGGAGAGGGAGTCACTGAAACTTGTCGGACTCTTACGTGAACGAAAGCTGGGGGCAGGTCAGCCGGCCGTGATGAGTTGATTGGGAACGAACAAAGGCTGGGCATCCACTTGGGCGTCGAGGGCAATCGACTGCAGCATTCCAAACGATGAACTTCCGACGTTGGCTGGCGTCAAAACCGTCTCGGTGTTATTCCAGCCGGTTCGCAAATTGTTGTAATGATGTGTAGTGATGGCGGTTCCCTGGGTCCCCAGACCAGAAAGCGGAATCGATTGTGCGCTGCCAGCACGGCTGTCGGCGATCACCAGCGTCCCATTCTGAAGGCCGGGAACGGCGGGTGTGAACGTGACTTTGATTTGGCAGCTGCCCCCTGCCGGAATACCACCACCGCAATTATTGGTCTGGCGAAACTCGCTACTTGCATAATTGAGTCAATGCTCCGAGCGCCACCCGCACTGAGTGTGACAGTCTGCGAAAAACTAGTGCTGCCGATTGCCTGCGGCCCGAAAGTCAGGCTCGAAGAGGAGAGAGTCACAAGCGGAGGTGTGCCGGCGGGCGCGCTGTCAGTAATCGAAGCATTTGGGCTCTTCGGCACCAAGGGCTGGCTAACGAGAGGCAAAGGGTTGGATCGCGCTATTACGGACGCGCTCAGTAGAATCGTCAACACGCAAGCAAGGCGAGAGGGGTTCATACGCAGCCTTTCGATGTCGCCAAAGTAAGGTAGCCAAGCCGATAAGCGGCTGGCCGGGGGGAGATCAAGCCTGGAGCATTCTCCGTCAGTTGCCCAAGGCTGTCAAGGCCCTTCTGCCAATGCGGGTGGCGTCGAAGGGGAGCTTTGCGGCTCTTTTTCAGCCTGTTCGGCTTCTGTGTGGAGGTCAAAGGATACGACTTGATCGTGGCCGCGACCGCGCTGAACGGGAAAGCCAAGTGGCCAACTTCAACAAGCAGCGCTTCTCCCTGGTAAAGGGATTGCAGGTTTTCGAACCAAGATGATTGAGCTTGCGGCATGACGTCCCCCGGATCATTTCATCGCGTCAACCTCACACTTGCCGGGGACGAGACCGGTTCTCCCGTGCGGCGTCCCCTGCAGGCGACGCAACCAGTCGTAGTCACGAATGAGCTTTCTCTCGATCGAGTCCCCATAACGTGTGGTTTTTGTCGATCTCACTATCGGCAGGAATTAATCGCTCTTGGTATTCACATTGCTTCTGTCTGGCGGGTGGAGAACGTGAAGTCTTTCGATGAGTTTCTGGAACGGCGGTTTCCAGAGTCGCGAAGGAAGGAGTACTACCTGATGTCCATCCACGAACACCTTCCTCCTCAAGCACAGCGTGAGCTGAAGGAAGTGGGATGGACGAAGGGACTGGAGTTGGCCAAAGTGGCGCGGCGGGACCGGCAGCACTTCGATTGTGCAACCTGGTTGCACAAAGCCCGAGAGATGCCGAAAGAGCAGTTTAAGCAGGCGGTCGAGAAGGAACTGACCGGGAAGGACAGCGAGCCGTCGGAGATTGTTTATTTCAAGCTCTATAAGAGCCGGATCCCAGTCATCGAGCAGGCGATTGAGACGGCGGCTTTGATGCTGGGGACGGACAAATCGCGAGGTTATTGTCTAGAGATGATCTGCGCCGATTTCCTGGCCGGTGCAAACCTTGAAAACGGCAATTCGAAAGTGCTCCTGCAATCGATTCTACGTTTCTTCAAGTTCTTGCCGGGTGAAGAAAGAAAGATGTTTTTGGACCACTTCGCTGGGAAAGCATCGTGAATTCTCTGCGATCGAAGGAACCTCGTGTGCGGCTTGATCCGCAGACATACGAGAAACTGCGCATCCAAGTGCTACGCCGCGACGGTTGGAGATGCCAGGCGTGCGGAGCGATGTCCAACCTTGAGGTTCATCACAAAGAATTCCGCAACCACTCCGGCGACGATTCCGAGCAGAATCTGATTACGCTTTGTACCCCATGTCATGACAGGGTGCATCACGGCTGAAAAGTTGGATGCGATAAAGGCAACCCGGGCGCTTACAATGCTCGTATCTATGACGCGTTCGTTAATAATCTGTTGATTGTGCCGCTACTTGTCGTTGCATGTTCGGACTTCGCGTGAACCAATCGATCAGCATCTTCGGTCTCGGGTATGTGGGCACGGTCACCGCAGCGTGCCTGGCGCACAAGGGCAATCAGGTCATCGGCGTAGATCTCAATCGGGGAAAAGTAGAGGCTTTGGGTTCTGGAACCAGCCCGATCGTTGAGCCGCGCGTCGATGAACTTATTTTTGCCGGACACAAATCCGGGCGGCTTCGTGCCACCAACGACGCCACCTCCGCGGTTATGAATTCTTCCATTACGTTTCTGTGTGTGGGAACACCCAGCCT
This sequence comes from uncultured Acidobacteriota bacterium, assembly GCA_963845725.1. GTDB lineage: Bacteria > Acidobacteriota > Terriglobia > Terriglobales > Acidobacteriaceae > JABCZH01. Next base: position 36,721 of record CAWJTC010000004.1, read on the forward strand.
CCGGAATGGCAAACTCGATCTTGGGCATATCGGTCCGGTCTGTCAGCAAGTTGGCGAGATCCTCAAGAAGAAGGATTCGTTCCATCTGGTGGTGCTTCGCAGCACTGTTCTGCCAGGCACCGCCGAATCGATCGTTATTCCTACTTTGGAGGGAGCTAGCGGCAAGAGGGCAGCCCGGGATTTCGGCGTTTGTGTGAATCCCGAGTTCATGCGAGAGGGTACGGCAGTCGCTGACTTTTTGGAACCAGCCGTGACGATCATTGGCGCTGCTGACCCGGCCCACAGCGGCCTGCTGCGCGCGCTGTATTCGTGGGTGCCGGGTCGCATATTCGAAACTTCATTTCGTTCCGCCGAGATGGTGAAATACCTTTGCAATGCCTGGCATGCGGTCAAGATTGCTTTCGCGAACGAAGCAGGAACGCTCGCCAAGAATTTAGGCGTCGACGTCGAAACCCTGGTAGAAATGTTCATTGCGGATACCAAGCTCAACATTTCCCCCAGCTACCTCAAGCCGGGCTTCGCATTCGGAGGCTCCTGTTTGCCGAAAGACCTCCGCGCTCTCAACTATCGTGCAAAGGAACTGGATCTCAAATTCCCGCTGTTGGAGGCCATCCTACCCAGCAACGAGGAGCATCTGGAACGGTCCGTGGAAATGGTCCTAAAGACCGGCAAACATAAGATCGGAATGCTGGGGCTCAGCTTCAAAGCCGCCACCGACGATCTACGTGAGAGCCCGCAGGTTCGCCTGATCAAACGCCTGTTGGGAGAAGGTCGCCAGATCCAGATTTGGGATGACAACGTTTTGCTCGGACGCCTGATCGGATCCAACCGTCAATACATTGAAGAGGTCATTCCACACATCGGTTCGCTTCTCCGCCCAACCCTTGAGGAGGTGGTGAAGTCGGCAGAGGTGGTATTGATTGGAACATCTAGTATCGATAAGGAAATGTTGCAGCAGCACTTGCGGTCGGACCAGATTGTGATCGATCTGATTAACCTTCAGAAGGCGCGTCGAATCGAAGCACAACCTGGATACGAGGGCATCTGTTGGTAGGCTGCATGAAGAGACTCTGGGTCAAGGCCGGTGGATCGGTTCCTCCGGACGCCGATGGCAAGATCCGAAGTTACAATATTCTTCGCGAGTTGTCCCGAGAACACGCAATTACCTTATTCGGTAAATGCGGCCCGGCCCATCACTGGTCTCACCCGGGATACGTTCCAGTAATGTAGCCCTCCAACTCCTGAATAGTTCGCGCCTGACCGGAGATGATCCACTTCACCAGGTCGCCGAGTGAGATCAAGCCGACCACGGCGTCATCCTGCAAGACCGGTAGATGTCGAAAATGGTGATTGGTCATAATGGCCATGCAATCATCGACGGTGTGTTGCGGACTCACAAAGACAACTGGGCTGGTCATGATCTGGCTGACCAGCGTTTCTTTTGAAGAATGGCCCTTGAGGATTACTTTGCGCGCATAGTCACGCTCTGACAGGATCCCAGCCAGTCTATTGTCGGAGATCACAAGCAGCGCACCAATCCCGTGCTCGGCCATCTTCTCGATTGCTTCGTAGACCGACTGATCGGGAGCTATGGATATAATTCTGTTATCTTCTTTACTCCTCAAAACCAATTATTACCCATATTGTTTGTTTGGTTATATTGCACGCTGAGTGAATAAGTTACTGTATGGTATTGCAGTTCAGATAGGATAGGGTTGCAAGGGAAGGAACAGCATTTGAGTTTTTTTCTCTGCGCAGCTATGTAGAAGATTGTGCTTTATATTTGTAGTATCTATAGAGTTCTGTGAAAGCGATATGACTAGATTATGGTTTAGATGATGTGCGCTCGGTAGGTGATGAGGTAGAGCAGGGCTTTGCACAGTCGAGGATTTGTACACACTTGCGTCCACTCAGAAAAGGGCAAATTGGTGGTGACGATCACCATAGCCCGCTCGGCGCGCTCGGCGATCACTTGAAACAAAAACTCAGCGCCGATCTCGGCCAACGGTACGTAACCTACTTCGTCGATGACAATCAGCTCATAGCGAAACCAGCGCGCCAGCACGCGCTGCACTCCGTTGTGTTCCGGGCTTCCACCAGCTCATTCACCAAGTTCGCGGCGGTGGTGAATCGCGACCGCCGCTTCTGACGGCAGGCGGCCACACATAAGCCAGTCAACAGGTGCGTCTTCCGGTGCCGGAATCGCCGATGAACAAGATCGGTTCGGCGCGCTCGATGTAACCGCCTTCGGCGAGTTGGCGAATCATTCCCGCCGGAGACTCGATGATTGAGAGAAGTCGAACTCCTCCAGCGTTTTCATCCGGGGCAGATGGGCATCGCGCAGCGTGCTGAATGGCATGTAGGTAGCGCTTTTATGATTATATAGTTAGCAGAGCTTATAGATAGATAATGTGACTGTGCTGTTCTTTGATGGCTTGCTATACTATTCGCAAGAAGTTCGCTCAGATAATAGGGAAGCGCTGTGTTTTGCAATACTGTTTTACGTTGGAGTGTTAGAGAGATTGGGTTTGCTCTTTTATAGCGTTAATAAGATTAAGTGGAGGAGACATAGAGTAGCAAGTAGTACTCACTTATATGAGGCAGAGGGTGCTAGTAGAGTTATAGTATGTTGAGTTAGAGTAACTAGGTGTGTGGATGGATAAGTTTAGTTGTAGTTAGCAGATGTAGCATAGCAGAAGAGTATGTGTAACATAAGGATAGAGCTTATTAGACAGATTCTTTCAGATAATACCAGATATGTAGCTTGTAGAGCAAGAGTAACTCAATAATATATAGAGTGTTAGGGTGTTTGTAGTGTAGTTTTTGCAGACTCAGATACAGAAGGTAGAAACTCTCAGGAAAAAGTAAGAGTTAGCGTTACTGTAGCAGTAGGCTAGATAAAGCTAAGGCTGCAAGTATATTCTATAGCAAGTAGAGATAGTGTTATAGATAGAGCAAATGCTCATAAATAGAGAAGATAAGCTAGTGTAGCGTATAGCGTTTAAGTTTATGAAAGATGTAGACATAGGAAGGTAATAGTTTGGATTGAGTGTGAGTTAAAGGTTTTAGAGGTGTAGAGTAGCAGTTGGTGTGTATATTTAAGCAGCTCTTACTATATATAGTAGGGAAACTAGTTATGATAGTTAGAATATTTATGTAGAGAGAGGCAGCAGATGCTCGCGCTCGATCTGTGTCGAGTGAAAGAAAGTGTGAGGTTTGTTTGTGATATGTAGTTGTTAGTTAGAGTGGCAGGTATAGAGCAATAACTGGTTCAACTCTTATAATCTCTATAATGTGGAAAAGGTAATAGATGGTTGTGTTGGAAATAGCAGATTTAGCTTTATACGTTACTTTTTTAGTTGTTTAGCGTTTGATTGCAAAACTTTGTCTGAAAGATTTAGTGTGAGAGGAAGGTGATATGGCGTTAGGTTATTTAGCTGGTGTATGCGCGGACTCTTATTTAAAGCGCTTTTCAGGTTGTAGTAGCGCAGATTGTGAAACAAGTAGTAGAAATAGAGGAATTTTAACTAGTGTGTTTCTAAAAAAGTTTGTTGGGTGGAGTGATAATAATAGCGATGAAAAGTTTTGTTGTTGGTTATAGAGCGTATCACGAAGTTATACACCTTTAAGCTGCTTTTTTGCAATCTCGGTTACAGCTTAGTAATAATATAATGGTTTTTGCTGTTTTAGTAGTAGAACTGTGGCACGAAAGTCTCTAGTTTTGTTATGTGTAACTATTGTTTGCGTGGACAGAAGTAATGGCGAATAGTGGATTTTGTTATTTGGATCTCGGGTTGCTTTTAGTGAATATGCTCATAGATGCGGTGTGTAGTGTGGCGCTGTTTAAGCGGAGCTAGCTGATAGGCTCGCAGAATATAGTGAATGAACTGGATTATAGGTTATAGATTAGGTTTATTAAGTATGGAGGGTTTGCGCTTAGGCGGAATAGAACTGGATAAAGATTGTAGTAATATATGTGGGTGTATTCGCAGCTTTTTAGATAAAGATAGAATAGTAAAGACTATATGAGAGTACTATAGTCTGATCTCTTCAAACAGTTACAAATTTAGTATACTGTATATAGCACTCAAAGTCTGCTTCGCAGACAGAGTAAGAAGATCTATGGGTTAGAGTGGGGCAAAATGTGATGATAGAAGTGGGGCCAAGCGATGGTGTCGGAAAGTTTCATCGGGACCTCCTGAATTCGTGCCGTGACCTCCAAAAAGCCGGGTTTTGGTTTCGGCTGCTCGCCGCGAAACGTGTTTCGATGTTCGAGCCAGTCGGATGCGTGGGGCGTCCTCCGCGACCGCTTAGCAAACTAAAACCTGTTTTCGGCGGTGATTATACACGCATCGCAGCGCCTCGCAGCGTCCTTTCAATGCGTGGTGAGGTTTGAGCTCAAGATCCAGGCCTCTGCGGGAGGAAAAGAAAAACGAAACGGGACACGGCGTGGGAAACTCGGGCGTTATTGCTGAGGGTACGAGCGGGAGACTACTGGCGGGCGAAAGAGGCGGGTTTATGACTGAGCCGTTTTGATGCCGGACGGACGACTCCTACGGAACCTGCTGGGCTAAATAGCTATCTGGCCAACACTGGCAGGCTATAGCCGCCGAGAATCCGCACCGTTAAATCCGGAGCCATGGCGAAGCACAGCTTGCGGGGGCCTCGTGCAAGTTTCTGGACTAGCCCATCTCCCAGTTCGATGCAGTGAGATGTGAAGAAGTAATCAACGAGTTCGTAGCCCACGTCGGTTAAGGTGCGAAGCGCAGTCTCTTTCGTAAAGTAATGGAGGTGCGCGAACTCGTCACGCCGCCGCAGGAGGCCGTTGCGACGTATGACGGCCTGCACCGAAAGATCCAACGGGATATGGAACAGTTTCAAGCGCCCTTTGACCGAACGTCCCGCACCAATCCCATGTAGTCTTCGACGTGCTCAAACACGTCCAGCAACAGGATCAGGTCAAAAAATGTACCAGACGGGTCGCGACGCACGTCTCGGACGTCGAAATGGAGCTTGTCGTTGCCGTGAGCGCTAGCGCGCTTGATGGCATCTGGCGAAACATCGTAGCCCCAGCACACGCAATCAGTGGGAAGCTGAGCCTGGAGCCCTGTTAGGACGGCTCCGACGCCACAGCCGACGTCACATACCGTCTTCGGCTGCAAGGCGCGCTGCGTCAGCATGCGCAAGATTTGTCTGACTTTAAATGGTGATTCTTCGGCGTGCCATGTGGGGTTTTTCTTCAGGTATCGGCCATCTTCATAACTGCTGCTTTCGGCTGACCAAGCAAGAGTTGGTTTTGGTTTTGGTTTTGAAGAGTTGTCAGGTCGCTGGGGGAGAGAGCTCACTTTAGTGTCCTCTAACAGGGATTGAATTTAGTCCGCACTTCTCAGAAACCTCGTTTAATTGCCAAGTATGGTATAAGGAGCACCTCGGCCAGCCCAGGCAACGGGTCGTCAAGACTGAACACAGCTTCGGTATTGCAGGCGCACAGGGAGCGTAGGTAGCTCCATACCCCAGTATCTCCCGCCAAAATAGCGGCGAAGGCCGCGGGAAGATCTGTGGTCATGCGCACCCACCCGATTCCCGAACGACCCCGGCAAGGGGACACAGGCAAACCCAATTGGTCGGCGTAGAGCATGTAACTGAAATCGACGCCGGCGCTTGGCCCAATGCTGTGGTAACCCCAAGTGCGCGCGTTCACATCGAGCAACTTAAACTGCGAGTCACGCGGATCGAGCTTGTATTCCAGTTCCACCAATCCGTAATAGTCGATGGCGCGGAGAAACCGCTCAGAGAGCTCCTCAATGATCGGTACATCCACCGTCTCCACGTAGGTGCTGGCCCGGCCGAACTGTAAAGGATGCTGGCGGCGACGACGTACGGTAAGGCTGCCAATCGCTTGCCCTTCGCGGAAGAAAGCGCAATACGAATACTGTTGACTGCCACCGCCCGGAACCAACTCTTGTACCATGACTTCTCCCGCGCCGACCAGCGCAAAAGCCCTCTGGAACAGGGTTTTCAGTTCGGAATGACTATCTGCTCGCCATGCTTTGGCCTTGGTTGCATAAAGAAAGTGCTCTTTGATAGCAGGCTTGATGGCAAAGGGTGGTGTTAGCTGAGCAAGCGCAGCCAGGTCTTCCACGCTTCGCGGATAATATGTCGCAGGCGTCGGGATGCCGAGTTCCTCGGCCAATTGGTAGGTGTTGCGCTTGTCCCACGCCCATCGCACACTCTCCCACTCCGGAGTGGGAACGCGAAACAGTTGGCTCAACTCAGAACGGTAGTGTGAGAAGGCGGCCACCAATTCTTCGCGGGTGGGATAAAGCACCCATCCGCGTAAGTTCAGTCGCTCGCCTAGATCGAGCAAGGCCTCAACAACTTTGCCTTCGTCCTTCAGATCTGCAAATTTCACGAAACGGGCGGCGTGCCGAGAGTACCGGGAAATCGAGTGCTCGTCATCCACCACACACACCGGGACCCCGTGTCGGCCAAGACTGCGGACGATCCCTAAGCCTTGGTAATCACCCCCAACCACCACCGCACCCACCGTAGAATCCGTAGGGTGCGACGGCATTGGTTTTAGAACGGGCTTGCCCAAACTACTCATCGAGCTGGTAGTTCACTTACGGCCGGTGATTGAGTTGACCAATTCATTCGAGGCAAACTCAGTGCCGGAAACAAATCCAAGCAACGGCCCAAAACTCCAAGCCGCTGGCTTTCCCACGAAATGCAGTCCCGGAATCGAAGATTCGAGACCGGACTTGAGCACGGGATATCCATTGACGGTTGCCAGTTGCTGCATGATCGAAGGAGAGAGAAACTGGTGCCGGCGCACATCGACGCGAAACCCGGTGGCCAGCAAGGCGTGGTCCACAAGCCGGTCGGTACCGTCGTCCAAGTTGATGCGAAGCCGGCCACCAATGGCTGCGGCCGCGACCACCTTACGCCCCAGCGTGATGGGCACTCCTTCCAGGCGCGGTTGCAACCATCCGGCTCCGGCCGGACGGATGGCGCGGTAGGCTGCACGTTCTTGGAACTCGCGCGGGAACTTGCGGAACACGTGTGGCAATGCCACGAGGCGGCTGAGACCGGCGGGACCGACGTCACGGTCGGAATACAGCAGCTTAGAAAGCACTCCCAAATGGTGGAGCTTTGGGTGCAGCCCGACCCAATTGAGAAACTTCTGCCGGGCGATAACTTCAACCTCTACACCTGCCTCTTTGAACAAGGCTGCCGATTCCAACGCGCTTTGGCCTGCGCCAACGACGGCGACACGCTGGCCTTTGAACTTTCGCAGATCGTTCTGTTGACTCGAATGCGAAGCTAATTCGATAGGGAGTCCCTCGAACTCGGGGGGACTTGAGGCGAATGTACCGATGCCTGCGGCTACAACAACCCGCCGGGCGATGAATTGTTCGCCATCGGCCAGTCCAACCCGAAATCCGTGTGGATCAAGGTCAATGCTTGTGACGTGGCGCTTATCCACGTCCGGAACCGCTTGACGCTGGTACCATAAACCATAGTTGACGAAGCGCTCCAAAGGAACCGGCTTGGGCAAATGATTGCCGTTTTGAGCGCAATAGGCGTCCAGCGTCAGCCTCTCCCCAGGGTCGGCAATGACCGAAGCCGGGGCATTGGACCGCAGGAACATCCCGACCGGCATCTGGTTTTGCCAGAAAGACATGGGTTCGCCGAAGACCTTGGTCTCCACGCTCGACGCTCGTAAATAGGCCGCTGCGGAAAGTCCGTATGGACCCGCTCCAATAACCGTGACGTTACAATCTGGTGACTTCTCTGTCATCAACCTGTACCCTTCTCGGTTGAGGACGGTCCGCTGGTAAAGTGAACTTCTTTGTCATCCTCTTCTTGTACGGTAAGAACAAGGCGACCCTGCGCTTCAGTCGCATAGGCTAATCTGGCCCTCTCCTTGCCTTGACCCTCAATCTGCCAGCCTTCCCCGTCCTTTACTAACGCCATCTCTGCCCTCTGTCTCCACCAGCGATTCACTTCGCCTGGGGTTGTGATCCAGATGTTCTCTTCCCGTCTCAAACGAGATAAGTGGCCGAGCAAGTCCTTGTAGACCTGTCGTTCCCGTGGTTCCATGATGTAGTCCGGATGCACAATGAAGTTCATAAGCCCGTGCATTCCCATGATGATTCCAACTTGCTGCTTCCAAAGGTCGATCGAATAGTCATTGAGAATGTTGAAAAGCGTGTAATCCTGGGTCGCGGTTACGGGCAATTCCAAGATATCGCCCAAGAAATAGGGCATCACTGTGCAACAGCCGCCGCCCTGTGGATCCAAGCGCGCGACGTTAGGAACGGACATATCGTATGAGAATTTAAGTGCGTCATACCATAATTGCTTTCGATACAAAACTCCGGCTCGAAACCCGTCAGCACGATATTCTTTGCCGTAAGAGTTGATTTTGGCGGCGCGTTCTAGGAATTGCTTGCGGTCCCTGTACAAATGGCCGTCGTGGTTCAGATCGTGCACAACGATCTCAAAACCACGACGTCGAATGGAATCAAGAAACTCTGGGCTTACGCTGTAACGTTCTTCTGGTATGACTTGAAACGACGACTTGATTCCGAACGAGTCGTCAATGTCCATCAGGGTGGGGCAAAAATCTCGGCCTTGCCGAGTTTCGATGTCGTGAGTCATGATCGCGCAGCTTGAGTCACCGTCCGGCCAGAACCAGATGAACGGAATTCGCTCGGAACCGCTTGACCTGAGAGATAACAGCAGCAACTGCTCAAGCAGCTTGTCCACTGAACAATCAATCGGCCACCTGGGAAATGTCAGCTTGTCCCAACCTCGCAAATGGAACTTTTGCAGGTGCTTTCGCACCCCTATCGGAAGCATCGGCCGCACAAAATAGTACATCCTCGTCAAAGCCGACATAGGAGCACCCTGCCGCCAGTCCTCCATGTAGGTTTCGCGGCGAAGGTTTTCGACGACTTGCGACGGGTCAAATGGAAGGTGGGTGGTTCCATCTTCGACGAGAACATCACGAGAGGCATCGTGAAGTGGCACAGTTGAAGACAGAGCATGTTGACACCCAGAATAGCTTCCGTAGCAGGTTGCCTCCTCGTCAAAACGGAAGAATCCGCTCTTGGCCGAAGCAGACGGCTCCGGTAGAAAGCGAACGAATCGCTCTGGGCAACGATAGTATTGCGTCAGACAATCGGTCATTTGTATATGTCTTCTACCGCTAATAACGAGTTGCCGGCATCTTCCATCTGACTCTCCGGCGCAGCGAGAGCCTCTCCCTGTGCGCTGACGGGACTCGTTACAGCCCGTAATATTCCCTGAACCAGGTCACGAATTCACGAAGGCCATCTTCTATGGACGTATGAGGCCTAAAGCCAGTGACCTCGGCGAGTTCGGTGAGATCTGCATAAGTAATGGGAACATCGCCTGGCTGCATCGGCGCGGGTACGCAGATCGCTTTGCGATCTGTGTAGCGCTCAATCAACTCGATGAAATAGGGCAATTCGACAGGGCAATGATTGCCAATATTGAAAAGACGATAGGGCGCCCAACTTTGGTCCGGGCCAAGTGTGTCTTCCTGCTTTGCTTGCGGTGTCGGAATACGCTCGATGACGGGCACAACACCGTCAACAATATCGTCGATGAACGTGAAGTCGCGCTTTAGGTTGCCATGGTTGAATACCTTGATCGGCGTTCCATCGAGTATCGCCTTGGTGAACAGGAACGGCGCCATATCGGGACGGCCCCACGGCCCATAGACAGTAAAGAAGCGCAATCCGGTCGTGGGCAAGCCATAGACATGGCTATAAACATGGGCCATCAGTTCATTTGATCTTTTGGTCGCGGCATAAAGACTCACCGGATGGTCAACACTGTCACGAACGCTAAAAGGAACTTTCGTATTGAACCCATACACAGAACTTGAGGAGGCATATACGAGATGTTTGCTGCCGAATGATCGAGAGCATTCGAGAATGTTCAAGAAACCGGCGACGTTGTTCTGTGTATAGGCCCGAGGGTTTTCCAGAGAATACCGGACTCCGGCTTGGGCGGCCAGATGTACCGTGCAGTCGAACCGTTCCCGCGAATAGATTTCTTCAAGTGCGGTCCGGTCGCAGATATCGACGTGGCAAAACTTGAACCGGGCCGACGGGGTCAACAACTTCAAACGATCGCGCTTGAGTTCGACGTCATAGTAGTTATTGAGATTGTCGACTCCAGTAACGGTCCAACCCAGAGCAAGCAACCTGCGAGATAGATGAAAACCGATGAACCCGGCAGCTCCCGTCACGCAGACCGTCTGCATGCCGTCACCGTCCCGCGGTCTTCTTCTGATCTAACTTTTGGACATCAAGGTTGAGGCGACTGATCGTGGCCTGATGTTTGCCGGTTCGCACCATGGGTATAGAATCCACGAATTCGACGTCGATTTCCATTTCGGATCCAACGTACCTACGCAAACCCTCGAGGATTTCCGCGAAGAGCTGGCTGTTGAAACGGTCGGCCTTTACAATCTTGAGCGTTATGCGACCCAAGTGTTCCTGGATAATCTGGAACTGCCTTACCGCGTAGTCGAAATCTTTGAAGTAGTGCATGAAGAAAGTGCCGGGCAAGTAATTGCCGTTGGCACCCATAATGATCGCCTGGGCACGCCCTTCGATGCGCCCTATCCGCGGCAACCCCCGACCGCACGGACTCAGGACTTTATCGTCCATGGCGATTGCCAGATCGCCGACTCGATATCGAATGAGCGGCATACAGCGGTTATTCAAATCAGTGATAACGATCTCTCCCAGTTCCCCGGGTCTCGCAGGTCGCCCATCTTTCAGAACTTCTACAATGTAATTCTCAGCCACAACAAGATGGCCGTCATGTCCATCCGACTCGTAGGCGATGCCGGAGAACTCTCTGCTTCCGTACTTGTCGAAGACCCCGCACCCAAAAGCGGTTTCTATCACTGCCCGACTCTGGTCGGGCAGAGCCTGGGCAGACGAAATGATGCCCTTTGGCTTTACGCCTTCAAGCCCGTGCTGCTTCAGGTAATGAGCCAGAAAATTAAAGGACTCGGCATAACCGTCGATCAGCATGGGTCTGAACTTTTTGAGCTTCCGCATGGACTGAGGCAGGTTTTTGTCCGACATTTCGTACGCCGGTATGAAGAGTCTGCGGCTTAGCCAGGCATCGATGCGCTCGCGGATAACCTGCCGCCAACTCATGCCGATGGTCTGGTGCCATAACCGGGCTTGGCGGTCTCCAAAGCGATATCCGGTCCATTCCATGCTGCGAAGGGTTGCCGCCCAGCGCATCTCCAATTGATATTTATCGGCGTAGCATACGAACGGTTCCCCCGTGGATCCGCTGGTGCTAATTTTCAACATCTTCCTTTTGTCGTGATTGTCTGAAAGAAGGTCGAAGTACAGATACTCGCGGACGGTTTTCTTATCGAGAAGCGGCAATTTTCCCAGGTCTTCGACGCCACGTATGTCTGCGGGAGTCAGTCCCATGCGGTCGAAAATATCGCGGTAGTATCCCACGTGGTAATACGCCTGGTGAATCAGTTCCCTGACTTTGCGCTCCTGGATTTCCCGAATTTGCTCGGCGGTCAGCCATTGACTTCGCTTCAACTGTTCGTAATATGTCTTGACGTTACGCGAGATCAACCAGGCGTGGAGCGGCATGGTCCAGGTGTACAGATTGAAGAGCGCTTGCCTCCAGCCCGACAAGGTCTGTTCAGATGGATCGAGAGGTGGCAGATCCCGCAGGTATTCGCCGAGAACGGTTGTGCCCTGATCAGAAATGCGATATTCGTAGATGGCTTTTATGATGTCAGTCAGGACCCCGTATATCACCATCGCTGGAATGCGCGGGATAAACGACTGGCCGACCAGCCGACTCTCAAACAGGGTTTCGACCTCGCGGATTGTATAGCCCTTCGACTTAGCGGCTACCATGACGAGCGACTGAAAATAGTGATATTGGAAGCGGTGCCGAAGAATATCCGCAAGCACATCGCGGCGGCAGATGATAAAGCCTGACTTGTTGTCTCTCAGCCGCATGCCGAAGCAGGTGTTCAGAATCACATTCAAAGTCTTGCTGAGAAAATAACGTGAGTCACGAAGGCGTCCCACCGAACTTCGATATCCCTGCACCACGTCGGCCCCGCTGAGCCGTAGCTCCCGGTAAAGGCGGCAGACATCTTCGGGCAGGTTCTGCAAATCTGCGTCGATCAAACACACCAGATCCCCATGGGCCGCCTGGAGCCCTGATTTCCAGCCAGCGACCATGCCCAAGTTAGTGCCGTGGTGCAAAGCAACCACGTTGGGTTGTTCTTGCGCCAGCTGATCTATGAGTGCCGGCGTGCCATCCTTGCTACCATCGTCCACCAGAATGATTTCCCCGGCAATATTCTTGATCCAGAAGGCGTTTCGCAAACGGTTTACCAGTTCGCGCAGATTGCCTTCTTCGTTATAGCAGGGGACGATGACGGACAGTTCGTAAACCATGCAGTTATCTCTCAGAAGAGGTCATCCACTCGAACGTACGCCGCAGTCCATGCGCAAGCGGAACGCGGGCTTGGGAGCCAAAATGATTGTTGAATTTTGAAGTGTCGGCTACGCGTGAAGTGCCATGGGTAAAATCAGCCGGGCCATATTCGTTGGCAGTATTCACGCCGACCACTTCCTTCATGAGGGCGGTGAGATCGTTGACGCTCACCCCAGAACCGTTCCCTACGTTAAATACATTGAACTCATCCGCACCGCCCATCGCCAGCAGAAGTGCGGAAACAACATCATCCACATAGATGTAATCCAGCCGCTGATTGCCATCTCCGTAGATCACCGGCTTCTCCCCTTTTATCATGCTGTCAAAGTTCTTGACGATTACCGACTTGTATCCCAGGCCGGCGTACTGCCGTGGACCATACACGAAGAAGAGCCGCAAACATACGATTGGAACACCCCGTTGCATCGAAAAATGGCGGCACAGATGTTCGCCGGTTAGTTTGGAGATCCCATACACGGTGTGGGGCACGGGCACCTCGTCCTCTGTCATAGGAGGGCCAGTCATCCTCCCGTAGGCATAAAGTGACGACGTGAATACAATTTTTTTTACTCTCGCATCGGCGGCCGCTCTTAGGAGTTCGTAGGTGCCTATCACGTTGGCGTCGAGCACCCGCTCCGGTGAATTGATGGACTGGTTATGCTTTTCGGCTGCGAGGTGAAAGACATAATCAACCTGCCCGAGCAATTGGGCGAGCCGTTCGGAACTGCCAGTGCGGATCTCGAGTTGTTCGATGCGAATATTCGGATCCAACAAATCGAGGTTTTCGCGGCGTCCGTAACATAAGCTATCGATGGCAAGAACCCGCACTCCGGCCGCCCGAAGTCTTTCTACCAAGTGCGACCCGATAAACCCGCAGGCGCCCGTAACAGCGACCGTTTTGTCCTGGAAGTTTTTCAAAAAGGCACATGCATTGTGATTGGCATCTCCGCGACTTGCTGCGGCAGGTGGCACAGCAGCGATTTCTTAACGAATACTAGGACCTCGACAGGCTCGAAACGCCCCATCTCAAGCGAGACTGGACCTCTAAACAGTGGGTCCGATGAGATCCGCGCGGCAAATTCGGCATTGTATTGATTGTCCATGCCACCGTTGTCCTGTTCGCCCTGATAGTGCGGCGCTGTCATCACGACGTCACTATGATCGGCTGAGCCCATCACTTTCTGCCAATCGATCGGACCTTGGCCGTACCGCCACAGCAACTCAACATCGGGATAAGGGAAAGTCGCCGTATTCGTCGAGGCGGCCGCCGCCGCCCACGGATGGTCAATCTGGGGCGGATTGAATGTTGGTCCCATCCCAACGTACGCAATTTTCGGCGAATCCAGGCCACAATCACGAGTGATTGTGAACAATGGCTGCCAATCCCATTGTTCCCTACGCGCCATGACTCGCCAGGGCAGCGGGGCATTCACAAATCCGGAGCTTACGGGATGGCGATTCGGAAGCAAAACTGGAGCCACAATCATTCCCAGTTGCACGCAAAAGAGAACGCTCGAAATCGCGATGGCGGGAGTAGAACTCACCCACCCCACCTTTTCTGCCAACACACCCACGGTAATTGCCAGGGGAATCATGGCGGGAGATATGTGCCGAAGCAGATCGTTCGTGCCCGTGAGCTGTATCAATACAATTGGCACACCCGCGCTTGCACATGCCCATAATGCGGTTCTTTGGAGCGGATCAAGAAGAGTGTCTTGTTTCACGAACGCCCTATAAACCCATGCGGCCAAGACAAGACCTACGAGAATGGCCAGTCCGTATCCCAGTAGGCTTTGGCACACCGTACTGAGCCATCGCGCCCACGTCGCAATCGACGGCGGCCCCAAGGAATTCGCGACAAAGGCTCGGGCTTGCTTCGCTACTCCGGTTGCCGCCTTGATGTTTAATAGCCACCAAGGCATCGCGACCACCGTTGCCAGTATTGCCGCCTTCCATAGTCGCTCTAAACTTCGATTGCCGAATTGCCGACGGAGCCCCACCACCAACGAGAACGCCGCCACGGGGAGCACGATCGCAAAAAAAGATGCCTTGGACAGCAGGCCCAGCCCGACGGCGAGTCCGAGACCAATCCAACTGTTCGAACGTTCTGATTTATCCGTCCAAGTAACAAAGAGGTAATAAAACATTGCGGAGGTGGCTAAATATAGCGGGCCTTCCGTACTAAACCAGATGCTCGCCGAGACCACCACCGGCGACAAACAGAAGATGAGCACCGCAATTGAACTCGCCGCTCGTCCCGCAATGCGGCGAACTGCCAGATATAGGAAGAGTGCGCTCAAAGCGAAGCAGGCCAGAGATACGAAGCGTGCTGCGTAGATGTGAAATCCGACTACGCCAAGCAGCGGGAGAGCAACAAGCCGGTATGCTGGCGGTTTTCCCCAGCTCTTTATGAGCAATCTGCCGCCAAGCTTTGCCAGCATTCCGTGTTGCAGACGTTGCGTGTCAATTTGAGCGTCGTTGACATCGAGCGCTTCGTCCCAATGAACCGGGAAGGGATGGTGAAACGACCAAACAGTGCCGGCCACCACGGTCACAAATATGGCGATCACAGTCTGCGATCGGCCACAGGCTTCGTTCTGTTGGTGCTGACTTCATAGAAACTTATGCAGGATCTCGATGGGCTAATCGAACATCCCGTCCCACGTGCTCCAAATGATCGCCCACGCATTCTCGGCCAGAGCTCGCGGGATCCACTTTACCAGAAGTCGCCAATCAAGGGAATAATTGACTGACGCTAAGCCTTTTCGGTGAAACTCCCAAAAGTCACGGCTTTGACGATGCCGCGCGCAACTACGCTTGGCTAAGAACAAGAAGTATTCGCATTCCACCTGTTTCAGGTTCTTACGATATTCTTCCTTGCTCAGATAGTCTCGACCGTGCTCCACCAGCATCGAGAAATGCAAGAACATCTCCAGACCAAATGGGCGCACCTTTGAGATGATCGATTCGTTGTCGCGGCGCGAATAGGTTAGAACCGCATGGACAAAGCCGAAATTCCACGTGTTCAGTAGATCAAAACAAGCGTGTCCATCTTCGAATGGCGCATAGCGCTCCTCATAGAATGGATCCCTAGAACGTACAAGCTCCGACCGCAAGAGCAAGGATGTTGGCGTGCCAAAAAGATATTTACCCCGCAGAAAATATAGTCGGCCAGCGTCCAGTCCAGAGACCTCCGGGCTGGGATAAGGTAGCCCATCTAGCCGGACCTCATCACCTTCGAGTTCGTATGCAGCGACAATACCAACGTTCGGGTGTGCTTCAGCGACTTCCACCATACTCTGGACACAATCTGGAAACAGCCAGTCATCCGCCTGCACGACTTTGCAGTATTTACTCTCAGGAGATACGGCACGAAGAGCGGCATTGTAGTTCTGCACCTGTGACAGGAATGCTGTATTGTGTTGAAGGCGGATTTTACCGGGATATTGTTTGGCGTAGCGATCCGCGATCTCTGCAGAGCTATCCGTACTACAATTATTAAGCTAAGACGTATTCCCAGTTCCTGTAAGTCTGACGAAGCACGCTGGTGATGCACTCTTCGAGATAAGCGGCGGTATTATAAAAGGGCGTCACGAAGCTCACGAGCGGAGCTTTCGACTCCATTTCGGGCAGCGCATCACCGCTTTTCATGCGATATTTCGTCCCTGTTGCCTATTTCTGGCTTTCCTATTACCGCCCTGGGCCCGGTCGCCGGATTGATGCCCGGCCGACCCATCACGGGCCCCTTGTCGCACAGCTTTTCACGGGAAGATAAGTCGCCGTTTAAGACTTCGGAACCGTGCGAGCGCGAGCCGGGTAATCTCCCGGTATTGTTTTTCCAAGACCTCGTTGTACTGACGGCAGGTAGCCGCCACCGTCGACTGTATGACCTTACTATGCGCTCGAAGCGCGAAAAAGCGCTCCAGCAAATCGTCGCTCTTGAATGAGTGGATGTTGAGGCAATACTCAGCCTGTCCAAGCGCTTCCATCAAACTCGTTACTTTGCGGTCATAGGAAATGGCAATCGCCGGCGTGCCGGACAAGAAAGAAAGCAGCACGCCATGCAGCCGGCTGGCGACAACAAAATCTACGGAATGCAGTACATCTAGCAACTCTGCAACGGTATCGGCCGTCCTTGTAGATAGACGCCCGGAAAGTGTGCAGTCGATTGCTGCGTTCAGATGTTTACGGAGGTCGGCGAAGATCTGGTCATCCGGAGGAGATGACGAGAACAGCGTGACCGAGGCTCCGCTCCGCAATATTTCCGTCACAAAGCAAGCCAGCTCGGTCATGTAACGCTCGTATTGGACCTGATCTGGCGTTGGCCAAAGGCCGGAGTGACCGTAAGCAATGGGACTGACACCGACGCGAACTGCGGCGCTGTTGAACCTTGTTTTCGTTCCGGTCGAAGCCGAAAAAAGACTGAATGCCAAGTCGGGAACTACCTCACCGTCCGCGCGTGAAGTTATCCCAACTACAAGTCGGCGTGACTCAGTATCTCGGTATGAACGATAGCACGCCATTGACAATGCCGTCTTCAAAAACATTCTCGTTAGCCGTGATTCTATTCGGCAAGCGCCCACGCTCAAGAAGACTACCGAACTCCGAGCGGCCCGGGCCAGCACTGACCACTTCGCCAGAGCGTAAGGATGCCCCCAACTGCCGCCCCATTCGTCGTCCAGTTGTCCGCCGCCGGCAATCACCAATACGTCAACCTTGCGCAGCAAGCGGTAACTTCGGAATACGTGCATACTTTCATCCGTCAAGACCTTCAGCCAGAAGATGAACGGCACTGCCCGGGCCATGCGCCTCAAGCGTTTGTACAGGCCTGCTGATGCCTCGCCGCCGTCCGCAACGTTGTTTGCTGGCTCTCGTCTCATCTGGTAATGCGAACGCGACATCGCAGTCAAGGGATAACAGGGAATCTGATGTCGCGCAGCGGTCCTCGGCGCAGATAGCGTGATTCCTAAGAAATCAAGGTACGGATCGCATCTACGCAGATTCGCAATGATCGCTTCCTGAATCGCGGAGTCTCCCAGGTTACCACCGTCATAGGGGGTAAGCAGAGCAACCCGCGCAGACTCTTGTGCACCTCTCTCGTTCACAGACGGGCCTCCGCAATGAGATCTAACCGGAGCGCCGTGGCGACATTCATGAGGTCTCATGAGAGGATGTTTAGTATTGAGCGTGAGCTTGTCTCCGCCTATCAACGGACCGTGTGGACAGTCCCTGAAAACGTCGTGACGCTCGACGCCGGTACCGGGTAAGTGAAATTGTTCCGCATTACCGAAACCGGAGCCTGAGGTGCCAGCGACAGAGTTGGAGACGTGATCCATGGCAGCACCGAATCTGTGGACACACCGTCCAAAGAAAACGTCTGGCGCACCACCTTGTTGCTGGAATTTACAACTACAATCGCGAAACTTGTACCGACCGGATCCTTGAAGGCAGTAATCTCGAGAGTACCCGAATAATTCACCCCCAACCTGAACCAACCGGGGCAACCAATTTGCTCCATTGCCCTGTCACGTTGGCACGTTTCGCATAATTGGGATGCTTCTATGTCCGTCAACGCGGCATTGTCCGTGCCGTTGTTCCATGTTTGGGCCCATCGGACAAAAACCACCAATGCCAACCGTTCACATTTGCGACCGTCAAATACGTGTGAATCTTGGAAGCCCACTCCAAGCCGTCTTTGATGCTACCGTCATAGATTGACGACTGGCTACTGTCCTCCGTTTGCCAGACGTGTTTCCCATAGTTCCTCGGCGCGGCAATCCTCGCCCTACCGTAACCATGCGCTGCCAGAATGTCTACATCGGCAGCAACGGAAGAATCTGACATGGCGGCACCTGTCAGGTCAAAGTTCCATTGCGAGGCTTCTGCAATCATGAGCTTGGTCGAGTCGATCCCGGCCGATCGCAAGGCAGAGCGCAGGTACGGAATGAAATCATGCAATTGCTGGGCAGTGTAGTTAGCGGATCCGTAATTCGTCGCCAAATCCGGCTCGTTTTGCACGCTTATTGCGTAGATAGGAACTCCATACGAGTTCATCAGTGTGACATAGCTTGCCAAGGAGTTGGCCCAAGCGGAATAGTCGCTCGGCAAAAGCGACCCCCCATTGATGAACGAAGCGTTAGTCTTCATCGATGCCGGTGGACTCCACGGCGTGCTCCAAACCTTTACTCCCCGCTTCACGGCTTGCTGCGCAATCGCCAGTTCCCCTTGGAGAATTGTGGCGCCGGACGAAACAGGCACGCATGACAGCCCTCCCGGTACAAAGAAAGATGCACAATCTGCCTCACTGGGCACCACCTGCGTGCGCAGCAGTGACAGGCCAATCCCAGAAGTGGTAAAGAAGAAATTGGCCATATCCGCCGGTAACGCCTCGTTGAAGTCGGCGCAGGATCCACCAAACCCGTCGATCGCTTGATGGACATCCGCCCAATTGACAATGGCAGTCCGGGGTAAGGAGGGCCAGGCAAGAAGCATCAGAGCTAACGTCGACAACGCAGCAAGGATTAAAGCTAATCGTCCAGACATCTCTTTTTGGTTAGGGGTTCACAACGACTTGGCTTTGACACCCTCCGCAATTAATGCCTGTTCGGGCACCCGGACAATTGCATAATACACGAATATAGCGAGGGGCCAGACTTGAAGAAGCAATCGATTTAAGGATAGGTCCAGATGCGACCCCACATCGTACGGTGTAATAATGTATACGAAGAAGTAGCCGACAATCATGAAGATCAGTAACAGCCCGGCTATAGTTGTGCTTGCTAATCGCTTCCTTTCGACACTCGTGCCCACGAGCAAAAAATAAAAGAGCAACAGGAGTGGCAGTGCACAGTTGGTGTTCCAACCTCCGAAAACCAGCATTCCCTTCACGAACCGGTTCGCCACTAAGTGGTACCGGGAAATACCTAACAACTTGGATACGGTATACCCCAGCTGTTGAGCGGCAATGACGTCATTCGACGCAGCTAAACAAATCTTGTAAGTTGCTATGACGACTAGAACGGGTGTGTAATGCACCCTCCTAAACTAGACACAAAGGGCCTCGATGTAAGTTAGGGGTTGAGGTTGAGTGAACGCCCGGCGAGTTTCGGCGGGCGTGCGGTTTTTGAGCGACTGATGGGGCCGTTGGTGATTGTACTGGTGCATCCAGCGGGCGATGGAATCGCGAGCCTGATCGAGCGACTGGTATTCGTTGAGCCAGACCTCTTCTTCTTCAGCGAGCGGTGAAAGCGTTCGATGCGTCCGTTGCCTTCGGGATGGTTGTAGGCAGTGCGGCGATGAGCGATGCCGGCCTGTCCCAAGGTGGCGATAAAACGGGCGCTGGTGAACTGGGTTCCGTTGTCGGAAGTCAACGTCAACCCCTTTCCACGAGGACCGCAAGGCAAAGCGTCGAGTACCGCACGGTGCAGCGCCGTCAGAGCGTCCTGGGTGCGGCAGCGCAGACTCAAGTCCCAGCCCACGAACTCGCGAGTGCAGCAATCGAGCGCCGAGACCGAGGTAGGCCCAGCCCGTGGTCGGTCCCGCCCAGACCTTGGTCATAGTCCATCTGCCACAACCTGATCGTGGTTCGAATGTAAGTAACAGCGCGATGCTCCGGGATCAGTTGCGTTGCGCGTGACCCATAACGCCGACTGCCACCAGCAATGGGCCACGGATGCGGGAATGACAAGGGGCAACACCGATGGGATCAGCATCAACACGTGCACTGTTCCAACCAGCGCTCCCCTCCGCGATACAGTAAACCGGTTGCCACACGCAGCCACGATCCAGCTATCGTAAAGGCGTCCGAACGCGAACCGTGTGGGCTTGCAACGATAAGAAGTACAGACTGGAGCGCTGCTCCAAGGTGCGGCCACCAACACGCCGGGTAGACCTACGGCCACTAACTGCCGGGCTTCGACTGGACCCTTTTGGCCACGACTCAGTTCGCCTAGAAACGTTTTTTAGTCCAAGTCGATCGGCATATGCGCCTTGCCCAGAAGCAGCACGAACACAAACTCACGGATGAACGCCTGCGCGGTTCCTCGTCGGGCTTAACGGTCTTTCATGCCGGCCAGCGCAACTACACCGGATCGAAGCTTCAACCTCGCAGCCGGAATAGAAGCACTTGAGCGGAAAATCTGAGTTAAGATAGGTCTCGGCATGTTGCCAAAAGAGGGAAACAATGAGAAATCCTGTGTGAGAGGGAGCAAAAGCGATAGAAAGGCAAAGGAAGGCTCTTTTCCGACTCTCTGGGCGTAAGCGCATCTCTTGGATCTAAGCCTTAATGAGCAGAGGCCTGAGTCAGAACCTATGAGTCGTTTCCAGTAAAGGAGAACGTGTTGTATGGTTCGAAGTATGTGTTGGGGAAAAGGCGTAGCAAGTAGGGGTCGAGCCGGGGATCATGAGAATTATATAAGACGAATCGGGACGCGCGTGGCGACACTCCGCCACCACTATTCATTCGACCACACTCAGAGTCAACCGCTGCAAGGACAGTGGGTGCCAGAGAGTACTGCGCTAGCACGAAAGCATTGCACTGCTTTGAAACTGTTGCGAACTCGTCGCTATAGGAAACAAATAGGTTCGATGGTAAGGAATGTCTGAGCTCGGCGAACCGCTGTTCGTACTGCGAGA
The DNA here is from genome assembly GCA_963845725.1 of uncultured Acidobacteriota bacterium. Lineage (GTDB taxonomy): Bacteria > Acidobacteriota > Terriglobia > Terriglobales > Acidobacteriaceae > JABCZH01. The sequence goes on from CAWJTC010000004.1 coordinate 57,892, forward strand.
TGTCGTCCAACCGCGGTGAGACACGAACGGAAGAAAAGTGTAGACTTCAGTTGCCGCAGACCGGAAGTTAGAACCACGACGACAATAAGAGCTATCCCCAGCCTGACTCGAACGGAATAGGGAATTTCCAACATAGCAAGCCGCACTTATCCGTTTGGATCCACCCAAGTTTCGAGCACCCGGTTCCATTGTCTTTCTTCGCCGACGTACATCGTATATTGGGAAGGTCGGTTTCCGATCGCGCTCTCCAGAAAGTCCAGGATTATGTTTGTATTCACTATGTCGGCAGCTTCATCGTCGCGCTGCGGTGGCAGAATTGTCGGTCCCCACTCCAAGACAATGGTACCGTCCTTCGCAACATGACTCGCGAATGGAACTATCGGACACTGCGCCAACCGCCCCAAAACCGCCGAACCGACGCTAAACGTTCGAGCGCGCATTCCCGCGAAAGGACGCGTGTGAGCAGACGAACCCGTCGTGTTCCAGAACGTGTCGACCGACATAACGACTCGACAATTGGGCCGCGCAAGATGCTTAAGTGTTTCGCGAGAGCACCACCAACATAGATGAACTTGTGGTCGGGCAAACTTGCTCGTGAACCTTCAGGAACTGACCGAACTGAATCTTCATGCGAATGTTATCGAGGGTGCAGGGACAATGCAGGCACTGGCAAAGAGACGGTGGCGATGCTCCCAGGGCAACATCGTGGCATGACTATTGCTACATAGGATTCACGTCTGAAGTGCCCTGCGGCCATGATGAAGGGCCGTCCCGACTCGCGGAGTTGGGCAACAGCCTGATTGTTTTTCTCTTCGATCTTCCAGGCATCTAAACTTTCACGCCCGTGTAAAATCCGATCGAACACTACAAATGAGCAAAACGGCTGCGCCAGATATTCTCGAGCAAGTGTTTGCGCCTCGGCATCTTCCATGCAGAAAGACTTCCGCATGGTCGCAAGCGCGGGCCTGCCGCTGGACGGGACCCAAAGCATGACCGACCCACACCAACGAGCGATTGCCAGGGCACTATTACGAGACAAACGCGAGCTGCCGGTCGCAGTATAAAACCATCAAGAAAGAGCGGAGCAAATCGTCAATGGCCGGCCAGCAGGCATTCGAAACTCGGCGCTTGCCAGCCTTTAACCACCTGAAGCTTGCTCAACGCGGCATTGCATTGGAACAGATTTTCACTCATTTGGTGTTGCACTCGCTCGCACGATATGAGTTTACCTTATCAGTCGGGCGCACGTCCTGATGTGCCGGCAGAATCTCGCTCTTTCATAACCCTTGGAAAGCAGTTGGCCACTCCGCGAACATCCTGATCACTTGTAATGAATAGCGTCGCGGCTCGCAGCCATCGATCGTATTCCGTCGTGATATCGTAACGAAATATCAGCGCTGACACATAAAATGTGCCGCTGACAAGGTTCAAATCCAGCTCGAACGTGCAGCGGAACATCTCTCCTGCTTCAAGGTCGAATGCGGCGTGACCTAGGCGTTCCGTGGAAGTGTCCATTACCATCAGATCTCTTGGGTCAGTGAGGTAGAGAGAAACTGATAACTTTTGGCACGGCCTATGGGCGACGACTTCGATGTCGATCCACGCCTTCTCGCCTGACTCGAAATTCTGAGCATTCCTTGTTATCGATTCTGTACCGTGATTCGGGAGATCAGCACTTCTTGTGAATTATCTGAGCGCACGCGCCTCCTGCGATTCACCTATGTAGGTCCGTACCACGTCTTCGCGTAGGGCCGACCTTGACCAGCCGTCCCTGCTCCAGCAGCAGGCAACGCGAACAAAAATCCGCAACGCTCTTAAGATTGTGGGAAACAAACAACACGGTGGCGCCGCCGCGGATCACTTCCTTCATGCTGCGCAATGCACTTCTGCTGAAAACATAGTCGCCGACACTCAGAACTTCATCCACGATCAGCACTTCCGGATCCACATGCGCGGCGACCGAAAAACCCAGCCTCGCGATACATGCCCGAGGAGTAGCGCTTCACCGGCGTGTCGATGAACTCTTCGATTCCGGAGAAGGCGATGATCTGATCGAGCTTCGACTCGATCTCGCGCTTTGTCATGCCCAGGATCGTGCCATACAGGAATATGTTCTCTCGGCCCGTGAGGTCCTGATGAAAACCAGCTGCCACCTCAATCAGCGCGGAGAGGCGGCCATTGACGACCATGCGGCCCTTGGTGGGCTTCATGATCCGGCTGAGAATTTTCAATGCAGTGCTTTTTCCGGCGCCGTTGCGGCCGATGATGCCGAAGGCTTCCCCGCGCTTGACCTCAAACGAGATATCCTGCAAGGCCCAGAATTCCCGTGTATCGCTTTCGCTGAGTTCCTGCTGCCGGAACATTTTTCCGGTCAAAGCGGGCAGCAGGTCGCGCAGCGAGTTGTAGACCTCACCCTTGCGAAATTTCTTGTAAACATGCTCCATCCGGAGCGCGACGTCAGACATTAGTCTCTCCCGTCAAATGCTTTCCGCAAAAGCTGGCTCCAGATGCTTGAAGAAGACATATCCGCCAAGAACGGAAACCACGGCAAAACCGAAGCTGTACGCAAGCCAAGGCAGGTCTGGCGATTGATGGCGGGCGACGCAAGCGCTGAACCCATCCAGAATCGGGCTGACCGGATTGAGCAATAGCCATTTGCCTTTGTCGCCAAACATGCTGACGTCATAGAAAACCGGAGTGAAGAAGATTCCGAACGTGAGTAACACTTCGACGATAAATTTCACGTCGCGGAAGAAAAGACTGGCGGCGGAAACAATCATGCCGATTCCAGCGGCCAGCAGAACCATCGTCAGGAGCAGCACCGGAATCCAGAAGAGATATGGACTCCAACCGATCTGGACGACAAACAAGAAAGATCACCAGAGCGCACGATGCCACCAAGAAATCGAAGAGGCTGGCGATCACCGCCGCAATGGGAAAGATTTCCTTCGGGAAATAGATCTTGGTCACCAAGCTCCTTATTGTTGATAAGGCTGAGACAGGCAAACCGGATGCTGGAAACCAGAAATGCCCAGGGGAGCGACTTCACCGCCACGCTGGCAATATCCGCCGTCTGGAGCGGCGTATGCGCCGCCAGAGCATAGGCATATCGGACCACGATGCCGGACATGACGATCAGGATGGGCATCAGCACTGCCCACATGAATCCCATGATCGATTGCTTGTACCGGACCTTGATGTCGCGATACGCGATCATGAAAAGCAGTTCGCGATATTGGTACAACTCCCGCAGTTCTTCTGTCATGCGCATCGAATCTTCTCCGCATCGTTAGTTATACTCGCGGTTCACTGGCTTTACGGGGCGGCCCTGCCAGGTACTTCTCGATGCCTTCGTCCAGGGCTTTGCGATACATAACAGGGCCTCATGGACGGCTTCAGCCGTTCTGCTCGATATCGCCATCGCCATGCGAGAAACTCATTACAAACGAGGGCGCGATAACTCCTCGCCGGATCATTTCCTGCATGAACAGGGTGCGAAATGCCTGCGACGGCTTGCGATTCTGATCGAGGGTTCCGAAAACCAGATTGCAGGGCTGCCCAACACCTCAAAGAATCCTTCGAGCCGATTTTCGACGATCGACTGGTTTATGAGCGTTCGCAGTCGCTCTCCCTGCTTCCACAAAAACTCGATGACGTTTTGTTCGCGATAGATGCGAAGAGTTTCAAGCGATGCCGCCAAAGCGTGAGTCTCGGCTCCGTGCGTGGTAGAAAGCAGAAATACTCGCGGCTGATCATGGTCGATGCCACCCAGTCGCATGATCTCCCGTTTGCCGGCCAGTGCGGAGATCGCGAATCCATTCCCCATCGCCTTACCGAAGGTGGAGAGATGCGGCACAACCCCATGGAATTTCTGCGCGCCTCCAAGATGCCAGCGAAAACCGGTGATCATCTCGTCAAAGATCAGCACGGCCCGCGCTGTTCGCACAATTCCTTCACTTGCTCCAGATAGCCCGGCTGCGGGTGCGGTTACGGTCTCGGCTTCCATTACCACGCAGGCGATCTGTTCGGGATGCTGCTCGAACAACGCCTGCAAGCTGGCCAAGTCGTTATACGCGAAATTTCAACGTCAGCGTCTGCGATGGCTCGGGGAATTCCCGCGTCCATCTCGGTGGTGCAAATAAACCAATCGTCGGTGGAAAAGAACGGCTGATCGCCGCAAATCGCGACCAGGTCGCGTCCGGTATAGGCCCGGGCAAGCTTGACTGCGGCAGTGGTGACGTCGGAGCCATTCTTGGCGAACTTCACCATATCTGCGCCGTCGATCATTTCGAGCATTGCTTCTGCCAACTCAACTTCGATTTTGGCGGGTCGCGTGAAGTTGGCGCCCAGCTCGCATCTGACGGTAAGCTGCCTGCACAACCGGCTCAAACGCATGTCCCAGAGTCACCGCCCTGAGACCCATTCCGTATTCGATGAACTCGTTCCCATCAACGTCCCAGACATGGCATCCCTTGCCGTGGCTGATGAATGCCGGCGATTCCGACGGAAATTCATCGTCTCCCTTCGGCATAGGTATGGGCGCCACCCGGAATTACGGTGTGGCTTCGCACCTGCAGCTGTCGCGACTCGCTGAGCTTCATATCAACTCTGCCTTGACAGATACTTTCCTTGTGCGCGACTGCCGGTAGCATTCGACGATTTCTCCAACCTTACTCCAAGTTTTGATCTTGCACGAAAACCTCCGTGAGGGCCCGAACGTAATCAGCCAGCGAGCCGTCCAAACGGCAAGCCTCCGGAACAAATACAAAGGAATGCCGCTGATACACACCTTGGTTTCTGGCTGAATCCCACGCTGTCGGATATCAGACTCGCGCCTTGTCAAACCACCACTTTAGAAAATATCTCTTTTGAAGCCGCGTCTTCGGCACAGCATGATAGACAACCGCAGATGGCTCATAGCGTAACTTTTCTCCCGCGGCCAGCAACCTTAAGCCGAACTCCGTATCTTCGTTTCGGATCTCGCTGCCCGGACGCGGTCCCAAGTCTGTTCGAAAATCACCGTGTTTGCTAAACATTTTTTTCCGAAACGCCATATTCGTACCGAAAGGAGATTCGTCGAGTGAACCTGCCTCCGCGCCCAGGTCAAATACCGCAAGTGGTGCTAGCGCATATCGATCGGCGCGAGGCAGCCATTTAGGTGGCTGGCAGTTCCAGTCCGGAAGAATCCGTCCACCCGCGCCTGCCCATTCGCCATCGCGGAGGGGCACTGTAAGATTCTGGAGCCACTCTCGCTCGACTGTTACGTCATCATCCATAAATGCCAGGATCTCGCCCGCAGCCGCGCTAATTCCCGCGTTGAGCGCATATGATTTGCCGGGGTTTGGCTCAAACAAATAGCGAAAACGTTCCGGATATCTGCGGCAGAATTCGTCGACCACCTCCCGGGTTTTGTCGTGCGAGTTGTTGTCCACAACCAGCACTTCCCATTGGACAGAATCCGGGAGCACTTGAGCAACAATGCTGGTAAGGGCCTTCGAAAGACTTTGACTACGGTTAAACGTGCACAGGATGACGGTAACGTCCATGAGTTAGATAGCCCGGATCAAGACTTGGCCTTGCAAGCAGTGTTCACGCTCTCAGTAGCACGGACACACGGCGTTTCAATCGGCCCCCACAGGCGGTAGATCTCGGTGATCTGCCCGGCTGTCATCCAGACAAAACACTTGTTGAAAAATCGCTTCGCCGGATTCACGCTAATAATCCATTTCAGCGTCCTCAGCGTCAGCACCGCTGTCGCTATCTTGCCAATGCTCCAGTATCGCCTCTGAATTCCCCAGATGTCGGGACGCCTGCCAACCTCATGGATTACAGCTCGCCCATAATCGAACCACCAAGCTAGAAAATAATCCTTTCGGATCCGATTCTTGGGTACTGGATGGTAGACGACAGCCGAGGGTTCGTATCGTAGATGCTCGCCAGCCGCCATCAGGCGACGACCAAATTCCGTGTCCTCGTTAGGCCGTGGAATCCCGCGATCCGGGCTCGGTCCCATGTCAGTGCGGAACAAGCCGTACTTTTCGAACATGTTCTTCCGAAAAGCCATGTTGGCACCGTAGGGTGGATAAACGAGTTCGCGGGGCTCGTTTCCCAAGTCAAACTGAGCCGCGAGCACGCCTCCCAAGCTATGCGGACCTGACAGCGACAGCCACCGCGGCGGCGAAAACTTCTCCGCCAGCAGGGTCCGCCCTCCGGTGCCGGCCCAGTCGCCATTTTCGAACGCCTTCGTCAAATTCCATAGCCAGGTCGGCGCCACAGCCACGTCGTCATCGAGAAAAGCGAGAACGTCACCTTGCGACTCGCGAATTCCAGTATTTAGTGCATACGATTTTCCTTGGCGCGGCTCATGTACGTACCGAAAACGTCCGGGATATCGGAGTGCGAATTCGTTGGTTATATGTGGTGTCTGATCGGTTGAGTTGTTATCGACGACCAGCACCTCCCATTCCACCGACTCTGGTACCACGGATTCCGCGATGCTGCCCAGCACGGTGCTCAAGTGCTGGCACCGATTGTATGTACACAAAATGACGCTGATCCGCACTACTGCACCACCAGTTTGCGCGCATAAAATGCCTCCGCATAACTGCTGGGCGAGTTTGACTCGATGCCGCGAATTCGCATCAGCCCTAAGAATGTTTCCCTCGTGAACCACGGCTTGCCGCGCTGGGATTCAAATGCTCCAGACAAGTAATCTACCTTCTTCTCGTATAGCGGAGATTCAAGAGGCACAAACACGTTTGGTCGGCCCATATCGCCGTCGTATTTTGGAATTTCATATTCCAGAATCATATGGTTGCGGAATGTATTCCAGGTAAGTTCACGAAATCAGACGATGGTCCTGGTGAGCATCGCCCTGCCAGTGGGTAAAGATCAGGTCGGGGCTTACCTGGCCTTTCAATTCTTCGAAAAAGTCCTTCACCGTTCCGCCGGCGTAGGGCAGAAACCCATCGCGAAACTCCTTGAGGACGAGGTGCTTTTCGCTGCCGGCGGTGAACAGTTCCGCGGCCTTAGCAGCTTCGCGGCCTCGGGCACCGGCCGCGCTGAAGACCACCCAATGAAACCGCACTTGTGGGATCGTTTTCTTGAGATGTAGCAGGGTGCCGCCGCAGCCGATTTCAATGTCGTCAGAATGGGCTCCAAGGCAAAGGACAACGAAGGGACCTTTTGCCTTTCGCGCCAAGTTCAGCGCCATCATACGATTGCCCGCGCCGCTTGGCTGCTGTTTTGGCCATTCCTCCACAAACACCACGGTGCGGAACCGGAAGCTTCCAGTTCGTCGAGGATCTGCTTGTCCCGGAAGGTATCCATGCATTGCCAGAAGCCATCGTAGCGCTGCGACCAGACCTTGTCCTCGGAAATCATCCGCTGAAAAGGCTCGTAGACCAGTTCCTCGCCTGGCTTAATGTATCGAAACACGTCCTTACGCAGAACGAAGTAACCGCCATTCACCCAGATGTTCGAGTCCTTCATGCATTTGATGCCTCGAACAGAACCGTCGTCACTCAAGATGAACAGTGTCCAAGCTGCTGGATCGCGGCTGCACCGAGAGAAAGACGGCATAGCTGTCGCGGCGGGAAAAGTCGTCAATCATCTTGGGTAGATGGAAAATCGGTAAGGCCATCGCTATAGTTGGCCAGGAACATTTCCTCGCCGTTAAGATGCGGTTCGACCAGGCGCAAGCGGTCTGCGATGGTGGAGCGCATTCCGGTATCGACGAAGGTAATCTTCCAATCGTCGATGTCACGCTGCATGAAATCGAGCTTCCGGCCCCCTTGCGACAATACAAAATCATTGGAAACCGACTCTTCGTATTCGAGAAAGTAGTTCTTGATGACGTTTGCCTTGTACCCGAGGCACAGAATGAAGTCCTTGTGGCCAAAGTGCGCGTAGTACTTCATGACGTGCCACAGCACAGGCCGCGAGCCGATGGTCACCATGGGCTTGGGAACATCCTCCGAATACCCACGGAGCCTCATTCCTGCCCCGCCGCAAAATAATACGACTTTCATTCTCGCCCCCTCTGCCCTGCGCTCATGAGTTTGTCAGTTTTCACGATTGCCACATCGCAAGAAGTCGTCAGCGCACGGACGGCGACAAATGCAAGTATTTGCTCTCAGTGCCGTCTAGGTATAACGCCATCGCTTCCTCGGGGAGGTGCGACAGGTCGGTTCCCTTCAGGTAGTCCCCCATCGTCGTGCCGGTGCACGCTGAATCGACGTTGGCTGCGCCGGTGCGGCTCATCACATCATCGAGATGCACGGTGCGAAAGTCCACACTATAACGAGTCACTCCGGAGGTGTTGGGCGCGGTGGAATGCAACTGTGCGGCGGAAAATTGATACGCCGCTCCCACCGGACAAACCATGCGAACTTCCGGCTCCAATTCGAGACGTTCTTCTGCATGCGGCTGCACTCGGGTGTCCGTCTTAACCTGCTGAGCGGCGTTATAGCGGCTCTCGGCATTCCACTTGTGGTAGTTATATCCACTCGAACCGTTCTTGATGGGCTGGCCGAAATATCGTGGATGCAGAGCCATGCAGTTGTCCGCTTGCACCTCGTAGACCGGCATCCACCAATTGATCTGGCAAAACGGCGCCGAATACCAAGTGTCCCTGTGGGCGTGAAACGCATAGGCAATGCCTGACTTCAAGTAGTCGCCGGGAAAAGCCGTGCGCAGACGCGGTACATCGAAGTAGGTCTTCTCGAGGTCGCAGCCCAGTTCCGAGAGCATGCCGCGAATGTGCCGGTTGGATTCTGGATGATGAATGAACTTGGGCTTCACGCTTCCGAGAATCTCGGCGCACTTTTCTGCTGGCAAGGTCTTGTGCAACGTAAGCGGATCCAGCGGGCGAAAGGCTTCTTCCACCAACTCCCGCGCCAGGCCGCATAATGCCAGAGCACTGGGTCCGGGCGAGTGAACAAAAATCGATCCTCGGTACAATTCCCTGCGACGGCGGTCGTCAGTCATTTTGGAATCGAAGTAAATGTTCATCGAACTACTCCCGCCTCACTCGATCATCAGCTTCGGGATCGGTACCACAAAGCGTCCGCCCCATTCCCGAATGAAGTGCAACTGATCTATGATTTCGTCTTTCAGATTCCAGGGCAGAATGACCACATACTTGGGCTTAGTCTCGCGGATATGATCGGGGTGGTAAATCGGGATGTGATTGCCCGGGAGGAATCGACCCTGCTTGTATGGACTCCGATCCACTGTGTATTCGATCAAGTCTTTTCCGATGCCACAGTAATGCAAGAGCGTGGCACTTTTTCCGGGTGCGCCGTAACCCACGACTGACTTCCCTTCTCGTGCGGCAGCCATCAAGAACTCCACCAGTTCTTGCTTGGTCCGCCTCACCTGTCGCGCGAAATTCTGGTAACCGGCAAGCGTCTTTAGCCCGGCATTCTCTTCGTCCAATAAAACTTTGTCGACATTGCACCCTGTGATGTGGGACGGATTTCCGCCCGGCACGCGTAGACGCGTAGCGACCCCCCATGAGTGGGAAGCTCTTCTACATCGAATATCCGCAGGCCATGGGCTTCCAAGATACGAACTGCGGTGAGCAATGAAAAATATGAAAAATGTTCGTGGTAAATCGTATCGAATTCATTGCGGTCAATCAGTTGCAGCAAATGCGGGAATTCGAGCGTCAGCACTCCATGGGGCGTCAGCAAAATCGCCAGCCCTTCCACAAAATCGTTAAGATCCGGAACTTGGGCCAGCACGTTGTTTCCGAGAACCAGGTCGGCGCAACGGCCTTCGGCGGCTAGCCTCTTTGCCAGAGCAGCGCCGAAAAACTCCACTAGCGTAGTAATTCCCTTTTCGGCCGCGACTTTGGCCACATTAGCTGCCGGTTCAATCCCCAATACCGGCACGTTTCGTTGCATAAAGTATTGCAGCAGGTAGCCATCGTTACTGGCCACTTCGACCGCGAGGCTGTTGCGGTTTAGGCCGAAGCGGGTGATCATTTGCTGGCAGTACTTATCGGCGTGCTTTAGCCAGGAGTCGGAATAGGAAGAAAAGTATGCGTAGTCGCTGAAGATGTTCTCAGCCGATTGGTATTCCTCCAACTGCACCAGCCAGCATTCCTCGCACACATAAACGTGCAACGGGTAATACACCTCGCCACGGTTCAGGTGCTCGGCCGAGGGATAAGTCTCGCACAGCGGTGACATCCCCAGGTCAACAAAAGTCTGCTGCAGACCGGCGCTACAGAATCGGCACGCCTTGGCTGCGGTCTGCCGCCTGACTTCCGGCAGAAGGGTGGTGGTCGCCGTCGTCCGCTCGACTGCTTTTACTTCAGGCATTTACCGCCGCCTCGGTCGGCTGACGGCTCCAGCGCAGGAACGCATCCAGCCGCCCAGCTTTTTGGAGGTATCGAATACGGTTGATGCGTACATATCGTCCTTGCTGCATGTCTTCGGCGCGGAGCCCAGCAGAGCGATAAGCGTCATAAAGTTCCTGCGCTCCTTTGCGGGCGGTCCACTGCGGCCGGAAAGCGGGTAGCATGCGGCGAATCTTGTCGCAGGTGATCCGATAGCACCGCTTGTCTGGCCCGCCGCCGGGAGCGTACTCAATTCGGCACCCGGGCACAATTTCGGCGACAATCTCAGCCAGTTCACGAATCCGGTAATTTTCCTCAGTGAGGCCGACATTGAAAGTCTGATTGTGGATAGCCTCAAGCGGGGCTTCGAGCGCAGCGAGCGCGGCCGCGACGATATCACGAATGTGAATGATTGGCCGCCAGGGCGTGCCGTCGCTCTTGATGTACACGCGCCCGGTGGTGTACGCGGCAGCGACCAGATCGTTCAGGACAATGTCCAAACGCAAGCTTGAAGACACACCGTAGGCAGTCGCGTTACGCATAAACGTCGGGCTGAAATTGTCGTCAGCCAAGAGAGCGATGTCGCGCTCCGCCCAGACCTTGGATTCGGCGTAGGGCGTCACCGGATTGAGCTGCGCGGTTTCGTCGTGGAATACGTCTCCTGCAGCACCGTAGGTGCTACAAGATGACGAGAATACAAATCGTTTTACTCCGGCGGCTTTGGCCAGCCTGGCAAGCTGGACGGATGCACGGTGATTGATATCGTAAGTCAGACTCGGCGTCGAGGTCGCCCAGCGGATCGTTCGATAAGGCCGCAAGATGAAGGACGGCATCGAGGCCTGTCAGGTCTTTCTGTGATACATCGCGAAGGTCTCGCTGAATCTCCGGAATGTTCGGAACTGGCGTGCCGAACTCGCAGCCTTCAAACAGGTTCGCGTCGAGTCCGATGACTTCATGGCCCGCAGCTTGCAGCATGGAGCCTGCGACTGCTCCGATATAGCCTCGATGGCCGGTTAACAGGATTTTCATGGATATTACGAAATAGAACAGGAAACGGGATGCGGCGATGCCGAGGTCTTTTCCGGTGCCGCTGCCAGCAGACCACTTTCGCACAGCACCGCGACTGCGTCGCTGATGGCTGAAAAGGGCAGCCCAGAACGATCGGCGATATCGAGCAGTGTGTGTTCCCCGTCAGAAAGATTCAGCACCCACAGGCGCGCGTTAACCTCGGGACCAATGGCTTCGCCGCCCGTGGAACGATAAAGATTGCGCTTCCCAAGTTGCGGCTCGCAGTACGGATTCAGATTACGGTACCGGCGATTGGCCTCCAACACGTCCAGAACCTCGGTGCACAGGTGCAGAGACTCAGCGAGAGATTGCGGCTTGATAAAGTCGAGATTGTCGGCTGAGGTGTGATACTCAGGGTAAGTTCCCCAGACGCTGCGCATCAAGCAACCGACAGCAAGATTAAATCCCGGCGAGCAATACTGACGTTCGTCGTAACCATAGGGTGAGAATTCTAGAATCTGGGATGATGGATTTGAGTGATCGAGCACGTGCGTCATCGCTTGGTCGATTTCCGCATTTCCGCGGCGACTCTTTTTGTAATGAAAACTGGCCCCGTCCCCGATGCCTGTGAGTACCAGCCCATGCCGGATGCGTCCGACCGTCTCCTGATTGCGTGCCAACCAGGTAATGGCGCCGATCGTGCCTGGAATAAACAGGAAGCGATACGAATAGCGAAGATCTCGTTTGGACAGAAACTCCGCTAAAGCGGTCGCCACCGTCAAACCCGAAAGATTATCGTTCGCCAGCGAGGGGTGACAGGCGTGGCACGAGATCAAAACCTCGTCGGTTGAGTGCCCCGGCAAATAGCATTCCCCATACGTCAAAGAAGCATTTTCAAGAGTGGAGTCGATGCACACTTCGTAATCGCCGTCTTGCATGGTCAGCATTTGATTATGCGCGAGGCAGAATCCCCAGTTCGCCTGATAGTACGAGGTACGATATGGAATCCACTCGGGACGATCGGGCAAGGTAAATAAGTGCGGCTTCAATTCGCTTAGAGGCATGGTCGCACGAATCGGCGTGCTGTAGTTCATGACGTGCAGGCTGCACTGGCGGAAGTCCACGATCCGCTGCCCACTCGAATCCTTAATGTAGGCGTCGTGGATGTTCCATTCCTTAGGGATCGTCCAGTCGAATACCGGCGTGCCGCTTGGCACTTCGGAGATCTGCAGGGGAATTCGTTCTTGAATCATGGCCAGGGTTAGGCGAATTCCATCTCCCGTAATGCTGCGGCAGATGGGATAGAGCTCCGCGGCAAAGCGGTGCAATTCCTGCCCAATTTCGGTCGAGTTCTGCTTGTCGAGTGCGTTTAAGAGGCGCATTGCACCGCTTCGAAGTCAGGATAAATGCGGTCGCGTTCAGAGATCACTTCCACGTCGCCGGGCCAAACGATCTGGAATGCCGGATCGTTCCATCGTACTCCACGTGCCAATTCCGGATGATAGAACTCCGAAATCTGGTAAAACACTTCAGTTGCATCTTCCAACGTCAAAAATCCGTGAGCGCACCCCTCCGGTATGTACAGCATGTTGTGTTTTTCAGCGGCAAGCTCAACGGCTATCCACTTCTTGAACGTTGGAGATTGAGGCCGCAAATCAACCACGACATCGTAGATAGAACCCCTGGTGCAGCGCACTAGTTTCGCCTCGCCGCATGGCGCATCCTGATAATGTAGGCCACGCAGTGTTCCCTTTCTTGCATTGAATGACACACTGCACTGGGCGAGCTTCGGGCTTAAACCGTTACTTTCAAATTCCTGCTGACACCAAGAGCGAGCGAAAAAGCCGCGCTCGTCGGATTTCAGATCGAGTTCGATCTCGAATACTCCTAGCAGCTTGGTTTCACGAAAGTTCATGCTGAGAGGGAGATCGGCTTGGTAGAAGGCGCCACCAAATTTGACGGATCCGTCCTTACGCCCTTGACTTCGTCAGAGGCGGCACTGCTCATGTCGCATTGTCGGATTTTGGTCAGCACGCTTTGAACCAGCGAGGAACGACAGATAATCACTCCCATTGCAGTGCCTAATGTGTTGGTAACAACATCAGTCAGACCGGAGCTTCGAGTGGGCAGAAATACCTGCAGGCATTCGATCGTAAGGCTTATGAGCAAGCCAACGATAACAGCCCCCACTGCTGGATGCTTGATTGCGCGTACTTCAGAGAAGTAAATTGTAACAAACAAGCCCAGCGGCACGAATCCGGAAATATTGAGAGCGATATCTTGCCAGTACTGCCAGTTCCTCCGATAGTCCCTCATCACTGACGACAAGAACTGCGGATGCAAAACGAAATAACGCTGGGGGATTATCAGATCACTTCCGGAATGCAACTGATTGCGAACAATGTTGCCTTCGCCTTCGTTGAAAAGATACAGGGCAACTGCAGCTTCACCCTGTCTGATAGGGAGCGGCCTGTACGCCTTTGTCCAACCCGTATAGTGTTCCGCCACTTGCGATGCCGTTAATTGACTCCTATAAATGGCTAAGCCTAATATTTGGCCGGGCCAGCTGTCATTGATCGCAGGCGAGTTCGCCACGACAAGACGCCCAGTAAGATTATTTGTCGAACGGCCCCTGCTTGCAAATGTCTCAGCAATGACACCATCAAGATAGATCGCGGTGCCCTTCTTCCCTAAGGTGACCGTGACCAATACTGACGTTGCTTCACGAAATGCCTTCGATACTGCCAACCACTCAACTCGTGTGACGCCCTTGTCGTCGATGTGATATTGGCGAACAACCAATGCATCCTTATACTGACGGACTATGAATGCAGCTCCCGGGTGGTCAGATCCGTCGAAGGAGACAATCGCATTGGTGCTACGAAGCGACCTTGGAACCAACCAGAGCTCAATGCTTTCTGAGGGATCCTTCGCATCCGTTTCGCGAAACGCCGAGGCACTCAAGATGCTGGAGTACCGACGGAACTGGAGCCCGTTCCCGTTTGCTAGCCATTTCACATTGTTCTTCGGAGCGTGGAACGGAGCTAGCCCCGCTACCAGAAGGACACAAGCGATACCGACGCACATTACCTTGGTGCACTTCGCAAACACCAGAGGTTTATCCACAGACTCCACGCTACGCACCGTCGTCATTTCGTGCCCTGAACAGTGACCGGAAGTCTCTCGCAGGCTTGAGAAACGGCCTCCGCAATCACCCGATATCCATTCTTACTGGGGTGCATATCGGCCGCCGTGCGGGCATAAAGTTCTTGCCGTGCGGCGTCTCTCAGTGCAGGCAATACATCCACATACCGAATGTTTGCCTCCTTCAAGAACTGGAACGTTCTTTCCCTCGCCAGGCGATCGTTAGGCAGTAGTTTGTCAAAAATATCGCTGAGAGGGATCGTTGGGCTGTGTTCCAGATAATCTGCAAAAACTGTTTCTTTGATCGGGATGACCACGACCAGGAATTGGACATGATTCTGTCGGCAGATCTCGTCCATTTGTTTCAGAAGCACAAACGTGATTCTCATACCTTCGCGTACGGCAGGGCTATCCTGGTCGAGGCGCGAGAGCATGCCCTTTGGGCGGAAGGCCTCAAGGATATTCTTGTCTGGAACAATCAGAGAGGTCGCAACGTTTGGGTAAAGCGTCGCCGCGTTCTTGATCTGCGCCTCACCTTGTAAGCGACCACCTAGTGTGGCATGAAAGACTAGTTGATAAATCACACTATGTCGTGACAGCCAGATTCTAACCTGCTTCTGCCAGTTCGGTTTGAGCGGTTTTTCCCAAATGTCAAAGTTGACGTGTTGGACTGGCTCATGTCTCAAATAGGCCCAGTGATCAAGCCCGTAAGTGATGGAATAGGCGTTTTCAAAATCATCCCCCATGTATAAGCCCCAAATGAGTATTTGAGGCTTTAATTTGAGGGCTTTGGTCTCCGAAAGATAAAAGTACTGGTTCGGTCCGTACCCCCCCATTCCCATGTTATACACACTTCGACCAGTCAGGCGCTCGAGCACATAGGGCCAAGATTGTTCCATAGTTGCGGTATTTCCGAAGGTATGAGAATCTCCGACCGCGACGATGTCTGCGGTCTCAGGAACTCTGCGATTACGGAACCCCCAACGGTCAAAACCTGCCTTCGCACTCGGCTCCGGTACTGCTCCCAAAATATCGTCGTTCACCATCCCAACACCAAGGTAGTCGGCGGGATTGAGGACCATCCTAGCCGCAAACTCGGCGATCACGAGGCTGGCACTCACCGAAGCCGTAAGCAAACAAAAGTTAACGAGATATTTCTTGATCTTCATCCCCACTTTAGTCGAGGTTAAACTCGGCCCGCCAGTCTGCGCTTTCAGTCAGCTTCGGCTGCCCTTTCTTGTCCAGGAGATAGTTCCCGATCGCCAGGAAGTCCATCTCAGTCCTCATAAAACAGCGGTAGGCATCTTCCGGTGTGCAGACGATGGGTTCACCACGAACGTTGAAGCTGGTGTTTACGATAACCCCATAGCCTGTAAGCTTCTTAAATTCGTTGATCAGTTCCCAGTATCGAGGATTGGTTTCCCGGTTTACGCTCTGAATGCGAGCGGAGTAGTCGATGTGAGTAATGGCAGGCAAATCCGAACGAAGAAAATAAAGCCGTTCATAAAGTGGCTTCTCGTGGTAACCCTCAGGCAGTGGAATTGTTCTGTCACCCCGGATTGGTGCGACTAGCAGCATATATGGCGATTCACGGTCAAGATCAAAATACTCTCCGATGTCCTCTTCTAGGACCGATGGCGCGAAGGGACGGAAACCCTCACGATATTTGATCTTGAGATTCAGTTTCTTCTGCATTTCCGGATTGCGGGCGTCCCCAAGGATACTGCGCCCCCCCAGGGCGCGCGGACCGAACTCCATGCGACCCTGGAACCAACCCACCACGCAACCTTCCGAAAGTCTGGCCGCAACGTCAGCTGTGAGTTGTCGAAAATTGTCATAGTGCTGAGCCTCGGCCTCGTATTTCTTGAGAGTGCGCCGAATCTCCAGGTCGGAGAATTCCGGGCCGAGGAAGGACCCTCGAGTGGCATCGCGATTTCCGTTCAAAAACCTCTGATTGCCGTCGTGAATGTGCCACACCGCATAGGCAGCTCCCACAGCACCGCCAGCGTCTCCAGCCGCAGGCTGAATCCACAAGTCGTCGAATGTGCCAGCCCGCAAGAGCTTACCATTAGCCACGCAATTGAGGGCCACACCACCCGCCATCGCCAGATGACTGCATCCGGTCAACCGGCGTGCCGTACAAGCGAGGCGCAAAACAATATCTTCGGTTACCTGCTGGATCGCCAGCGCCATGTCCATATAAACTTGTGCAATCTCCGACTCGCCCTCGCGCCGAGGTATCCCGAACAATTTTTCCCACTTCACTTCGTTGGCCATCTTCAAGCCGGTGGCGTAATCGAAGTAATCCATGTTCAGAATGATCGAACCGTCCTGCCGAATATCAACCAATTTGTCCTTAATCTTCTTAACGAAGTCGGCGGTCCTTTGCGCCATCGGGTTCCCGTACGGCGCAAGCCCCATTAATTTGTACTCTCCACTATTTACGGTGAATCCAGTGTAGTAAGTGAAGGCCGAGTACAACAAGCCGACGGAATGAGGAAACTGCAGCTCACGCAGAATCTCGATATCTTTTCCCCGTCCCCGGCCAATCGTCGTCGTGGCCCATTCTCCCACGCCATCGACCGTCAGAATTGCCGCTTCAGAAAAAGGTGAAGGGTAAAAGGCGCTCGCAGCATGAGAAAGATGGTGCTCCGGGTAAAAAATAGGTACCTTTCCGTCGCCCAGCTTGGCCAACTCGCCTGACAGCATTCGTCTCATGAATAGCTTTTCCTTTATCCACACTGGCATCGCCGAGAGGAAGCTTACGAGCCCGCTAGGCGCGAACGCGTGATAGGTTTCCAGCAGCCGCTCGAATTTCAGGAACGGCTTGTCGTAGAACGATACCGCGCCTAAATCCTCATAGCTGATACCTCCTTCTTCCAAAACGTACCTGCAGGCATGAATTGGGAAGGACGAATCATGCTTCTTGCGGGTGAACCGCTCCTCTTGTGCTGCCCCCACAATCTGGCCATCCACAAGCAGGGCAGCCGCACTGTCGTGGTAGTAAGCCGAAATTCCGAGGACTGCCCGCTTCATCATAGTGCCCCTGGCATGTGCGTTGATCGACCTTGTAGTGCACCCCTCATAAGTTGGACACATGGGGCCGTGTTTGAAGTAAGGGTTTGGGCAAAGAACTGAGCACGGGATTCGTGCGGCGTTCTGCCCCGGAGTCCGCGATGCGGACGGTCGTGATTGTACTCCTCGATCCAGCGAGCGATGCTCCGCTCGGCCTGGTCGAAGCTCTCGTACTCGTTGAGCCACACCTCTTCTTCTTTCAAGCTGCGATGAAAGCTCTCGATATAGCTATTGCCCTCGGGATGGTTGTAAGCCGTGCGCCGGTGCGTGATGCCCAGCCGATTCAGGGTTTCGACATATCGTGCGGACGTAAACTGCGTGCCGTTGTCGGTCGTCAAAGTCAAACCCGTTCCACGAGAACCGAAAGGCAAAGCCTCCAGCACGGCACGGTTGAGCGCCGCCAGAGCTTCTTCGGTGCGGCAGCGCAAACTCAAGTCCCAGCCCACGATCTCACGCGTGCAACAGTCGATGACCGAGACCAGATACGCCCAACCCACACTGGGCCCGGCCCAGACCTTGGTCATGTCCGATTGCCAGACGTGATTCGGATGCGGTGCTTCCACCTTGCCCCAGTCCTTTCGACGCGACACCTGAAAGCGGCGCTGACGAACCAACAATCCGCGTTCCCGCATCACGCGCAGCGCCCGCTTGCCATTGACCACCAGCCCGTGATGACGCCCCAACCACCAGACCACCCGACGATAGCCATACGCCGGCTTCTCGCCACAGGCCAGGATGATTTCCTGATCCTGCGAACGGTCGGCACGGCCGCCTCGCGGTTGCCGCTGATAGTAGAGGCTCGACCGGCTGATCGCCAGTGTCTCGGCCACCAGCTTCACTTCGTTCCCTTGGGCCACTAACTCCCGTGCTGACGAATGCGCTTGCCCGCAGCTCACTCGCCCAGCACGTTTTTTAAGATCTCGATCTGCAGATGCGATCGGCCCAAAGCCCGCTCCAGTTGCTTGATCCGCTTCTCCTGCTCCACATCGGGCCGCGCGGCTGCGCTTCTCCCCCCAAGCGCAGCCTTGGCTCCCGCTTCCACTTCGTCCTTCCAGCGGTAATAGAGGTTGGGCGCTATCTCATACTTGCGGCACGTCTCGGCCACGTTGCCGCTCTTCAAACCTTCCAACACAATCTGCCACTTCTCTTCTGGGGTTCTTTGGACTCTCGGCTTTCTCGACATTCTCGCCTCCTGGCGGAGGCCCCAAGCCTAACTAACTTCCGTGTCCAGTTCTAGCGGGGCGCACTACACCCTTATCGCGGGTCGCCTAAAACAATGTATAAAGAAATGGCGCGATGGCAGATCCAGCGGTCAGTGCGATAACGATTCCAAACACTAACAGAATCGTGATTAGCGGAAGCAGCCAGAACTTTTTTCGACTCTTCAGAAAGCCCCATAAGTCCTTCAAGAAATCCATAACCACTCCTTTTCTAATTAGTACGGTTTATCAAGATCCCCACCAACAAACGTGTGATTGCGTTCCAACATTACCGAGTCTGGACTTGCTTTGAATGCCCTGAGGCGCAAAGAATCCTTGCCAACAAGACGGCGGATAATTCCGATCGGGACCACTACGACAACAAATACAACGGCTAACACAATCTTCGATACCACAGCACCAATCAAATCCGACAGGGACAGCCAGAGTACGGCCAGCGGCCGATACATCTGCGGTTTGATCATATTCAGCACATGGAGCACCATCGCTGCGAACAGGTACCCTTCCCGTTTCCGCGACGCAGCCACGATCAAGCACAGAAGAACCATCGCCATACCGGTGTCCCGGCTCTGGTCCTTCGTGATATCTCTTTTGAAGAAGTCAGCTTTCATGACAACCTCGTGCTCTTGTTCGACTCAGTGCCCTGAACTCGGTTTCCAGACTGCAAAAGACGGATGGCGCTTGACCGACTCGACTAGCTAGCTAGGCCCTATTCGACAGGGCGTCCACCAAATCGAGGTAGTCCTTCTTCCTAACGTCCCAGGAATGATTGGATACATATTCATACCCTCCGGCGATCAGCCCTTCCCGCAAGATCTTGTTCGAAATGACCTCAAGCATAGCTTCGGCCATAGCCTGATCATCTCCCGAGGTGAAAAAGCGGACAACAGACTCGTCAAAATAAAAACTGTCGATCTTCGTTCGTGACACCACCACCGGCACTCCTTGAGACATGAATTCCATGATCTTTGTGCTGTACGCCTCATTTCCGAAGGAATCGGCGCGTTTGGGGACCACGCCGAGGTCCGCATTAGCAATTACATCCGCAACTTCGTCAATCGGGAGGCTGGCGTGGAACTTGACAGCTCCATCAAGCCCAAGCTGCCTAGCAAGGGTGGCGAGATCATTTTGCAGGCTGCCTCCTCCTGCCACACCGTATAGGTGGAATTCCGCGTTGGGCACTTTGCCTTTAATGCGAGCGAAAGCCCTGATCGCGATATCCAGCCCTTGATGCCATTGAAAACTACCAGGAAAAATGACGATGAACTTACTGTCAGTTCGCGTGCGTTCTCGCCTATAGAAAATGCCGGGATCTACATGATTCAGGAATACCGAGCATTTGTCCCGACGAACCGAACGAGCGATGAGCGTTTCATACCAAAGATCGTTAGAGACTATCACATGGTCAACAAAAGCCGCCGATAACCTCTCAACAACTTTCAAAAGGCTAATATAGTTGCTCTTGCCACCTGCGTTGAACTTGCTCCCGAACAGTTCAGGCACAAGGTCATGAATATCCAGAATAAGTTTCGCTCCCGTCCATTTTGGATACCAAGCTGCGAACACCAAGAAATCTGGCAGGTTATGTACATGAACCAGATCGTAACGCCGACTTCGATGAAGTCGCGTAAGCAGCATCGAGGACATAATCAAGAATCGTAAAAGCCTAGTAGCGTAGCTCCATTTGCTACGCTCATTCCGTTCGCGATGTTGGATCCGGTATACCATCACGCCATCAATTTCCGTGGATCCCATAGGGATGTCGCCGCTACTCAAAGCAATAACGTCGACTTGATCCCCTCGCTTCGCCAGTGTCTCTGCGTAGCGCCGAACCCGATTGTCTGCCTCGTAGCTGCTATGCGTCAGCATGCAGATTTTCATCGCGGAGGTACTAGGGCGATCGGCTCGCGCTGCATTCGGTAGTTGTACGGGCAAGCCTGTAACCTCTTGTTGCTTTTCAGAAGAGATTAGAATGCTCCATAAGTGCGACCACCTACCTGCACGCTTGAAACGGCCAGAAAAGGTGAGCTGTTGCAGGCCCATGGTTTGCGTTAGCCTATATGCCTGTAAATCGCGTCGCCGACGAAAGTCAAGATACGATCCGGAACGTGTGACAATAGGTGTTTTGCAGCTCGTTCCTTCCAGCCCTTTGAGACGAACTGGCCTTTGTCGGTGACTGAAAACCTGAAGTATGGCAACATCGACCGTGAACTGCCCCAACGGTCTTTAAAAATTACCAGGCCTGCAGCCTCCGAATCTGATCGGCCCAGATCCATCACCCGCAACCGCTGCGACTTCGCTTCTTCAATCGATCTCCACAGCAGCAGATGCATTCCCCCCAGATTATTGAATCGCGCATCTGAGCAACCGTACTTGTACAAGATAGTGTCTTTGTGCTGCAGTGTGATAATCGAGGCGACTGGCTGTTTTCCCTTTAGCGCAATGCTGATTTTCAGCGACTCGCCAAGGCAATCGATTAGGCTTTGAAACCATTTCCTGGGCTGGGGCGGGAGCTTGTGGCGCTGTCGGGTCAACAGCAGCAGCCGGTAGAAGATGTCCAGGTGTGCCTTGGACCGCCCCTCTTCGTATGCAAGCTTTTCTTTTTGGGCTCGGACAATTTTTCTTTGTGTCGAACTCTTGTGACAGTTGCGAAACAGTGTGTCAAGATCTCGAGTTAGATCAATTCGATGAAGGCAATGTTGATTGGACGACTGGAAGCGATCGCCTACTGCCAAGAGTGGGTGTACCGGCCGGATTTCGATATAACGAAATCTCTTCTGCCGCAAACGTTCTTCGGCCACGGATAGCAAAGTGTTCATTTCGTATTCGTCATCCACCAACGGATCGCAGTGATCAGAGAATGGCAGCGAGACGAGGCGGCAACCGGTCAGCCAGCTCTTAACCTGACAAAACACCAAGCCATTCTGTAACTCAGCCCTTGGCGGTGATGTGGTAAAGACGATAGGCTCGTAGCCATAGGTGCGATGCAGGGCCTCCAGCCATCCAGCGGTGTGAAAGATTGATGACCGGGGATGGCTTTTCACGAGGTCATTCCACCGGGAATCCTCGAGCGGCTGAATGGAATACGCCCCTGAAACAACTGGTCGGTTAGTGGTGATCAAGCACGATCCATCGGACGCAGTAATGACATGAATACACAGGATTTCATTTCCGTGTATCAATTTGTTTCATGAATTTTTATGCGATCAGCAATGGACATGGCGATCTGCAAGCGTCGGAGATCCAATTGGCACCTGGCAATCACAAAAACCTAGCAAGGTGATCGGAGCCTTTTCACCTTAGTTTTGCGGGTACTAAGCCCATTGCAGTTAGGCAAGATCACTCGACGACTGCGTTCAGGCCTGTAGGAGGGGCAGGCTGCGACGAGTTGCCGTAGCACGCTGCTGGATCAAACTCCTTGGCTCCCGTCGAATCCCGCGTCGTGTTGTTGTAGCATAGCTCGGCCGGGTTGTAGGTAGCGTGCCCGCCTACGGTTGAATCCGGGCCTCCGCTTACGTCGGGGCCAATTCCCGGCCATGGAGGATTTGTTCCGCCCAGTCCGTCCACCCACCATGAAGGCTTCGAGGATAAGAAGAACGAGTTGGGCAAGATTGTGCTCGGCGAACAGTTCACGCCGTTGATAGTTGAGCCGGAAGCGGAATCGTAGTTGCTCGAATAGCACGTCGTGATAAACCCCTGATTTGACCAGTAGCCGTCCGTGTTCGCCGGGCCTCCCGGGAAGGTCGTCCAAACCGAACCATTGCTGTCGCCAGAAGTGTCGTAGTTGTAGGTTGAGGAATAACCGTCACCAGAATATGGCCGATTCGTCGAAGCTCTGATGCAAGACGTACACGTTCCCGAGCCACTGTCGTACATGTTTCCGGAGCCGACCGTTTTCGTCTGGTCGCTAGAGCCGAGCACATTGCCGACCAAGTTGTTGCCGACGCTGAATGCTGGAATAGTGATCCCCCACATGCCTTGATAGGTCAAGTAGGTACTAGACCAGGACAGTGCCCCAGCCCCGGTGTGCGCAATCGGGGTAGGATAATTCTTCAAGTCGTTAGTGAACGCGAACCCACCCGCCCAGCTTGTGCAGCTGCCAGATGAAAATGTGCTGGATGGCTGACCTGCCGTGCCCGTAAGCTGCCAGACGACTCCAGAAATAGGCGTATTCAAGTTCCCTGCACCGCAACTGGGTTGGTTCGTGCCAAAAATGCTGACGTATGTCCCGGCGTAAAATGGGCTGGCACCTGATGCCCAACTGATTGTGCAAGTTCCACCGGAGCACGACCCGCTAGTGATGTTCGCCTGCGGATAAGTCGCAATCAATGTTGAACCTCTCCACCAGTTGCGGAATGCAGTATTGTATCCGTTGTTCCCATGCCAACTGTCCGGCTGGAAATTGGGGCCGATATTGCCTTCCCAAAGATTGAATTGAGGATAGGCACCGTGGTTGTTCATGTCGAGCTCGTTCACGTTCGTCGCAACTGCATCCACGGCTCCGGTGGAATAGTTGTAGGCAACGACATTCCCTGCCGCACCTAAGTCCACTTCGATGCTGACATGCCCGCGCTCCATGATGTTGTTAATCATCAGCGATGCGCTCGTTTCCTGCATGAAACCGACAAAATTATCGGTGCCTCCAGCTCCGTGCCCGAATCCGTTGAAGAAATAGTTGTCCCGGATCTCGCAGCGGAAGCAATAGTTTGCATCGATCCAGTCGCCGTCCGTGTAGTTCAACTCGACCCTGTAAACGAAGCAGTATGCGCACTCTGTCATGTTGATGTCAGCCGTGCCCGCCGCCAGATTCGTTCCAGTCGCGACGACTTGCAGACTTTCGATGCCACAATATTTGCAGTCCGCCGTACCCGAACTCAGCGCTCCGAAAGGGGTTGCATAAGCTGGAGCAGTGCCCGCAGCAGTTCCGTAATCAGTGTAGAGAGCCGGTGAGATCTCGACGGTATACGGCCCAGAGCCACTCACCGAAGTCATCTCTACAATCTGTTCGCGGACACGAGTGCCGCCCCAGATGACATCGCAATAGCTACAGGTTGAGCCGTTGCTCTGTGGGTCGGCGGTCTGCACGTAGACAGTGTTGTTGAGTTCACTGATAACTAGATATCCCCCGGCGCCGACTGCGCATGGGTTGCTGTCCAAGCCTTTGGCGGCAACCGTCACGCTGGCGGATCCGGCTGTATTGCCGGATGTAATCGTGCAGGTGCCGTTTTTGTAGGGATCATCATTCATCGAACCCATTACGACAGGAGCACCGCTTGTTTCTTCAGCCATAAGAATGGTGTTCTGCGCCCCCGATCCAGCCAAAAAACAATAATTCTTTATGTGAAGGTTTCCACTTATAAGGAACGTCCCGGAAGCGAGCAAAACATACTGGCCAGGGAGCCCTGTGCCTGCACAAGAATTCAGTGCGGCTTGGATTGTAGAAGTGCAGTCCGATGATCCGTTACCACACGCCGACGCAAGGATCGTTGAACCGGATTGCGTCCAGTTCGCCGGTACGCCCCCAGGAATGCCGACTTGTGTCCAATCGATGGCGCATTGCCCGGCGGAATTAATTTGCCCAAAACTGCACGCTCCTGAGCCGGAGGTCGGCTTGAGAACGCCAGACCAGAGCTGAGAATGCGAATAAAGTGGGCAGCAAATCAACACCAGCGAAATCAGAAGCCAGCTCGTGGGTTTCATTTCACCTCGCGTACCGCGACCGCAACAGTGGCGTGTCCTAGTAAGCACTCTAGGTGACCTGAGGTCGCGCGCTCAAGGCACGAAAGTACACATATGAGAGGCGAAATAAACCTGTGGCACCGGTAGGTCATGGCCGATTGGCAAGATGTGAGCCTGTATGGTCGTCCGTGCACCTAGGAAGCCTCTCGCGGCGGACTTTGGTTTGTGGCCTGCCTGGCGATCTGCCTCGGCCCGGTCGTTGGCATAGAGGGTACGGCCTGAGACGCTAAAATTCCGATGGTAGCCCGCGAATCCCGGTTCCCGATTTGAAAGATCGTCTTGTCCAGCAGTTTCTCTGCCTGCCACCGGAGTCTGCGCATGGATATTTGCACGCCCTTGGCTCGATTCCAACCAAACAGGGCTTTGACCCAAGCGTATTTCCACGACAAACAGGGTGGCCCAAGCATTCCTCTCAGGTCTCTGGCGATCTGTGATGCCTGTTCGACGATGTCCGGTCTTTCGGGATAGAAATAAATCAGACAGTTTCGCAAGTACCGCAAGCAAGCGGCGCGAACTCTGGGGCTGTCTTCCAGAGACCGCACGTACCTGATGTGCAGCTGCATGGATAGCCAGTGCGCCTCGCACTTCCTCGCGGACCGCCCAATGTAGCTGAGGCCGTCGTATCCGAACGAGCGATAGAGCACCTTCGATTCGGGAACGAATCGGACGCCATCACTAGCAAGGAGGACGCGGCAGAAGTACTCCCCGTCATCATCGCCTAACAATCTCGTATCCCATGGGCCCGCCGCTTCCGCCAGTTCCCGACTGACAAGCCAGCTGGAGGTCTGCATATAGATGTTCTGTTCCAGTTTCCGAAGGAGCCACTCAAAAGGAGACAAGTCACACCAGAGCGCGGTGGGAACGAAGTCCGCACGCCACGGACGGTACAGGAACTTCCCCCAGGCTCCCGACAACAATGTCCGCTTGCTTGAGCGAGTGCCCAGCACAGCCATCTGGCGCGAGATTTTTTCAGGATGAAGGAGATCATCGGCGTCCAACCACTGTATATAGTTTCCATGGCTCAGAGAGAAAGCTGTGTTTCTGGCAGCTGCAGCGCCCTGATTCTTCTGGCTCACAACCCTGACACCGTCCGCTTCGAACCGCCGCGCGATGGTTAGAGTTTGATCGGTGGATCCATCATCGACGACAATGATCTCCTTACGGGGCCATGTTTGCGCCATCGCCGAGCGAATAGAGTCCGTTATCCACTCCTCGGCGTTGAATGCAGGCATCAGAATTGAGATCAGCGGTGTCGGAGCTGCCTCAGCAACGGCCTGGTTCGAAAGAGTGCCGGCGTCGTATGAGGTAAAGTGATACCTCGTCTTCCCCAGCCTGTGGCTCTGCTTTATGAGGCCTTGCATTTTCCAGACCTCAAGATGTTGCGTCAATCGCCTGCGCCAGCGGCTCATCGGGGCTCGCCAGGAACCTTCCATCAAGTGGATGCCGAGTTCACCGACCCGATTCCAGTTGTCAACACTACAAACATCGTCTGGGAAGAGGACCGTTACGTCATTGGCCGATTCCTTGTCCTCCGCCAGAGTCCGTGAAATCAACCCCGGGCCGGTTGTATTGAAGACAACAAATTCCGACCGCGAAAGTAACGGTACCCCCCGCATCATGGGCTCGACCCAGCCAGGATCTCTTTGGGCTCTCACGCAATTCTCGATGATTGCCGCAAGGAAGGGATGCCCGGCGGCCGCTCCAAATGCGTAGTTGCCGATCTGCCAATCCATGTTGTGGCGGTTACGTAAGAGGTGGCTGAAAGTGAGTCCCTCAAACGGAAACACGCAGCCATACGCGAGAAGCCCGGACAAACTGGTGGCGAGCAAGACGTCAAGGTCAAAATAGAATCCTCCCAAACGGTAGACAGCGAGGTAGCGGAAAAAATCATATCGCTCAATCGGGAACCGAAAGGAATCAAAGACTGTCCGGTGCTGCGGGAACTCCTGGTCGATGAACGTTCGCACTTGCTGATCATCAAAAAACACATATTCAAAATCGGGATTGTGGAGTCGCAGACTTGACATCATGGCGCGATTGCGCAGCGGCTGCTCAACATTCTTCCCAGTCTGGATGATTCGCTTTGGAATTTCATGCTGCACTTGGTGTTGGATGTCCTATCCGGAGCGGATTTTGTAGCCGCTAGACTTCAGTGGACACAAGAGGGCCAGCGCTCATTTCAGGTACGCCGGTCGCCTTACCACCGCTGTCGGGAGTGCGTCGTACCATCATAAAGAGAATCACGTACGCAAAGATAAATACTGCATGCGCGAGGTAGGCCACCAAACGAGCCGAGGCAAGTCCAAAGGAACCCCACCTGAGCATCACAAGGTTCGCTCCGAAGAAAATCACCCCCCACCCCACATTCGAGGCGAACCCAAGCCACATTCGTCCGGATGCCGAAAGGAACTGGCCAAGCGGGAATTCCAAGCTAAGGATCGCAGCGGTCAGTAGCACGGCGACCAATGTCGGCCATGCGTTTCTGAAGCCCTTGCCGTAGCTCGCCATGATATACGGGCTAGCGAGACAACCGAACCCCACGATCGGTATAACCACCAAAGCGTTGATTTTGATTGACAGCCAGAGGAGTTTTGCTGAATTGTAGCCGTCTTCGGCGCCCAGACGCTCGGAAATCATCGGCAAGACTGCGCCCCCGATCATCATTGGTAGCCAAAAGGCGGCATTGAACCATTGATTGGCAGCGCTAAAAGCTCCCATCTCGCTATAGCCATTCACCTCACGTACGAGCATTGTGGCGGTGGTCCATCCAACCGCGCTGATCATGATCTCAGTAAGCACCGCTGGAATGGAAAATTGCCAGAGGACGGGTAACTCGGCGATGCACGATGAATAGGAGATTTCGACACCGTACCCCTTTGCCTCGCGTTGTAGGGCGCGTAGGTTGAGCAGACACCCGCAGGCCTGCCCAAGAACCATTCCGCAGATAATGCCCGGTAAACCGAACAGAAGCGCACCGCCCACCACCAGTGGAAAGTTGGCTAGTCCGGTGAAGCAGTTGACACGAGCAATACTCTTGAAGGCCTCGAAGCCCATTAGGACGCCCAACTGAGCGCCGTTTATTCCTCCTAGAATAAGAAGCGGAGCGCTGAGGCGGACGTATCCCGTCAACTGGGGGGCAGCGAATGTGTGTTGACACAGCCAGGGAGAAAGAAAAATAAGCAGGATCGCCAATGCCAAACTAATTGTCCATGATGTAAGGCTGGACAAAGCGATGATCCGCCCCGCCCTGGCCGGATCCTTGCTGCGAAGTTCCGCGACAAATTTTGAGGCCGTCGTGCTCATTCCAAAGCCAGCCAGCGTTCCCAGCATTCCGACCGTGCTCTGAATGATCCCCAGTTCGCCGTATACCAATTTGCCGACTATCCGGGCTGCAAAAATGGCAGCCGCCAGGCCTAGGGCGCGAGCAAACAGAGTTCCCATCACCGACCAGAAGGCCCCGCGCAGTAGGCGCTCTCCCACCGGTGAAGATTCCAATCGAGTCCATAATCCCCCGAGAGCTCGAGGCGTCAGGTTCTTTAGCGTAGTTCTAAGGCTCCAGGATTGAGTCATGCTTCCATTCTTCGGCAAGGTTCTCCCCAGCCCATCACCTGACACAAAGGGGTTCGTCAGTCTGCGGCCTCGCAACAAGATTGTTGGCCAGATCGCTGCCGAATGGCGCTCGGCTCTTACGAACACCATACTTTGGAACAACCATTACCGCTAAGAGCAGGCAAATCCAGACTGGGGACATCATCTTGAAGCCCGATTCGGTGCAGTTGTAAACCACGCCCACAATGAAGTAGGCCAGCATGAGGCTGCTGAGACCTCCATCGTGGCGGAGCCCGGCCACAATACTCCGATAGCCTTTGACGAGCATGAGGCAAACCAATATCACGCCGACCCAACCAAGATTCAAATAAATTTCAATATACCCATTGTGGGATTGGTTGAGGCCCGAGTCGAGCAGGCGCATGTAATCAAGCCGGTGCCCGAGCCAGAAGTTCTCGAACCCACTGCCAAACAGCGGGTTCTCCACGATTGTCATGGCTCGCGCCCAAACGTCTGTGCGCCCAGTCAGGGTGGAATTTCGCCCCAAGGTACCTACGAGCTCCCCAGTCGGATCGAGGAATAACGCGACCACCGCCAGCGCGATGACGGCGGCAACCAAAAGGTGCAAGAGCTTAGGTTTTCGGGCGATCCTGGGGCGACTGGTCAACAACATCACGCCTCCGGCAAGAACGAAACATGCCAAGGAAGTCGCCGAATGGGCCTCCCGCAGGAGATACAGCACAATGACCAGAAACGCACCATGGGCGATCAGCTGTCGTTTGCGGTCCGGAGCACTCGGGTCCCGGTAGGCTCTAAGGAAGCACCAGAGCGATGCTAGGCCAAACAGCAGGCAGATCATACCGAGTGAATTCTTCCCTCCCGTTACGCCGCCCCAATACGGCGTTCCATCCGCACTGTATGACCGCCCCAGTTCGGGATACCACCGAATAAACAAGATGGAGAGTGGCAAGAGCACAAAACCGGCACGCGCAAAAAGACGCTTGAGCGCTGCCGATTGATCAACCTCAGTCACAACGACCATGACCATAACAAAGTCGCCCAACGCCCTATTCCAGCGCCTGAAGCCAACCGCGGGATAGTCAGACCACAGAATGCTGGCGCCACAATACGCCAAATACAAAAAGATGGGCGCATTCCTTCGAACCAGTACTGCAACTTGGCGTCGCCTTGTGAAAAGCACAATCATGCCAAGCGCGATGAGCGTTCCCAGCACGTCTCGATCAATCGGGTTTCCTTCAAGGTACGCGTCATCGCTGCCAATCCTTGTGCTACCCGCGCTGATGGTCTGCACCCACTCGCCGACGTTCCGGGAACCCGCAATCATTAACCAAATAACCGCAAGCCACAGTGCTTTCGAGGTTCGTGCTTTCGGATCTCGATTCAGCCAAAAGAGTCCCGCGATCAAGACAGCGAAGATGAGAGTTGCGGTTTGCTGCAAAGTTTCCCTTTTCGACGGAATCTAGAAGTTTGGAGTTCGAGACACATTCGCGTAAGTCCAAACAGAACTAAGAAAACACTGCTCCATAGACCCTATTCACAATCGGCGCTTTCGCCCGAGTGCGATCCACTAGTTCCACGCTGATAAGCGTCAAAGCGACAGCCACAGCAAATGATGTAAGCATGGCCCATGGGCTCAGCTCCGCATGCTGCAAGCTCCGACGCAGCACCTGAAGGATAGCAATCTGCGCAATATACCCAAAGAGCGAATATTTGCCTAACAATATGATCGACTGCTGCACCCGTCCGCGGTCTCCGCCGAGATCGCCGAGCAAATAGATAAGCATCAGCGTAAGTACGACGCCAACAATCAGCATGGGGTAGTTCACGTTGAAGACGGTGATGGCAGCCAGATAGGCACAGTAAACCGACATTACAGCGTATCGATTCCGAATCACGCGATTGATTTTGTCGATCGAGACATAGCCGATGCTTATACCCAGCATTCCGATCGCGAGCAATTCCAGATTTCCGCTTCTGTAACCACTCACATCCAAAGCGAGAACGGCAATGAAGAAAAGTACACATACGACCTGGAACATCTGCTTAAAACGCCTGCAGACAATTAGCAAGCCCCCAGACGCCAACAGCAAATAGCTGATGGGCAGAAGGACGTAAAAGGCCACCAGCCTTCCCGCTGTCATGTTTCCACTAACATAAATCGATTCGAGTGCCTCCGGGGTGAAGGCGTTGACAAAACCTTCCGGACCTCGAGTCAGCAGGCCCACGAGCAAATTGAGCAGCACGAAAATTCCCAGAAGCTTCATGCCCCGCACCGCGAGCCGTTTGGGGAGCCGTGCATCGGTGATTTGATACTTTGCCAAATATACATGCGAAATCAGGAAACCTGTAATGCAGATAAATGATGGCGGCAAGAATCTCAGGTAAATGTAGAAGAAGCCGCTTGGTCCTACAAAGTAATTGAGCCAGTGATAGAGCACCATCACCAGCACCAGGGCTCCCTTGGTGAAGTCCAGTGCCGAAATACGGCGGACTTTCTTTCCTGAACTCTCGGACGACCTCACCACCATCTCCGCTTTGGAAATCGCCGCCGCAAGCACGTCGAAAGTGACGGAAGACATCGCCGCCGAGGCACCCCGAGAATTTAACTCCTCGACATTCCGCCGAGCGTGCCCTTGATTCCCGGGTTCTGGCATAATCAGTTCGCGTCGAGAAACAAGCGATGCAAAAGCTCCAGAGTGAGCAACTGGTGAATCTCGGAGGTGTAGTTGTGGTCACCCTTGAGATGGTCGTGCACGATCGCTTGCACTGTAGATGGGTTGAGGTATGGTCGCGAGAGGGTACGCGAATCCAGCAACATTTGCCGAACGTAATCAGCAAGGGCATCTCGGTACCAGACTCGGAAATGAGCAAACTTGTGCCGTCCCAAAAACAAACGTTCCAGATGAAACGGCGAGAAAGCGTGGTCGACGTGGGCCATCCACTGAGGCATACCGTAGTCGTACGCATATTCGGCCTTCACCGTGAGTTCGATGAAGGATTGTAGCGCCGCCGAATAGAGACCATTGCCGTTGCCGCCGTAACCACGGTCGGTTCGAATACGGCGAAGCGAGGCATCGCCATCAGCGATCAGCCTCAGGGACACGTCGTTGTTCCTGCGCGTCACCTTCGGAGCGCTGAAAACAGTGCGGACAAAGTCATTGTCAAGGTATGGAGACCGCAAAGCGACTTGGGTCTGCTCCAGAGCAAGGAGCCCGAAATGGTGCCACGGAGCCTGCCGAAAAACCGCGAATGAGAGCGGGTGCGTTCTTAAGAGTTCGCCATAGGTTTCCGACGCAGCACTGACGTGGGAAAAGAACTCCGGGCGAAATATCTCGCGAGCAGGCATCTGAGCCTTGAAAGCGACTACACTTCGCAGTACTTCTCCGCCATAGTTCCCCGTCATTCGAACTGGTGCAATTCCCCGGGCCATTTCGTTGACGTAAAGGTCAGCAGAACGATTCACAGCAACGCAGGCGTCAGTCAGGTACACTGCCCTCTCCGCGTAGCGGGCAAACTGCGACAGGAATTCTTCTCCGACCGAAATCACTTCGTGGCGCTGCCCACAGGCCTTTGCAACTTTGCGCGCCACAACGACATCCTGACAATCGCGATACGCCCCTCCGAACGAATAGCAGGGCAATGCTCCAGGCGCAGACTTGTGCCACGACAGAATCATCCGTGTGTCGAGGCCGCCGGTCAGAGAGAGTCCAATCGGCTCTCCACCGTTGAAATAGCGCGGCAGGATTCGCTCAAATGTCTCTCGAAGTCTCTGATAGTAGGATTCCAGATCCATTTCGGGCTGGTTCTCCCATTCTGACGGCAGAAAATAATTCCCCTTTTTGGCCACGGGATTCCCTTGGAACGTCCAGGCAGAAGCGGGCGGCAACACCTGGATGCCGGCAAAGAGGGTGCGGTTCTCCAAGACACAGCCGCAGGCAATAAACTCGCCCATACTGCGAAAATCTGCTTGGCGAAGTGCGGGACAAACCGCGAGGATAGCCTTCGCTTCGGCTCCGAAATAGAAAGCTTCGTTTGATTGGTGGTAATAGATTCGGTGCATGCCGTACCGGTCGTTGAACAGCATCGCCGAACCACGTCTCCGGTCCACAACCAGGCCGTGGAATCTACCGTTGAGGCTGGCGGGGAAAGAAGCATCTTCCTCGTACAGATGCGCCAAATAAGACAAGGCCCGGTTCTCAAATCCGTGACCGCGCGCCTTTACCCGCTCCGATGTCTCGGGCTCAGGAAATTCTTCGCCTGAGAAGGCCACCACGACGTCGCCCTGCTCGTTCGAGACTGGCATTCCTTCGCAGAAGGCACCCTTCCGCTCTACCCAGCCTACGTAGACACCCAAAGTCTTATCGATCCAGGTTCCAGTCCGATAGAAAGACTCGTGGCAAAGAGCTGCGACCATCTGCTGCAGTTCCCGCTCCGCTCGCTCGCGCGGCATTTTAGTGATGAGACCAACGATCCCTGGCATGGATTTGTCTGGAGGAAATCTAGGAAGCGGCTTCTGCGACTTTAAGTTTACGGTTGTACCAGGCTCCACGAACTTCTCGCAGCTTCGCAACCAGGGATTCCGGAAGATGATCGACCAACTTGTGATGCAGGCCCAGCCGCAACGCAGCACGGCCGAGAGGAGTCATGGGAACGTAGTAACGAGGAACATCGACGCGCTGGAACCCGTTGACCTCTTTGAAGTGGCTCACACTGTCTTGCTGTTTTTTGCCATAGGAAAAACTCTGGTAAACGAGATATCGGATATTCCTCTCGGCGCAGGCTCGTACGGCCTGCGCGATCAGTGCGTTCGTCGGAGCTTTGTCCTTGTGTCGAATCATCGAAAGAATGTTCATCAAATTCGCTTGCGTGCGGGCCTGGTCCCACGTCAGCTTGATGAATCCAATCAGTTCATCGGCGAGAAAGGCCCCAATGAAAATGCTGCTGTCGAGGAATGTTGCTTCTTCTCTGTACACAGTCTGGATGTCCTTCCCATAATGCCGGAACCGCCTTCCCTGGCGCACCGGGCATTCGTTGTAGACCTTCCATATCCCCTCGACCAGAGCGTCTTCGAAAGGCACTTCGCGGAGGGTCACTCCTCGCTTTTCGGCTTGGCGGGCCCTATTTCGGGGGAAGGAACGAATCTGATTGTTCCACCAGTTGTCGAAGGTAGAAATCGGCAGCGCCGCGAAGTTATCCCACTCCATCGGATAGCGATACTTGGGGGCCGTTTCCATCAAGCCCTGTGTAAAAGTAAACAGGTCCACTCGCGTGCTACACTTGCGCACGGCGTCGAGCACCGGCTCGGGATCTTGCAGAAATTCGTACCCGTCGGCCGCCAAGCGAGCGATCTTCAGTACCCGTCCGCTGCATTCAATGTCGACACCCGCAACGTTCATCAAATCCCTTCCTCCTAAAACCTGCACAGCCGGAACATACTGACCAGTGTCCCGTTCAGCTGGAAACCTTCAGCGGCTGCTCAGAACGACGAACGGTCTTGAGGAACTGTCGCAACTGCCGCCGGCCCACCCTGAGCGTGTCCCCAAATCCGATGCACGAACGGTTGATTAGACCGGGATGTACTTCGAATCTCCCCACGTAAAACACGTCTTTCCCGTTCTTCCCTGCGAGATCATTCTTGAATTTGTAGGTACCTGGATTTTTCTCTGGATTGATGCCGTTCAGGTTGTAGACTTCGATCCCTTGTTCTTTCAGCCTCTCGATGAGCTTCCACTGCAAGAAATAGGATCCCCTGCTTTTCATGCCGCCATTGCTGGTCGCCCCAAACAGATAGATGGCCGTGTTGCCAATGGCGCTGTAGATGAGGCCGGCGCAGAGACCAGTGCCCTGCTTGCACAACATGACTCTCATCTTGAGGTCTTCAGGCAGGTGCGATTGGATCACCTTGAATTGATTGATGTCGTTCGGCTCCACGAACTTTTTGCGCGACACCATCTGCTTGTATACAGCGATGAAGTCAGTAAAAAGATCCGTACCTGAGCCTTCGATCATTTCCATCTGATTGCGGTCGGCTACTTTCAACTCGCGTTTCCAGTGCGCGTTCATCCCATCCCGCAGATCCTGGAGCGGAGGGTTCAAATCCATGAAAATCGTCCGGCCGCGCGTTTCGCTGGCCAGCGACGACAACCCTTCCTCGCTTAACACCGACGAATAAGTGGACGGCGCCTCATCGAACACAATGGGAAATAACCTAAGGGTCAATCCCCGCTTGCAGACAAATTCATTGCGCAGTGCTCGAACCGCCTGACGGAAGACCTCGACGTCCACCTCCGTCCCGCTGCGGCGCCAAAGCGGTCCCCACTGAACATAGGCGATTCCAAGATTGATCAACGGCGGCCTTGTGATTCGAGCCTGGGCTATGGCAACGATGGCGCCCTCTCGCTTTAAAACGAAATGGCTCATGTTTCGGCGACCACTGATCACTGCGGCATACGACCAGGTCTGGTAGATATTGGCGTCATCGAATTCCGCCATTAGCTCGTACCACGCCGATTCGTCGACGCCGTCGATTTCGGACGTGTACCCTGGTGCCAACGGTCTCATGGTTCGCAGTGACATCACTTCAGTGGACTTTCCTGACAGCTTCAGTCGGTGACGTATTGCTCTCTCACCGGGTTGATGCCTGCCAGGGCAAGCAATTTGCCCAGGTGGTCACACAGTTTAACCAGAAGAGTCATAAATCGAGGTTGCCCCAACGCAAAAGCAAACGGCAGGGCTACGGTATAGACGGGGACAGCGATCGCAGACTTTGCGATATCACGCATTCCAAATGTGGCGAGTCTAGGCTCCATAGCCCCGCGTAGCAAGGCCCGCTTCAACATAAATGAGCGTTTCCAGCGAATGGGGGGAACAACTTCATACACCGGGGCTTCGTTGCACCAGATGAAAACCCGGGCCTGGTCGATCATCCTTCTGAGAAAGTCTTGGTCTTCGCCGGTGCGAAACTGCGGATCGAATGGTTGCGCGTCAGCAAACATCTCACGCTTGAGCAATATATTCCCGCTACGACCCTCGCGCCAGCCGAGGACAAATCCCGTGGGATACGTCGGGCGTTCGTAGAATTTTGTCTTAACCAGCCACATCGGCGGCTGTTCGTCGAAGTGACGCTTTACCGGTCCGAGCACGCCGTCCACGTTGTACTTGCCACAAGCCTCGAAGAGATTCAGCAGCCAATTCCGCGCTGGAAACTCATCGTCATCGATAAAAGCAACGTAGTTTCCTTCAGCATTTGCGACCGCCTTGTTTCGTGCCAGCGCGATATTCTGCTGGGGTTCGACACAGTACCGCACAGGAACTGGCGATGAGGCCGCAAACTCGGAGACCACAGTCTCGGCGGACCGAGCCTGATCGTTGTCAGCGACCACGATCGAATACGTGAACCGGCCGTTCGTCTGCTGCGCGCCGAGTTCCTCGAACAAGCGTTGGAGCAACTGAGGCCGCTTATACGTGCAAATGCAGACACTGATATGGCTTATTGTGTTGATCATCGCATCAGAAGGTGCTTGGAGCGGCGGGGTCGGCATCGAACCGCCCTCTCCTGGCTGGTCGCCAGGTGCATCGCCTTGATGCTGCCGCCGCTCGTAATCACTGGATGGTGTGACATGACTTCGGACTCCGACCGGTGGCCAGTCCTGCTGAAAAGACAGAGCGGAACGAGCCAATCCTCTGCTTTTCAATCCAACGGAAAATCTCACCCCCGGCCAAGAAGCGGTGTTCCTCCGGTCTGACAGGATGTGTCTCCAGCTCGACTACGCATTCGAGTGCTGTAGAGAAGATCCTTCCCAGACGTTGTGGCTCGAGGGGTGGCAAAGAGAAGAATAAGTCTGTAAGGCGATGTCGGGTGGCGAGTTTACGATCCACGATCCGGCGATAAAAACGATTCCCAAAGCTTTTTTCCCCCGACCGAAACGAGAAGTTTCGTCGAGCGATCGTTCCCGATGGCAGCAATTTCCCCAAAAGTACATTCGCGCAGAGATGCGCATGATGATGGCCATCAATGCGATTAGGTTTCGTATCGTAAAGCCTTTCGAACTCCTCGAGTTGGGCCGCCACTACATATCTAAATGAACCCGCAAGGCCAGGATGAAAAAGGGTAGAAGCCAAACGGTGTCTTCGAAGGTATCGTGCCAGGCGCTCCTGATGGGCAACTAGTTGAGTTGAGTTGCCCGATGCAGAAAACTGCGTGGTAAGGTTGAGGTGTAGTCCAGTATCGATTTCATGTTCCCGCGCAATCTCAGTACTGCCCGCGTTGAATCTTCCATAAACACCATCGCACTAACCGAGGACACTGCCCCACCAACCACGCATTCCAGTGTATGATCGGTCGTTTCCCGGTCTCTACCCCAGTCGTCAGCATTCACTATAAGCACACCCTCCCCAGATTTCGTGTCGTCAAGGCCAAGCAATTCCGCATTCAAGTCAGTGCTTTGCGCAGAGAGGTCCTTCACGGTGGGTGTCACAGCGGTCGGCCTTGCCGAACTTGTCATGAACCGGGTTGACTCGATAAAAACGTCTTGTCCCAGGGCGGGGTGCTTACGCACAATGCCTAGATTGTGGCAGCTCCCGCTTCACTGGTGTTCGATCACGGCTCAGAAACCTCTTCAAACGCTGCATCTGCTCGTGCCTGTGGAACGCCATCAACTCACCGGATACCGGCCGCTCCTTTTTCCGGACAAGCGCCCAAAAGTATCCGGCCAGCAGCATCAGACCCCCGATGAAAAATGGTTCTTTGGTCATTTGATGGATTCCGCGAAATAGCTCCCAAAGAGGATGGTTCCCAATCGTGTAATCCTTAACTCCGAACTTGAATTTTCCTGCCGACAGGCCATAAGCCTCGCCCATCGGCCGGTGGTGCTCACAAACCATATCGGTAAACGTTCTGGTTCTCCAACCACGCATTCTTGCGGTGATCACCGCGATGTTGTCAATGCAGCCGCCCTTGACGGGGACGTACCCGCCGATCTGCTCAAAACACTCGCGGCGAAACAGTTGGCAGGCGCCAGACACATGTTCGATGTTGACAAAGCGATAGTCGTAGGTTTGGTCTTCACCTTCCCGAAAAGGTGTTCCAACCAGCCCCAGTCCCGGATCCTCTGCCAACTTGCCAAGCAAAAAGGAAAAATAATCTGGACCAAAAGAGATGTCGCCATCCAGACTTCCAATGACCTCGTAGGCAAGATCACGCACTTTGGACTGGCCGGCGTTGAAGGCCAGTACTTTGCCCGCGAAGTGCCGCTCGCGGCGTTCCGGCATTCGGATCAATTCGATCCAGGGATGCTGCGCCGTATACTTGCTGACGATCTCATCCGTGCCATCGGTGGAACCGTCGCTTACGATCATCCATTTGAGAGGTCGCACCGTTTGCGCCACAACCGATTTGAGGGTCAACTCAATGAACTCTGCTTCGTTTCTCGCAGGGGTAATGAGAACGTAGCTGGGCAGGACAGTCATGCTTGAGCCCCTGCTGACGCCAGGGAAGCCTCCGGCCGCACGCCGCTCGCGGATGAGGTCGAGACGCACAGCAACCTGCAGAGCGCGAGAAACATCCACGCTTGCGTCCATCTCATGTAGGACGTGCGGATAGTGCAAGTGCGGAGAATTCGATAATAGAAGAACCCTCGATCATCCCACATGTGATCCATCGCCCAACCGAATACGGAATGCGCCAGAGCTACGTTGCTGCTATCTAAATCCTGGAGATCAACGAGCGTGATGATGCTCTGCGCTACACAATGAGTGTCGATCGGGTAGGTCTGATTATGAAAATATCTCACAGCGCCGTCCTCACGGAAAAAGTGAGCGCGATAAAACTCGAAGCCACGTTTCAGGCACAGGTCGAACTCGGTTGTCTTAGCGTATCGAGCGATATTTCGCAGAGAGCTCAAATTGAAACCGGTGTGAAAGTTATCAATCCATTGCTGGGTGCGTGCTTCCCCGTATGCCCATCCGCCATCCGCCCGTTGCTGTGCCGCTGAATAGCGGGCCACTTTCAGAGCTGGAGCAAGAAATTTCTCGTCGCCTGTGTGCTTGTGCACACGACAGAACAGAGCGCCGGCAAGCAGGTTGGCGTTGTGGACCTGATTTCGCATCGAAGGCAGAGGATAACCAAATCCAACGCGCTCACCTTCGCTCCAGTACAACTCGTTGAGGATGAATTCTGCTGCACTGACTGCCATCTTGAGGCATCGCCCATTGTTCCGTTGTTCATAGGCGTCCAGCAGGGCGTCAGCGGCAAAAGCAGTACAGACCAGATTCGGAGCCCATCTCGGTACCAGTTCGGTACGCGTCTGCCAAGGGAAATTGTATCCCCAGCACCAGTATCGCTCCCCTTGAGATCGAAGAGCCACCAACCGTTCAATCATCGAGTCAATTTGTTCTTCGTGATTTGTCGTGTCAGTTGTGGAAAGTCTCACCAAGGCCGACAGGAACAAGCCGATAGCTTTTGGATTCTGGGTCTTCGGAATCAATAACAATCCGCGGATATTGATCGGACTCCGTTTCAACGTCTGCGTCAGAACCAGCCGTGGAAGTTTGAAATCCAAGAATGGCAGGCTGTTGACGATTTTGCTGTTAAGCACATCATAAGGCTCGTATCCCGCCCAATCATTCCCCTGACAATAGGCAAGCAACTTCTGAACCGCGGTTGCGAGGTCATTGTTCATCACAGATTTCTCAAGATCCTCGTGTTAGTGCGTTTTGACACAGGGTTCGATACAACGTAGTCAGTGCGACCCTCGCGCAGCATGGGTTGTCTATGCGAACTTGCTCACAGCTTGGATCTCTTTGCCTGCGCCTTGCTTTTTGTCGGCCGACACCGAAGGCCGGCCCACGCCGACGTAGTGAAACCCATGCCGGGTTAATTCCGTCGCGTCCAACATATTTCTGCCATCCACAACCAGTGGACGCTCTACGATTGATCTGAGCCGATCCCAATCAGCCTGGCGGAATTCGTCCCACTCGGTGACGATCACGATCGCATCCGCGCCTTCGGCAGCTTGGTAGGGATCCGAACAATAGGTAATGTCGGGAAGCATTGCTTTCGCCTTTTCCATCGCTTCAGGATCGTAGGCTCTGACGGTCGCACCCTCATTTACCAATGATTTCACTAGCTCGATCGATGGAGCGAAGCGCACGTCGTCAGTATTGGGCTTGAAAGCCAGGCCCCACACCGCCACCGTCTTGCCGCGCACCACCCAAAGCTCCCTCCGAATCTTCTCAATAAAATGGTCGATTCGCCTCTGGTTGATCTTTTCTGCCTCCTTGAGCAATGAAAAGTCGCAGCCGGACTTCTCGGCGATGCGGATGAAAGCCTGCAAGTCTTTGGGAAAGCAGAAGCCCCCGAATCCGATGCCGGGATTAAGAAAGCTGGAACCAATTCGAGGATCGAGGCCCATTCCCTCTGCGACCTTGGTCACATCGGCTCCTACCACCTCACACAGATTCGCCACCATGTTGATGAACGAAATCTTCATCGCCAGAAAGGAATTCGAGGCGTGCTTGATGAGTTCGGCGGAGTTGGTGTCCGTCACAAGGAACGGGGCATCAGCGCGAGCTGGACACGGCGAGTGCACCGGACAGGTGAAGGTCTGGCGAATAATCGGATCGTAAATCTCCCGTAACAGCTCGGCGGCCTTTCTCGAATCCACCCCTACCACGATGCGGTCCGGATGTAGAAAGTCCTGGACAGCGGAGCCTTCGCGCAAGAACTCCGGATTAGAAGCAACGTCGTACTGCAAGCTATTCGTGCGATGCACCGCAAGATGATTCCGTAACTGCGCGCCGGTCTGCACCGGCACAGTGCTTTTTTCGATAATCAGCCGATATCCGGAAGCGCGCTTGGCAATGGCGCGCGCTACGCTTTCAATCGCTGACAAATCCGCGTCTCCATTAGGCAGGGGTGGCGTGCCGACACATATGAAAATCGCCTCGCCCTTCTCAATTGCCTGTTCGGTGCTTCCAAACTGCAACCGCCCGGCCTCCCGCGCCAGGTGGATGACTTCTTCCAAATGCGGCTCGAACAACGGCATCTCGCCGTTTTCCAACTGCTCCAGTTTGGCGAGATCACTTTCACTGCAAAATACGTCGTGACCGATCTGCGCCAGACAAGCCGCAGTGGTGAGTCCTACATAACCGGCGCCAATGACTGAAATCTTCATTTATGGACAGTATCCTTTTCTCGGGGAAAGCCGCCTTACGCGCTCTGTTCCGCCGCTGCCAGCGGTTCTGCCTCGCCGGCGGCATGTTTGGAAGCGCTCGCAACCTGAGTGAAACGCAGAACCTCTTTCACGACATGCGCCTGCTGTTCGCCCGAGAGTTGAGGATACATCGGCAGCGAAACGATCTCGGCTGCGACGCGTTCGCAGACCGGAAAGTCCCCCTTCCGGTAGTCGAGCGAGGCATAAGCCTCTTGCAGGTGAAGCGGAATCGGATAGTGAATACCGGTTCCGATCCCCGCCGTCTTGAGGTGAACGATTAAGCCCTCACGATCCTCGGCGCGAACCACGTAAAGATGGAAGATCGCCCGTGACCACGCGGGTTCGTGCGGCCGGACCACGGCGCCGTCGGCAACTTTCAATAGACGGTCGTATTCGGCCGCCCGTTCCCGACGTTCGGCGTTCCACTTTGCAAGGCAGCCCAGCTTCACATGCAGAAACCCCGCCTGCATCGAGTCCAGCCTGCCGTTGTAGCCCTCCATATCGTGGTAGTACTTCTTCGCCTGTCCATGATCGCGGAGCTTCTTTACAGAGTCGGCAACGGCAGCGTCGTTGGTAGTGACCGCGCCACCTTCCCCGCACGCTCCCAGATTCTTTCCCGGATAAAAGCTAAACGCGGCCGCGCGCCCCATAGAACCCGCCTTCATCCAACGATTGCGCTTGCGGGAGAAATACTCGGCCCCGTGGGCCTGACAGGCATCTTCAACCACTGTGAGACCATAACGCTCGGCCAGAACCAGAATGGCATCCATGTCCGCCATTTGCCCGTAAAGATGCACCGGAACGATGGCCGTCACGCGCCGCCCACTGCGGCGGCTGACCAAGTGGCCGGAGGCGTCGGTCAGGCACTGAGTCTCTAGGTAGTCCCGTAGTTTCGCGGGATCCATGTTGTAGGTCGCCTCGTCGATATCCACAAACTCACAAAGTGCTCCGGCCTGCGAAATCGCCTCGGTCGTAGCAATGAAGGTGTGAGGTACAGTGACAACGACATCGCCGGCTCTTACGCCGCAAGCCATCAGGGCAAAACGCAATGCATCGGTCCCGCTGCTGATCGCCGCGGAATAGGTGGTTTGACAGAAGACGGCGAACGCCTTCTCGAAGTCTTGGACCATCGGCCCGCCGATGAAGCCGGCGGTTCTCAAGACCTGATGGAACACTCTCGTCAGCTCCTCCTCGAGCTCTACGTGAGGAGTAACGAGATCGAGAAAAGGAACATTGGTTGAAAC
This sequence comes from uncultured Acidobacteriota bacterium, assembly GCA_963845725.1. Lineage (GTDB taxonomy): Bacteria > Acidobacteriota > Terriglobia > Terriglobales > Acidobacteriaceae > JABCZH01. Next base: position 99,449 of record CAWJTC010000004.1, read on the forward strand.
ACTCATTCTGCGACCTCCAAGGTCTGTTCGATATAGCGCAAAAGTTTGGCGGGGTTTCCCGCGACGATGCAATTAGCCGGTACGTCTTTGGTGACGACGCTGCCAGCGCCGACGATCGCATTTTCGCCGATCGTGATATTGGGAAGGATGGTTGCGCCCGAGCCGACCGATGCACCCTTCTTGATGACAGTCCGCTCCACCTTCCAGTTGGCCTCAGTCTGAAGCTTGCCGTCGGTGGTAGCCCGCGGATAGCTGTCGTTGATGAACATTACTCCATGGCCGATGAAGACATTATCCTCGATGGTCACGCCCTCACAAACAAAGGTGTGGCTCGATATCTTGCAGCGCTTGCCGATAGTCGCGTTCTTCTGCACCTCAACAAAAGCGCCGATTTTGGTCTCGTCACCAATCTCACATCCGTAGAGGTTGATGAACTGGGACAGCCTGACATTGCGGCCCAGCTTAACGTCAGGGGCGATGCAAAGGTAGGAATTCATAAACCGTAGATCGTCGCCGGCGCTTTCAGAAATCTGGACTAGAGATAGACCAGAGCGCCTCGTTTTTTGACGGACTCGTTGGCGGCTTCGAGCATCTTGACCACGCGAAGCCCCGCTGCGCCATCGTTGAATGGCACCTTGTCGTGAGTGAGGCAGTCCACGAAGTAGGCCAACTCATGGTTCAGGGCCTCGACCTGTTCCACCTGGGGGGCCCACATATCACCGGAGCGGTAATTCACCAGCAGGTTGTAGAGTCCCTGTTGGCTGGTGACGTCGATACCCTTATCGTAAATCTTGATTTTCTCGTCCGCTTCCAGGTCATTCCATACCAGCATCTTCTTTTCGCCCCCGATCAAAGTGGTACGCACCTTGACCGGTGACAGCCAGTTGACATTGATATGAGCGATGATCTTGTTGGGAAAATACAGGGTGATGAAAGCCACATCCTCGAAACCATTGAGATGGGTCTGCCCGTAGCTGATACCGCCTCCGGGTTCTCCGCGAATAAGATGGTCAATAATCGAGAGGTCATGCGGTGCCAGGTCCCAGATCACATTCACATCATGCTGAAACAGCCCGAGATTGACGCGGGTTGAGTCGTAGTAGTATAAGTTGCCAAGCGAGCCTTCCTTAAGCAGTTGCCGAATCTTCTTTACCGCCCCCGTAAAAAGAAATGTATGGTCCACCATGATCTTGAGGTTCTTCTTGGCGGCAAGATTGATCAATTCTTCAGCCTGGCTCGCGCTGCTGGTGAACGGCTTCTCAACAAAGACGTGCTTGCCGTTCTCCAAGCGCCGCTTTAGTCAGTTCATAATGCGTCCAGACCGGCGTGATGACGGCAATGGCATCCAACTCCTTCGAGGACATCAGTTCGGCGGCATCACTGGTCACGCGCACGCCGGGATAGGCCTTCTGGACACGCTTTCGCGATGCTGGGCTCTTATCACACACCGCCAGCACCTCGGCCTTATCCATGGCGTCCAGGTTCCGTACCACATTCGGCCCCCAGTAACCGTATCCAATTACGCCAAACTTAACCATGGTTCCACTCACCTACTCTTCCTTTCAGATTTCCTTGAGACGGGGAGGAACGGTAATGCCGAAGCACGAAGACGTCGACTAATATGCACCTTCACCGAGCATGGCGCCCGGAGTTCGAAGGATGATCTTTAGATCCATCCAAGGCGACCAGTTTTGCGCATACTGCAGATCCAGCCGGACCATGTCGTCGAACTTCACCCGGCTGCGGCCGCTGACCTGCCAAAGTCCAGTGATGCCGGGCTTGGCTTCGAGCACTCGGCGGCGATGCCAGAAGTCGTAAGCTTCCACTTCGTAGGGAACCGGAGGACGAGGCCCGACCAGCGACATTTCCCCTCGTAATACATTGATGAATTGTGGCAGTTCATCCAGGCTGGTTCGACGCAAGAACATACCCAACCGGGTAATGCGCGGATCTTTGGTGAGTTTGTACACCTCGCCTTCGTTACCATCCGCAAAATGCGGTTCGGCTTTCCCCGCAATCAGCTTCTGTACGTACTCCTTGTGGGCGCTGGTGTCGTTATCGACCCGCATGGAGCGGAACTTCAGGAAGGTGAACGAGGCGCCATGCTGGCCGATTCGCCGTTGCCGGAAGAAGACCGGGCCCCTGGAAGTCAGTTTGATAGCTAGGGCAATCACCAGCCACAGCGGAGAAAAAACGATCAATGCGAACAGGCTGCCACCGATGTCCATCGCGCGTTTCACGGAGTGAGAGTGCCTTGCGGGATTCTTCTCGCTTCTCCAGGTCGGGATATAGCCTCGGGTTGGTGGGGCGCTGTTCGTCTTCATGGTCCCAGTCCTCGGGGAAAAGATGGAAGGACAGGCTCACCTGGTTGAATTGCTCAAAGCTCAAAGCGCTCTTGAGCGTCTCACTGACGCGGGTGATCATGATCCCCAAAACCGAAGCCCGGTCCTCCAGACCAATCTCGGTAAACATCACCCCGACGGCGCTGTTGTGCTTGTACCAGCCGGTCACGTCGGTTTCACGGGTGGACATGGAGAGCGCGGAAAGGATGCTGCCCAGAACCTTGGTGGTCCTCTCCGACGGCAGGTAGCCACCCATATCGACCAACATAAGCAAGAACGGTTTGCGAGAACGTTCGCTGCGTTTACGTTCCAGGGAGATCATCCTCTGAAATGCCTCTTCGCTCAGAACCCCGTGTTGCCCATTAGTTGGCGCTTCCACTGGGAGCGGACTCAAAGTCGAGCCGTTGTTTGAACGTCGTACATTCACAACACCCTCCGTCTGTCCGGCGATGGGGGCCCGCGCGCCGGATGCGTAAACAGCGATGGATTTCTTTAAGGGGGAATTTATCGAGTTACAAGGATTGAAATTCTGGAATGCAGAGTCCTGTACTTCTTTTTCGGGGAGGTTACTCTGCGCCGCAACCGCTGAGGGAACATAACGGCTGTAGTAGTCTTTGGATGCCGCTTCTCGCGAACTGTTTAACAAAGCACCGATCAGCTTCGATTGCTCAATCGCTTCCAGGCCACGCTGCAGATCCTGTTTCTTGGTGGCTCCTTGGCGGGTCACCAGCAGGACTCCATCTGCCAGTCGCGACCAAATGCTGGTATCGCCCAGAGGCAGCACGGGAGGGGAATCGATCACGATCCAGTCAAACCAGGTGCTCAGCTGATCCATCAGGCCCGTCAGCCGGCCGGATTGCATCAACTCCAATGGATTCTTCGGCGAACTGCCTGCCGGCAGAAACCAGCATCCCGGGCCTTCGAGACGGTAGATGTTCTTCATGGGGCCGGGCTCGCCTTGCAACCAGTCGCAGAGTCCCGGAAGCTTACCCAGGCCGAACATCTCGGCCAACGCTGGCCTGCGCAGATCTCCTTCCAATAGCAAGGTCTTCTGCTGCTGCCTCCGGGCCAAGGTACAGGCCAGATTCGCGGCCACCATGCTCTTCCCTTCCTGCGGGATGCTGCTGGTGATCAATATTTTCTTCAGCGGGCGATTTTGGCGCATTTGGCGCAGGCGTACGCCGAGAAAACGGAATTTTTCTGCCGCTAAACTTTCCCGGTCCACCAAGCAAACCAAGCGGCTTTGTGGGGACACGACTACTTGCAAAGACTGAAGCTGGTCAAGTGGTGCTGGACTAAGGTCCCGCGCCTCGATCTCATCGCCGAGGTCGCGGTCGACAGCCAGATCATGTGCGGCGGCGCGGTCGGGTTCGATAACGGTTTCGCGTTGGGTCGCTGTCTTCCGCTCCACAGCCTCGATCAACTCGGTCGCGATGGACAAAGCCGGAACTTCCGATCCCGACTGTTCCGCCTCAGACCTCTGTAAAGCGTCAAATATATGGCTCATGTTTACTCACGCGGGCCGTCAGCGGAGCACGCCCCTCAAAGTCGTCCAACGGCTTTTGCAGATCCGAGCACAAATCGAGCAAAGTTTTAGCGGCACTACGCATGTCGCTTTCCTCGCCCGCTCTGGGTCTTTCTACACGAGGGTGGTGCACCACGTTCAGCCGGAAATCTGTCGCAATATCGTCAATGATATCGGGAGTGATGCTGCGCATCTGCCGGGCATACCCTGCGATCAGCGCGTTTTCACAGATGGTGTTGATGAGCCGCGGAATCCCGCGCGAATGCTGATAGATGCCGGCGACAGTCTCAACTGGAAATAACGCGCTGGCTGGAGTGGTCGCTCCCGCCAACTGTAAACGGCGCTCGACGTATCCTTTGGTTTCGCTGGGATCGAGAGGCTCCAGATGGGAACGGAGCGCAATTCTTTGCTTCAACTGACGCAGCCCGACGGAGTCCAATTTGTCGTCCAACTCCGGTTGGCCGACCAGCAGAATCTGTAATAGCTTGTCGTGCGCTGTCTCCAAGTTCGTCAGCAAGCGGATTTCTTCAAGAATATCAGCCGAGAGGTGGTGCGCTTCATCCACCACCAGAACCGTGGTGAGTTTTCTTTGGGCGCGGCTAATCACATAGCTGCCTAAGTCCAGCAACAATTCACCTTTATTCCGGCCCGCAGCGGCCAGTCCGAAATCGCTCGCCACATATTCCAAAAACTCGACCGAGGAGAGGCGGCTGTTGAAGACGTAGGCGTAGGCGACGTCATTGTTTTGTTTGAACAGTTGCAGCAGGCAACGCAGGACGAGCGTCTTGCCGGTACCCACTTCTCCGGTCAGCACCACGAACCCTTTGTGACGCCGTACTCCGTAATAAAGCGCAGCCAGAGCCTCGTTGTGTCTTCGGGTGGGGAAAAGAAACGACGGATCCGGAGTAATATCGAACGGATTGCGCTTCAGATTGTAAAAAGCCTTGTACATAGTAGAAGTTTAACTGCGCAGGTAGCTGACGGCAGACCCCGCCAAGATCGTAACCACTACAAGCACCGCAACCGCCCATCCCAGCCAGGCTTTCCGCCTGCCGATTTGCTCGTCGGCCGCGGTCACGATGACCGGGATTTCGGAAACAACCGGCACGGGCAACAAACTCTTAATTTCCGCTTCGCTGTATGCCCGGTCGTCGGCCATTTCGAAGGCCCCCGCCACCACAACCCCCAATGCTAGCCCAATTCCCAATCCCATGCCACAGAACTTCAGGCGGTTGGGGAAGTCGGGTTTCAGAGGCAAACTGGGCGGATCTAGAATGCGGAAGCGCTCGCCTTGTTGCAACAGTTCCATGCTGGTGGCCATGGCAGAATCGTTCTTCTTCTTCGCCAAGCCGTCATAGTTCGCCTTGGACTGATCGTAGCCGCGGGTCAGATCTGCCAACTGCTGCTCGCGGACCGGTTCCTGACTGAGGCGTTCCTGATATTCGCTCACCCTGGCTTTCAGAGCTGTAATCCCTCGTTCGCGATTCCCAATTTCTGTCTCGTTGGCCTGCAATTGCCCCTGCAACTGAACCATGGGAGACGATTCGCGGATGTCCGCGGTATCACGCGGTGGGGGAGGGTTTTGAGTAGCACTGCCGTCACCGTTTGATTTCATGCTGGCGACGATTTGTGCCCGCATTTTCTCGGTCGTGGCGATCTGGTCCCTGAGTTTACGCACATCCGGGTGACGGTCGGTGTAGTGGGAACGCAGGTCGGCAAGTTGCGCACGGAGTTTGTCCAGTTGCTGGTCGATCGCCGTCAGACCCAGAGGGGTGCCATCGGAAGTCCTCGCGCCCTGAAGGGCACGGTATTGGTCCATCAGGGTTTGCAGGTAAACGTGTTGTTGGCGGGCGCTGTTAAGACCGTCTTCCTCGCCTTGGAGCTGCGATTGCAGGCTCCCCAAGATTTGAAGATTGGTGGCCAGTTGCTCCGGCAATTCGCCGACGTGCTGCGCCTTGAACTCCCGGATTTTCTCTTCCTGGGTCGCCAGCGCTTGCTGGGCAGTTGCTAACTGGCCCTCCATGAACTTGGTCGTGTCTTCGGATTCCTGCTGCCGAACTTCGAGGTTTTCGTCGATGAACAAGTTGGTAAGCTGACTGGTGACCTGCTGGGCAACATAAGGATCGCGCGCCGAGTAATAAACATTGAAGGCGGTAATTTGATTGTGGGCGTCCCGTACCAGTTCGATCTGAATGTCCTTGCGCATACCATCGACCAATTCTTCGGGACTGCGATGAGGACGATCCTCGGCATAAAGATTCAGATCGTCAATGATGTGCAAGAGGCGGGTCCGGCTGAGGATCTGTTCGGTAATGCTTTGCAACCGCTCTTGAAGGTCATCGTTGACGTTTGGCGTCACGTATTCCTTCGGCATGGTAGGTTGCTCTACCAGGATCAGCGTGCCTGACTTGTAGCGGGGCGGCAAAATCCAGCTCGCGCCCCATACTGCCAACCACGCCACAAAAAGCGGGATCAGGAACTGCAAGTGGCGGCGCCGCACCACACCGAGGCAGTACTCGAGATTTAAGCCCTGCGGATTTTTCTCTTCGAATTCTTCTACCATGATTATCTTCCCAGTGGACGGGCAAACTGATACGAAATTGACAGCCACTCACGGTTCGTATCGGGTGCTGCGCTTATTACCGCGATGCCGCTGTAACTCTGGTGCAGCCGTGTGTAGCCAGCTTCTGCATTCAGATGCTGACCTAGTTTTCTCTGGACGGTTGCGCTCCCAGAGACTGAGTGACCGCCAGGGAAAAAGAAAAACGGAGTTACAGTCTTGTTGATGGTATACGCTCCCACCACCTGCGCGTTCCAATTCCGGCTCAGCTGTTGCCGCACGGAAAGGTTGGCAGTATTCGAATGAAACGCTCCCGTTAGACCCCCACCACCGGAAACGATTCGCGAATAGCTCGCAGCCAGGTTGGTGTGATGTGCCTGCCAGCCCATGCTGGCGGTCACCGCCGGTGACCACGACTTTGCCGATGGCAGCGGAAACTGATCGACGTTCGAATGCTGCGGCCCGCCGGACACGGAAAGAGAAAGTTTGGGCTGAAGATAGACCGTATAAAAGAGCATCACCGCGTTGGTTTGGGTTACGCTCTGCCCCACGATTTGGGTTATGCTCTGCGCCCCGTTCGCGGCGATCCTCTGGTATTGATAAGTTGCGCCCAGGTAGTGCCTTCTCGAAAGGCGATGATTAAAGAACGCTGAGCCTCCCTGCGAACTGGAATCCGATAAACCGGGAACCTGCGCGGAATTCGAGAAGTGCAGGTTAGTAAACGTCCCACTTGCCCCGATCATGTCATCGGCACTGAATTGATAGGTGACTTCGGCGTTACCACGGTTGGTGAGTTGATCCGCGAGCGGCGCAATCACTCCAACCGCGATGCCCTGTGCGCTGCCGATCACCACGCCCGATGGCAAACCCGGCTGATCAAGCAAACTGGAAGACTTCTGAAACGTGTCCCCCAGGCTCAGAGTCACGTGGGGACTCAAACGGTAGCGGAAATTGATGGAAACATTCTGATTGTCCTGGTCACCGGAGCTAAAGCGCTGATAGAAGGTGTATCCCGGAGCATAGGAGAGATCCCAGTGCAGTCTCGAGGTGGTTTGGTCCAATGCAATGCTCGGAAAGATCGAGTAGGTCACATCACTCAGCGGATGGCCGGTGGCACTCACGAACACGTTGTCACTGTACGCCGTGGTGAACGTTAACCCTCCGCGCAAATAATTCGAACGCTCCTCTGCGGCGTAGGTGGTCGGGTAAGCGGCTCCGCTGACCGTAGGAGGAACTTGCATGCTGGTTTCAGACGTGGTCGCAGGGGCGGCGGTATCCTGCGCCATGCTCACCTGCGGCCATAGCGGCACGCCAACTACCAGCACGATACCCAAGCCTGCTTGTCTCAAGATGCGTGAGTTCACGGGACGACGATGGTGTCGCGGGGCTGCAATTTCACGTTCTGTGCCGAATCCCGGCCCTTCACCACATTCTTATAGTTGAAGGGGAGGCGGGACTCAGTACCGTCCGGGTTCTGCCGCAAGATATAGATCGACTTTTGTTTGGCAAAATCACGAAAGCCGCCGGCGATGGCGATGGCATCCAGCACCGTCTGCGAATTCAGCAATGGATAGGAACCCGGCTTCGCGACTTGGCCCAAAATATTGTATTTCTGGCTGTTGATCTGCTGGACCATCACAGTTACGTCGGCGTCGGCAATGTAGCTTTTCAGCCGGGTTGCGATGTCCTGCTCCAGGCGCAACGGGGTCCGCCCGGCAGCTTGCACTTCTCCGATCAACGGCAGCGAAATTTTGCCGTCTGAGCGGACAGGGATCGCGCGTTGTGAGACGTCCGGCTCTTTCCACACGCTGATGGTCAGAATATCGTCGTTGCCGATCACAAAACTGTCGTCGTGCGGCTTGCTGGCAGTGGCCTCCGAACTCTGCCCCGGCGCTGAACTGGCGCAGATGCGGCTTGCGCCCACAACCAGGTGGACATGAGCGGGCAGACCAACAGCAGTCCCAGCCACTTCACTCCAAGGTTGTTCTTCATATGCACTCCCACGGGTTCATAACTTTGACCGTTCTTGCTCAGCTTACCCTGCTGTTGCCCTTAAAGCCATTGCCATTTTTCTTCGCGCCATTTCCACCGGCGAAGGGAACAGCGTCGGATGCATGCATGTGATACTGCTCGATCTTGTAGAGCAGTGTCCGATAGCTGACCTTCAACAAACGCGCCGCCGCTTTGCGGTTCCAGCTGGTTTTGTCGAGCGCCGCCGCGATTGCGTTTTTCTCGGCTTCCAGCTTCACACTTTGCACCAGCGATTTCAAGGAGGCCGGGCCGGATTGGCTACCGGGGAACGGTGGATTGACACCATGATCGAAGGATTCGGCCTTGCGCAGTTCCGACCTGTGCGACTGCCCGCCCAGAGCCAGTTCCTTGTCCCCCATCACCAGGTACCGCTTCACAAAAGTTTCCAGCTCCTTTAAGTTTCCCGGCCATGAATGGGCCTGGCAGGCATCCAGAACCGAAGCCGAAAATGCGCGCGGCTGAAGATTGTAATGTTTGGCCAGATGATGCATGAAATGCTGCAGCAACAGGGGAATTTCGTCGCGACGTTGGCGCAACGGCGGAACCTGGACCGTAAATGCGCTTAAACGATAGTACAGGTCTTCCCGCATTCTCCGATCAAAGAGCACGCGCTCATCGCTGGCCGTGATGGCTGCAATGACGCGCACATCCACATCCACCATCGCATGGCTGCCCGGTCGTGCAAATTGTTTGTTCTGCAATATTTGGATTAGCTTGGCTTGTGGTTCCGCTGGCATTTCGGAAATTTCGTCCAGCAGAATTGTTCCTCTGTCGCACAACTCGAACTTGCCAACTTTGTTGCGTGAGGAACCCTGGGAGCCGTCGTGCTCGTGGCCGAAGAGTTCACTCTCCAGCAAATCACCGGGTAGCGCCGCGCAATTCACCTTGACAAACGGGAATCCGGAGCGGACTGACAACTTGTGGATCAGGTGGGCGACGGTGTCCTTCCCACTCCCACTCTCTCCCAGGATCAAGACGGGAACATTGGCTTCGGCGAGCAGTTCGGCTTGGGCGCGAAGCTTGCGCATCACCGGGCTGGCTCCGACAAAGAAGGCCTCCTCACTCAATTGCTCAACATCATCACTGGTGATGTCGGCTTCTGGATTTTGGTGAGTCGAAAACAGATGTCGTTGGATGACCGCCTCCAATTGCCGGTCTTCCACGGGCCGGACTAGGTAGTCCTGCGCTCCCAGCCGGATCGCTTCCCTTTCCCGGCTCGCATCTTCGGGATAGGCGATCAGAATAATGGGTAGCTCAGGACGTAGCCGGCGCAGCCACCTCAGGATGTGCAGGCTGTCGGCGTCGCCGCGCGGCAAATCTAAAAGAAGCAGGTCGGGCGTCGAGCCGGATTGCACTCGCTCCATGGCCTCCCAACCACTGCCGGCAGTTTCCAAGTGCCAGGAATTGGACTCGCCAATCGACCAGAGCGGCCGCAAAATAGCCGGTTCGCGGCTCACGACAAGCAGACGGATGGTTGCAACTATGTTTTCTGCCACGGGATTAGTGGCTCCTTTGGAAGAGATACGCGCAAGGGTTGGGGTTACAGGAGGAAAGGCCTATACAGGTTCGACGTCATATCCTTCGATGCGAACCGCCAGCGAACGTTGAATCGCATCGACGGACAAGATCAGGGTCCGGTCTCCATTGCGGGAAACCAGAATACCCTCAAGTCCGTTCAAGGCGCCGCTGCGAATGCGAACGCGTTGACCGATCTTGAGGAAGGGGTGGGTGGACCACGGAAGCTGTTCTTCGATGAGCGTTCGTACGGCATCGATTTGCAGGTCAGGAATCGGAGTGCCTTGTCCCCGGATTCCCACAAAGCTCAAAACGCTGTCAATTCGCAGCACCCGGAGTCTTTCTTCGCTGGTAGGCGCGAAGCGCACAAAAACGTAGCAACCGAACAGCGGCAACTCCACAGATTTCTTACGATCGCTCCAGCGGTGGATTTCCGTGACCAGCGGCAAGAAGGTAGTCACACCGCTATCTTGCAGGCGTTGTGCCACAACCTTCTCATGCCGTGCGCGGGTTTGCACCGCGAACCAGTTCTGAATGGACGGCTCGGCGCTTACCCCGCCGAGTGAATCTGCTACGCCGTCCCACTCCGGATTGATGATAACGGTACTCATAGCTTCGCCCTCTGGGTCACAAATGAAATGACCATGCTGCCTGCAATGCCTGCGCTAAGTTACCGGGGGACGACCTCAACCCTTGAGGTCAGGGGAAAACTGCAACCAATTGCAAATGGTTGCGAGACTACCTAGGGGAAGGACTTGCTTGTTACCTTTACTGCATCATTGCACAAACTGCTTCAACATCAAATACCACCATCGGGCTATAGCTCAGATGATTCGCGCGGCATCTTTGCGCTGTCAAAGGCAAGAACCGACCGCTAGAAAGCTATCTGGAGTTCCTTTTCTGCCCCCGAGTGTTGTTAACTTACTGCCGAATGCAGACCGCTGCAAGTGGTACATGACCTCAACGGCGGGTTTCTTACACGCCATGGAGTGCGATGTCTTCAATCGGAAGACATAGCACTTAGAGACGAACTTCTCTGCTCTTCCCCGTCGCCAGTTCTCACGGCACGTGCCGATAGGGCCTAGTCGCAGCTTGAGAATTCCAATTCCGTCATATCTATATGACTGATTCTAAACAGATAAACCATCGTTTCCCTCTTGGCAGTTTGGTGACTCGCGGGCGGACGCCAGACTATCCGGATGAGCAATCAAACCTGCCACCTGCAGGGAGCTGCATCTGATCGCAATCCGTTGCATATGAAGCATTGATTTGCCCTTGCTTCAATCTTTGGAGTTCAGTAGACTGACCGACAGTTTCGCACGAGTTCCCCCGCTCGAGTTGTTTTGCCGTCTCCCCCTGAGTGCCAGTTTCTCTGGGAAGTCCGCTTTTCAGCAGACTGGCTCAGCTTGACTCCCGGGGGCGTTGTGGGTAACAGAGTTGTTTGGAGGAGTTCATGACCGACCAGCGCGCGGACGGACGGATGATTCGGGTGTTCGTGGCGGACGATACTAGAATCCATACCCAGCTGCTAGCGGATGCTCTTCGGCGCGATGGTGCACTACAAGTGGTGAGTTCGGATTCCGGGTTCGAAGGTTTAACCGCTCGCGGCAGCCTTCACGACATCAATGTTCTGGTGATCAGTTCTAATTTGGATGAACAGGCTGGCCGCGGATTTGAAGCGCTGCGGACAATCCGCCTCACCTACCCTCAGCTTCGCTCGGTGGTATTGCTCGATTCCTCCCGGCGCGAGGTTGTTTTGGAAGCTTTTCGCTCCGGGGCCCGAGGGGTTTTTAGCCGCCATGATTCTGTAGAAAACCTGGGCAAGTGTGTGTACAGCGTGCACCGCGGACAGATTTGGGCGAATAGCCAGCAGATGGAGTACGCGGTAGAGTCCCTGGCGGCATCGCCCACGGTGCGGGCAGTCGATGCGCAAGGGCTCAATTTGCTCTCGAAGCGCGAACTGGAGGTGGTCCGCTATCTCGCGGAAGGACTCTCGAATCGCGAGATTGCGGAGCACCTGGGACTTAGCCAGCACACCATCAAGAACTATCTGTTCCGGGTGTTTGACAAGCTTGGGGTCTCCAGCCGGGTCGAGCTCCTGTTCATGACTTTGAGCCAGACCAACCATTCACGATCTTTGCTTCAGCATTTCCTGTCCAGTCTCAGTGGACCCAAGTTTCAAGATGAGGCCACTTTCTCTGAATGCCAGAAGGCGGCCGAGGAGGGAGCGGTGATCGCGCAACTGGCGCTTGCCCAAATGCACGGAGGTCGTCGCACCAACCCCCGCGACCTGATGCAAGCTTACATGTGGTATTTGATCGCCAGCGAAAAGATATCGGAGGCCGGCAAGAATGTGAGCGAATCCCTGAACACCGAGGAACTCCTCCAGGCCGAACTGATGGCGGCCGACCGGCTGGCCCAGACCAAGGAGGATCTTCCCCCACGCATCAAAAACGCAACCAGCCGTCCACCACGCAGCAACGCCGCGTCCTCCGCATAGTGGAGCAAAAACAAACGTGTGTCTTATTCAGCCTGAAATGGCGAACCTGCGACCCTGTGGCACTTTTGCATGGCGTGATGGGATTGCACGCCCGGGAGAGAAATCTGCTAGCATGAGTAGCCATGCCCCAATACGTTATTGAGCGGGAGATCCCAGGCGCAGGTAACTTGTCGGATGCGGAACTGCAGGCAGTCGCCAGAAAATCTGTAGGTGTGCTGAAGGATATGGGGCCGGAAATCAAGTGGCTCCACTCCTATGTCACCGGCGACAAGGTCTACTGCGTGTACTTGGCGCCCGACGAGGAAACGGTTCGCGAACACGCGCGCCGCGGCGGCCTTCCGGCGAATCGCATCTCGGCGGTGCGGCGCCTGATCGATCCCGGCACTGCGAGTTGATTTAGGCAGAACCTTGGGTCCGAAGACCCGGTTCCGCGCCGCAGGTAAGCGCCTCATGGATGGCTTGCTCTACCGGCATCGCCCAGCCTTCCAACCACGCCGTCATACCTGCGGCATTGCCGAGCGTTCGGCGCGCAAACTCCAGGGCCCTTTCCAGCCTGGGTTGCTCAGTGGGCGTTAGCGGAGCGCCCAACCTTTGGCGAAGCGCGGCGGCGGCGCCGGCCAGGTGCAGCGATTGCTCTGCATTCGATTGCGCTGCGGCACTCACAGCCAAACATTCAAGCGCCCTAGCGACACCGCGTTTGTGACCCAATTCCTGGAACCCCTTGATGCTTTCGCCGTACAAACGGCGTGCCTCGGCATTGTTCCCTTGATCGCAGCTTAAGCTCGCCAGATCAGCCAGGGTGCTCGCAATTCCCCAGCTATCACGGAGTCGGCGAAACTCCGAGAGGCTCTGTTCGCATAATGAACGCGCAGCATCGAAGTCCGCTTTTTCACGAGCGACGTCGCCCTGGTAGTTCAATGTCCAGGCGGCGCCGGCGTCATCTCCAACTTCACGGAAGATCGTCAGACATTCATCGTAAAGCGAGGATGCGCGCTCATATTCGGCCTGCAACTTCATCACGCTGGCGAGATTGCTCAGGGCGCGGGCGATGTTTGCGGAATCGCCGAGGTCCTTCCATATTGCGACACATCGCTCAAAGAGTATGGACGCGTCGGCGAATTCGCCACGATCGCGGGCGTTTACAGCCAGCGCGTTCAGTGCGACGGCCACGCCGCGGTTATCGTTTAGCTTGACACAGGTCTCGAGGCTTTCCTCGAACAGTGGCCGCCCAGATTTGTAATCGCCCTGCGCCACCGCCAGGACCGCGCCCGCAAACAGCAGGCGCACGCGAAGCTTCGGACGCGACGCTCCTTCCAACGCCAGGAGCCTGGCGATGGCGTGCCGGCCTTCCGTAAGATGCTCCCTTGTTTCCCAGAAGCGGAACAGGGCGGCGCCTATGCGAAAGCCCCATTCGGCATCCCCGGTTTTGACCAGATAATCAATCGCTAATCGGAAGTTCTCGTGTTCGAACTCGAAGCGGTCGAGCCATTCGGGTTGAGCGGCGATCTCCTCGGCGCCTTCTTCGGCAAGCACGAGGTAATAAGCGGCATGGGACCGGCGTGTCGCAGCTTCGTCGTTGCTCTCAGCGAGGCGTTCGAGAGCGTATTCCCGGATAGTGGAAAGCATAATAAAGCGCGTTTCTTTATCAACCTGCTCCACCTGCTGCGCCAAGCTTTTGTCCACCAGCGACGCCACACCCTCGAGCACGTCCAGACCCAGATCGCCTTTGGTGTCGCACACGGCTTCTACAGCTTCCAGGGTGCAGCCGCCGCTGAAGACGGAAAGTCGGCGAAACAGAGTTTGCTCAGCGCCGTTGAGGAGGCCGTAACTCCAATCCACGGTGTTGCGAAGAGTTTGCTGCCGGGTTGGCAAATCGCGTGCGCCGCCGGTTAATAGGTTCAAACGGCTTTCGAGGCGTGCCAGCATGGCGGACGGCGAGATCAGTTTGATGCGCGCCGCAGCCAGTTCGATCGCAAGAGGCAAGCCATCAAGGCGAGCGCAGATGGCCGCTACCGCGGATGCATTTTCCTGCGTGAGCGCGAATTGGTGCTTCACCGCCTGTGCGCGCTCCACAAAAAGTGCGATGGCTGGAAGCCGCGAAAGCAATTCGAGAGGCGGGATGGACTTAGGGTCGGGCAGGGCGAGCGGTGGCACGGGAAATTCGTGTTCGCCGTAAATATGAAGCGGCGCCTGGCTCGTGACCACCACCTTGAGTCTGGGGCCGGCGGTAAGCATTTGCGCTACGACCGGCGCGGCAGCCACGAGATGCTCGAAGTTGTCGAGCAGGAGGAGCATCGGCTGGCTTAATCCGGCAACGTACTCGATCAAATTTTCCTGTGGCGACGCATTTCCCCTCTCGCGCACGCCCACGGCCTGGGCGATCGCGGAAGCGATCAGGCCACGTTCGCCGACCGCTGACAGACCCACGAAGCAAACACCACCTGGAAACTGCGCGGCCATTTCGCCCGCCACCTGCAAGGCGAGCCGCGTCTTCCCGATGCCGCCCGGACCAGTAAGGGTCACGAGGTGCACGTCAGCGCGGCCCAACAGCCGGCGGAGATCGGCCGCTTCCCGTTCCCGTCCAATGAATGCGGTGCGCTGCGCCGGCAGACTATTGGCGGGAGGTTCGGATTCCCGGGCAGGCGTATCGGCGAGACGGTCTCTCACCGCGGCGAGATCGCGAGCCAAATCCCGGGTCGAGGAATAACGCTGCTTCGGGTCCTTGGCGAGACAGCGCTCCACGATCCAGATAAAAGGAGCGGGCGCCTGCAGCATTCTGGGGCCGAGGCGCTCGGGGTCATCGCGAAGGATTGCGGCCGTCGTTTCCGCATGCGTCTTCTTCTTGAACGCGGGAGATCCGGTGGCCATTTCGTAGAGCACAGACCCAAAGGAAAACTGGTCAGAACGAAAGTCGAGTTCCTCGCCGGTCGCTTGCTCCGGGGACATGTAGCCGACGGTGCCCACTACCGTCCCGTGCTCGGTGATGGTGGTACTCACATCCGAACTCCCCGACTGGTCGAGCCTAAGAAGTTTTGCCAGACCGAAATCCAGCACCTTGACTGCCCCGTCACGAGAAACCATCAGGTTCTCGGGTTTCAGATCGCGATGAACGAGCCCAATCTCGTGCGCTTTGGCCAGACCGTCGGCAATCTGCGCTGCGATTGTCACCGACTTGCGAAATGGAATCGGGCCGGAGGCAAGCAGCCCGCGCAGCGTATCTCCTTCTACGAGTTCCATCGCGATATAGTGCGTGCCGTTCTCATGCCCAAGTTCATAAATAGTGACGATGTTCGGGTGATTCAGCGCGCTCGCAGAACGGGCCTCCTGCTCGAAACGCGACAAGGCTTCCGGGTGAGAACACTGCTCCAAGGAAAGGGTCTTGATTGCGACCTCACGATCGAGGCGGGTGTCCCGGGCACGATAGACCTCCCCCATGCCGCCTGCGCCTAGTCGCTCAAGAATCTCGTAACTGCCGAAGCGGGTACCCGGCGAGAGGGTAGATGGCACCGAAGCGGACTTGGGAACTGGGTTCATGGACGTTGCTGCGCAGGTTCCGGCACGCCGTAGCGAACGCTTCCCGCTGCGCAATTACAGCTGAGTTTTCAAGTCGTTGCCCCGACACACCTGAAGGCACCACCCCGCGCTGCGCTTATAATATCGTAGATTTCGGAGGAGATTCATGGATATTCGATCGTTACAGCGGCCGCTGAAAGATCTGTACCGGCAGGAACCAGCCACTTCTCGAATCACGCTGATGGCCCACAGCACGCAGGCAGACGCACCGATCGCTTGTTCGGTGGACTTGGGGCGTGCGATTTATAAAGCGCAAGCGCACAAAGGAGTCGGTGGCGCCGGTACCGGAGCCTGCTCCGGAGATTTACTGTTAGGCGCGTTAGCTGCCTGCGCGCAGATCACTTGCCAAATGGTAGCCGCCGCCATGGGCATACCCACAGAGCGCATCGACGTCACCGTCGAAGGCGATCTGGATCTGCAAGGAACACTGGGCATCTCAAAAGAGGCGCCTGTCGGATTTGAGAGTATTCGAGTTACTTTCGACCTCCGCGCGCCGCAGGCAACAGCGGAGCAGTTAAGCGCGTTGCAGGCGAAAACGGAGCAATATTGCGTGGTGATGCAAACCTTGCAGCATTCACCGCGGATTGAGAATAAGTGGAAACGGTAGGGACGGCCTGAGCACACCTCGCCAAGGTTCTGCGACAAGAAATTCGGTTTTCATTTCGGCTTGATGTTCTGATTTACGCGGAACAGGTTCCCCGGATCGTAACGCTTCTTGATCTTCGCCAGACGGTCGTAATTCTTGCCGTACGTCTCGCGGATGCGATCCTCGCCTTCCTCCATCATGAAGTTGACGTACCCGCCCCCGGCGGAATAGGGATGAAGCGCGCTCCAGTACTCCTTCGCCCACGTGGAGATTTTTTCCTTGTTGGCCGGATCCGGATCGACCCCAACAATGACAGAACTCCATGTCGCATCGCGGTAACCCCACGGTGTGGCGTTGTTCTTGACTCGGCTGGCGGCGCCATTGATCGGGTACAGGTGCATGGTCGAATACATTGACGGCATCTTCGCCGCGTGTTTCACATGGAGCGCGATGGCTTCGTCCGAGAGGGTGCGCACGAAATCGGCCTTCCAGTACCATTGCAGGCCCGGCGGATAGATTCCATCGTGCATACTTTGGAGCACCGGATGTGGAATTGGGCCGACCATGTCGAGCGCCGGAGCCTTGAAGCTCCGAATCGGCTTGAACACTTTCTCCGCCTTCTTGATCGGACCCGTGTAGCACCACACGATGCCGCACATCTTCTTATTGCGCAGATGCTCGGGGAACGGAGCTACCGGCGGCACGGTGAGGAAAGCAAAGAAACCATAGACGTCTTCGGGCGCCTTCGTGATGAATTCGCGGTACCAGCGCATTATCTCCGGCGCAGCCTCAATCGGCCACAGCATCGTGCCGCCGTAGTCGGTGTGCACGCGTTGCCCCTTGAACAGAAACGAGGTCACGACGCCGAAGTTGCCTCCCCCGCCGCGCACTGCCCAGAACAGGTCGGCATTTTCCTTCGCGCTGGCGGTAACGAACCGCCCGTCGGCCAATACCATCTCGACGGCTAGCAGGTTGTCGATCGTCAGGCCATAGCGCCGGGTCAAGTAACCGATCCCTCCTCCCAAGGTCAACCCAGCTACGCCGGTCGTCGAAATGACGCCCGCAGGAACCGCGAGACCGAATGCGTGCGTCGCATGGTCCACGTCGCGCCACAGCGCGCCGCCGCCGACCTGCACCGTCTTTTTTTTCGGGTCCACGCGAACATAGTTCATGGGTGAAAGATCGATCACCAATCCGTCATCGCATACTCCCAGGCCGCCGGCGTTGTGCCCGCCGCCGCGGATCGCCAGCAGCAGCTTATGCTCGCGGCCGAACTTCACCGCCCCCATCACGTCGGCGACGTCGGCACAGCGGGCAATCAGTCGCGGACGCCGGTCGATCATAGCGTTATATACCTTGCGAGCCGCGTCATAATTTGGGCCGCCTGGCTCGATCAGCCCTCCTTGCAAGCTGGCTCTGAAAGCTGCAATCGTCGCCTCGTTCAGCATCGTTACCTCGACCTCCGAAAATTTGCGCTGTTCTGCCGCGGTGCACTGCGCCTGTACGGCGCATTGCAGGGCAAGCCGCGTCATGCGACAAAATTAGTTAGAATTTTCGCACACAGTACGCCGTTTACTCCATAGACGCAACAAAGTTCAGGCGGTGGCTCGTCTGGTGAGCAAAACATGATGATCGAGCACGAGAATGCGTTAGCTCAGAGGGGAGTTTCCCCGAGAAGCTCGTCGGAGGGTTCTCAGGACTTGGCGGGCCGAACGCACAGGCGAGTGTTCGGAATTTTTCTGCTAGTTTTCCGCGGGTCGCCGGCGCTGCTTGCCCGCGAGCACGACCCCCGCGAAGAGCGTCAGGCCGGATGCTGCCAGGTAGGAGAATCGGGTGCCACCTTCTGGCACCTGGTGGTCGTATTGGAACGCCCCCTTAGTTGAACCGTAGGCAATGCTGCCGTAGGCGACATACGAACCGTTTAGCGGATTCAGGACGATGGTGTACGAGACGGTGTAACCGCTGATCGTCTTACTGAATATGAAGGTGTCTCCCTGTTGCTGCTGGTTGACAGTGCCCCCGATTCCGTCAAATATAGAATTGCCTGAAAACGCGAGCGACGCCAGCGTGAACGTGTCCGTGGATGTGTTGTACTTGAACGTTGCCTGTACCGTCGTGTTGGACACACCGGTCACGTTCGCGGAGTAATTGAAAGTTTGGACGGAGCCCGCAGACGCGCAGATTGAAAGCGCCAGCACGCAAAACGCAACCACGAATTTGAAATATGACTTCATCCTCGTCCAGTAGACCTACAGCGTACCGATATTGAGTTTAAAGCCCCGCTTCGAGTTGTCAAGGCTGTTAAGTCCTGCATACCATGCAAGTTCTTGCAACATGTAGATAAGCACATCTGTGTCTTATAGTTAGAGTGGTGTTATTGCTGCGCTATTGTCCCGGAGAATCGGCCTCCCGATAGCAATATCGTCGCTAGAGATGAGGCTGTGGAAAACCAGGAGGAAATCACCGCGGTTTTGGCAGATGCCTCGGCGATCTAGAAACCTGAGCACCCCGCGAAGTGATCCGTCTTTAGACTGCCGTTATTCGGTATTCGATCTGTTTTCGGGAGCGAAAACAAATAGCTCCTGCGAGGGCCAGCGTGACCAGCAGCAGGTACATCAGAGTTGATCCGCCGTCCGCAGCCGAAAGGAATCCGAAGAACTCCTGCGGGGGCGCGGTCGGACACGAGCTTCCACTGCAAGTGATCGGATCATTCAAGTTGGGTGTGTAGAGGAAGAATCCTGCGAATTCACCGGGCGTGAACTGCTGCCCCGCCGCGGAATTCAGCCAACCCTCGACCGCCTGCCAGGCCACAGAGTTCGCGCCTAGCCAACTCTCGACCAAAGTGGGTTGAAAAACGGCCCAAAGTGCGTATGCCAGGTAGCCTACTTGCATCGTATTTCCGGAATACTGTGGCGAAAGCATTTGAGTAGCCAGCCACGCGGCTTCATTGTAAAGCTGTGTGGCGCCGCTCATGCCGCCCCATTTGGTGCCATTCAGATTTGACAGTGTAGTGACGTTGGCCGTCCACGACTCGCCCACATAGCTGTCATCGACGAAGTCGTCGCAGATGATTTGCGTGGAAGTTCCATTTACCGTGGCGCTGTAAGGCCCGACATAGACGCCGTCCATTACGTTGTTCCCCGCACTGGTCAAGTTGATGTTGACCTGGCCTTGGCCAAGTGCGCAGGGTGCGAAGCACAATAGCGCTGCCCCCATTGCCAACCACACATTGCGACGCGTTCGTATCATTCCATCTCCCATTTTATGAACAGTCGTACGGATTCGTGCGCTCGCATCTGGGGGAAATACTGGAGGGAGGGCCCACTCATCCACAACTTCTACGGCTACGTTCTCTAATCTAACGTAACCCCAGCTATTGTCAAGAATGATAATTGTTGCGACCACGTTGCAGGCTATTGCAACCGGCGGAACTTCTCGACGTAGCGTTAACCTGAAGGAAGGTAATTGGTCATCAACTGTGCGTAAGGTTATGAAATGTAATGTATTTAATCAATCGCTCGCGTCGACTAGAATTCATCCCGAGCCGAAAGTCTCTGCCTGGTCTAGACATTCCTCTCTGGTTACTAAGCGCGTTACGGAACACGGTTACGCTTCCGAGAAGCTACGACGAAATGGAATCCCAGCAACTTGCCGGCAAACCGCTCCTTATTAGTTACCGAATTAGGTTACCGACCGAACCGAACGAGTGTTCGGGGGGCACCGCTTGTACATCGCGCCCTGGTACTTTAGGGCCAGTTTGCTAGGCGATGGTTGCGCGTACACTGTGGAAGACATGCCCAGATTTTCGTTTCGCGGTTGATGGTTTATAGCGCACTAGCTGCGACTGCCTTATCCGCTTCCGGATGTTCGCGTGATCCCAATGTGCGCAAGCTCAAATATTTTCAAAGCGGCCAGAAGTACTTTCAGCAGCGCAAGTATTCCGAAGCTGCGGTCCAGTTCTTAAATGCCACCCGCGTCGATCCCAGCTTACTCCGAGGCTCATTATCAACTGGGACAAAGCTACTTGAAGATGCAGCAATGGTCGCCGGCATACCAGGAATTAGCGCGCACTGTGGACCTGGATCCAGAAAATTGGCAGGCACGCCTCGACCTGACCAATCTGCTGATCGCCAGCCACAATCTGCAACAGGCGCAAGAGCAAGTCGATCTTCTGCTCAAGAAGTGGCCGGACCAATGGCAGATACATGTGATGGCCTCCAGCCTGTTAACCACGCGTGACAATGTAACCGGCGCAATCGCAGAAATGCAAAAGGCCATCGCTCTCGACCCAGGCCGCTCCGAGTCCTATCTAACCCTGGGGCTGCTGCAACAAAAAACCAATCAGCCCGATGCCGCCGAAATCAGCTTCAAGAAAGCAGTGGAGCTCGATCCCAAGTCGGCCCAGCCGCAAGCTGATTCTGGGCAGCTATTACCAGTCGCGCAGGCCGCTAGAGCGACGCGGAACCACTATTCCGCAACGCCATCGCCTCGGATCCGGCTCGATCCTGGAGCTCGCGGCGCCCTGGCCCGGCTCTACCTGGCCGAGGGAAAAAAGAACGAGGCGATTGATTTTCTGCGACAGGCGAAACGCGACTTTCCCGATAACTCGGTCGGCTACCGTCTGCTGGGCGACTTTTATTTCGCAATCGGAGACATCGATCAGGCCACGGCTGAATACGCAATCTCTTTTGCAAGAGCATCCCAAAGACCTTCAGGTAAAGAAAAATTACGTTCAACTACTGATCCTGAAAAGCCGCCTCGCGGAAGCCGGGAAATTGAATGACGAAGTCCTGAGCGCGTATCCGAAGGACAATGACGCGCTGGTCAACCGCGGCCAGATCCAGATCCAAACTGGCGACTTGAACGACGCCAGTTCTACTCTGCAAGCCGCCCTGCAAAACGATCCCGGAAACGCTCTTGCCCACTACTATTTTGGAATTGCGCTGGAGAAATCTGGCAACTCGGGCCGCGCCGAGACGGAGTGGCGAGAGGCTCTCCGCCTTCGTCCCAATCTGGTGGATGCGCAAAAGAATCTGGCGGGAATGGCCCTGCGCAAAGGCGACATGACCGCGCTCGAAATGGCCGCCACGCAGATCATCGATTTGCAGCCCACATCGCCGGATGGTTACGCTTTGCGGGCAATTTCGATGATCAACCGCAACCGTTTCAAAGAGGCCGAGAAGACGACATCCACAAAGCTATGGAGGTCGCACCCAAAAGTCCGGTTGGTTATGTGCAATTGGGGAGCTTGAGGTTTGTTCAGAAGCAGTACGACCAGGCGGGCCAGGCTTACCAGGAGGCTTTGGATCGTGACGTGAACTCGAGCGACGCTCTGCGCGGCTTGATCAATACTCTGCTGGTACAGAACCAGTTGGATAAGGCGCTGGCGGTGGCCAAGGCACAAATCGCCAAAGCGCCCGATAACAGCGGCTTCTACGATTTGCTCGGAACCGTGCTGTTTAAGAATAAGCGGGATCTGAATGCCGCCGAGATCGCGCTGCAGAGGTCCGCCGAGCTTGATCGAAACTCTGATGCCTTGATCAAGCTGGGCGAAGTGCAGGCCGCCAAAGGCGAAGTGGACCAGGCGATTGTCACCTATCAACAAGCCATCAAAGATCACCCGCGAAATTCCGACTTTCACATCCTGCTGGGGGAACTTTATGAATCGAGGCGGGATTGGAAGCAGGCGCAAGCCGCCTATCAAGATGCTCTAAACCTGGCTCCCGATAATCCCCTCGCCTCCAACAATCTGGCCAATGTGATGGTGCAATTGGGAGGCAATCTGGATGTTGCCATGACGCTGGCACAGACAGCCCGTCGTGGCATGCCTGATTCTGCTGACGTGGTCGACACGCTGGGCTGGCTCTACTATCAAAAGGGGGCCTATCAGGCGGCGATTGACCTGTTCCAGCAGGCCTTAAAATTGAGCGGCCAGAACAATGTCCAGGAAGCCCCCGGCATCCACTACCATTTGGGGCTGGCCTACGAAAAAACCAACCAGCCGGCGCTGGCGCGTCAGCACTTGGAAAAGGTGCTTAAGATCAACCCTAACTACGGCGAGGCGGCAGACGTGAAGAAGCAGCTTGCGCAGCTGAGGTCCTAACCCCCGTAGGCCGAAAGACCCCTGGTTTCGCCGGGGCCGCTGCGGCACCCTCCTCAAATACTTGCCCTATGCTCGCTTGACAAGCCGAGGTATGATGTTGCGCTGCACTTGGTTCCAGGTTTGCGCTGAGGGAGTTTCGCGCCGCTGCGGCGAGTCGCCAGGAGCGGCCTCAAAAGCGCCCGACCGGTGAACATGGCTGACTCTGCACGGAGGTGCATACATGTGTGATTTCTGGCGTAGGTTCTGGTCAAACGATGAAGGTCAAGACATCGCCGAGTATGCGGTGATGCTGGCCGTCATTCTGGTGATCGTTGTGGGCACGATCCGGCTGATCGGCGCGAACGCCAACAACGTGTTCTCCAGTGTTGCCAGTTCGATCAGCCAATAGCCTGATGGAGTAGAATGTGGTCGCAGCGCCGCAGTCGTCTAAATGGAGGCAGGATATGGCAGATGCTCTTCGCCGTCTGTGGTCGAATGAAGAAGGACAGGATATCGCTGAATACGCGGTCTTGCTGGCAGTGATTCTGGTTCTGGTGGTGGGGACTGTCCGGTTAATCGGCTCCAACGCCAACAACGTGTTCTCCGCCACTGCCAGTTCCATCAGCCAGTAGGAAGAAAGCGCGGCCGCGCAACGGGCGGATCACCGGAGGCTTCGGCTATCTTTGCGCGGCTATCGCTACCCCGCACCGTAGAACTTGGCGATCGAATGCACGACAAGTTCCTGCTGCTGACCCGTCATCTCCGGGAAGATCGGGAGCGCCAGCACTTCTCTGCTCGCTGCTTCTGCCTCAGGAAAACTTCCCTCCTGGTGCCCCAGATAAGCAAACGCCCGCTGCAGGTGAAGCGGCCTGGGGTAATAAATGTCGCTGGGAACGCCGTCGCGCCGCAGTTGCTCTCTCAATTCATCGCGCTTCGGAGCTCGAATGACATATTGGTTGTAGATGTGCGTGCAACCCGACTGGATCCGGGGCAGCATGAGAACGCGGTCAAGACCGCGACTCTTGAACAGCTCCGAATAATGCGCGGCGTTCTTTTGACGTCCTTCAGTCCACTCGTCGAGATGCTGGAGTTTGACGCGCAGAATTGCCGCTTGCAATGCATCCAGACGACTGTTCATGCCAATCAGCTCGCACTCGTATTTGGAGTGGCCTCCATGGTTGCGGAGCACGCGAAGCCGGTCTGCAAAGTCAGCGCTGCTCGTGGTCAACATACCGCCATCGCCAGCACCGCCCAGGTTCTTCGAAGGGAAGAAACTGAAACACCCGCACCGTCCGATGCTTCCGACAGCGCGGCCATTGTACTTCGCTCCAATGGCTTGAGCCGCGTCCTCGATCACGGGAATGCCACGCGCATTCGCTATCTCCATGATCGAATCCATGTCAGCCGCCATCCCGAAAAGATGCACTGGAATAATTGCCTTGGTCTTCGGAGTGAGCGCGGCATCTAGTTTTCGCGGATCGAGATTGTAAGTGGCTGGGTCGACATCGACAAAGACTGGCTGCGCTCGGAGCCGTGCAATTGAGCCGCCTGTCGCCACGAAAGTAAAAGGCGCAGTGACAACTTCGTCTCCTGGACCTACGTCCAGCGCCATCAATGCCAGCAGCAGCGCATCCGATCCTGAGGCGCAGGCAACGGCAAACTTCGCCTGCGCGTAAGTAGCAATGTCGTTCTCCAGGCTCTCTACTTCCGGACCAAGAATGAAGTGCTGCGACTCCATCACTCGCCGGATGGCGGCATCGATATCCGCCTTGATGGTGTGGTACTGCGCCTTCAGATCAAGAAATGGAAATGGTTGGACGGAAGTCTTGTCGGATGCACTCGCCGGCATCATTCTAGTGTAAATTAATAGAAAGGCGGTTAGGCCCCGGTTACCATGCTTCTCCTCGAGTTCGGCGAATTCATTTCCCTCCCCTGGGGGACTAGATGCAATCCTAGGAGGCTGGGTACGGCGTACCCGATACCGATACTGGCACTTGGGGCAGTCGTTGCGTCATCCAATCGACCGAATCACGGGCTACTGCCAGGCAACCCCGGGATATAGGCTCGGGACACGATACGCGCGATAGGCATTACCTCCCGCGATGTCCAGTTGCCAAACGATCTCCGGGGTTACGGTCTGCGTAACCTCCAGGACACGGGAAGTGTGGTTAGTTCCATTCGGGGCGGTCATGTCGAATTCCACGTCACCATTGTCCAAGATGGCAATGCTGCCGCCCCAAGAGGAAAAGTAGCCAGGGTGATACTGCCATTCGACTGCAGCAGTCTTTGCCGACTCATTGACCTGCAGCAATACGGCTCGGCTATAACAGTTGGGATAGTTGCCCGCGCAGATGTCCCCCACGTCATCATCTCGCCCATTGCCATTGTCGAATAAGGTCAATGTCATCTTTGAGCCATCCTGGTTTTCCAAGTTAGGGTAGTGCTGGGCGTAAAACCACTGGCTTGGATCACCGCCAGCGAGGTAGAAATCTCCTTCGTTACCCAAGCGCCATAGGATGTTTCCGGTTCCATGGCCGTTGGCGTAGTCAATCTTAAGAATCCAGCTTTGGTGCCGCATCGAAAGCAACAGATCGCCGTCGTTCGGAGAATAGAGCACGGCATTCGAATGGGTCCAATCGGGTAACCCCATTAAGTGGCGATTGACGTCGAGGTGATCAAATGAAGACCACATCCACACTGGATTCCAATCTGGGTCGAGGTCAATCAAGAAATCCCCAAGCACCTCCGTATCTCCGGGATATCCGGGCAGGTCGGTAAACCTCTTATGGCTGTTGGCAAGCAGGATGATGTGGCCGTTGGGCAGCAGACAAAAATCGTGGTGCATGGAAAACATGGTGGGAAAACCGGCAGCGGTTAATTTCTTGTTAAGGGTCGCGATCGGCATATCGCGCACCGTATTACCGGCGAGATCGACCTCCCGCAGGTCGAAAACTCCGGCATTCATGAGCATATTCCCATTCGACATCAGCTTGAGGGGCTGCGGCAGAACATCGCCCACGTCGTAATACCAAATAATATTTCCATCCAGGTCGGCGACCGCGCCTTGGAAGTTGTTGGGGCCACCCGGCAACACGTTTAGCAATTCGACACCCGTTTGTTGCACACTCCCGCCCGCGGGACGAGTTACTGTCAAGGTCAGGGTCTTATCCGTGGGAAGTGGGCCGGTTGTGAAGGTTCGGTCGGTGTCCATCCAGGAGTTCCCCATAGGAATGTCAACGTGGGCCCGCATGTGATATGTGGTGTTGGCCTTCATGCCCGCAATCAGTAGAGGGACGGCCTGGGTCGGGCCATCGGGCACCGGCACCGTGGAGGTCCTCTTGCCATAGAACGTGTCTGTCCCAAATTCCACCCAGACATTGGCCGGACCGGGGGTATGCACGGTGTACGTGGCGACTAATGGGTTTTTGGTCTTGGCAATCGTGCTGTCCGAAGTAAACGTCGGAAGTCCCGAACCGCAGCCCGACAAAATGGTGATCGAAACAATTACGAACCCCAGAGTGAGCAAACTCCGCAGTGCACGCATTGGTATCCCCTCGCAATTATTTTGCTAGCCGGAGTATTTTGCCGCTACGGATGGATTTTGGCAACGCAAATATTCCATTGCGCTCGCCGGGCATAATTTTAGTGTAGATGAACGGAGCCCGGTAAGGCCTTGATTGCTCGTGCCAACGAACTTTTCGCAAACGGCTTTCTTATTCCACGACCATCGTCAGTGTTACGGTGTGCGTCAACGTCTCTCCGCCTGAGGTATATTTACCAGCCACGGTCAACGGATAGGTTCCTGCCGGCGTTCCCGATCCATTGCCGCCACTGCCACCGCTTCCCCCACCACAGGCCGGTAACAGCAACATCGCTACGGTCATCAAGAGTAGGAAGCTCAACCGAACTACACGTGCTCGATGCCGTCGCATGCCCACTCCCGCCAGGCTGACGATTAACGGGAACCCGAACAATCCGCAAGCCAGCCAGTTGCCATTGCCTGAGGACTTGTCTCGGTTAATCGCACTCATGCGCGGCGTGGTTGTAACCATCACTGCCACTTTGGCGTTCGACAACCCGTCTAACCTGACTGATGCCGGAAGCGTGCACTTGGCCGTCGTGGGGGCTCCGCTGCAACCCAGGCTCAAGGTTCCGGTGAACCCACCCTGCGGCCCAACCTCGAAGGTGTAGTTTGCAGTCTGTCCGGCGGCAACCGTCACAGAAGCAGGGATCGGGGCAGTCATGGAAAAATCTGCGCCCACTCCCAGCAGCGGCACCGCCTTGTTTCCAATCCCATTGTTCGGGACGTTGAGCGAGGCGCTTCGAGCGCCAGAGCCCAGCGGCGCAAACGTGACACTGATCTGGCACGAAGCCCCGACCGCGAGCGTGGCGGCACAAGTATTGACCTGTTTGAATTGGCTGGCATTCGGCCCCGAAACACTGATTGGAGATAGCGTCAGCGTCCCGGAGCCGGTGTTACGGAACGTGACGATCTGTGAGGCACTGGTCGTACCGACAGTTTGACTCGCGAAATTCAGAATCGTCGGCGAAGCGTTACCAAGCAGGAATGAGCCCTGCAGGAACATCCAAAATCCGCCGCCATTGTAATCTTGCGCCAGCAAATCTTGTGTACCATCACCGTTGAAATCGCCTTGCACGAGCGGAGTAAGCGGCAACCCGGTGAACGTCTGAATCGCCACCGGATTAACGAATGTGCCGTCTCCGTTGCCCAACCAAATCGACAGGTCATCGGCGGGAAAAGGTGGCTGCCCAGCGGAGGTTACGAAATCGAGTTTGCCATCGCCGTTGAAGTCGTTTGGCGGAAAGGCCGGCGATCCGGAGACGTCCCCGATTTGAGCCTGAAAACTTCCGTCACCATTCCCAAGTTGTACATCAGCACCAAATTCCAAAGGATGGGCCTGAACGCTACCAAAGACGAGATCAAGCTTCCCATCTCCATTTACGTCATATGAGGAAGGTCCAATTACCTCTAGGCCCCCGATTCCCAGTTCATAGGGCGATGTGATCGCCGGTTGAAATGTGCCGTCGCCATTGCCTGGCAGGACCTCAATCAGGGTCTCCGTAAGACACAGCAAGTCAAGCTTGCCATCGCCCGTGTAATCGCCAGCGCCCCCGCATCCCGTTCCGAAGGGCTTCGGATTGTCGACTGGATTCTTGAAAAGTGCCATCGCCCTTGCCCAGCAGTAGCGAAAACCCCGCATTCGAGTCGCTGACGACGAAGTTGGTTATGAGATCGATTGCCGTCTTGATTGAAATCCCCGACTGTCAGGCCGTTATAGGCGGTATTGTTCTGGCTACCAGTAAACGTCGGTGGCTGGAAAGTTCCGTCGCCATTGCCCAGCAAAATGGAGATGGTGCTCGGAAGGTTGCAGCAGGTCACCACAGCTATGTCAAGAATCCCGTCTTTGTTGAAATCCCCGAGCACTAGCTCCCCTGGCGATTCGACTAGGCCGCCCACTATAGGGATTGGAGGCTGAAACGTTCCGTCGCCATTTCCAAGTGCCACGTAAGAATTCTCCCCTTGCTGGTCTTCCAGGAAGACAATCAAATCCAGTTTGCCGTCGTGGTTGAGATCGGCCACGATGGGGCTATTAAAGTTCGTCAATTCGGGAACCGGTAAGCCAGCCACAATGACGCTGCTGGCCGGAGTCATGATCTCAAAATAAACGACGCTCGACGTCCCACCACCCGGTGCAGGGTTCGACACCGTAATTCTGGCGGTGCCTGCGGTCGCGATGTCGGACGCAAGAATCTCCGCCGTAACCTGGCCTGCGCCGACGAACGCCGTGGTTCGCGGACTGCCATTCCAGTTCACCACCGATCCGCTGACGAAGCCCGCACCGTTGACCGTCAGCGTAAATCCCACTCCGCCGGGAACCGCCGCGGCAGGTACGACAGGAAGGTCAATGAATGGGACAGGGCTATTGGCGGCGAAGACCGGACCGCAGGCCGCCGCGAGAAAGATCGCAAAAGCAATAGAGAGTCTGCGGAGAGTGCCTGCCCATCGATCAAGGGTACTATTCGGTTCGAACATAGCTCACTATTCCACCACTAGCGTCAGTGTTACGGTGTGCGTCAACGTCTCTCCGCCTGAGGTATATTCACCAGCCACGGTCAACGGATATGTTCCTGCTGGCGTTCCCGATCCATTGCCGCCACTGCCACTGCTTCCCCCACCACAGGCCGGCAACAACAGAATCGTTGTAACCATCAACGTCAGGAACATCCATCGATATGTGTGTGTCCGCCGTCGTCTTACGCCCACTCCCGCTAGGCTCACAATCAACGGAAGCCCGAACATTCCGCAAGCCAGCCACCGTCCATCTTTCGTGAACATGCTCCCGTTCATCGCGCTTGTGCGCACCGTCGTTTCGACTCTGTAGGTCACTTTCACGCCGGACGACCCGTTTAACGTGGCTAACGCAGGCGAACACTTGGTCCCAGCTGGAGTTCCGGTGCAGGTCAGGTTCACACCTCCATTGAATCCATCGATTGGATCCACTTCGAATATGTATTGCGCGGTCTGGCCTGCCGTCACCGTGACCGAGTTCGGCGTCGGCTCGCTGATGGAGAAATCTGTGCCTACTCCGCTAAGAGGAACCGCTTTGTTTCCAATGCCATTGTTCGGGATGTTGAGCGTGGCGCTGCGAGTACCAACGACGGCAGGTGAAAATGTGACCGTGATCTGACACTTCGCTCCGACCGCCAATGAAGCGGGGCAGTTATTAGTCTGTTGAAATTCGCTCGCGTTCGTCCCGGTGATGTTTAGAGGAGACAGAGTAAGCGGCAAGTTACCGGTATTGGCAAAGGTTACGACCTGCCCTGGGCTTATCGTGTCGATGGCTTGGCCAAAGGTAAGGCCAGCCGGAGATGGTGTGCCGATCAGGAATGAGCCTTGCAGGAACAGCCAAGATCCGGTTTGACCGTACGCGATCAGATCCATCTTCCCGTCCCCGTTAAAAT
The DNA here is from genome assembly GCA_963845725.1 of uncultured Acidobacteriota bacterium. Lineage (GTDB taxonomy): Bacteria > Acidobacteriota > Terriglobia > Terriglobales > Acidobacteriaceae > JABCZH01. Next base: position 129,147 of record CAWJTC010000004.1, read on the forward strand.
CTCCCTGAAACTTAGGATATAGGGCCTGGCCAGTGGTCGTTGTTATGGCAATCCCAGTGCCGAATGTGCCGTCTCCATTGCCGGGAGCCATGGAAAGGTCGTCAACCGGGGGGAACTTTACGCTGGGAGAAAGTACAAAATCGAGCTTGCCATCACCGTTGAAGTCGCCTGGCGGAAATGCCGGAAATCCCGAAACACTCCCGCCTCCGCTAAAAATCCCACTGCCGTCGCCCAGACTCACTCCTGCGCCGACGATGAAAAAAGAAGGATCGTCCTCGAAAGTCCAGTCAATCAGGTCCAGCTTTCCATCTCCGTTAGCATCGGCAGCGGACACGCTTTGAAGGTCGAAGAAGCTGACTGACGGCACCACCGATTGAAATGTGCCATCGCCGTTTCCGAGCAGGACACCGGCTTCAGTAAAAAAAGGATCAGGAGTGTTCAGTTCGAAGCCGACGAGGTCGAGCACGCCGTCCCCGTTAAAATCACCGACTAGACTGATCTCGAACGGCGTGGAGTTGTTCGTGCCCACCTGGAAGGTGCCATCCCCGTTGCCCAGCAGAACCGAAAAGCCTTGGTCAGAGCCCGTTTGGTAGTCGGTGACGAGATCGAGGTGCCCGTCCTGATTGAAATCCCCAATGACCAGGCCACTGTAGAAGGTGTTGCTTTGGCTGCCACTGACGACGGGTGGTTGGAATGTACCATCACCATTGCCCAAGAGAACGGAGACGGTACTGGGAGAGCTGCTTGGAGTGATGAAAGCAAGGTCGAGCTTCCCGTCTCCATTGAAGTCTCCGAGCACGAAACCGTCGCCGACCTCGGCGACGGCAACCTTCTGCTGGAAGGTACCGTCGCCATTTCCCAGCGCAACCGCGAGCTGCGAACTACCGTCCGAGTTTGTGGAATCGACTAGCAGGTCCAGTTTGCCGTCATTATTGACGTCGGCGGCGCTCAGAGAGTCATTGGCGAATTGCGAGAGGCTGTAGGCCGGCCACAGTGACACTGCTCACAGGAGTCGTAACTTCGAAATAGGCAACGCCCGAAACCCCACCGCCAGGCGCCGGGTTCGACACCATAATTCTCGCGGTGCTTGCCGTCGCGATATCAGAAGCGAGAATCTCTGCGCTGACCTGCCCTGCGCTAACGAATGTAGTGGTGCGAGGGCTGCCATTCCAGGTCACGACCGATCCGCTGACGAAGCCGGCACCGTTGACTGTTAACGTAAATCCAGTTCCACCAGGGACCACCGCGGCAGGCACGACAGGAAGATCAATAAAGGGGACAGGGTTGTTGGCGGCGCAGAGCGTGCCGCAGGCCATAGCCACAAAGACCGCAAGGGCACTGCACAACCAGCGATCAAAGCCAGTTCGTGGATTGAGCATGTGTTCCGCCTTCCAAGAGTTCATACGTTCAACGTTGCAAATTACGCCGGGAAAGTTCCGTACCCCAGCCCATCCTCTTACTTGTGAGAGTCTCTCGTTCGCCGATCATTTCACGATCACGGTCAGCGTCGTGCTGCTGATCGCGGCTCCCGACGTCGCTGTGACCGTCAGGCGGTAAGTATTGGCTGGCGTCCCAGATGATCCGGAGCCGGCGCCGCCGCCGCAACCCACCCACGAAACAAATGCGAGCAGTAAGGCCGGGACGGCCAATGCCGACCAGCGCTTGCGATTCGCGGCCAACAGAAAAATTGAGGTGAATAGCAACATCCACGCGACTGGGATTGCGCCGGATGGGAAATTGCCAGAAGTGATCACGCCACCGGATCCGGATGCTGTAGTGTGAACGCTGACAGGGACATTCACTTCCGTGCCGCCGCTCACTTGTACCGGAGATGGTACGGTACAGGTTGGGCCCTGTGCTGCCACCGGAGTCACGCTGCAAGCCAGGTTGACTGTCGCCTTGAATGACCCGGAAGGCACCAATATCAGGTTGAACAATGCCCCGCTAAACCCCGGCGAAATCTGGGCGGAGGTATGCCCTGGACCGGGAGACGGAATGAGCGAGATGGATCCTGCCGGCAATTCGGCTGCGATGCCGTCCAGCGGGATGGCCTGAGAACCTGGGGCGGCATTATCGGAGATAGTGATCGAGGCAGTGGCAGTTCCCACCGCGGTTGGGCTGAACGTCACATTGATCGTACAGGTCTGGCCTGGCTGGAATACCTTGACGCAGTCGTTGGTCTGACTGAATTCGCTCGCGTCCGCTCCCGCCAGAGCAAGGCTTGTCACCTTCAATGCGAAGCCTCCTGTATTGGTAAGGGTTATTACCGTGCTGCCGCTGCTGGTTCCCACGGTTTGTGAAGGAAAGGTCACCTTCGCGGGAGAGAGCGTCACTACTGGCGCCGAGATCGTGGTATTGGGCAGCACAAACGTATATCCGCTGCCTGCATTGGAAACCAGATCCGGCTTGCCATCGCCGTTCATATCTACGAGCAACTCGAAGGTCGGTGGGGCACCATCCATAGAAGCGGTAACTACGTTGATGGGAGGAAGGTTAAACGTACCGTCCCCCCTCCCTAGGTAGGCCCAATACTCGCTGTAGCCGCCACCGGAGTGGGAAAGATGATAGTAATCAGCAAGGATGTCGAGGATTCCGTCACCATTGACGTCAGCCACCGCAATGGGCAGGAGGCAAGCAGGAGAGAATGGAGTTTGGGCAGTGAATGTACCGTCTCCGTTGCCCAGGAGCACCTGACAGCCAAGGTCGTCGTAACCCCATAAATCTGGCTTCCCATCGTGGTTGAAATCCGCAGTACCCAAGGCTGTGAAGTTGCCGAGAGGGTAGATCGCAGGCTGGAAGGTGCCATCGCCGTTGCCGAAAAGAAGCGCGGTGCCGGGGTTCCCCGTCCCGAGCGGCGAAGCGGCAATGTCAACGTTACCATCCCCGTTGAAATCACCCGCCATCAAATAAGCGGCGTTAGCATTCCCGCCGCCGTCGTAGACATAGGCTGGTGAGGCGAACGTGCCATCGCCATTCCCCAACAATATAGCGAGTGATTGCGTCCCAACCGGGCCTACGGCTACGTCCAGCTTGTGATCGTTGTTGAAATCGGCAACTACCATCGAGTACTGCACACCGTCAGCACCCAATACGCTTTGGGGATTGAACTGTGGCGACTGGAAACTGCTGTCGCCATTCCCCAGCAACACGCTGTAACCCCAGTTTCCCGATGTCGTCCCTGCCACCACTAAATCAGGATAGCCATCTCCGTTCAGGTCCGCAGTCTCAATACCGAAGCCTGGCTGTAACAGAGTGTAGGTGTTCGAAAGGGTTAGATTTCCCTTGCCGTCGTTGGTCAGACTGTAAAGCTTGGTCGAAGAGATTTCTGCTAGTCCCTCGAACCCGTTCCCTTTCTTATCGAAACTGCCTACCACAGCAGCGACTGCAGCAATCGGCTGAGTAAGCAGCCCCTGAAAAGTGCCATCCCCGTTGCCGAGCAAGAGAGTCCCTGCCCCGGCGATATCCAGTTTTCCGTCGAGGTTGAAATCGGCAACGACAAACGGAGACGGCGTAGGAAAACCAAAGAACCCCTGTTCCAGATAGTTGTAAGCATCGAAGAACGTGCCATCACCCTTTCCGAGACAAATTTGGGTTATCTCCGGTGCCACAACCAAATCGAGAATCCCATCTCCGTTAAAGTCAGCCGTGACCGCCGCCACGCCATTCGCGACCGGGGTCGGCGCTTGGAACGTGCCGTCGCCGTTCCCGAGCAGGAGCTCTCCGGCAAGCATGAGGTCGAGTTTGCCATCGCCGTTAAAGTCACCTGGAAATGCAAATTCGTCGTAACTAAAAGAGACTCCGGTCGAGGTCTTACCGGATTGGAAGGTTCCATCCCCATTCCCCAGCAGCACGACCTCCTGACCCTGAAGATTTGCAGCAATATCAACGACGTGATCGCCGTTGAAATCGCCCAGGGTAATCGACGAAGTGTTGAGCGAAGAGTTGTTAATGGTATAGAAAACTCCCGGGGCAAACGTTCCATCACCCTGACTCAGATAGATGACGAGTGTGGTGCTATTGCCGGTCGACTCGAAACCTACCACATCGGCTTTGCCATCCCCGTTCAGATCTCCCGCGACGACATATTGCAACACGTAGGCAAAGGTCGTGATGGGAGCCTGAAAGGTGCCATCCCCGTTGCCGAGTAGAACCAGCAAAGTCCCGTCTAGGGGACCTCCAGTCCCGAGTTCCAAGACATCGGGCTTGCCGTCGCCGTTGAAATCCCCTACCGCCGTCACGAGGGGCGCCCCATACTGCGATCCGGGAACGGGAGTGCCGTACGTAAAAGTTCCGTCGCCGTTGCCCAACTGAACGGTACCGTCCCTGCTCATCAGGTCGGGTATGCCGTCGCCGTTGAAATCGGCCACGAAATCCGCCGAGTCGTAGTACATTGGGGGCTGGTAAAACGTGATTTGGCCGTGGGCGAGCTGCGGGCAGAAAAAACAGAGCAGCGCAAGCATCGAGAGCAGTCGACTCGGGGGATCATTACCGAAAGAAGAACTCATGGCGCACACTCCCGTCGAGACTCGACAAGGGCCCACCGCTCTAGACGAAGCCGGCGCGGAACCTGGTCACAGCTTGTAACACCACCTGTCGATAATAGTTTCGAGAACTTAGTTAGATGTTGTTCGCTGGCACACAGTCTTGTGACCCTTGTGCAAGTTGATGGTACCTCGTACAACTCCTACCTGATTCACAATCTTCACACCGGTCTATGTCATCCCGAAAGGCGGCGCGCAGCGCAGTAAAAGCACTCAGTGAGCTGCCGAACTGCCCTGACAACCAGGCATGCGGCGCATCGGTCTATTCCACGATCAGCGTGAACGTCGTGTCATGGACCAATGTCGTTCCGCCGCTTGTGTATTTGCCAGACACAGTCAACACATAGGTCCCCGCCGGCGTTCCCGACCCGCCGCCTCCGCCTCCGCCACAGGCTGGCGCCAGCAGCATCGACGCGGCTATCAACAGCAGGAAAGTCCATCGGCACATGTGTAGCCGGCGTCGCGTGCCAACTCCGGCGAGGCTCAGAATCAACGGGAGCCCGAACAAGCCGCAAGCCAGCCAGCGTCCGCTGCTGGACAACGGGCCCTCCTTCATCGCGGCCGCGCCACCCGTAGTCGTCACACTCACGGCCACTGTCATGCCGGACGACAGCACGATCGAACCCGGCACCGTGCACTTAGCTCCTGCCGGAGCGCCGCTACAGGTCAGCGTCACGGTCTGACTGAATCCGCCTAACGGCGATAGCTCGAAGGTATAGTTTGCCGTTTGTCCGGCAGCAACGGTCAGCGAGGCCGGAGTCGGGGACGAAGTGGAAAAGTTCGGGCCTGAACCCACCAGCGCGATCTTTTGCGGACTGCCCACGGCATTGTCGGAAAAATTCAGGAACGCAGTTCGGGTCCCTATCGTCGCTGGCGTAAACCTCACCGTGATTTGACAGGTGGCCCCGGGCAAGAGCTCGGAACTGCACGTATTCGCGGAGAAGTCGCCAGCGTTAGCGCCCGTTACCGTGACGATGGGCCGGGTCACCTTTCCGGGGCCGGGGCTGCCGATCAACGCCGGTTGAGAGCTATGTGTGCCCACGGCCTGAGGCGCAAAATTCACAGACGCCGGTGACAGAATAACCGTCGGCACAGCGGTATTGCCTATCCCTGAGAGAGAGACCGTGCTGCCACCGCTCCCACTGTGAGGGATGTTCAGGGTTGCGCTTTTAGTGCCTCCAGAGGCAGGAGCAAACGTTACACTGATCTGACACTTCGCACCGGCGGCCAGCGAGCCGGTGCACGTACCACCTTGGCCAAATTCACTGGCATTTGCGCCGGTGATGGTAAAAGCCGACAGGGTTAGAGTTGCCGTGCCAACGTTGGTGAGTGTGATGATCTGGGCGGCGCTCGTCGTCCCCACGGTTTGACTGCTGAAGCTCAAGCTGCTTAGCGAGAGGCTGGCCACTGGAAGTGAGGCCCCCTGTAAAAACATCCAGGCCGCGAAGCTGCCCTCGGCGAGGACGTCCATCTGCCCGTCTCCGTTGAAGTCTCCCTCAACCAACGCAGTCAGAGATTGGCCGGTTGTCGTCGTTAGCGGAGCGAAGGAGAAGGTGCCGTCTCCATTACCGAGCTCGAGGGAGAGTGCGTCGGGGGCTATTCCACAACACTCGCTTTCTACGAGATCCAGATTGCCGTCGCCATTGAGATCTGCTGGAGGGAAGACCGGAATTGGACCTATATCTTGCCCTCCTGGGGCAGAGAAAGCGCCATTGCCATCGCCAAGCTGCACGGCTGCAACGAAAGTCAGATTCTGCAGCTGACTCGCGATAAGCAGATCGAGCTTTCCGTCACCGTTAACGTCTGCGGCAGACACACCAAGGGTGCCCCCAGTAGCCGAAGCTGACGATATGCCAGGCTGAAACGTACCGTCACCATTTCCCAGCAGGACGAGGCAAGACGCCTCGTCGAACAAGGACCCGCCCACACAGGTGAGCAAATCGAGCACGCCGTCGCCATTGAAATCGCCGAGTGTGAGCGGATAGTTCCCCCATCCGACCGAGTTGTTCATCGGCGGCTGGAAGCTGCCATCCCCATTGCCCAATAGAACCGTCATGAAGCACGCGGATGACGTGCAACTTTCCGCGACGATGTCAAGCTTCCCATCCTGATTGAAGTCCCCGACGACTAGCTGGTAGTACGCCGAATTTGGTTGGCTACCGACGAGAATCGGCGCCTGGAACGTGCCATCGCCATTGCCCAGGAAAATGGAGATGGCATCGGGTTCGGTCACCAAAGCCATGTCGAGTTTGCCGTCCCCGTTGAAGTCCCCAAGCGCAACGTCCGACCCATACAAGTCCGTGCCGGTGATTGCAGTCGGGGACTGGAAGGTCCCGTCGCCATTCCCCAGCGCCGTGGCGGCCTGGTACGTGTACCCCTGATTGGCGATGAACGTTCAGGAAAACAGTATCACGTCCAACTTACCGTCATTGTTTAGATCGGCGGCGATTGCAGAATAAATGCCCTGGGGAAATGCCGGTACGGGCAGGTCCGACACAACCACCGTGCTGGCTGGAGTGGTTACCTCAAAATAGCTGACATTTGACGCGCCACCGCCCGGCGTGGGGTTCGAGACCGTGATGGAAGCCGTGCTTGCAGTCGCAATGTCCGACGCCAGAATTGCCGCCGTGATCCGGCCCGCGCTGACGAAAGTCGTAGTGCGCGGACTGCCATTCCAGTTCACCACCGATCCGCTGACGAAGCCGGCACCGTTTACGGTCAGCGTAAAGCCAAGTCCGCCAGGAACCGCTGCCGTCGGGACGATCGGAAGGTCAATAAAGGGGACAGGGTTATTGGCGGCGAAGACCGTGCCGCAGGCCATCACGGCCACGAGGACCAAAGTGAGAGCTAGCCCTCTGGGGATGATCGATCGACCAAGACCGATACGTGCATCGTACATACGATCCCTTCACAGTTCAGGTTACGCTTTCGCAAACCCGAGTTAACGGGAGAAGTTTCGTTCCGTGGCAACGCCTCGGGCGCAGCAATCATACTCCCAAAATATGAATTCAGGCAGGCAGACGCCTGCTCCGCTGAGAGCGTCAAGGAGAGCGGATCAAGGTGGGAACCAAGCGGGCTGAGTAGGACTTAGATGGTGCGGGTCGGTTGTAACCGAAATGAGCCTAGAGATCGTTGTTCAAGGATGACTTTCTCTCCAACGACTTGTAGTTACGACGTCGGCAATACGCTCGCCAGCGTGACCATCCCACAAGGGAGGTATGGTCCCGCGCTTTGCCTGTCCGTTCAGGATCTTTGAGATTTCATGGCGAAGCTTGTTTTCGTCTTGTCCCACCAGAATATTGGTCCCGATGGACACCGTCACCGGGCGCTCGGTGTTGTCTCTGAGCGTGAGACATGGGACTCCGAGATAGGTTGTCTCTTCCTGAACACCGCCGGAGTCGGTAATAACTACTTTGGCGTTACGCTGCAGCGCGAGGAATTCGACATAGGGAAGCGGGTCCAGGAGTTTGAGGTGGTCGGACTGCAAGCCACATTCAGCGATGCGCTGGCGAGTGCGCGGATGCACCGGAAAGATCACGGCCAACCAACCACTCAATTCCAGCAACGACCGCAGAAGCTTTTCCAAAGCGCGGGCGTCATCCACGTTGGAAGGACGGTGCAGGGTGACTAAGGCGTATTCCTTCGGGTATCCGTTGGTGCTGCACCGGCTGGCTTCGGGCAACAGACGCACCAAGGAGTCGATCATGACGTTGCCCACGCGATGTATCTTTCCGCCCGCAACGCCCTCGCGTTGCAAATTGAGGTCCGCGTCTTCAGACGGAGTGAACAGCAAGTTGGCAAGCTGGTCGGTCACCAAGCGGTTGATTTCTTCCGGCATCGACCGGTCAAAAGAACGAAGCCCGGCCTCCACGTGGCCGACCGCCACTCCCAGCTTGGCACAGACCAGCGCCGCCGCTGCCGTCGAGTTCACATCTCCGTAAACCAGTACAAGATCAGGCTGGCGCTCGAGTACCACCGGTTCCAAGCGCGTCATGATCTCGGCCGTCTGCCGGGCGTGCGAGCCCGCGCCTACGGAAAGGTTTACATCCGGAGCAGGAATTCCGAGTTGCTGGAAGAATACGTCGGACATGTTAGCGTCATAGTGCTGTCCGGTGTGAACCAGGGTCTGCCTTACAGCGGGACGCTTCTGCAGCGCCCTCACCACCGGAGCGACTTTCACAAAATTCGGCCTGGCCCCCACCACGTGGAGAATATGCTTCACCGGGCTCAGACTTAGGGCACTCATAATAAAAGATGACTGATGAGCTTATCAAACTTCAGCTGCGCACAGGCATGGCCCGGTCATTGCTTGGTCGTCAGGGACAAAGGCTGATGGGGGTGCACCGGCGGAATGTAGCGGAGGAGAAGACGTCACCACCGCAAGAGGTGGCGGCGCTCTATGGTATCGGTCGAAATGCTGGAGACTTGCATAGGTTGATGAGGATGAAGTATGGGTGCGTGCAACAGCGCGGCAGAGCGGATCATAGAGGCACGCTACTTTTCGCGGTCACAAGTGTCCGCAAGTCTCCGGGCTCGCGAACGGACTTGGGTGGCGTTACAAGAAACTTCAAGCGGTCCAGCGTCAGGCCGACAAAATCCTGGACCACATTATTTGCTCCCGCTCGCCGCAGTACCTCACACCTGGAATCGCTGGCAATGGCCAGGCACTTCATACTAGCCGACTTCGCCGCCCTCACTCCCGAAACCGAGTCTTCGATCACCACCGCCTGCTTCGCGGATACGCCCATCTGTTCCGCAGCCAGATGGTAGATGGCAGGGTCGGGTTTGCCGTTGACCACATCATTGGCGGTGACAATCGCAGCAAAGTGCCGGGTTAGTTGCAGTCGATCAAGGGTGAAGCGAGTGCGTCTCTCACTGGCCGATGTGGCCACCGCCATGCGGATATTCTGGGTCTCAAGATGATCGAGAAATTCGCACAAGCCGGCAACCGGCTTTATGGGCACTCCGACCTGTTGGAAGAATTGATCCTTCCGGTTTCCATACTCCACAATCTGAGCTGGCGTAAGGTCGCCCAGAAAATGACGCAGGATCTCTTCCCGTCGCCGACCCTCCAGGATGCAGTCCAGATCCGTCTCCGAGACGTGCTTGCCTAGAGTAAGCAGAAACTTCTGCCATGCCTGCCGGTGAACGGGGTGACTATCGATGATCACTCCATCCATATCAAAGATGATTGCTTGCAACATAGGGTTTTTCGCGTTCCTCTATGAACCCAGGCCAGCTGGTCTGGGCCGAGCGATAGTTCTCCATCGTCCCTACATCCAAAAGATAATCGTGCACCGGATAGGCAAACATCTGACCTGCCAGACGAGGCAAGACATCGAAGCCGAGATCCGCTGGCTGGGAACTGGGGATAGCATCGAGCAATTCCGGAGTGCCGATCATGAGTCCAGAAAATGCCCAAGGGCTCGACGGATTCTCTGGCTTTTCAACGAACTCCCGAATCACGCCGGTTTCGTCAAATTGCACCACACCGCAACGCCGCGGGTCGGAGACGCGGTACAAGCCCAGCGTAGCGGTTGGCCTGCGACGCTGGTGAAATTCAAGCATTCGCGCAAGATTGACTGTGGTCAAAACGTCCGCATATAAGACCCAGAAAGACGGTTCGCCATTGACCCATTCGCGGTTGGCGCGGAGCGTGCCTGCGCTCCCCAGCAGAACTGACTCTCGCGACAAATGCACTTTTACGCCCGAATTGTTGCTCTTGACGTACTCCTCGACGAGTTCGGCATGGGAATGAAGATTGACCAGGACTTCGTCAATGCCGAAGCGGCGGCAGACTTCCAGCCAGATTCCAAGGACGGGCACATTGCGAATCGGAACCAGACACTTGGGAAGCCTGTTGGTGAGAGGCCGCAGGCGCGTGCCCTGCCCAGCTGCGAGCAGAAAGGCCTTCACCCGATCCTCACAGGCTGCCGGTGGCGGCTCAACGGGCCGTCTCCGGAGAACCAACCGGAACAAACGTCCAACGCGAACCGCCGTTCTCATCGCCGTCAATGAACGGATCATTGACGATCGCTTGAGCCCCGTGGAAATCGAAACCCAGAGTCATCTCGTGAATGCCATCAGCAGCCATCGCGCTGCGCACCGCGTCCTGACACGACGGCTCGCAGTAGAGCAATAAGAAGCCGCCTCCGCCTGCACCAGTAATCTTGCCACCTGACGCACCGTTCTGTCGAGCCAAGGCGTAGAGTTGGTCGATACGCGGATTCGAGATCTTGCTGGAGAACTTCTTCTTGGCATGCCAGGCTTCATCCAGCAGCGCCCCAAAGCGGGTCAGATCGCCCTTGATCAGTGCCTCACTCATACGCTCGGCCAGCAAGTGCACTTCGTGCAAGGCGTCGATCGTCGAGCCGGCGTGCTTCCGAGTAAATTGCTCTTGTTCTTCGAGAATTGTCCAGGAATGGTGAGAGGACCCCGTAAAGAACAATTTGAGATTGCCCTGGAGCTGGCGCATGACCTGGGGATCGAGATCCATGGGCTCTACCTTCACGGAACCGTCGCGGTCGAAGGTAATGTAGTTTAGGCCTCCGAAAGCGGCAGCGTATTCGTCCTGCTTGCCAACATGCCGACCCAAAGTGCTGCTGGCGATTTGAAAGGCGCGCTCAGCAAGTTCGTGTTTGGAGATTGGCATTTGCAAGTAAGAGGTCAGGGTTTTCAGAATGTTCACGCAGACACTGGCCGAGGAGCCCAACCCTGTACCTGGTGGAATCTCTGAAGCTAGGAAAAGATCAACCGAGACTCGCAGCCCCAGATCTTTCAGCGTGGCCAGTGGAATTTCGAGCCCGCTTCCCTTAACTTCCATCGCGGCAATGTCCGACCAGTTTTCAAAGAGCCGCAGATCAGAAGAAATAACCTGAATACGGCCGTCAGTACGCTTGCCCAGGATGGTGTAAAAATACTTATTGATGGCGGCGCTGAGCACGGCGCCACCAAATTGTTCATAGTAGGCCGGAAGATCGGTACCTCCGCCGGCGAAACTAATCCGCACTGGACTGCGAACGATGAGCACCTTGCAAGGTCTCCTGCAGGAATGGCGTGGCAAATTCGTTGAATGTTAACTCCGTCGACGGCGTGGTGGCAGCGGGCGAGAACCGGGAGTAACGTATAAGCCGAATGGCCAGGGTCCAGATGGTTTGCAGTAACAGAGAAATATCAGTGAGCGGGGACGGATTTAAAAGATACTGGAGATCAAAACGAGCTTTTTCTTCCGAAGAATGTTGCTCACGTAAGCCATAGACCTGCGCGAGTCCAGTGATGCCAGGCTTCACGGTGAGGCGTTGCCGTTGCCATTCCGAGTAACACTGCACCCGCTGCGGAGATTCTGGACGTGGCCCGACCAGAGCCATTTCGCCGCGTACGGCATTCCACAATTGCGGTAGTTCGGTCAGGCTAAACTTCTCCAACATGCGTTCGAATCTGGATGCATGGTTAGCAGGACGGTCCACGTTCAGGCGCAGCATCGAAAAGATCCCGCCATTTTGGCCGCAGCGCGTTTCTTCGCGGACCGCTCTGCCTTTAACCCAGCGAAGGCGAATCATCGCAGGCAACAACACTGGCATGACAATCACCAGCAGCAGCGAGCCCAATACGATGTCCGTTGCTCGCTTCCAGTATCCCCAAAACGCATAGGATACCACCGGATCCTGCAATTGCAGTAAGGGCAGCCCATCAACATCGAGCAGGTCGAGTTTGGAAAGGTACAGCTCGTAGGGCTCAGGCACAAAGCTGACATGAATTCCATGCTCCCGACATTGCCCGGTCAAATTGAGGATCTCAGGCCAGGCCGGCTTATCCAGAGCCAATATCAGTTCATCCGTGTGTTGAGCACGAAGCAGGTCGATTACTCCCAGCGTTGGAACGGTCGTACTCGCCTTCGCGCTCTCGGGCGACACGTTCAGGTGCACGCCGTCGTCTGCCGGGAATAGAAAGCCGACGACCTTGCACAGCATTTCAGGATGCCGCTCGATCTTGATCGCCAGTTCACGGGCTACCCGCCCAGTTCCGACGATCGTCACCTTGCGAACGTCACCCGCGAGAAATCGTGCCTGGAGCATCGACCGGGCGGCATAACGTATGCCCAGGAAACCTAGGTATAGCAGAACTCCAAAGTAGGCCAGAGCTAGGCGGGACACGAACCGTTGCGCCAGGTAGCCTGCTCCCAGCAGCAGGCCCATTAGGCCGAAGTCGCAACAAAGACATGCGACATCACCGCGGGAAAGCGCCAGCCCCCACTGAAGCAATCCAACTTCATCCAGGAAGAAAAGACTGTCCAGACGATCCAGGTGGCCGCGAGAAACGGCAACAACCGGTGAATCGCAATGCGATCCGCCCGGTCCCAGGTGATACCGTAGCGCAGAACGTCGGCGCAAAGCAACGCGACGGACGCCCAGCACAGATCTGCCAGCAGAATCCAGCGACTCAGGTGACGTGGTTTCATGAATATTCGATGAAAAGATTCTAAACCATCTCGCAGAAAATCAGGCGAATGCTCCAGCTGCCTGGCAAATTTTCGCTTTTATCGAAGTAAAGAGGGCATGCGCCGTGCACACGTGTAAGTCTTCGATGATCTGCATGTTATCAGAAGGAACCACCATGCATACATCGCAGAGTTCCTTCATCCTGCCGCCTTGGAAGCCGCCGAGCCCAACTGTCACTGCACCGGCTTCACGGGCGACGGTCAAAGCCTTCAGGACGTTAGGTGAATTTCCGCTGCCGCTGATAGCGAATGCGACGTCCTCCGGACGAATCAAGTTCGCCAACTGCTCAGCAAAGATATCTTCGTACCCCAAGTCGTTGGCCCATGCCGTCATGAGGGGAATATTATCGGTAAGAGCCAAAACCCGAAAGCGCTTGCCACTTCCATTCAACGTGCCTTTTCCGAGATCACAGGCAAAGTGCGAAGCTAGGGCTGCACTTCCACCGTTGCCGAAAAGATAAACCGTATTACCTGCATCATAGGCGCCCAAAAGGATGAGTGCGATTTTGTCGATGCGTTCAAACGGCAGCTTCTTCACCGTCTGCGAAAGAGATCCAAAGTAGCTGTTGACATCATAAATTTCGGTCATGTCAGTTTCCTGATTTGGACTGAACTAGTGGCAAATGCAAACCTCAACTCACACTTAGCACCACACCTGCGCTCCGCATATGCGCATCCGCATCGGAGGTCTGCTCAGGCACCCCGCCAATACTCTCAATCCATGCCAGGAAGTCATCCATGATAGTGGAAAGATCCCGGCGGGCCCGCCATCCCAACTGGGTCAACTTATGTATGCTGGAAACACTGTGCCGGTTGTCCCCTCGGCGATACTCCCCGGTGATCTGAATGCCTTCAACCGAGGGGACCTTGCGGAGAACAGCCTCGGCGTATTCGATCACGGTGGTTGGATTACCACTTCCGACATTAAAGGTCTGAAAATTGGCTGCGTCCTTCTCCAGGACCGACATATTGGCATCCACGACATCCTGGACATGGACAAAATCTCGGGTTTGTCGTCCGTCCTCATAGATGATAAGAGGACGCCGCTGCATAGCACGACTGAAGAATATCCGGCATATTCCAGAATAGTGGTTGTAAAGAGATTGTCGCACTCCCTGGGTGATGGAATATCGCAGCGCCACTGTTGGAATTCCGTGCAACCAACCAAGACCCATGGCAGCTTTTTCCCCCGCCAACTTCGAGACAGCATATTGGTTGTAAGGGTTGTTGTGTTCCTCTTGGAGCGACCTGGGGATTGCTTTCCGCCCACACCGAGGGCAGCTTACCTCCCAGTCTGCCCACGCGAGTTGTTGTCGCGACCGCGGCTGCGGCAAAAGGAACCCATCCTGTGGGCACGTGTACTGTCCTTCCCCATAAACAGCCTGGGAAGACGCCACAATGACTTTCTTGACTGGAAGGTGGTGCTGCACAATAAGTTCATAGATCAACGCAGTGCTTACCGCATTCACTTGAAGGAAGTGAGAAAATTCCAGCATGTAATCCTGGTAGGCTGCCTGGTGCGAAACCACATCGATACCCTGCAGAGCCTTGCGGAGAGTTTCGCGGTCGGTGACGTCGCCATGAATGAATTCAATGCCAGCCGGTAGATACGTGGGCCGGCCATGAGGGTGAACCTTAGGGAGTAAACTGTCCAGCACTCGGACGCGAAATCCGTCTTGCAAAAAGCGATCAACGAGATGAGACCCAATAAAACCCGCACCGCCGGTTACGAGCACTCGCATGAGAAGAATATCCCCCGAAAGAAGTGGACACTTGATTCCATGATCTCGCTTCTCGACATCAATACTCGCAATCGAAAAAACCCCTGGACCCGTTATTTCCCAGACGCGCTGACAACTTCTTTCGCGGTGTGCAACAGGATTTTAATATCCAAGTAAAGCGACCATTCGCGAATGTACTTTAGATCGAGCCGGACCCATTCGTCAAAATCGCTAACCTGGTTTCGACCGCTAACCTGCCAGAGGCATGTCATGCCAGGTTTCACCGCAAGTTTTTGTTTCTGGAATTCGTTAAATCCCTCGTATTCGGTAACGAGGGGAGGGCGAGGGCCGACCAGGCTCATCTCTCCCCTAAGAACACTATAGAGTTGAGGTAGTTCGTCCAAACTGTAGCGCCGCATCCATGACCCAATTTTGGTAACGCGGGGATCGTGCGTCATCTTGAACACTGGTCCACTCATTTCGTTGAGCGAATCCAACTGCGAGCGAAGTGCGTCCGCATTGGCCACCATCGAGCGAAACTTGTAGCTCACAAAGGGCCGGCCGGACTGTCCCACTACCTTCCAGCGATAAAAAATGGGGCCGCGAGAAGTCGCGCTGACTGCAATCGCTAGAACAAGAAAAATTGGGGACAGGAGCAGTAAGAGGGACGCCGACACCACAGCGTCGAAGCACCGCTTTGCGGTCAATTGGATCGGGCTGTCCCAAGCAGGCGACAAAACCAAGCGCGGCAGCGGACTTGGCTGAGCTATCACAGTACCTACGCAGCGGAATAACTTAACATCCTGATTACTATTGCTCCAGTGAAATCCCATCTTAGCCGATGGTATGCCACTCTTGCCCATGAAATCTAACTCCCCGCATCCACGAAAGAACCTAATTCGACAAAGCCGGACTCCAGCCCTGCGCTGAAGTGAGTTTCAGCAACTCCTGCTCAAACCGTTGCAACACTGTGTTCTTCTCCAGATCCGAGACTGCATAGGCTCGGGCGTTGCGTCCCAGTCTATCTCGTAGTGCAGGATGGCTCGCGAGCTGGTCCATGGCCCAGGCGAAAGCCGAAGCATCCCCAGGCGGCACTACGATGCCACGCCCGTCCACAACCTGCGAAAGTTGCGTATCGCTCGCCGCACTAGCGACCACCGGACGGCCGCTCGCCAACATGCCCGTCAACTTGGAGGGCATGACCAGGTCAGCGGCATCCGCCCGCTGCGGTAGCAAGTGGATGTCGGCAAGATTGAGCAAATCATTCAAACGTTCGAAAGGTTGGAGCGGCAGCAAGTGAACATTTCTCACTCGCGATGCCAAACTTGCGAGCGCGGGCTTGGCTGGCCCATCGCCGCAAAATACGAAGTGCATTTCGTGCCGCGACCCCAACACGGCCTCTGCCAGCACGTCCAGTCCTTGTTTGTGTGCCATCGATCCAGAGTATAAAGACACGATCGCATCATGAGGAATGCGTAGTTCATTTCGCAGCGGACTAGGATTCTGCAACGGGAAAATGATTTTCGTGTCTACCCAATTTGGAAACAGCACGTACCTCGACGACTCCACCCCCTTTTCGGCCAAGCGAAGACCCATCTTCTGCGAGATGGTCGAAACCCGGTCAAAGCCTCGCATGCACTTTTGTTCTAGCGCAATCACCAACCGCCGCAGGTGCGAAGAAGTCAACATCCCCATTTCGAAGGCAGCGTCAGCCTCCAGGTCTTGCACATGAAGCCAGCTTTTTGCTCCCGATAGACGGGCAGTGAGCCAGGCGTTGGGTGCGCATAGCAAGGTCGGTTCGATCACCAGCACCACATCGGGTCGCCAAGAAACTTGGCGCAGCATGCTCCAGAAACTGCTCAACGCAAAGCTCGTCAAGTGTAAGGCACGCTTTCCCGCCGCAGGAGTCCTTGGAACCCACACGGGGCAGCGCAAGATAGAGAGGCGGCCCACTTGCCCTGCTTCATTCGTCGCTTGCGTTTCCGAAACCATTAGACCAGCCGAATTCGACGAACCCGCAGGCAGTGCTGACCCATGCGAAATGACTGCGTCTTGGTTGACTTGGATCCCACTCCGCTCGGAGACCTGTGGAGCACTATGGTAAACCCTATCTTCTCGGCGATATAGCCACGACGAATAACCTGAAGCCACTCTCGACGTTGGATTGAACGGTGGCGCGGTTACGGCACGGACCTCATGGCCCCTCCCGCCCAACCATTCCGCCATCTCGCCAGTGAACTTGCCCACTCCAACTAATTCCGGCGCGAAATTAAGCCCATGGATGAGAATACGCATGCGTCAATCCTTAGCTTTCTACGTCCCAACTTCCAGGGTGGGACGACTTTCGGTGATAGTAGAGCAGAAATCCGTATAGGCCTCGCGCAGGCCTTCACGCAAACCAATTCGTGGTCGCCATCCCAGCGAGTTCAGACGGCTTGTGTCCATTAACTTGCGGGACGTTCCGTCCGGCTTTGTGGGATCAAATGTCAAGGTACGATCCAGCCCGACTACCTCGGCAATGAGCTCCGCGACTTCGCGGATTGTCAGGTCTGTGCCCCAACCAACGTTTATCAACGGCGGTTCTTCGGCACGGCTCACCAGTTCGGAAAATCGCTCCTTGGACAAATTGAGGAGGAAAATACAGGCATCGGCTGCATCATCACTGTAGAGAAATTCCCGTCGTGGAGTTCCGGTACCCCACACTACAGCCTGCTCCGTACCGCTCATCTTGGCCCGGTGCATTTTACGGATGAGCGCCGGGATAAGATGAGAATTGTTGGCATGATAGTTGTCCCCCGGTCCGTATAGGTTCGTCAGCATGGCAGCCAGAAACTGGGTCCTGTACTGACGGTTGTACGCCCAGCACATCTCTATGCCTGAGATCTTGGCCACCGCATATGGACGATTCGTAGGTTCTAAAGGCGCAGTGAGAAGCGCGTCTTCGCGTAAGGGTTGAGGAGCAAGTTTCGGGTATATGCAGCTCGACCCGGCAAACAGCAACCGTTCGACGCCGCTGCGATGGGCTTCGTGAATCACGTTGGTCTGGATGCGCAGGTTCTCGAAGATGAAATCCGCGGGATAGGAACTGTTGGCTAGAATGCCTCCCACTTTGGCCGCCGCCAGGAATACGTATTGCGGCCGTTCCCGCGCAAAGAATGCTCGCACGGCTGCCGCATCGGTAAGATCCAGATCGCGATGGGTAGCCAACAACAGGTTGTTGTACTCCATCGCCCGTAAACGCCGGACCAGCGCGGAACCGAGCAGGCCGGTGTGCCCGGCCACATAAATGACATCAGATGTGTGCATGTTTCAATCGCGGTATTCGTACACTTTGTAGCCTGAAGCCTTGACCAATTGATCGCGTTCGGCGCCCTGCAGGTCTGCGGCCACCATTTCTCGTACCAGTTGCTGGAAGTTGACCCGGGGGTACCAGCCCAGTTTGACTCTCGCCCTGGTTGCATCTCCCCTCAATGAATCCACCTCTGCGGGGCGAAAATAGCGGGGATCGACCCGCACGACGCAATGTCCCCGGGTGTCGTAACCTTTTTCGTCGACTCCCGATCCCTCCCAAGAGAGCGGAATGCCCAACTCGGCGGCAGCGGCCACGACGAATTCGCGCACCGAATGCTGTTCGCCAGTGGCAATCACAAAGTCCTCGGGCTCCTCCTGCTGGAGCATGAGCCACTGCACTTCGACGTAGTCTCTGGCATGCCCCCAATCTCTCTTGGCATCCAAGTTGCCAAGGTACACACAATCTTGAAGGCCGACTTTGACCCGGGCCAAATCTCGGGTGATTTTGCGAGTCACGAAAGTCTCGCCGCGAACCGGGGACTCGTGATTGAAGAGGATGCCGTTACTTGCGTGCATGCGATATGCTTCGCGGTAATTCACAGTGATCCAAAACGCGTACAGCTTGGCCACCGCGTACGGCGAGCGAGGATGAAATGGGGTGTCTTCGTTCTGCGGACTTTGGTGAACTAGACCATACAGTTCGGAACTGGAGGCCTGGTAGAAACGCACCCGCTCCTGCATACCTAGAATGCGGATCCCCTCCAGCAGGCGAAGCGTACCCAAGGCATCCACGTTAGCGGTAAATTCTGGCTGTTCAAACGAAACCGCGACGTGGCTTTGGGCAGCCAAGTTGTAGACCTCATCGGGTTGCACCTTCTGCAGCACCCGGATGAGGCTGTTCGAATCTGTCATATCACCGTAGTGCAAAAAGAACCGGTGACCGGGCACGTGGGGATCCTGATAGAGATGGTCCACGCGTTCCGTATTGAGCAGAGACGTGCGCCGCTTAATGCCGTGCACCTCGTAGCCCTTGCCAAGCAGAAATTCGGCCAGATAGGCGCCGTCTTGTCCGGTGATGCCGGTAATCAATGCTTTCTTCATTTTGACCAGCACAATCCGCTTCAGTGGGCAGCGGCCCCGGGCACGCTAGCGGTAACAATCAGGCAATCTCCACGGTGAACGCGGTTGCCAATATAAAGCAACGGGAAAAACAGCAAGCGTGCAAGAATCATCAGCGTTAACACCAGCAAAGGATTGCGAAGCTGCTTCGTTTTGCTTCTCGGACGCGAGAACAAGCTCGTGATGGCAGACGATGCCACCCACAATGCCGGCGTGATCTGCCGCAACTCTATCTGCACAAATCCGGTCTGCCGCAGCACTGAGCGAAGTGTTTGCGACGAAAAATGCGAAATGTGAAAGGGCGCGTGCCAGTTGATCCAGGCTCTTCCAAAAATGCTTCGCAACCAACTTCGACTGTTGGGGCAGGCGATCCAAACTTGCCCTCCAGGTTTCAGAACACGGGCGATATCGAGGAGCATCCGCTTGGGATCGAGCGAATGTTCCAGAACATTAGATAGAACTACTATGTCGTAACCTTCGGAAGGGTGAAAGTCTTCGATTAGAACTTCTTGCACCCGAAATCCGGCTGCTCGTGCAACCGCCGCTGCGCGCGGATTCAATTCCAAGCCTTCGGGCAGGAATCCGTTGCGGCGAAATATCTTCAGGCCGCGGCCCTCGTTGCATCCCACATCAAGCAGCCTTCCCGTTCCCTTGCGGCCATGAAATGAGCCGTCACCATCCACCCACAACCAAAGACGATACAGCCAGGAAGCCAGGAACCACTCACGCCAGCGCGTATAAGTCGTGTCCCGTTCCCCGCCAAAGTTGTAATAGGTCGCGTAGAGGAGCTGCAGTTCGTCCGCTGAGGGCCGAGGTAAAATCTGCTCCAGCCCGCACTCGGAACACTTGCATATCGCGTATTCTCCCGGCACTCCGAAACGCGTGTCGAAAACTTGTGGTAAAACTTCAATGATCTGCCCGCCGCAGCAAACGCACTCCTCGTCCTTGCATGGCGGCAATGTACCGCCGGGAGCGGGCTCTCCCTGGTCCTGGGTTGCAGCGCCCGTCAGCATGTTTGCAGCTCCTGTCCGGGGGAGAGTGACGACCGGAGCAACTCATCGATGAACGTCGATAGCTGGCCGATTGACTTCCGTTTCTGTTCAGAAAAGGCCCGCTCCGAGCCCTCCGAGAGTGCCACAATGCGTTCGGGCTGGTCTTTCCACTCCAATAAATGCTCGACCGCAACCGTTACGTAATCTTGTCCCTGTGGTACCAGCACTCCAGCATTCGGCGGCATCATTTCCCCCAAACACCCGCGGCTCCAGGCTATTACCGGAATGCCCCGCGCCATGGCTTCGTATACTACAAGAGGTGCCGTCTCGTTCACGTACTTTGAAGGAAAGAGCAAGACGTCGATCAGCTCCCAGAATGCGTCCTTTTCTGAACCATACTTCGATCCGATGTATTTGATATTACCCAAACGCTGGCTTGCATCGGTGACGCTGGTCTCGGCGGCTGGGTCCTCGAAGGGGCCAGCAATATAAACCTCGAAGTCCACGGAGCTTGTCAGCAATCGCTCCGCGACTGCGATCACCTCACTGATTCCTTTCGCGAATGAAATATTTCCGAGAAACCCGATCCTGGCCACCGTGGTCCTGGTTCGGGCCGGCAGTGTAACCAGATTCGTGATAGCCGCGTTTGAAATGACCATGGTGCGCGCAACTCCGGGGTAGTGCTGCTTCAGTCTGCTGGCCTGCAGCTCGCAGATGACGACGTGGGTCGCCGAAGGCCCGGAACACCACACCAGCAGACGAGTGAATAAAGTCGCGTGATCCAGGTACGCGAAGCTGTGATGATGAAGAAAAATATGTCGGTTGGTAACGCGCGCTGTGAGCGCGAAGAGCGCCTCGTACAGCTGTCCCCATCCGCCCGACAAGCCAACATAAAGGGTCTGCGCGCCTGCGTGTCGAAGCTGACCGAGGAAACTTACATAACATGCAACCACTCGGCGGATTCTTCCTAGCCGGTTGAGCCAGCTCCTTTGCAATGTAGCCGGCGCCAAATTCAGCACCAGCGGTGACGCTCCGCGGCTGCACAGTTGCTCGTACATCGCAGCATTCACCATCGCCATGCCGTGCACCGGAGGAGGGAAAACCCCAACCATGCAAATAGTCACAGCGTACCGCCGCCCGAGCCGCTGCTTCCGTTCCTATGCCAATTCGGAGATCCCTTATCCATGAGTGCACAGCAGCGACGAATGATAAGTGAAGAGACTACACGCGAGAGGTTCAGATAACTGGAGCAGAACCTCCTTCAAGAGATATTTTGGGAAGCCCTTGCGGCCATACTGATAGGTGTACATCGCCGACGACGGGTTGCTGGTGATCTGTGACAAGACGCGCAGGGCGCAACTCTGCACCAGCCTGCGGATCGTCTTTCGAGAATAAAAGTTGATGTGCCCCACGGCGTCGAAGACAAAATCGGGCTTCAGATGGACGGTGTCTTCCAGAGGCACTTCCACGAAAACGTGCTGGCCAACCCGTGCCGCCTCATAAATCAACCGCCGCGGATACTCAGCGTGCTCGATGACATGACTGAGAATTGCCAGATCAAACTGTCCTGCGTCGTAGGGAAGCGTCGAACCATCAAAGCGCCGGCATTCTTTCAAACGCGCGATGCCTCTGTCACCTACCGCCGAAACCGCGCTGGTTGAGATTTCCACTCCATAGAGCTCTTCCGCAAAATTGAATTCCGAGAGCCGCTTCAGGATCGAGCCTTCACCACATCCTATTTCGAGAACAGATCGATGGGGTACTGCCTGACACAGGTTAACGATATTTTCTGCCTTGTGGGTTGCCCCCAAAGCGCGCCACTCCGATTCGCCATCGTAATAGCGATCGTAGTTGTCCTTGAGCTTCTGGCTGACATGGGGAGCCCCGGAAATTTCTGAGGGCGACCCTAATTCTGCGGGAGACATGGATAGCGGTTCTCCTCTCCTACTGAGGGTGGGCCAGGATTTCTGCTCTGTCATGGGATTCGTTCCCGACGACTTGCATCCGATAGTTGAAGGATCGGAGAAGCTCGGAGCACTGTTGCCGTATATCGTGACCGTGCGTCGCGAGGAACAGAACGGGCCGGTGTTTTTCAAAGCACACTCGCGCTCCCCGCAGGGCGGCGGCTTCTGCGCCTTCGATATCCATTTTTATATAGTTCGGTGCCACAAGCGCGCCTTGGCACAGCAGCGCATCCAGGGTCGTGGTTTCCACCTCAAGACTGCCCTGGGATTGCAGCCTGCCCATTGCGCCAGTGGCCTCCTGTTCGAAGAATGACGTTCCCACACGGTCCGAAACCGCCACCCCCAACACTGAGACGTTGGTGGCGCCATTGAGATCCAAGTGTTTTCGCAGGCGCGCCAGATTGGCTGGCAAGGGCTCAAAGGCGAAAACACGCCCCGAGCCGACGAGTTTGGAGGCGAGCAAAGAATAGAAACCGACGTTCGACCCGATGTCGTAAAAAACGCTGTCCGGCTTCACCTTTCGTGAAATGAGATCCTGCATGTGGGGTTCATAGATGCCGAGCCAGAATGCATGGCGCTGCGAACCCACCACCCATTTCTTGCCGCGCAAAGGTCCTTTGAGAATCGGCACGGTGAGCGAGGAAGGCAATATCCGTAATGGATAACGGGAGATTTTGCCGAGCAAAGTGTTGCTGGGCAGAGTAGCAATGCCCCTCATCGCTTGGCCTCGTTCTCGAATCGCGGGTCACCCTCCGTGCATAGAACCGGCGTTACTACACCGCGCCGGCCACGCTCTCGATTTAACGCTGCTTCGTAATCTCGCAGCCGTCGCTCAGCGATCATGCCCCAACTGAATTCACGTTCCATTTTGCCAGCCCCACAATCACCCAACTCGCGCCGGATACCAGCGTCACCCAACTGATCCAGTAGGCGAACCAAGTCATGCACGTCACCAAGTTGATAAAACAGACCGTTGCCCTCGATCCGCTCCCTTGCCGACACAGTTTGGTTTACGACCACTGGCAGCCCGCAAGCGGCTGCGTCCAGCATGGAAAGAGATTCTTGGGTCGGCCAGACGGCGATATCGGCAGCGCGGAAATACTTGCCCAAGTCCCTCACCGGAACGAAATCATGGACGCGGCAGCCTGCAGATTCGGCAATCGCCACCTGTTGCGAACCTTTGCCCACGAACAAGCCGCGAAAAGGCTTGCCCTGGCTGACCAGTTCGGCAACGGCCTGGGCCAGCAGCCTCGGATTCTTGTCCTGACTGAAACGACCGCTGTAGATGCAAACGATGTCCGAATCGGTGAAACCCAACCTGCTTCGTAAATCCCTGCGGCACGCGAGATCCTCATCACTCATAACCGGATGAAACAATTGCGTATCAACCCCAAGCGGGCAGATTTCAATCTTTTCCCGTGGCACGCCAAAGAAGCGCGCCGCCACGTCGGCACAATCGGGTGCAATGGCGTAACACTTTTCAGTCACAAGGCTGACTAGCCACCCTGGGAGCGATCGTGTAACCGTGCAACGCAGGCGTTCCGGATTCCACCAGGATGTTTGCTTCTGGGCAAGAGGAAATACGGACGCATGGTAGTGGTTGCCAGAAAACAGCCGGTAGCCGAAGCGAAAACGATAAAGGGCTGCGTCCAGCGGAATCCATCCGATCACCGCCGAACACTGCACAATGTCGGGCTGGAGGGCAGCCAGTTTCTCTTCTAGCCCTACCATGCGCATGTATCCGGCGATTTTCTGATGTCCCACGATATGCAGAGTGAATCCATCGATCTGTTGGGTCGTTCCTGCCGGGCTATTTTGCGCAAAGTCTCCGTAGGTTGCGCGTGATTCCGGCATCCAATAGTACGGTGGCAAATCCATGGCAATGACGTGCATGTCCGCCCCGGCGCGCGCGAGGTGCCGCGGAAGCATGTTCTCCAGGTAACCCATGTTCTTGGAAAACGTCGAGGCCAGGAGTACAACTCGCATAAAGTCTGAGTAGAATGCCGTGCTACTAGTGCTCGCATCGGTCGCTACGCGTGCGCCCGTCGCAGACCATTGGCGTTCTATAGCCCTCAACTCGGTTGGCAAAGATGCGGTTACCGGTGCTGTAGATGGGCGCAGCAAGGTTGGCGTCAGAGAAGTCAATTCCTCTCGAGGCCCCTGTACCACCTTGACACGTGTTTTCCGTCACGGTCAGGTTGTAGCCCCCGCGAGAGAAAATGCAGCTGGCTCCGGTCCCAAAGATCACTTTCCCGCATTGATTTCCTTTGACCAGTGTGTCGTGGGCAGCGGGAAACAAGCTGATGCAAACCTGCCGGCTATCGCCGATAATATTGTCCACGATTTCACTGAATCCTGTGCCAAAATCAACCTCCAGTCCGCCGCCCGTAGGGGGTCCGGGCAATAAGAGAGCGCTGGTGTTCTGGTTAATGTGGTTTCCCTTGAGGACGGCATCCACATTAGCGGCGACTTCGGCATAAACGGATTCGTTGAAATTGCTATTTTGAATGACCAAGCCTTGGTCCATGTAGCCGGCAAAACAATTCCCCGACGCATCTTGGCAAATGATGTGGTCGATTAGAGTCCCGCGGGTGTCACGAGTGGCGATACCGACAATTACCCGGGACCCCTGCTTGATCTTGGGGATGATGATCGTAATATTGTGCACTTCAACGTTGGACGTTACAGGACCGGCCTTGCGGAAACTTAGCCCCCAAAATGTTGGCGGACCACCCCAAGAACGTGCATTGGGGAATGCCATGCGAAACGGCTTCGTAGTCTGCACCACGGTTCCGCTTACCTCCGCCACTTGCATCCAATCCGCATAGACGTGATCTTTGACCACCGAATCCCTCTCGGTCACGATTACCCAATCGCCGGGTGCAAGCAGGGCCGCGTCGGCGGTATCCTCGGCTCTGAACGAAGTTGCTCCTTTGGCGACGCCGCCGGCAATCTTCATCGGACGGGTTTCCTGAGAAGAAATGTAAAAGAGACGGTCGTTGCCAGCCAGGCTGCCTTGAGGGGCAAAAATGATCTTGCCGAACCCGTTGATGATCCCCTTGGGGATCGGGTTATTTCCCGCCCCGAACAGAGCGATTGTGCTCTTGGTATTGCTCACCAAGAACGTCGCGTCATTCGGAATTGTGCAGGCCCCGCCTTTGGTCGTGCCTTTGTAAACGCAAGAGCGGATGGCAGCGGTGTCATCGGTTCCGTAATACGTAAGTGCGTTGGCAACCGTTTCGACGGCATTGGCGGCCAGAGTGATTTGATTAGGAGACGTGACCGCGCGGATTTCCGTTACCAGCGCGCCCCCTTCAGGCCCCGCACCGGTCACCACAATCGCCTTTCCGGCATCGGCCGCAGTAAATTTGGCGCTCGAAGAACGAAAACTGGCCGTTTCGCGCGCAATGGAGCCATCCTGCAAGGTCACGACATCGGCTTTGCCCCCGAAATCCTGTGGCGTCACCGCGTACAAACCGGCCGCCCCCAAATGGATGAGCAAGGTGGTGACAACCATCAGACGTGAAAACGCCAATACCGAAGACATTAATCTCATAACTCCTCCTTACAGGTTATGACACAAGGCTGACGCGCTCCGATGAATGGGGTGCGTAAGCCGGTTCAGTTACCGGCTTGCGCGCGCAGATAAGAACATGCGCTGAGAGGCCCTCCAGATTCAGCCGGCTGATGATCCACTCGTAAATTAGGAAGATAAGCGCAAGCGGCATGAAGAAGTTGAAATAGCTCGATTGCGAATATGCCACCTTGATATCGATCGCTGTAAATCCCTTCGATTCCAGCAACCTTCGATATTCTCGCGGAGTGCAGCACTCGTAGTAGGCAGGGAAGATTCCGAACTCGCTGGCTTGTTCCTTCAGCGCGTAGGCGACGCGACGAGCCAACGACACTGGAAGGATGCGGTTAATGACGCTGAAGGGAGCAAGCTTGTTGGGGAAAAGTGTGATGAAGACACCACCCGGTTTGAGAACGCGGAATGCTTCCGCCGCGAAGTGTTCAACCCCCCGCAGATGTTCCAGCACATATCTTGAGGAGACGATGTCTGAGGAATTGTCGGGAATCGGAATTTGCCGGGTGACGTCCGCGACTTTGCGATCGGCAACCTCGCGGTTTTTCTCCAGCTCGGAGGCCGAGACGTCCACGGCAATAATATGGGATCCGGCGCATTCGGTGGCAAAGGCGCACCGGGCACCGCCCCCCACGTCCACGATGACGTCGCCATTGCGGGCAAAACTGCCCACGAATGACGGATATTCGGCCGCCACATTTGCCTTGGCGGGAAAATACTTCCGCACACGGTAGTAAAGTCTGCGGTTGACGTTAATGATCCACATGATTGCCCTCTTCATGCGCTGGCTGCATCTGGCAACGATCAGGATTGCGGGTTTCGACAAAAGCTGAATTCTTCACCGCTGGGTGACACATGAAAAATACTGTAACCCGCCTCATTCAGGGCGCGCACCGAGGCACGTGTCTTGGCGGGACCGATTTCCGGCCAGCGATGGTGGAATTCAACCAGGATCTGGCGTGGCCGAATGCCGCTCGCGAGCAGGTCGGCAAGAACGGCGTACTCTGCGCCTTCAATATCCATCTTCAAGACATCGATTTTCGAGTGTTCCAGCATCTTCATGATGCTAGGCAGGCGGTGGACGCGGGCCGCGACCGGCGCGTTTATCTGTCCGCGACGCAGCATCGTATGAGAAACATAGGCGCTGTTTTCCGGCGCATGAAAGTGGGTTGTGCCGTCGAAGTCGGCCAGGCCGTAGTCGTGAAATACGAACCTGTCCGGCAGTGCCCTCGAAGCAATCCAGCGGATGGAGCGCGGCGTCGGGTCAAAGGCATGCACCTCGGCCCCGAAGCGTTCTATCAATTCGAGGTCAAAAGAGATTTCCTCTCCCACTCCAGCACAATAGACAAGGCTCGCAGGCGAAAGGCCCTCAGGGGCGACACACCAACTCGCCCCCATGTTGCCGAGCAACAACGTCTCGCAATGCCGTTGGACCGGTTGCCAAAGGTCCCGTCCGCCGAGAACCCGGACCATGCGGCGGAAGTAGCGATAGGAATTCTGCCATGCAGTTCTCGAGGCAAAGCCAGCTCCGTTCAAACTATCCTGCTCCGAAAGAAGGCGCCGCCCGAGGCAGCGGTGGCAATTCCGGTGCTGACCGGGAGGGCACAAAATCCGGCCCCTGCTTCGGCGGCAAGAAGTGCAAGAAAAGGATCAGGAAGAACAGACCGCCGGAGAAGAGCGTCGTAAAGATCGAAATGTTGGCGAAATTGTAAGCCGCGTAAGTGGCGATGATAGCCGCAAGCCGCGGATCGTGCCTTTGCGATGCGGAATCGAGCGCCCAGAATACCAGGGCGCAGAAGACTGAAATCAGGAGCACGCCCGGCAGCCCCAAGGCTTCCAGCCCATCCGTCGCCCAGAAGTGCGCGGTCGCATCGAGGTCGGAACCGTTTTGGTAGAACGCACCGATTTCCAGACCGATGAAATTTGCATAAGGATAATGTACGAACCAATTGACGCCGGTCACGTGCGAATAATAAGTGAGGGGATTCTGCTGAAAGAAATTGTAGTACCACGCGGTCACTAGTCCGCCCATTGGAAGGACACGCATAAGGATCACAAACAGGATCAGAAAATGAATCGGGTTCGGTTCGTACCCGACGGCAACAATCGACAAGCAAAGGATGCCAATGAGCGCAAGGAACCCTGTAGGTCACTTTCAGGCCAAAAGGAGTCCGTCCAATTCGCAGAATGCCATACACACCGGGGATAAAGATGATCGAGAGGATTGAACCCTTGGTAACCGAGAGCACTGTACACCAAAGCTGCCCCATGATCCCCGCTAGCAGCAACCACCAGCGGCGGTAGTACAGCCCATACCCCATAAGGAAGGGATTTACCGTCCCGGTCAGACCCATGAGGGCAAAGCTCACCGCCGTCCCTTCGCTCAAATCATTGGCCCGATTGCGTTGATCGTAAATGTCCGCAAATGAAACGATGTGCAAATGATTGTGCAGCACGATCAGCACCCAGGTGACGAAAACCACACCCAAGACGGGAAAAAAAAGATCCAGAACACTCTTGGCGAGAGTCTCGAATGCCGCAAAGGCCAAAGCGGAAACAAGTAACTGGCGCCCGTAAAGATAAAGGCAATAAAAAACACAATCATCAGCATCGAGATTTCAGTGGGCGTGTTGATGCCGGAAAACAGCGGGATAAACATCGAAGGAATAATAACGGTGATGTACAAGACCCAGTAAGCCAGGTGCGACGGCCGTGTCAGGTGAATGGGCATCCATAAACTCGGCAAGAGGCTGAGCACCCATGCAAGCACGACATACTTGGTGGAGGGACGGTAGTAGTTAAATCCGAAGTAGGCCCAGGTCGGGTCCAGGTAATTAATGTACATCCATTGAAAGAAGGCGACGTAGCCGGTCATACCCGCTACCAGCAGGAGCCGGTACTTGGTGGAGCGTGCGAGACCCTGTCCGCGAAGTAGTGAAGAATCGATGCTCGAATAAAGATTCCGGCATTTAGACGCCAACCTGCTCCGGTTCTGGCACGACTCGCAACCCGAAGTCGGCTTTCATGCGGGAACGAAACGACCAGAAGCCGATTCCGAGTGTTGTGGCATAGACGGCCGCCGAGACTACCATTCCATACACGGCGCCCCGCACTCCCAGGCTCATCACCAGGGGTATACCAATCGCGAAAGTAGCGGCCCCGCTGGCCAGATACGCATATAGGACAAGGTTCGGCTTTTCCACCGACTTCATTGCGGCATTCATGCTGTTTCCAATCGCCATCAGCAGGGGAACCAGAGCGATGATCCGCAGCAGCGGATAGAGACTTCATCGAACTTTCCACCATAAATTCGATGCGAGGCAAAAGCGCCAAAGCAGATCACGAGCAGCACAAACCCAGCGCTGACCAAGATGAAACCGAGCGTGTACTTCTTCCATAAAGAGAAGAAGCTTTCTGCCTGTCTTGAGGCGTAGTGCCGCGCCAGCATCGGAAGCACCAGGAAGGTGATTGCCCGCTAGGACCTGATCGACCGGAGACACCAACATGGAACCGCCCGCAATTCGGCCACCTGCTTCAAAGACAGAAAGCCAGCCACCACCCAGTAATAACCCTGGTTCGTGAACTGAAAAACACACGCCGTGGCCAGGATCCATCGCGCATAGCGCCAATGTTCGGCGCGGTGGTCCGGGGTGGGCATCGGTAAAGCGATGCATCGGGGCACGGCGGGGCAAATCTCGCCAGGTGGATACGCCACCGACTACCCAGGCGATTCCAACGATGACAAAGACGGAGAAGCTATTGAGTGCACCAGCCCGCATCGCGATGCCTAACTGAATCAGTAAGGCAATGAAAAAGACGAGGAACAATTTTGCCGCCGCGCCGGGCTTTTGCTGAACGTAAAAACATCCGCCGTACGAGCGCGGCGGTGATGAGAACAGCGCCGGCTCAACGCGAGACCAAAGTACGGACCGTCGATGGCAGGGCGGGATTGAGCCAGGCTAGTACCCGCCAAACAACGAGGAGCAGGAAGCGTGAGACCTAAGCCAGAGGATCGCATTATTCCGCCAATACCAGCCAGGCGGTACTCGAAATTGTATTCCCGGTAACGGCCGGCCCCGTAAACGGTGTACGTTTCCAGAATTGCAGCATTGGACAACTTGTTCAGAGGCAGCGTCAGGCCCAGAAAACGCCAGGGCGAACAGCTCGTACCTTTCTTACTCTACGGGAGGGCGCGAGCCGACGTTCGGGCCAGAAACCACGCCTCCCACTGAAAATCCCTGGGTCGGGCAATGCTGTAGCCCACCCGGACCAGCCGGCCCCAAACCGCGGCGCAAAATCTTGCCAGTTGCGCGCCTCACCTGCTCACGCTCAAGACTCTTTCGGCTCATCGTTCGAAACCCTCGCTCTTCAGTTCGCTGACGGCTGGCAAAACGAACCCAGGCGCGGTGGGTCATGGCATGCAGACGCGGAACCATTGGGCGGGCTCCATGGCATTCTGGCGTTGACCGACTCATAAACTTCAAGCGCCAGCAATTTCCGCGGGTCGTCAGGCGCAGCGCTCTCCCAGCGGCGGCGCAGGAACACCCAGAGATCCCTCCACCCATGACAAGCACAACCACGCCAATGACCACGATGGAGCGTGGAGGGAACGATTTTCGTTCCGGAATTTCGGCTCGATTCCAGCACTTTGACGCTGGGCGTGTCCTTGACCTCTTCTAATTTTTCCATCTCGTACTGCGCGGTCAAGGTCTCATACACTGCTTCCTGAATTTTTACGTTACGATAGAGGTCGTAGTAGGTCACGCCGAGGACCGGCAGCTTGCGGATGGAAGGATAAAACTCTCCGTTCTGGACCTTTTTCCCGGGCTCTCCCCCTCCCAGCTTCTCCAATTGGGTGCGCAGCTCGGCAATACTGCTCTTCGTCGTTTGCACGCGGGGGTTGTTATCGGTATAAATCTCCTCCAATCCTTTCAGATTCGATTCCATCCCGATCACTGTCCCTGGATCGCGGCCGCGGCCTCGACCATCGCTTTTCCCTGCTCTTCTATATCGATCCTGGTAGTGTTCTTGCTGGCGAATTGACTAAAAGCCCGCGAGGCTTCATCGAGTTGCCGCTTGACGTCACGCAGCCGCTCTTCGAGGAAGATGCGCTGAAGGTGCGCATCGGAGTTCGAGATCTCCGCCATGAGACGATTGAGCGCATCGACGTAACCTTCACCGATGGCCTTGGCCCTTTGCCGATCATGATCGGTTACTTCGATCGTGATGATTCCGCTTTTGCGGTCTTCGGAGATGGCGCTGTTGTCAGAGAGGTCTTTGGAAGCGTCCTCGCGATATTTGTCGCCGTAAGCTTTTTGCAGGTTGAAGCGGTCTACCAGCCGTTCCTGAATGGTGTGACTCTTTAGCACACCCACATACTCGGCACCCACATTCTTTAGACCCAACAAGTCTCCAGCGATCGCGCCCAAACCGCTACCCCCCCCGCCACCGCCACTTCCACCCGATTTTCCACCGGACGTTCCCCCGCCCGTCATCATCGCAGCCATCATTCCCAGAGCCGAGCCCTGCGCTTCTGGAGGCATCAATTGGACCGTGGATGCGTAATGGTTAGGAATCAAAAAAGCGATAACCAGCCCGAGGGCAAAACCAACAGAGGCAAACCTCCCCAGAAACTTGCGTTCTTCCCACAGCAAACGCCAGCGGTCGAGTGCCTTATCGCGCGAGGCAATCACCTCGCTACCGAGAACATCCTCTGAAGCACCGCGAGTGAATGCTTCTTCTTGCTGGGGTTGGGTAAAGTGCGGCATGGCCCTCATTTCTTACGTTGCCACTTGGGATACCAAGTGAGTTGGAGCGATACCACTAGGTTCGATTGAGCAGTCGTTGCCAGAACCGGAAACTTCCACTGCTCTGCTTGAATGAGTCCAGAAATTCCCATGTCGGGCCTGGCCAGGAAATCACCGCGTACCGAGTAGTCCGCAAGCCGCCCGCCGCCGATGAACGCGGGAGACACCGTCTGCAGCCGATAGCCAAACTGAAGCTTGTTGCGCGGCGTGAACGAGTAGGTCAGCCAACTCTGTACTCCTCGGCCTTCCCGACCCATCCAACTGCCCATCAAGGTGCCATCGTTGGTATATCCAGAACGAAACCGATCACCGTTGTAGTAAATTGTGCCTCGCAGGACATGGCTTCGAGATTCGTTTATTCCTTCTGCACGGAACTCCATTTTGGGGATCCTGGGTATCTGGGCATATAGATGCCAGGGTTGACGTTAGCACGCGTAGAACCGATAGGCGAAATCTCGTCCCAAACCATGGAGTCCATGTAAAGGGTCAGCCAGTTCCTTAAACCTGGTATACGGTAGGTGAAATCCGCAGCCGAAACCCGTTTGCCAGGATTCTTGGCCAAATTCGCGGTGTGGACATGATAAGAATTGAAAAAGGTTCCGAACGTAACGGGCAGGCCCGGACCGCCGAACATGGCGGTGATTCCCATGCCGAATTCAAGATTGGGCGTAGGCTGGAAACTAATCTTCTCTCCGTGAATAAACGGTTGAGGAGAGATCATCGGGCCAACTATCCCTGAATATCCCGGGTAAGATTGACAGCTCGGTACGACACATCGCTCCCAATGTTGACCGGAAAGCTGCCCGATGAAGAACTCGGTA
Source organism: uncultured Acidobacteriota bacterium (assembly GCA_963845725.1). Classification (GTDB taxonomy): domain Bacteria; phylum Acidobacteriota; class Terriglobia; order Terriglobales; family Acidobacteriaceae; genus JABCZH01. Next base: position 161,486 of record CAWJTC010000004.1, read on the forward strand.
CGGAAAGGGCCCAGCACGCGAGACAGGCCCGGAATCTCATGGGGCATTACATCATCAACTCTACCATCGGAAACGGGGGCGCATTGTTGCTCATCAGCCATGGCCCCGATTCTCCAGGACCGAGCCAAACGCTTTGGACACCGAAAGAAATCTGGACGTTGTTGATGTTGATCGACGCCATGCTATTGAGCACATTAAACTGATTCGCTTCGTTGGTTCCGTTGGCCAGAGGAGGATTGGCGTCGGCGGCCGCCGTGGCTTCCAAAACCTGGGGAGAATCAGTTGGCATGGCGGGTGCGTGCCGGTATTCCCCTCGCAGCGAGAAGGCCACGGGGCCCAGTTCGGCGTCGGCCGTCATCCCGGTAACATCGTTAAAACCGTCCCAATAGGGTCGCCCGTAATCATTAACGACGGTTTGTCCAAAATGAAATCCATCGCGGAGGCGGAGTGCCTGAAATGCCCATCGAACGTGTGTATAGCGACTCCACCCGTGCGCCGCGATTGGAGCGCCATCCAGCCTCTGCGATCTCCCGGAGTAAATTCCTGGACCAGGTTCGGTACAGATTACCTGCTTCGCCCTCTCGCGATGCCGTTGTTGGGAAGTTTGTCCTTCCGCATCCTCTAGCAGACGGGCGCACTGCATTCGCGTCCACGGGCGCATACCAAGAACGCCGACTGCAGATAACCCATAGCGATAAGGCGCTCAAGCGCCGGATAGGCCCAGTTATCATGGGCACATAGGGGGAAGCCATGTAATTCGGGTTTCGCGGTCTTTCGCCGCTATGTTCTTCCATCAGACTTCCCCAGCCGGATCCCCCACTTCCGGGTCGTGATGTGCGCGATAGACCTGGCGCCCGAAATACCAGCCCAAGGCGCTGCCGACGATTACGTCGGAGGGAAAGTGTTCCTTGGCAGTGACACGAGTGACTGTGATGGTTGACGCTAGGCCGTAAGCTGCGAACTGGCTCAACCACCCGGGATATTCATGCGCCCAGACACTCGCAATCGACCAGGCGATGGCGGAATGCTCGGAAGGAAAAGACGCACCTCCCTGAAAGAAGTCCCCATGCCCATTACCATCCAGCGGGCGTTGCCTCTGCGTGATCTCCTTGAACAAATATGCGACCCCGGTGGCATTGATGGCGGCCTCGCTACTGAGTAGTCCCGTTTCTTCCAAATGATCGTCGTGGGTAACGTGCCCGAGAATAAACTGACGCCCCCCCCAGTCCGATCATTGAGTATGCGCCGTAATCAGAAATTGTCTTACTGGTCGAGATATGACTGAGCGGAACCTGCTTAGCCCACCAACTGTCGCTGGCAATGAACGCACTCAGCAGGCCGGCTGAGGGCGCGATCCACTTAAGATCTTTCACCTGCAATTTTGCTGGCGCCGTCCAGAACTGCTTCTGATCGCCGCCCAAATGCTTAAGGAAAGGCGTGAGCAGGCGATTCTGCGGATCCTCTCCCGGCTGCAACCAACCGCCATTAACCTGGGGTGAAGACGGGGAAATCGCACTTACTTGCGTTGCCACACTCTTTTCTGGCTGGCCGGCAGCGGCAGTACCTTGTGTCTGTCCAGCTAAAGTCAGGGCGCTAAATAACAGAACTCCCAGGAGAAAACGTTTCATCACAGAGAGCATTAGATCCCAAACCTAGAACTTGGCGAAATAATAGGTCGCGATGCCCGTTGAAGCCGCCAATTGCGCACCTTGTAAAACTGTCTTGAACTTTGTGCCAAAGGCATAGGTTTGCTCGGGTACAACTACCATATCTCCGGGACGCAGTTCGCTGCTTTCAACACCTCCACTAAAGAGTCCCCCAGATCCACCCGCGACCGAGCCGTCCGCTCGAACCACGAAGGTACCCCGCCTGTCCGCCAGGGCCGTGGGGCCTCCAGCTTGTTTCAGGTACCAACCGGTACTTCTACCCGGCTTGTATGTTATCGCGGTGGGATTGTAGACGGCACCATCCACCAAGACGATACCGGGCCTCTTAGGAATGATTATCATGTCGCCAGCGCGCACTTGTATATCGGCTGAGGTATTGGCCCAGCGTTTGACATCGGAAGAAATGTGGATTACCAAGCGCCCGACCGGGGGAGTATTCTGCAATTGCTCGATGATCTTCTGATACTGCAGGACCGCCGCTTTCGCCTGGACTTGCTGATCCAAGTCCGCACCTGGGGGAGGTTTCACCAGTCCCACTTCAGCCTGAACTCGCTGCAGTAAGTCTGCCCGGTTGCGCTCTTCCAATTCCCGAACTTGGACTCGCTCGAACACTGCCCCGTAGGGATAGGCATTGGCTGAAAAACCGCCAGCGCGAGCGAGAATGGAACTAAGGCGTTCACCGGGTTGAATACCATAACCACCCGGGTGTGCGACCTCGCCTTTGACCTGGATAACCGCACCCAAGTCGTCCCAACCAGACACCTGACGAATGGTAAGAACGTCGCCGTCGTGCAGCCGGACGTCGGTGTCGGGTTCGCCGGTGAGAGCTTTGCCGATTTCCACTGTCTGATGGTCTGAGACGACCTTACTTCCATGTTCCACCATGTAACTTGTGAGGTCGGCTTCTTCGGTATAGGCACCGCGCTTTAGGCCGCCGGCAAATTGAACCAACTCGGCAGCGGTCATTCCCGCACCCAAAGGATACCTTCCCGGACGACCCACCTCGCCCTCAATGGTTACGGTTGGCGGATCAACCTTGTTCAGGTCCCGATGGACAAATACGCGATCTTTCGAGCTGAGTAGAATGTTGTCCTTGGGGTCGCCCGCCATCGCGCGACGCAGGTCAACACTGAAAACCCTGAGTTTCCCGTCGTCGGCCTTGCGGAAAACCTGGGCATCCGTCAGGGATGCGTCCGCAGTAGCCCCTCCCGCCAAATAAACGGCATCGCGCAGATAAGTTGCACCGTTCGTAATGTGGTCGCCCGGATCCCTCACCGCTCCGGTCACGGTCACGACCGGGGCGTCCTCGAAATCGAATCGTCCAAACACCCGCACGGTGTCAAATGGCTGGAGGACTAAATCTTGATCTTTGCCGGAAAGAGCATCCCCGAGATTGAAGGCCAAGACTTCGGGTGCGTCATCTAGTTCTCTCGAACCGGATAATTTCGGCATGCTGCGTGTAAGGCTCGGGCAACAGATCTTTGTAGGACTTGATCAAGATCCGTGACCTTCATACCGTCACGATAGGCAAACTTACCCGGCCGGAAAACGTGGCCTTCCAGGTAGACGCGTCTTGTTAGCGTACGGCAAAATCGGGGATATCTTGATTTTGTCTCCGTCCTCAATCTGGAAACCTTCCAGGGCATTGGTCACATCCTGGTCGTTGTTGTTTTCCGGAATGTCCAAGCGCAGCATCGTCCGGGTGTCGTGCGCAACGACGCGTTCCACATCGACGTGCCGAAGAGTGCCGGAAGGCAGCACGCCCCCAGCGAGTTGCAGCACTTCAGCAAGGCTCTTCTCTCCATTCAGTTCGTAAATGGCTGGCCGGCGGACCATGCCTTCGACGGTGACTTCGGGGCCCAGCGGAGGAACCAAAATGGTGTCGCCCGCTTCGAGTTTGTGCATTCCAGAGCGAACGCCATGCAACAGAAGGTTGTACACATCGACCTGTTCAATGAGTTGGTCGCCACGATAGTGTTTAAAAACCCGTAAGCTGCCGGTAGATGTCGGTCCTCCCGCCTGGTAAACGGCATTCAACGGCGTGGATAAGGCAAGCACGTCATACGGTCCCGGACGTTCGACATCACCAACTACATAAACCCGGACGCTGCGGACGCGGGCCAAGGAAATCTCCACTTGTACGTCGCGATACTGGGTACGCATCGCCGTTTGAACCAATTGCTGAGCGTCGCCCAGAGTCCTGCCGGCAACCTGTATCCCGCCAGCGGCCGGCAAGACCAGTCGACCCGTGCGATCCACGCTCCTTGTTAAGTGGTCGGCAAGACTGCCGGTAAAATCCACGTTCAGGTCGTCTCCCGGCCCGAGGACATATTCAGGACCGACAGGCATGTCCATCGGAAGATCATCGAAGTTTCCTGTTCCATTCTCAAATAAGTCGATGCCAAAACGATCGAGGATGGGCGAACGGCGCGCATACTGTTGATAAAGGTCGTAGAGAGATGGAACATCTGCGTATGGGTTGGCTCGATGCTTGATCGGCGGCTGACGCTCTATATCAAGCGGCGAATATTGGGGCGGATTGTTGGGAAAGGAACCCTGGGCGCCAGATAAAGAAGCCGTGCTCGGGTTCAGGCTGGCCTGTTGCGGAAGAGGCATGGGCCCGCCAAATGGGTTGTAGAGTCCGTTCAAACCAAAGCCGGTTGTCCCGCCAAAGGGCGATGAGGAGCCCAAGGTCCCTCCGCCGCCCGATCCATATCCGAAGAGCGAGCCTCCGATGCCCGCGCTCGAAGTGCCTCCCCCGCCCAAACCGCCGCCACCGTTAAAGCCGCTCGTACCGTTAAAGCTGCTCATACCGGCGCCGCCGGAACCATTCAATCGTGCAGCGATGAGCGAGGAGATAGAACCCGATCCCAGTGTCGACAGCGCGTTTATGTCTCCGGAATCGATAGTAGTCGGCGAATGCCCCCGACGATTGTGCCTGGAGCAGAGTACGACGCGGATCGTATGTGGGCTGCCGCAGCTGCTGGTTAGGCAAAGGACCCGTGGTCGGGTTTGTGGATGGCACGCCGTTGAACCCTGAACCTGACGGTGGCCTCAAATTTTGCACGAGCCCCGGGTATTGGCCTGGGGAGTCGCCGAAAGCGGCGGGGTGAAGTAGGGGTTCGGAATCCGTTCTAGATCATCTTCGTGGCGCTGCCAATACTGATCTTCCTGCCCTTGGGATCTAACGTTGGAGAGTTGACCATTCAACAATGAGGCGCTACTCAGTGAAGCTGACGACGTCGGCGTTGCGCCCGTGATCAGGGGGGTCATTCCCGCCATCCAACTCCGCTCCAGTTCCTCCTCAGTCGGTTTTGCTCGAATGTAATTGCGACCCTCGATTTCCCGCGTGAACATGCTACCGAACGTTCTGGTCATCCCGAACCAGTTGAAATACCGCATCATCGGTCAAGTCTTCCTCGACCAAGTACCCTTCCCTGCTCGAACGCAGTCCGAACCAATAACTTCTTGCATTGCAGCAGTAGGCCCGGTTCAGCGGTAAGGAGGGAGATAATCTTGTCGGACGAGAGCGAAACCAAGCGGTCGGCCTCCGCTTCAGCACGAGATTGCTCCATGGGAACTGCGCGTGTCCGATCATAATCCTCGTTTACGGAGTTTTCGTCGTATGACTTGGTGAATGGCCGATCTTCCTGAGCGGAAAGAGGAGATGCGCCGAAGGCAAAAGTGAACAGCAAAGCCAGGGCCACCAAGAAACTACACTCATGTGTGTTTGACAATCGCACTCTCATCACATCTCTCCTACTGCAATTGAATACAAGCCAAGTCGGCAGGATAGCCTTCTAGGATTGCTTATCATGAACGGATAATTTTATGGATGTGGCGAGTTTGGAACCGAGACGCTCCCACGGCTCCGCCCTCTCACTTACAAGGCCTTTGTGAGCTAACCCTTACTGATTCAAGCTGCTTACAGATCAGACCGCGCTAAAGAGTCCCTAAACCCATCGCCAATGCGAACCGGTTTTTCGCACAGAGAACGACGCTTGATCCAAACCCTCGCCCCGGCACAAAGTCGCGGAAAATCCTTGCCAGGGACGGCTGGTTCCTAAACGGCAAAACGCGTCAGTCAACTACCGCTGACTGGGGCTAGGCGGTCCCTACTAATTCCGCCTTGTTCCGCAACACGCTGAGAATGCCTTGCTCCGACGACTCCACTCGCACCGAACGTATGTCCACAAATGCCCAATAAAAAATTCCGCTGTTACGTTCGGGCGCAACCGCAAGAATCTTCATCTGCGGATACCGTCCCAGGAGAAATCCACGCAATCCGGGGCGAACTTCCGGCTCCTCCAGCGCGATAATCAAATAATCGGGCCGCGTGCGCTCGACCAGTTCAGTGAGTTCGGCATCGTCTTCTGTCTCGCCGACGATCTCGATATCCGGCTGGTCCCCAATGGTGGCTAGGACCAGGTCTTTCATCAAACGTGGCCGGTTTGCAACCAACACTTTGACTTTTTGCACGATATTTCTCCGTGCCGTGAAGTCTCGCCCAGAACCAGGAAAAAAGTAAGATTCAAATCCGATCTAGGGCACCTAGCTGTGTAGTACCAAAGAGTTTACGTTAACTGGAAGCAATCTGTCCGTTCTGGAAGCAGCCGAGTACCCAAAAAGTACCGGAGGTGTTGCGGATTGACTCACGCGACCGCACCAGGCGTGCGGCAACGCTCTACGGCCGCGAGACGATCACAAGCGCCCAACTTGCGCAGCATACGATGGATGTGGTTCTTCACCGTCTGCTCGGAAAGATTCAATTGTCCCGCGATCTCCTTGTTGGTCAGTCCGCGACTGATCATTTGCACGAGTTGCTGTTCTCGGCGGGTTAGACCAAGGCCGTGCTTGAAGACGAAAGCCTCGGGCTGGGAAGCGGGGTTGGCGAGTTGCTCGAAGAGGGCCATGCACAGGACCGGCGGACACACCGCTTCTCCGTTGGCGACCGCCCGAACACAGGCGGCTACCTCCATTGCTGCGGCATCCTTTAATACGTACCCCACGATACCCTCACGCACCGCTTTCAGGAAAGTTGCCCGATCGGCTTCCATCCCCACCATGACCACTTTGAGGCCGGGCATGGCGGCACGAATCTCAGGTACCAAGCGCAACTCCGAAAGCGCAACCGTGGCGGAATCACAAAGCAGGACGTTAGGAGCGGCGGCAGCAATTTGCTGCACGATATCGGGCGCGAAGGCGGACGCGCCCACCACCCGTATGTCGCTCTTCTTGTTAAGAATGCGCGCCAGCGCTTCGCGCAAAAGACGGTTTTCAGCCAGAATAAAAACTGGCACCACGGCAATATCGCCAAACATAACAAACCTCAGCACCTGGCAGGCATGCGCCCCTCACGCGCTGCTTAAGGTGGCTAGGAATCAAGTAAGCACTGCAACTATTTGTCGCACAAGCATATCCGCTTTGGCCGAAAAATGCGAGAGGAACGAAAGAAAATCTGTTTCCGCTCCCTGAGGTTCGCCTGCGTCGCCTCAATTCAGGAGAGCAGGGAGTGCATGGCATGAGTCCCCCCTTAGGGTAGGCCACTTTAAATCCCAGCCGCCGGCCCGGTAATGTTCTGTTCGGCTTCGAATGTTCAGGCGACCAAACCTCTGCCTGTGTATCTAATAGGGTTGATCTGCTGGGTGGGTGGGGCTAAGTGATCGACGTCACGAAGCGAGAGGCGCATGGCGAAACCGATTTTGTTGAGCGTGGATGACGATTCCGATGTGTTGCGGGCGATTGAGCGCGACTTGCGGTCACACTATGGAGCGGATTATCGCGTCATCGGAAGTGACTCCCCCGATGGCGCACTCGATTTGCTGCGGCAACTCAAGCTGCGCAACGACACTGTGGCCTTATTGCTTGCCGACCAGCGCATGCCGCGCATGGATGGGATCGGATTTCTGCTGGAAGCGACCAAGATCTATCCCGACGCAAAGCGCGCACTGCTCACGGCTTACGCCGACACCAACGCCGCCATTGGCGCCATCAACCAGGCCAGCATCAATTACTTTTTCATGAAGCCATGGGACCCTCCCAGCGAGCATTTGTATCCGCAGCTGGATGATTTGCTGGATGACTGGCAGGCTTCGTATCGCCCCGTCTTTGAGGGCATACGGGTTCTCGGCACGCGCTGGTCACCGCGGTCGTACGAACTGCGGGATTTTCTGGCGCGCAACCACGTACCTTATCAGTGGATCGACGTGGAGGTGACCGCGAACGATCCGGAAACGAAACGTCTGCTTGATGCTCTGGGTCCGGACGCGCCCAGCTTGCCGGTAGTGCTGTTTCCCGATGGCACGAAGCTCTTGAAGAGCGCGCCCGCAGATGTGGCGCAAAAAGTGGGGTTGCGAACGCGGGCGCAAACGGACTTCTACGATCTCGCGATCGTGGGCGGAGGCCCGGCAGGGCTGGCGGCCGCGGTGTATGGCGCCTCGGAAGGCTTGCACACCGTGATCGTTGAACGGGAAGCGCCGGGCGGGCAGGCAGGGATGAGTTCGCGGATTGAGAACTACCTGGGATTTCCGACTGGTTTAAGCGGTGGCGATCTGGCGCGCCGCGCGGTGGTGCAGGCGACGCGATTTGGGGTAGAGATATTGTCGCCGCAGGAGGCAGTCGCGGCGCGAACCGAGGGGCCATATCGCATCCTCAAGCTGACCGACGGCAGCGAGATTTCCTGCCATGCATTGATGATTGCGACCGGAGTGCAATGGCGGAAACTGGACGCTCCGGGAATCGACCGCTTGCAGGGGGCCGGCGTCTACTATGGCGGCGGGGCGACGGAAGCTCTGGCCTGTAAGAACGAGATTGTCTATGTGGTGGGAGGCGCGAACTCGGCCGGGCAGGCGGCGATGAATTTTGCCCGCTACGCGGAGCGCGTGATCATTCTGGTACGCGGAGAATCTCTCTCGAGCACGATGTCGCAATATTTGATTGATCAGATCAAAGTGACTCCCAATATTCAGCTATGGACGCACGCCAGTGTCGCCGAAGCGCACGGCGAAACTCATCTTGAGGAAATTTCCGTGCTGTGCTCGGACACGGGGAAGGTAGAGCGCGTGCCGGCGAGTGCGATGTTCATCTTTATTGGCGCCTTGCCGCGAACTGACTGGCTGGGTGGCTTGGTGAAGCGCGATGAACGCGGATTCCTGCTGACCGGGCCCGACCTGATGCAGGACCGCGAGCGGCCCCAGGGCTGGACCCTCGACAGAGACCCATTCCTGCTTGAAACCAACGTGCCAGGAATTTTTGCCGTCGGCGATGTGCGGCATGGTTCGGTGAAACGCGTGGCCTCCGGAGTAGGGGAGGGATCGGTCGCCGTTCAGTTCATCCACCAGTATTTGAGCAAGGTATAAATGATCACAAACTCAGAATTGCTGCGGGTGCCCGCATTCGCGGATTTGCCGGCGGACCAAATCACGTGGTTCCTCAGCCTGGCGCGCGATGCAACGTTCAAGTCTGGCGAATTCATTTCCCGCCAGGGCGATCCCGCGGACACCATGACCGTAGTTCTGGATGGGCAACTCGAAGCTCGCGGAGAGCTCGGGGGCGAGACTGTGATGTTCCAGCTGCAGGCGGGCACGATCACCGGAGCCCTGCCATTCTCACGCATGAAGCAGTTCACGGTAAGCGTCCGCGCGGTGAGCGACAGCCGCCTCCTGCGTTTTCCGGCATCGCATTTTTCGGAACTGGTGCAGAGAATGCCGGAACTGGCCAAGCGGCTGGTCGGCGTGATGGCCGACCGCATCCGGGAAACCACGCGCATGGAACAGCAGCGTGACCGCTTGGCAGGTCTGGGCAAGCTTTCCGCGGGGCTGGCCCATGAACTGAATAATCCCGCTTCGGCCGCCACCCGCGCCGCCAGCCAGTTGCGCGGCATCCTGCAAAAAATCCGCGATGCCAGCCAGGAGTTGGGCCGGCGCAACTTAACTCCCGCGCAAAAGGATGAGATTACAAAAATTGAAAATTCGGTCGCGGCCTCGAACGAACCCCCACCCGACGCGCTGACCATCAGCGACTTGGAGGACCGGCTGGATTCCTTGCTGCGCAGCCACGGCCAGGAAGATTTGTGGCAGTTGGCGGCCGACTTGGCACACAAGAACGTCAACCCGGAAGTGCTGGAGCATGTGTTCGCAACTCTTGACGCGCCCACGGCTCGCGCGGCATTGGTACGGATTGCGGCTTGGATCGAGATCCTCGACTTGCTGCACGAGATTGAAAGCGCCACCACGCGAATTTCCGATTTGGTTCGCGCGATCAAAGAATACACATACATGGACCAAGCCCCGCTGCAAAATGTCGACATCGTGAAGGGGCTGGAAACGACGTTGACTATTTTGAATCACAAACTGAAACGCGGCGTTATGGTGAAGCGTGATTACCAGAGCGTTCCGTTTCTGGTGAATTCATTCGGCAGCGAGCTTAATCAGGTTTGGACCAACCTCATCGACAATGCCATCGACGCCATGGGCGGCAAGGGAGAACTGCGGGTGCGGACCTACCGCGACGAAGGCTGCGTAGTCGTCGAGATCGCCGACAACGGTCCCGGGATTCCGCCGGAAGTGCTGCCTCACATCTTCGAGCCGTTCTTCACCACAAAGGGCGTGGGACAAGGTACCGGACTTGGTCTTGATACGGTGCAACGCATCGTCAAAAAACATGGCGGCAACATTCAAGTGAATTCGAAACCCGGCAATACGTGCTTCCAGGTCTGGCTGCCGCTGGCGCAAGCGGCGACACAAGGTTGAGCCCGGGGGTACGATAGAATTCGGCTGTTGTCTGTGCGAGCCCGGGTGGCGAAATTGGCAGACGCACGGGACTTAAAATCCCGAGTTCCGAAAGGGACGTGCCGGTTCAATTCCGGCCCCGGGCACCAATTCTGAGATCCCTCGACTGCGCTCGGGATTTCGCCTGCGGGCTCGGACGCCCGCAAAGCGGCTCAACTTAACCTTGATCCCTCGACTGCGCTCGGGATTTAGCCTGCGGGCTCCAACGCCCGCAAAACGGCTCAACTTAACCTTGATCCCTCGACTGTGCTCGGGATTTCGCCTGCGGGCTCCCGCTTCGCTCACGCCCGCAAAACGGCTCAACTTAAAATCCCGAGTTCCGAAAAGCCTTGCCCTGAGCAACTGAGCCAGAGCGAAGTTGTCGAACGGGTGCCGGTTCAATTTCCGGCCCCTGGGCACCAGCATTCAAAAGGTTGACACAATACTTCAACAATCCTCCGAGTTAGAATGCGGGAGGGCGCCGCCGGTGAACCTTCCGAAGATACGAGCGTTGGGGACCACCATCGGACTGTTCATCGCAGTCTACGGTCCCGCATTCGCAGCGGTGTCGTTGATTCGTCCGACGGCGAAGGGTACTGTTCCTCTTATCATCTCGATTAGTCTGGCCACAGCATTGGCCCTAATATTCACCCTAGCGCGACGGACTGGCAGCGTTTCAGAATTCGGCCTTATCGTTCCCAGATTCCGATACGTTTGGTTGGCGGTCTCGCTCGGGCTGCCTCTCGCAGTTGCCGCAGGGTGGCTTAGTCACCTCTTCCCGGCAAGAGGTCCGATTGACACATCGGGATTTCCTCTTTGGATGCTATGGCTTTATTTCGGGGTGGGCGCTTCGGTCCAGGAAGAAGTCATTTTTAGAGGGCTGCTCCAATCGTTCCTGGAGCAGCGATGGGCAACTTTGTTTGTATTGAGGGCCCCACTGTCGCCTGCTGTCTTGTTCACTGCCATGCTGTTCGGCATTATCCACATGGGGAGTGGCCCAATTGTGATCGTGGCGGCGTTCGTGCTTGGCCTTGTTGGCGGTGAACTACGGCGGCGTAGCGGCAGTCTCATTCCAGCCATGATAGTCCACGTTCTTTTCAACGTGCCGGACCTGCTATGGCGGTAATTGATGTAATCAGAGGGGCAATGACACTCATTGAGAATCCCATGCTAAGCGGGAGCGAAAGCTTTAAAGTGACAGCCGCAGCGGGCGTGCAACCGCTGGCCAAGCCAGATCATGACTCTGCGGCGAAAAAGAACGAGTGAAAAAGGGGCAGGATTGACGCGCGAGAAATTCGAACTGTTCCGGCCCCAGGGCACCACGAACATCCTGAGTCCTCGCGTCCGCTCGTAAACTCCCCGACATCCAGTCGGCAACGGTCGAATTTCGAGAGAGATGAAAGTCTCCGGCCCGAGCTCTCGAACCAATCTAGGAGAAAGAATTTACAAATCAGAGACAGCGCCTTGACATAACCACCCCCTGAAACCAGCAGAATGCCTTGGATTCGGGGTAAGCGGTCGATATGATTTTGGGCCCGCTCAAGCTCTGTATTTCACGGCAATGCGCCGTCACTTCACTCTTGTCTAACAAAAAGGAGAAACACCATGGTTATTCGGAATAAGATGGGCCGGATCGGCGCATTCAGCGCATTGCTGGTGGCCGCGCTGGGTATGATTTCAGCCTCCGCCCTCGCGCAGTACACCATCACCAACCTCGTTTCCAATCAAAAGGGAAAGGCGAAAAATCAGGACACGTCGCTGGTGAATGCCTGGGGAATTTCTTATGCTTCGGGCGGCCCGTTCTGGGTGAGCGACAACGGAACCGGCTTATCCACTTTATACAACGCGATGGGCGTAAAGCAGTCGACAGTGGTGACGATTCCTTCGTCTTCCGGCATCGGCACCGGTTCGCCCACAGGGCAGGTTTACAACGGCACCGGGCAGTTTACGGTGACGCAGAGCGGGCACTCGGGGTCGCCCCTGTTCATCTTCGACACGTTTGATGGCACCATCAGCGGCTGGAGTCCGTCCGTAAATGAGACCACGGCCGTGATTGCGGTCAACAATACCGGGGCGTGGTACACAGGCTTGGCAATAGGAGTCAGCAACAGCGCCAACTTCCTTTTCGCAGCCGACAACCTTAACGACAAGGTGGATATTTATAACAGCAGCTATCAACTGGTGAAATCCTTTACCGACACCAGCCTTCCCGCGGGATCGTCGCCCTACAACGTGGTAAATATCGGCGGTCAACTCTACATAACTTTTACCAACAACACCGGCGGTGGCGTAGTGGACATTTTTGACACGGCTGGCAACAAGATCAAGACTCTCGTCTCCGGCGGCAAACTGAAGTCTCCGTGGGGAGTGGCACTGGCGCCGGCAAACTTCGGCCCGGCGAGCAAGTCTCTCCTCGTGGGAAACCTGGGGGATGGATTCATTCATGCGTACAATCCCTCTACCGGCGCTTACCTCGGGCAGTCGGCGGTGTCGATTAATGGCCTGTGGTCGCTGATCTTTGGTGGCGGATCGGCAAACAATGGGCAAACCAATCAACTTTTCCTGACCTCGGGACCGAACGGATACGCAAACGGTCTGTTCAGCGTGGTCAACGCGAAATAGAAGTTGCTGGAAAAGAATCGGGCTCCGGGTCACCGGAGCCCTTTTTTGATGGGTGCCTTAAACCGCGGCAGAAGCGGCCTGACTCACCGAACCGCCACGGCGCTGAGTGCGCAGTTCTTCACGGAAGGTTTTATGGCTTAGTTCCGATGCCGCGCCGGAATAAGTTCAGCAATGGATCTTCGACCGGGGATGCGGTTTCATCTGAAGCGCCGGGCACATCATCATCGTCAATGCCTTCGGGCAGGACGGTAAATTCGAGCGAGGAGGTCCGCGCTTTCATCGCTTTAACGAACTTTTCGATTTGCGCCCGTTGATCATCGGTGTTTCGGGCAAATTCGACGCCCATGCCACTATCGGGATGCATCACCCGGACGACGGCTTCGACCGCGATGCGAGTTGTGCCCACCTGACTGGCCAGAACCACCCGAGTGCGCACGGGGTAGGGCGCATTCATCTCCAGGTAGCAGGCGGCGGCACTTAGATCCGTGAGCTTGCAACTGACGGGAGGATCGTCGGGTTCGATTTCAGGAGAATGCTGGGCGAGCCAGGACTTGAGCTGCTGGCGATGTGCATGGGACAGATCAAGGAAGCGTACACCGGTATTGGAGCCGAAGTTCTTCCAGGCGACTTCCGCGGCGCAGTCAATCACGTAATCGTCACCGGGCAGGGTAAACTTGATGCGCACTCCGCGGCTCTTCGGAATATAGCGCGGAACCCGGGCCGCCATTCCGCCCTCGCTCATGTCTAGGGTGGTGATGCGTTGCTGGTCGGCTCCGGCGAAGAGAGTGACCGGAAGTTCGATGGGCACGCGAACATTGCGGCGGCGTTCGCACTTCATCAGCGCACGGGCGGCACGGAAACTGCCTCGGGCGCGTTCAAAGGAGATGGGCTTATAGAGGACGAAGTGGGCACCCAGGGAGAAGGCGCTCTGCACTGCCTTCTGGCCGTCAATCATGGCGACGGCAATGGCGCGCTTATTACAGGGCGCGGCACGAACGCTGCTCAGAACTTTTGCCGCCATTCCCTCATCCACGCAGTCCACAACAACAGCTTCGAATCGGGCGCGCGTCAGCCGGCGAACGGCCGAATCAGCGTCAGCTGCAGGTTTCCATGCCGACTTCGAGGTCGCTTAGCACACGGCGCAGCACCCGCATGATCTTGTCGTCGGTGCAAAGAACCAGCGCATTCAAGTTCATACGGTCACCGCCTGGCCAGGATCAATCCGTCTCCGGCGTTTTCCTTGTCTCCATCTTCTTCTTCGTTCAACAGGTGGGCGACACCGCGAATCTGCTCCGCCGCGGCCTGTAGCGCCTCGATCTGTTTGCCCAGTTGCGCCTGTTGGGCCTGCTTTTGGCGCAGCACTTCATGGATATCCTTCACGTTGAACCCCCTATAGGCAAATGTAGGATTCCCGGCGGCGCGGTCAATGAAGCGCCGGTCTGCGCGGGTTACGGGCGTAATCAGAGGAACGAGGGAAATTGGCATGGCGGAGACGGAACTTACGGAGGCAGTAGCAGGCCCAAAATGGGAACGGTTTGTTCTCAGGCAGTTGCGGGGCAAGGGTTTCGCTGAGAAGCAGATTTTTCTTGACTTCGAGCATAAATACCCATAGAATCATTGACTTCCGGCCAGCTTTAGGGTCGTGCAGCATAACGCGGAGTAGTTTGGGTGAGCGGATTTATACGAAACCCGAGCAAGACCGGACGAATCAAACATTCATAACTTGTAATTAAACTTTAAGGACGTCATCCTCTATGGCTAAGCGACGCGGAAATCCCAATTGGGGGAAACCAGAGCCTATCGGCCCTATTGTCCCCACCATCACTGAGTTTGAGCAGGTCGTGCGGGAATATAAGCTCTCGCCCGACCAGTATCTGCGTTCCACCCGGCTGCGCGAGTGGGCGCGGCGCAACAAGAATTCAAAGTACATCCCGGAACCGCTGCTTGAGGCATGGGGATTTGAGATCGAATCCACGCTGTAAGGCAGGCCGCAAGTGAGATTGAAGGGTCGCCTGACTGGCGGCCCTTTTGCTTTTTGCGTGCTTCTCGCGGTGGGCCATCAGTCATGGGTTCGGTGTGGCTAGAAACCAGAGCAGAAGCGAGAAGTCCCTTTGCTACAATTTCAAGATATGGGCCTTCAATCCGCATTCACCGATGTTCCCACCGCCATTGAGGAAGATTCGCGCCGGGCGCATGATCGTGGTAGTGGACGACGAGGATCGAGAGAACGAAGGCGATTTGACCCTGGCGGCCGAAAAGGTCACGCCGGAAGCGATCAATTTCATGGCGAAGTACGGCCGCGGGCTGGTTTGTCTCGCCATGACCGAAGAGCGGCTGGATCATCTGCGACTCGGCCCCATGAGCGCCGAAAATACTTCCAACTATGGCACGGCGTTCTGCGAGGCCATCGACGCCCGCGATGGAGTCACCACTGGTATTTCCGCTTATGACCGCGCACGAACGATTCTGGTAGCGATCGATCCAGCGACGCGGCCTTCAGACCTGGCGCGTCCGGGACACGTCTTTCCTTTGCGGGCGCGTAAGGGCGGCGTTCTGGTGCGGGCCGGACAGACCGAAGCCTCGGTGGATTTGGCACGTCTGGCAGGACTGGTTCCCGCGGGCGTGATTTGCGAAATCATGCGCGATGACGGCACTATGGCACGCATTCCCGACCTGGTGGGATTTTGCCAGGAACATGGCTTGAAAATGCTGACGGTGGCGGAACTGATTCGCTACCGGATGCAGCATGAACGTTATGTGAATCGCGTGGGAGAAGCCCTGATTGGCACACGCTACGGCGAGTTTCGGCTGATCGCTTATGAAAGCGCGATCGACGGCGGAGAGTCACACGTGGCTTTGGTGCGCGGTGAGATCGAAAGCGGAAGCGAACCGGTGCTGGTGCGAATGCATTCCCACTGCGTCATGGGCGATGTTTTCGGTTCGACTGCCTGTGATTGCCATGCGACGGTCGAAGGCTCCATGCAGGCCATCGCCCGCGAGGGCCGGGGCGCGTTGATCTATCTGCATCAAAGCTCCAAAGGATTTTCCGTCGAGCGCACCGGGGAGCGCAGTTCTCTTATGTTTCACCGCGATAAGCGGCTGCCTTCACTGCCTGAAAGTGAACGCAAAACTCAGCGCGAGATCGGAATTGGCGCGCAGATTCTTTCGGATCTGAATCTGCGGCGAATCCGCCTGCTGACCAATCATCCCCGAAGAGTCGCAGCCCTCGAAGGCTTCGATATCGAGATTGTGGAGCAGGTACCGGTGATGCTGGAGAAGGCGCCGCGTTAGCACCCTCTAGAGCGTGGCATCGCCATCATAGTGTGAAGGATCCCAAACTTCCGGATTCTGCAACTCCGGCGCCAGAGCTTTGTTCACGGGTTTGTAGTAATACCACCAGTTGGGAAACTGGCGGCGATAAGGGGCGACATTGTCAATCACGGATTGCTTCTCAGGGCGGAAACCGAAGGCCCCCAACATATGAATGCCTTCATTCCGGCAGCGGGCAAGACCGCTTGCAATCATCGCGATCAGAACCTCCGAATCACCATTTAAATCCTGGAAATCAACCAGGCGAACTCTTTTAAGTAAATGCTCGGCGTTGTCCTGGCGGTAAAAAACAGCGTAGGCGGAAAGCCGGGAGCCGTCTCCGGCGGTCACGATCCAGGCTCTTCCTTTTGCCAGGGCATGTTTGAAATGCCATTGCAAAACCTCTCTCGAGCGGGTGGCCAGCAAGCGCTCCGGATAGGCGCGCTTCAAGTCACTCCAGAACTGTTCAAATCGTTCGTCGAAGGCTGAGCAGGAAATAATCTCTTGGTGATTCCGTCGTGTCCATGCATCTGCGCGGGCAAGTTTGTCTTTCAGCCGCAAAAAGTATGAGGCGGGGTAGGACAAGACCTGAGGCAATCCTTTGCTATGGAGCGCACTGGCGATGAAGCCCTTGTAATTCGTGATCCAGAATGGCGACTGGCTCCAATCCCCAGTGGGCACGCGCGGCTGGCGAAAAGCGTCATTAAGTTTGGCGGAGTTGGCATTGGCGGTGGTTGTGACTATGAGCTCCGGAACCTTGTAGTTCAGCAAGCGTCGCAGAAGAAAACCGGCGGAACCCCGATGAGGCTCATCCATAGTCATGGAGTGAATGCATCCACTGACGATTTCTCGGCCTTTAAAGTGGAAACTGAGGGGAATGTTTCCGATGTAACCTACGATCCCGTGATCCGGATTCTCCGCCACCCATCCGATGGTCCAATTCGTGAGTTTCTTGTAAACCGGGTTGTTGCGCCACAGATGTTCCCATTCTTCCCGGGTCTTGGAGTTGATACCGGTCCGCGCTTGCAGAGCGGCAATCTGAGTGTAATCCTCAAAGCGTGCTTCGCGGATTTTCGTCGCCGAGGAAGTCGGCGACGCAGCCTGGACCCTCATTCCCCCCCCATTTTCGTACGCCTTAAGTCGCACCCCTCCCAAAGTATCCCCGTGGGCGCTTCACGGCGCCCTGCCATCCGGCACAATCGCATGCTCAGCGAAACAGACAGACGCTCCCGGCAAACGGAAGGCTCGTGAAAAATCAGCGCCTTTCGTGAGAAAGCGGTTTCACGGCTTCCCGATCACTTTACGTGGCACTAGTAACCCGCAACCTGGGAGGGGGCAAGGTTTGCCGGGCGGTGACCAGCACTCTGGGACGGGATGGATTATATACGCTCGTGGCGTCGCCGCGAGCGCAAAAGATCTGGAGGAGTCATTTCGGATCAGTCGTGCAGGGGGAGATTGGGAAGCAGGTGCCGGTGATGCTGGAGAAGGCGAGGCTGTGAAGCCCCTCTTACTTCAATCCTTCCACGAGGTAGAGGTCCGAGAGGATACGATGATAGCCATAAACGCATGACTTGCCATCCATGGTGAGTAGAATCGGCCCAATGCGGCTAACGCCAGCAGGATCGGAAGGCATGAGCTCCTTCCACAAGGTTTTGTGGCCCGTCGCGAGATCCAGGCGATAGACTCTTGCCGGCAGCTCTCCTGGCCGGTAAATATAAATTTCCTTACCGTTTTCGCTCCACTGAATGGGTTGCTCTCCGACCTCAAAGCCCGGAACCATGCGAGGCTCTCCGCCTGCCACCGGATAGATATAGGCCTTCTCGTCCGGTCCGATGCCGACGACCTCCTGCCCGTCGGGCGACAACACTAGAATGAGGGGGTCTATGCCCTCCGGCGAAATTGGTGTGGGCTTGGCATCGAAGGAATCCTGGCGATAGATGCGGGCAGCGTGGCCGGGTTCTTTGCCGCTGAAAATGAAGCGCTTGCCGTCCGGGAGCCACTTGGCCCAGCTATGACTAATGGAGTCGTGGGTAAGGGCCCTGGATTCGCCCGGACCTGTGGGCAGGAGAATCAATTGGGCGGGGGCGGTCGGGGGACTGGCGATCGCCCATTTACCGTCCGGAGACATGCTGATCGCTTCCCCGTCTCCCAAACGAACCGCCTCGGTGTCATTGACCTTTCGCAGGTAGACCGAGTATTTCGGTCCGCCGCCTTCACCTTCCTCGTCGAAGAGCAACGTTTTGCCATCGGGTGAGAGTTCAGCGGGATAAGAGTAGTCGAACCAAGAGAGATCGCGTTCCTTGGTTTCCCCGGCGGTGAGACCTATGAGTTCCCGGCGCCAGGTATCGCGGGCGAGCAAAACCCGCCCATCCTGCCAGATGTCGTGCAAAGTCAGGGTCCCGGGGACCGGCATGATCAGCCGTTCCCGGCCGCTTAATGTCACCGCATAAACCGCGCGCTCTGAGCCTTGCCGGCAGGCGGTGAACCATATCTCTCGGCCATCGGCCGACCAAGCCAGTCCTTGCACGGTTTCGAAGCCCGAGGCCAGAGTCTGGACCTTTCCGTTCAGGTCCACAACGTCGACCGCGCCGCCGTCGTCACCCGGCAGGGGATGATCGAGGAAGGCCACCCGGTCACCCTTCCTTGACATTCGAGGATGGCTAATCCAACCCGAGGTCGCGTAGAGCACTTTCCCGATGGGATACTCCAGTTGATTGCGCCCGCCGACATCGCGCACGATGGCCAGGTTGGTCCCATCCGGAGACCAGTCTGCCCACTGCACGCCTTCCACGATGGCCCGTGGGGCACCACCGTTGAGTGGTACTCTGGCCAGTGTGCCGACCTGAGTATAGGTTCCGTAGGCGCGGCTATTGACCGATACCGCCATCTCCCCGGCGGACGAGATCCCGAGCACTGCGGTTCCCGGCAGATTCAGGGAGCGCGACTGGGGACTCTCGGGGCTGGTGATAAATAATTCGATCGGCGTCCCCTCCCAGGCTGCGCCATAAACGACAGATTGCCCGTTGGGAGTAAAGCGAGCAGAGTACACTGACCCGCGCCGGAATGTGAGTTGGTGGTAGGAAGGTTCTAGATTCGATGTCCACGCTCCCCGAACCAGCCAGCCCGTGCCGAGCCCCAAAATCAATAGCATGGCGGCGACTGATAAAGTCCATCGTTTCGGTGTTACTTCACTAGGCTCGCCCACGCCCGGCTTTGCCGAACCGATGGTTGGTTTAGCGAGTATCCCGCCTTGCCCGGTTGCGGAGCGGCTCGAATCCAAGTCACGTTTTAGCCGTTTCAGTTCGGCGCGAACTTCGGAAGCGGTCTGATAACGTAAATCACGGTCCTTTTCCAGTGCCCGCCCGATGATGCGATTAAGTTCGTCGGGTAAGCTAGGGTTGAGCTTCGGCAGAGGTGTGGGAACTCGGTTCAGGATGGCCTCGAAAACAATTGCGGAAGTGCTCCCGCCAAAGGCTTCCCTGCCAGTGGCCATTTCGTAGATAACAGCGCCGAATGAGAACAGGTCGGTTCGAGAATCAAGCTCCTCGCCGCGTGCCTGTTCCGGAGACATGTAAGCCACCGTTCCCACGGTGCTGCCGGGGCTGGTGAGTTGCTCTTCACGCACCTCCGCGACCGTTGAGCCAGCGCCTGAAAGGGCCAGATTGTTGCGGCCCGGATTGAGCTTGGCGAGTCCGAAGTCGAGGATCTTGGCTTGTCCGCGGGCGGTCACAAAAATGTTGGCGGGCTTGATGTCCCGATGGACAATGCCACGATTGTGGGCGGCATCCAGTGCGTCTGCAATCTGAATGCTCAGTTCCAGTAACTCTTCAATCTTGAGGGGATGATTCTCGACTTTGTGCTTGAGGGTCTGGCCATCCAGAAACTCCATGGCGATGAAGGCTTGCCCGTCCTGTTCGCCGATGTCATAGATGGTGCAGATATGTGCGTGGTTCAGGCTAGATGCGGCCTGAGCCTCACGCCCGAAGCGGGCAAGTGCCTGCGAGTCGTGAGCGACTTCGTCGGGCAGAAATTTCAGGGCAACGAAGCGATGCAGCCGTGTGTCCTCAGCCTTGTAGACCACGCCCATCCCGCCACCACCGAGTTTCTCGATGATGCGGTAGTGCGAGATGGTCTGGCCGATCACTGGGGGAGAATCTTACGTCTCGGAAAAGGGCAAGTCAATGAAAGTGGCCTGCTCTGGACCCGAGACTTGAAGCCGCACAAGCAAGGCCGCCGGGGCCGACATCGGATCAAAACGGCTTCCGGATCACGACTTCGCTGTCGTTAATAAAAAACTGCGCGGAGCATTGCTGGGAACCACAGATGACCGGCAGCAGGCCGGCGAGTTGTTTACGGGTGATGAGGCCGAGCGTACCGCATTCCGGGCAGGAGAGCACTGCCCAGTAAGGATCGTCTTTTTCGCCCACGCGGCCGGCGTTTTCCAGCACGAAGACCGTGCCGGGAAGCATCTGTTCGGGGATCCACTCGC
The DNA here is from genome assembly GCA_963845725.1 of uncultured Acidobacteriota bacterium. GTDB lineage: Bacteria > Acidobacteriota > Terriglobia > Terriglobales > Acidobacteriaceae > JABCZH01. The sequence goes on from CAWJTC010000004.1 coordinate 182,341, forward strand.
TCAGGACGTCCAGTTCTCCAACCATCTCGTCTCCTTGTGAGTCCGAATCATTGGAACCAAACTTCCTCTGCTATGAAGCCGTTCGAGCTTTGCGTGATGACCGGCTGCTAACACTGCCGTTATTTTTTTTGGAGCGAATTTCCGCGCGCACCTGGCGTACCGTGTCACTTAAGCAAATGGACAGCATGGGCTGGCGGGCATTTTTCAAAAGATCCACTATTTGCCGGGCCGAGGTTTCGAGGTAAAGCGTCGTTCCGTCGGTGAGTAGGTGGTATTCGGAGGCGCCGCTTACCGTCTCAGCCAGGCGCTTGCTGAACTCCCGCTGGAGAAAACGCATCACCTTGCGCACCCGCTGCAACGAGAACCCACGTCGTCTCAACTCACAGATGACGGCCACCTCGGCCAAGTCCTCCATGGAATAGAGTCGCCGATGCCCCTCCCGCGCTGGCACCACAATTCCCCGCTCATCCCACCATTGAAGCTGGCGGGGAGTGATGCCGGTAAACTGAATCACCTCTCGGGTTGTGAATGGCCCTTGCATTTCGCCGTTCAAATGTTTCAAACAATCGTATGGCTGAATGTTTTAAACATTTTAGGCACGAGACGGAGGACTGTCAAGGAAACATTCTGTGGATAAGGGGGTGACTAGAGGAGTTCCTTGCGTTTGAGGATAGGGCTAGCCGCCGCCGACAAATTGGACGATTTCAAGGCGATCACCCTCGCTGAGGCTGGTTTCAGCCCATTGCTCGCGGGGAACGATGCCACGATTCAGTTCCACCGCCACGCGGTCGCTTTTCATGCCCAGCTCTTCGATCAGCGCCGAGAGCGAGAGCGGGGACATGGTGTCGCGTGGCTGGCCATTGATGTGAATTTTCACGCACAAAGATTCTCGCAGGAAGCGAGCCAAGCGGCAAGGACTGGAGTTGCTGCGATCCTCCGCATTCTCTGCGTGAGAAAATTCTTCTACCGCAGAGGGCACAGACAAGCTCACAGAGAATCCAAAAATGCGCGGCGCGCAGAGGTCTCGCCAAGTTGATAAGTAGCTAAGCTTCCACTTTTCGCAGCTGGAACTTGCGCGTAGCGGTGCGTCCGGAGTAGCTGGCCTGCACCAGAATCGCTGAGTCAGGAAGTGAGGCTTCGTCCACGTCGATTTTCATTTCCGCGTCGCCATCAGAACCGGTCGCTATCTGCGCATAGAAAGGAGCAGCATCCGGGCGGGCGAAGCGCACTGTCAGCCGCGCGCCTTCAACCGTAGCGCCGCCGTCGGTGACCCGCAGGCGCAAGAGCAACTGACGGTCAGAATGAACGGATTCGGCATTCAACCATTGCACGTCGAGTTCCTTGACCGCTGCGAGAGATTCCGGAGTCTCTCGCCGGTCAAAGACGGACTCCAGCTGGCCATCCCGGACCGCATCGAGCACCATGCGATGCTGGTCGCGGAGGATCGCTTCCCTCTGCTGATCGGTGAAACCGGATCCCGACGCTTTGTCAGCGTAAGAAGTGGCACGCTTGCCAATGCACCGCCCGCGCACAAAGACCTGCGTCTGCAACAGCAGTTCGTTCTCGCGGGCCTCGCTCTGCACGTGATAGACCGTGTCCTCGTGTTTGATATCGGTATTGAAGCCAAAAATCATGATGTTCGATTCGTCGCACGCCGGACTACAGTGCGATTGTTAAAAATTCGCTAGCAAGCGGCCCGGTTGCTTGACACTCCTTACCGCGAAAACTAATCTAGAATGTTCAGGCAATCCTTGGCTGCAAATTATATATAGCTCTCCTATGCCGGACAATTACTTCGCCCGTTACCTGCCGTTGTTGATCCATTTCATCGTAGCAGGTGCTTTGGCATCGGCGATTGTGTTCCTTTCATGGCTGATCGGTTACCGCAAGCCAACTCGCGCCAAACTGTCTCCTTACGAATGCGGGATGACGCCGGTAGGCGACGCCAAAGGCCGCTTTTCCGTGAAGTTCTATCTGGTGGCCATGCTCTTCATTCTGTTCGATGTGGAAGCCGTTTTCCTGTACCCGTGGGCGGTCATCCTGCGCGCAGCTTAAGATGTTTGGATTCTGGGAGATGTTGGTCTATATCGGGATCGTCCTGGTGGGCTATTTCTACATCTGGAAAAAAGGCGTTCTGGACTGGGGCGCTGTCCGTTCCCGCCCCGGGGAAGTAGGTGAAGTCTAGATGCTGACGCCCGCCATCACCGATCTTGAGCAACTGAAGGGGCACCCGGCGGTGGTGCGATTGCGCTCCTGGAATGCCAATGCAGTGGAGGGGGCAAAGTTTGATCGCGACGAGCTCAGCATTTACGTCGCAGCGTTCTTCGCTGCGCGAGGCGTGCGCGTTGTTGCGTGACGATGCCAATTGCCCGTTCAATTTTCTTTCCGATGTAACCTGCGTGGACTGGCATCCCCGGGAGCCGCGCTTTGAACTCATTTACCAATTGCTCTCAATTCCCAAAAAGGAACGCGTGCGCCTGAAGGTTCGGTTGGGCAGCGATAGTCCCGCGGTCGAATCAGTCACTTCGGTTTGGCCGGCCGCGAACTTCTTCGAGCGTGAAGTGTTTGACCTGTTTGGAATCCGCTTTACCGGGCATCCTTATCTGCGGCGCATTCAAATGCCGGAGAACTGGGAAGGTCATCCGTTGCGCAAGGATTATCCCGTGGAGGGCTACCGCTAGATAGGCCATGGCCCACCTTTCGTCCACCATCGCGCTCGAGCCTACGCAGGATCAGACCATGATCCTGAATATGGGGCCGCAGCATCCCTCGACTCACGGGGTACTGCGCGTGATCCTGGAAATTGACGGCGAGACCATTGTGCGGATCATGCCCGATATCGGTTATCTGCATACCGGCATTGAAAAGACCTGCGAGGCAAAGTTCTATCAGCAGGTGGTGCCGCTCACCGACCGCATCGACTACCTCTGCCCCATGACCAACAATCTGTGCTACGCGCTGGCGGTAGAGAAATTGCTGGGGCTGGAGATTCCGCCGAAAGCACAATGGCTGCGGGTGATGATGAATGAGCTGACCCGGATCAATTCCCACCTGGTCTGGCTGGGCACGCACGCCATGGATATCGGCGCCATTGACTGTCTTCCTGTATTGCTTCCGTGAGCGCGAAGACATATTGCGATTGTTCGAAGCGGTGAGCGGGCAGCGCATGATGACGTCGTATTTTCGCATCGGTGGTGTTGCACTGGAGCCACCGCTGGACTTTTTTGACCGGGTTCGGGTGTTTGCCAACCGCTTCCCTTCCAAAGTGGACGAATACGAGAACCTGCTGACGGGAAATCCGATCTGGGGAATGCGAACCAAGGGCGTGGCGCGGATCACAGCGGAGGATGCCATCGCTCTGGGCGCAAGCGGACCCACGTTGCGCGGCAGCGGCGTTGATTTCGACCTGCGCCGCGACATGCCCTACTCGGGCTATGAGAACTTCAAGTTCAATGTGCCAGTGTCGCAGGACGGCGATGTGTTTGCCCGCTACGTTTGCAGAGTACAGGAACTGCGGGAGTCGATCGCTATGGTGCAACAGGCGCTGGATGGGATGCCGGAGGGGCCGATCAAAGCCGACGCTCCTAAAGTGGTTTTGCCCGACCGCGAGAAGATGAAGACGCAGATGGAAGCGCTCATCTATCACTTTAAGATTATTACGGAAGGCTTTGCGGTACCGGCGGGCGAGGTGTACCAAGCGGTGGAGTCACCGCGCGGCGAGATGGGCTATTACGTGGTGAGCGACGGCACCGCCAAGCCTTATCGAGTGCACATGCGGTCGGCGTGCCTGGCAAACCTGCAATTGCTGCCGAAGATGTGCGAAGGAAAGTTGATTGCAGACGTGGTGGCCGCGATCGGGTCAATCGATATTGTCCTAGGCGAGATAGACCGGTGAATTTCCTCTGTGAACCTCTGTATCCTCAGTGGTTAGAAGGGAGCAACCACAGAGGATACAGAGGTTCACGGAGAATGACAATCGGAAATGAAATTTTCTGATCAATTCGAATCACGTTTCGCGGAGATGCTGACGCATTATCCCACGAAACGGTCTGCGTTGGTGCCGACCCTGCTTTACGCGCAGGATGAAGTCGGCTACTTGAGCGATGAAGTCATCGCCGAACTTGCGAACCGCGTTGATCTGACCGAACTCGAAGTTCGCAATGTAATCAGTTACTACTCCATGCTGACCACCAAGCCCCGGGGCAAGTACGACGTCCAAGTGTGCACCAACATCGCCTGCCTGCTGCGTGGCGGAGAAGAAATTCTGGATCACTGCAAGCATCGGCTCGGTATTGGCCACAAAGGCACAACTCCGGACGGAATGTTTTCCCTGGAAGAAGTGGAATGCATTGGTGCTTGCAGTTGGGCGCCAGCGGTGCAGGTGAACTACGATTTTCACGAGAACTTGACCACAGAAAAGATGGACAAAGTGTTGGACGAGTACAAAAGGGAAGGAACGCAGTAAATTATTGAGTCATTGATTCAATGAGTCATTGATTCAATAAGTCAATCCGGAAATGGCTGACTTGGTTTCCCATCCCGATGAAGTCAAGGTCGTTTCCCGGCGCTTTGGCCAGGGTGCGACCGACATCGAACGCTACCTGCAGCTCGATGGCTACAAGGCTGTGCAGAAAGCGCTGGCCATGAAACCGGAGGACATCATCACCATGGTGAAAGATTCCGGTCTGCGCGGGCGCGGCGGGGCCGGCTTCAACACTGGGCTGAAGTGGTCGTTCGTGCCCAAGCAATCGGCCAAACCGAAATACATTTTGTGCAATGGCGACGAGAGCGAGCCCGGTACCTGCAAAGACCGCCTGATTTTTGAGCACGATCCGCACGCCGTGATCGAGGGCGTAATGATCGCCGGCCTCGCAGTAGGCGCCAAAACCGGGTACATCTATATTCGTGGCGAGTACCGCTATTTGCTGGAGATCATGCAGAAGGCGATTCGCGATGCCTACGCTAAGGGATTTCTAGGCAAGAACATCTTCGGCAGCGGCCAGGACTTTGAAATTTACTGGCACGGCGGTGCAGGAGCCTACGAAGTGGGTGAAGAATCGGCGCTGATGGAATCGCTCGAAGGCAAGCGCGGCATTCCGCGAATCAGGCCGCCGTTCCCGGCGGTGGTGGGGCTTTGGGGCGGACCGACAGTCATCAATAACGCTGAAACTCTGGCCAGCGTTCCGCCCATCATTCTTGGTGGCGCAGACTGGTACGCCAAATTGGGTCCGCCGAAAAACGGCGGCACGCGCTTGTTCTGTTTGAGCGGCCACTTGAATCGGCCGGGCGTGTATGAACTGCCCATGGGATACAACCTCAAGAAGATGATCTACGACGTGGGCGGAGGCATTCCCAGCGGCCGCACATTAAAGGCCGTGGTCCCAGGAGGGTCGAGTAGTCCGGTGCTGACTCCGGAAGAGATCGATGTTTCCATGGATTTCGATTCCATGGCGAAAGCCGGTTCCATGCTGGGCTCCGGAGGCCTGGTGGTGGTGGATGACTCCACCTGCATGGTGAAGTTCGCCTTGCGCATTATGAAGTTCTACCAACACGAGAGCTGCGGCTGGTGCATTCCCTGCCGCGAAGGAACGGACTGGCTGAAAAAGACCCTGACCCGGTTTCATTCCGGCGGTGGGGTGAAGAAGGACATCGACAACATTCAGTACCTCTCGGAAAACATGCTGGGGCGCACGTTCTGCCCGCTGGGCGACGCGGCGGCCATGCCGACGATTTCGATCGTAAAGAAATTCAGAAAAGAATTTGAGGACCATCTGGATGGAAAACCCTGCCCGTTTGAGCAGGTAGGAGCGGAGATGGTGGTGGCTTAGAGTAATGTCGTTGGTCGTCCGTCGTTGGTCGTTAGCGCACTCGACCTACGATTCTGGCGAACGACCCGACGACCAAGGACAAACGACGATTTTTTATGGCTGACGTAAACATCACAGTCGACGGGAAGAAAGTCACGGCGCCTGCGGGGACGCTGCTGATCGAAGCCTGCAAGAGTGCGGGCATCGAAGTGCCCGCGTTTTGCTACTACCCGAATCTATCCCCGCAGGGCGCATGCCGCATGTGTCTGGTGAAGATTGAGAAGATGCCTAAGCTACAGACCGCATGCACCACGTTCATCAGCGAAGGCATGGCGGTGAGCACGGACACGCCTGAGATCCATCAGGCACGGAAATCGATGGTCGAGATGTTGCTGGGAAATCATCCGCTGGATTGTCCGGTGTGCGATGCGGGCGGCGAATGCGAATTGCAGGACATGACGTTCTCCTACGGCGCGGCCGAGTCGAAGTTCATCGACATCAAGAATCATCGCGAGGAGCAGCAGTGGTCGCCAGTGGTCTACTTCGACCGGCCACGCTGCATTCTGTGCTTTCGCTGTGTGACGAGTTTGCGGTGAGGGCATGGACGTTTGGGCGCTGGGGGTGCAGAACCGGGGAGTCAGTTCCATCATCGCGCCCAATAAGGAAGACCATCTTGAGTGCGAAGAATGCGGCATGTGCATCGACATCTGCCCAGTAGGCGCGCTTACCTCGGGGGCCTATCGTTACAAGACGCGGCCCTGGGAGATGAAGCACGTGGGCACCGCCTGCACGCACTGTGCCGACGGCTGCAAGACGACACTCGGCGTGCGGCGGGCCGACACCGGCATGGAGATTGTCCGCGGCGACAACCGCGACAAGAGCGGGGTCAACGGCGATTTCCTGTGCATGAAAGGCCGTTACGCCTTCGATTTTGCCAATCACGAAGACCGCCTCACGCAGCCGCTGATTCGCAAAGACGGGCGGTTGACGCCTTCCACTTGGGAAGAAGCCTTCGACTTGATCGGACGACGCTTCAAGGAGATTTGCAACGGTGCCAACGGACAAGCGATTGGCGTGATCGGTTCGACTCGCACCACCAACGAAGAAAACTATCTGCTGCAAAAATTCACCCGTGTGGTGCTTGGTACCAATAACATCGACCACCACCGCACCGCCGACTTCCCTGCCCTGGCAGCGGCGTTGCGCGGCAGGCCCGAAGCCACCGCCAGCATGCGAGATGTGTTCAATGCGCCGGCAATGCTGTTGATCGGCAACGACCCCACTGAGCAGCACCCGTTGCTCGCCTGGCAAATTCGCAACAATGTGCGACTGCATAAGGCGCGCCTCTACGTCATCAATTCGCGGGAGATCAAGTTGCGCAGACAAGCCGCAAGTTTCATGCAGATTCCTGCCGGAAGCGAAGATAAAGTCGCTGGGTTCTTGGCGGGAGACGACTCCGCGACCAGTGCACTCGCGAACGAAACAACTACTCGAGACGCTTGGACTGCGCTCCGCGACAAGCTGCGCGGCGAGCAAAATCTCGTCATCATCTTTGGATCGGAGATTCGCGGCCAGGATATTGCTTCGCTGATGAAGTTTGGGTTTGCCATGCCCGGTGCGAAGTTTGTCTGTCTCAGTGATTATGCAAACTCTCGTGGCGCAGCCGATATGGGACTCTATCCCGACCTTCTGCCGGGTTATCACCCAGTTGTAGCGGCCGGCAAGTGGCACGAAGAGTGGGGTGGTGTTCCCCAAGCGCCGGGTCTCACCCTGCCGCAGATGGTCGAGAGCGCAAAGGCCGGTAATTTGAAAGCGTTTTATGTAGTGGGTGCGAATCCGGTGGGACGGCTGGGGATCGATCCCTTCAGCTTTTCACAAAGTTTTGTGGTGGTGCAGGATATGTTCCTCACCGAAACTGGGATAATCGCAGACGTAGTTTTGCCCGCCGCCAACGCCTACGAAAAGTCAGGAACATTCACCAACACCTGCGGGGATTTGCAGTTCCTGCAAAAAGCCGGCGAGGTCACAGGGGTTAAGTCCGACTTTGAAATGATTGTGCGCGTCGCGGATGCAATGGAGTTCGATGTGCACAAGTTAGTCCGCTTTGGCCGCGGTACCCAGGCTGATATGGGTCAATCGCGCGGGGCGCAGTCGGGGGAAGCGGATCGCCATGCAGTCTGGCTCGAAGCACAGGGGTTGGAACCCAAGATGAGTCCCTTTGACCCAACGGCGATTCTGGATGAAATCCAGAGGCTGGTGCCCGGATACAACGTTTCCCGCGCCAACCTTCTGGCCGGAAATGATCAGCACACAAACTTGGCAGATAGCGGAGCCGGGGCACAGCACGATCCCGGATTGATCGCACCGGCAAACGATACTTTGTTTACGTCCGGAACCTTGGGGCGTTACTCGCGTGCCCTGAACTCGGTGATTGAGAACCGGCAGAAGCAGCCGGCCGAGGAAGTCGCGGCGGATTAAGTCTTGTGGCGCCGTTTCTGTAAGCATTTACTGAAGCTGTCGAGGGAAGATCTGCATTGTTAAGCGTTGAAACTTTCGTCGCGATTTCGCTGATCAAGACTGTAATCGCGCTGGCGCTGTTGCTCACGGCAGTGGCCTATACCGTGTGGCTGGAACGGAAAGTCGTGGGTCACATTCAGAATCGTTGGGGCCCCACGCGGGTCGGCCCATTCGGCCTGCTACAACCCCTAGCTGACGGCGTGAAGTTTCTGTTCAAAGAGGACCTGATTCCTCCCCATGTGTACAAGCCGCTTTATATCGCAGCGCCGATGCTGGCGCTGGTGTTCGCGCTCACTTCGATCGCTGTAATTCCGGTTGGCAACTCGATCTCCATCGGCGGAATTCAGACCTCGCTGCAGATTACTGACGTCAACATCGGCCTGCTGATCATTCTGGGCGTCACCTCGCTTGGGGTCTACGGCGTGGCTTTGGCGGGATGGTCCTCAAACAGCAAATATTCCCTGCTCGGCGGATTGCGGGCCAGCGCGCAGATGGTGAGCTATGAGATCGCTCTGGGCCTGTCGCTGGTGGGCGTTCTAATTCTATGCGGCAGCTTCAGCCTGCGGGAGATCGTGAATGCGCAGTCGGGAACCTATTGGGGATTCATTCCGCGATGGAACATTTTTCCCCAGTTCGTTGCATTCTTTATCTATCTGATGGCGGCTTATGCGGAGACCAACCGCATCCCGTTCGATTTGCCCGAAGCCGAAACCGAATTGGTCGCGGGTTACCACACTGAATACAGCTCGCTGAAGTTTGCCATGTTTTTCATGGCCGAATACGCCAACATGATTACCGTGGCCTGCCTGGCGTCGTTGCTGTTTCTTGGCGGCTGGCAGGGGCCGCTCTTCGGACCAGCGTTATTGCGGTCGCTGCTGCCGGTGTTCTGGTTCGGCCTGCGGGTTTTCGGGTTTCTGTTTGTGTATATATGGGTGCGCGGCACGTTGCCGCGTTTCCGTTATGACCAACTCATGGCATTTGGCTGGAAGTTCTTGCTGCCGCTGGCGATTGCGAATCTGGTAGTAACGGCGCTGGTCGTAGCGATTTAAGTTTGAGAAAGTTCCCGGTTTTTAGTTCTCGGAAATGTGACTGATGCTTCACCTGATTCTATTTCTCGCGTTCGGGGCCGTCTGCGTGGCAGGCGCGGTCAATCTGTTGGTGCAACGGCACCCCATCAACAGCGCGTTGTCGCTGGTCGTGGTCATGGGATCGCTGGCAGCGGAATATCTGTTGCTAGGCGCAGAGTTCGTGGCGGCCGTGCAGGTGATCGTCTATGCCGGCGCAGTCATGGTTCTGTTTGTTTTCGTCATCATGCTGCTGAACGCCGGAGTCGAAGAACGAACCAAAGGCAGCCGGGTGGCGATCATCTTCGGCATTCCCGGAATGCTGATCGGAAGCTTGCTGATCGCGTGGGTGCTGCTCGAGCATTCGGGAACACAGTCAATCGCCGTGGGCGCGCTGCCCGGGCCGCCAAAGACGATTGCATGGCTGCTCTTCCATGAATACCTGCTGCCCTTTGAAGTCACCTCAGTGCTGGTGCTGATTGCCATCATGGGGGCCGTAGTTCTGGCAGCACCGCCGGGATCGGCTGGGAGGCGAGACTAATGGTGCCAATCTCCTATTACCTGATTCTGGGTGGGATCCTCTTCGCCTGCGGCGTGACCGGGTTTCTGATCAAGCGCAATCTTATCACTATCTTCCTGTCGATCGAGCTCATGCTCAACGGCGTGAATCTTTCGTTCGTCGCCTTTGCCGCGCAGTGGAAGGCGTTGAGCGGGCAGGTATTCGTGTTCTTTGTCATGGTAGTCGCGGCAGCGGAAGCAGCGGTGGGACTGGCGATCATTATTGCCGTCTACCGCACGCGGGAGACTTTGAACGTGGACCAGGTGAACCTGCTCAAACTATGACGCCCGACCTGCATCTCTGGCTGATTCCGGTGCTGCCGTTGATCGGCGCTGCCATCAATGGGCTTTTCGGGAAACGCTTCTCCCGGCAGACGGTGGTGACTGTTGCGCTTCTGTTCAGCGGCGCGGCGTTCGCCATGGTGCTGTGGATTGCCGCTCAATTCTCTTCCCTGAGCACGCCTCACATCGAAACCCTGGCCACATGGATTCGCGCCGGAGAGTTTCAAGTTGATTTCGCTTTTTATCTGGACCAGCTTTCACTCGTCATGCTGCTGGTGGTGACCGGCGTGGGCTTCCTCATCCACATTTATTCGGTCGGCTACATGTGGGAAGAAGGCGGATTCTACCGCTTCTTCGCCTATCTGAACCTGTTCATGTTTTTCATGCTGACCCTGGTGCTGGCCAGCAATTACCTGGTCATGTTTATCGGTTGGGAAGGCGTCGGCCTCGCGTCCTATCTGCTGATCGGATTCTGGTTCACCAAGGATTCCGCAGCATCAGCTGGCAAGAAGGCGTTCATCGTCAATCGCATCGGCGACTTCGGATTTCTGATTGCTTTGTTCCTGATGATTCAGCATTTCGGATCGCTCAATTTTGTGCGGGTGGCGCAGCAGGTGACGCCGATCGCTCCGGAGATTGGCGGCGCAGGCTTGCTCACCGCCATTGGTTTGCTGCTGATGGTGGGTGCGGCAGGAAAGTCGGCACAGATTCCGCTTTACGTTTGGCTGCCCGATGCCATGGAGGGTCCCACCCCGGTCTCCGCTCTCATTCATGCTGCCACCATGGTGACGGCGGGCGTCTACATGGTCTCGCGGTCGCATTTGATTTTCGAGCGCGCTCCGATGGCGATGATGGTGGTGGCTATCATCGGCACATTGACAGCGTTGTTTGCCGCAACGATTGGCATCTGCCAGACCGATATTAAGAAAGTGCTCGCCTATTCTACGATCTCGCAATTGGGTTACATGTTCATGGCCTGCGGGGTGGGAGCGTTTTCCGCTGGCATTTTTCACTTGATGACCCACGCGTTCTTTAAAGGCTTGCTGTTCCTGGCGGCGGGCTCGGTGATTCACGCAGTCGGTGGTGAACAGGATATGCGCCGTATGGGTGGTCTGCGAACCAAGATTCCATGGACTTTCTGGACCATGACCGCGGCGACCTTCGCTATCGCCGGCTTTCCGCCCTTCGCGGGATTTTTCAGCAAAGACGCGATTCTATGGCAGGCGTACTCCAGTCCTTATGGAAGCTGGGTGTATTGGGCGATTGGCGTGTTCACCGCTTTTCTGACAGCGTTTTATATGTTCCGGCAGTGGTTCATGACTTTCTTTGGCGAGTACCGCGGGGAAGAACACGCGGAAGAAAGTCATGGCCATGGTGCTCACGGCCACGGCGGCATTCACGAGAGTCCCGCAGTTATGCTGGTGCCGCTGGTCATTTTGGCGCTGCTTTCAGTCTGTGGCGGATGGATTGGTAGCCAACGTTTCGACAAATTCCTGTCGCCGGTATTTCATTCAGAAGCAAGCGTGAGTTCGACGGCCGAAGCACCGGCAGCGCCGGCCGAACCCAGGAAGGAAAACTCATCGGAAGGATTGCTTACGGGGATTTCCGTCGGCGCTGCTCTGCTCGGTTTTCTTCTCGCCTGGCAACTCTACCAACGGCGGCCCGAACTTCCGCGAAAGATTGCCATGTCACTCGGCGGCTTCTATCAGGCTGTCCTGAACAAGTACTGGGTGGATCAACTTTACGCGGTCGTGTTCGTCAAACCTTTGATCGATGGTTCGACAAAATTGTTGTGGCACGGAGTCGACCAGGACGTGATTGACGCGACCGTAAACAACAGCGCCGAGGGCGCGCGGGAGGTTTCCGACGAAGTGCGGCACATGCAATCCGGGAACATCCGCTCCTACGCCGGCTGGATCGCGGCAGGGGCTGCGGCGGTCATCTTTTATATGGTGTGGACGGGGACTCGATGACCACAGCTCTCGACAGCTCGATCCTGACGCTAATCACCTTTGTTCCCCTGGCTGGGGCCCTACTGCTGCTGGTGTTCCCGAGGCGCGATCGCGACATTCGCCTGTTTGCGCTGGTAGTAACGCTCCTCGATTTCGTGCTCTCGCTGCATCTGCCAGTGTATCTGGCGCGCAATCTTGCGGGATTTCAATTTGAAGTCAACCACCCGTGGATTTCGAATCCCAACATTCATTACCACATGGGCGTGGATGGCATTTCCGCGTGGCTGGTGGTGCTCACCACATTTCTCACGCCGCTCTGCGTGCTGATTTCGTGGAAATCGATCCACGACCGGGTCAAAGAATTTTTCATCCTGCTGCTGATCATGGAAACCGCGCTGATCGGCGTGTTCACAGCCCTCGACCTGTTCCTGTTCTATTTTTTCTGGGAAGCTACGCTGATTCCGATGGCGTTGCTCATCGGCATGTACGGCCATGGGCGCAAGGTGTACGCAGCGGTGAAGTTCTTCATGTACACCATGATCGCTTCGATGTTCATGCTGGCGGCGATCTTGTGGCTATACGCGAAGACCGGAACATTCGACTTTGTCAGCGTGCAGGCGGCGATCCGTAGCGGACAAGTCGCAGGCTTTGCTGCGGCTGCGCCTTGGCTCTTCTTGGGATTTTTTATTGCGTTCGCGGTCAAAGTACCGTTGTTTCCCTTTCACACGTGGCTGCCGGACGCGCACGTCGAAGCCCCGACTGCCGGCTCGGTCCTGCTTGCCGGAGTTTTGCTGAAGATGGGAACGTATGGCATGTTGCGCTTCGATCTGGGTCTTTTCCCCGAGCAGTCGCGCAGCAACGCCTGGTGGGTCATGATCCTGGCGCTGATCGGCATCATTTACGGCGCGCTGGTCGCCATGGTGCAGCCCAACTTAAAAAAGCTGATTGCCTATTCTTCCATCAGCCACTTGGGATTCGTGGTGCTGGGGATTTTCAGCTTTACGCAGGCGGGGCTGGACGGAGCCATGTTCATCATGCTCGCCCACGGCGTCTCTACCGGCGCGCTCTTCATGCTGGCAGGGGTTCTCTACGAGCGTAGGCACACTTATGAGATTGCCGAGTTTGGGGGCCTGGCCAGTCCCATGCCGATCTACGCGGCGTTTTTTCTGTTCGTCACGCTGGCCTCAGTTGGCTTGCCTCTGTTGAACGGGTTCATCGGTGAATTCCTGGTATTGAGCGGAGCTTTTCGCGATCAGGCGATCTATGGCGTTTTGGGCGCTACAGGCGTGATCTGGAGTGCGTGCTATTTACTCTGGATGTACCAGCGGGTCTTTTTCGGCAAAGTAACACATGAAGTCAACCAGACTTTGCCCGACCTTGATGGCCGCGAGCGGGCAGCGCTTTGGCCTCCTGCTGTCGCCGCGCTGGTAATGGGCGTGGCTCCACTGATTTGGCTGAATGCGATCGATCCCGCGGTTCACTCCGCACTGGCTCCATTCACTCAATTGGCCAGCAAGGTGGTGGGACAGTGAACAGCGCCACCATGCTGCCGCAATTTGCCGACTATATGCGCTTGCTGCCTGAGATCGTGCTCACGGTCTTTGGCATGATCGTAATGGTCGTGGATGCCGCCGCCGAAGGACGCCGCATCGAGAAGACTTTGGGGTCGATTGCGCTGGTTGGCTCGCTCGCAGCACTGGCCGCTACCCTCATCCAGGCGCAATATCCTGGCTTTGCATTCTGGAACATGGTGCAGGTCGACTCATTCAGCGTCTTCTTTCACTTTCTGGTGGCGGCGGTAACGGCGGTGGTTATCCTCACTTCTTTTGAGTACCTGCAGGTGCAGGAGATTCGCGCGGGTGAGTACTACGCGTTAATTTTGTTTGGCGCGGTCGGGATGAGCCTGATGTCGTCGGCGGTGGAACTGGTCCTCATCTTTATTGCGCTTGAAATCTCGTCGATCTCGACTTACGTCCTGGCCGGCTTCCGGCGGCGCGAGGCCACCAGCAGCGAATCGTCGGTCAAGTACTTTCTGTTGGGATCATTCGCCACGGCATTCTTCCTGTATGGCGTCGCGCTGATGTTCGGAGCCACCGGTTCGACCAGCATTGCGACCATCAGCGAGGTTCTGCGTTCGGGTCAAATTCCCCTTCTTGCCTACGCCGGAGTGGCGCTGATGTTCGTCGGCCTGGGATTCAAAGTAGCTGCCGCTCCGTTTCACGTGTGGACGCCTGACGTCTACGAAGGTGCGCCATCGCCGGTGGTGGGCTTCATGTCCACCGCGCCCAAAGCTGCGGTTTTTGCGGTTTTGCTCCGCATCATGTTCGAGGCCCATGCCCCGGGACGTGTAGGGCTGATATGGGTGGTGGCTGCGCTTTCGATGACTATTGGAAATATCAGCGCACTGGTGCAGAACAACGTCAAGCGCTTGCTGGCCTACTCTTCCATCGCCCACGCCGGATATATTTTGGTGGCGTTAGCGGCTTTGCCCAACAACGGGATTCCGGCTGTCATGTTTTATACGGCATCGTATGCTGCCATGAACGTCGGCGCATTCGCGGTGGTCAGCCACTTCGGCGGCGCCGGGGAACGGTACGTCACTTTGGAAGATTATTCCGGCCTGGGACGGCGGTCCCCACTGCTGGCCGCGACATTGACGATTTTTCTTTTGTCGCTGATCGGCATTCCGATTACCGGCGGATTCTTTGCCAAGTTCTACGTCTTTAGCGCCGCCTTGCAGGCTAACCTGGTCGGCTTGGTGATCATCGGAGTACTGAACAGCGCGGTGGGAGCGTACTACTACCTGCGAATTATTGTTGTGATGTACATGCGCGAACCGCGGCTGGAAGTTCCGGTGCCGCGAATTCCCATGGGGCTCGGGGCCGCTCTGGCCATCAGCCTGGTAGCAACAATTTATCTGGGAGTGCTTCCGGGCAGAGTGCTGGAATATGCGTCGCGCTCGGTAGGTGAGTTGCTGCGTTGATCTGACGGTGTAAAATTCCCCTCGAAAACCAGACGCTTGGCCAGTTTTGCTTTGTAACGGCTAAGCGGGGAAGAGGAGGCAGCACTATGTCATGGAACAATGCAGGGCCGATCACTGAATTGGCGCCTGGCGCGTCCGCTCTCTGGGAATATTCCTGGGACCACGGCCAGGACATGGGCTTGGAACTTGCAGGCCCAAACTTCCCCACCTCAATCATCGCTCCCGGAAACCTCGGAAGGTTAGTCGCGTCCAATCAGGGCAAACAATTGGATGGATTCTACCTTGAGGGTCCTGGCGCCATGGTCACCTATGTTGTAACCGTCACCAATGTCTCCAGCACCGAATTCGGATGGCACAATTTGCAGGGAGGTACCGTGTCATGAAGTTGACCGTCATAACCAACCAAAAAGGGGAACTGGATGGGTTGGTCCACGCGCACCTCTCTGAACACGACCGCAACAAATCCTACAAGAATGGACCCCACGCCACTTTGCGTCCGGGGCCGGGCCAAAGATTTCACGAAATTGAGTTGCCTGTCGAATGCGAAAAGTTGCCCGCTCCGGAACTGCGCCGCCGGGCGCTAGAGCAGGCGAAGAAGGCCAAATAGATTTGGAAGCCGCTCCGGGAACGAGGCGGCTTCTCATTTCCTTCTATCGTGCGTCCCCTGCCATCGGGCACGGCATGCGTCCGCATTCACTCTAAAGCTCCCCGCCGCGCCAAGGAACTCCCTGGCCAGCGCTTCCACAGGTTCGATTTGACAACCGCCGTCTAGCCCGGCATCATGGACAGCACAAACGATCCACACGTGGAGGGGAGTATGAGTAAGTGGGTTCGAAGGCTCTGGTCTGAGGACCAAGGTCAAGATATTGCGGAATACGCGGTGATGTTGGCGGTGATTCTAGTGCTGGTGGTTGGAACGATACGTTTGATCGGCGCGAACGCCAACAACGCTTTTTCCGCAACTGCCAGTTCCATTTCACAATAACGGGCTGCGGCTGCCGCCCTTGTTTCCACCGCCACTTTCAAGACTCGGCCGGATCACCCTCCATGGTTTGGGGGCAGGCTGGCTGTCGTTCAAAAGGCGAAACCCCGCCCCGCCTTATGCGCCTGACGATGCCCCGGACGGACTATCCACTTCCAGCGGCCAGCGATTCTTAGCGGAAATTTTCGACGCCGACAATTCGAGGGAATGCCTGAATTGGTCATCCGTCTCCAACAGCAGCGGCGCTACGAACCGCAAGGCTTCCACCTCCTGGCGCACCCGCGCCAGATCTGTTTCCTTCTCGCGCAATACCTCGGCCAGGCTTCTCATCACGAATACAGCGCTCCCAACGCTCTGAGGGTAAACCGGACACGCTCAACTGGAGACCCCACTTCTTCTCAGGCTGGATTGCAGCGAATTGTAATACACGGCCCGCGCAGATGCTACTCTGAAAAAGTTGGTTTGCGCCAGTGCAGAGTCCGTGATATGTAAAGCCTGCGGCTTGTCAGTCGGAGCGCGTGACGGGATCAAGGGCGGCACGCAAAATGGAGATCGGCAAAGATGGCGGTCGGTTCGGACCTGATCGAGTTAGACGGCGTTCTCGGCGACCACGAGGTTCACGTCTGGCACATCGACTTGACCGCCCAGGAAGCGGCCGTCGACAGGCTCTTACCGCTTCTCGCTAAAGACGAACTAAGCCGGGCGGCAAGATTCCTTGTCCCCGAGCCGCGCATCCAGTTTATTGTTTCGCGCGCCCTTCTCCGTATAGCTCTGGGCCGATACGTGCAGGTCGCACCCGGCGAGGTGCGATTTCGCACAACCAGAGCATGGCAAGCCTGAACTGGCCGCAGCAGGAGACCTATACTTCAATTTGTCTCATACCGACGGCACAACCGTGATTGCTCTCACCCGCACCGGTCGCGTGGGCGTTGATGTGGAAAGAGTTCGGAAGAACCTCGAACCCCTGGCCCTGGCAGCGCGCTTCTTTTCGAAAAGGGAGTCGGAGTGGCTGCGATCGCAGCCCGCGGATCAGCAATTTGCCGACTTCTTCGCTTGCTGGACTGCGAAGGAAGCCTACATCAAGGCTTGCGGAGCCGGGTTATCAGTTCCGCTCGATGGATTTGGCGTGATGCTCCGTCCGGGCGAGGCTGAACTGGATCGTTGGAAATCTACGGCCATCCAGAGGAATCGAAACGCTGGTCGATGTGGCGGCTCGACTTGGGCCCGGAGTTGCGAAGTGCAGTTGCGGTCGAAGCAGTGGGCTGTCAGATTCGCTTGGGCCGCTGGCCGCAAAGCGTTGGCTAGCGATTTTGTAGAGTTCAACCGTTCGCATCGTGGAGGAAAAATTGAAAATCGTTCATCCGAAGTTTGTGCCGGTGTGGTGTCGGCCTGGCTCTGTTCGTAAGTGGTTTCGCTCCGGGGCAAAGCGCGGCGGGAATTAAGGCCCGCCCCGAGGACGTGGCATCGCCCTCAGCCGTCGTGCAGGCGTCATATACTCGCGATTTCTGGCCCGCCCGGACAGAGTGTTGAATCTAGACCGCTTCCGTTCTCTTTTCCTGCCGCAGGCACAACTTGTGAGCGTGAGCGTGAAAGATGGCCGTGGCGTGGCACGCACCATGACCCTGCAGGAATTCACGGACATGGTTGCGGCGGCGATCGGCAAGGATGGCCATTTTGAGCGCGAAATCGCAGAGCACGTTGAAATTTACGGAAACATCGCCAACGTCTGGAGCAGTTACGAATCCCGCAAGACGCCCGATGATCCCCAAGTTGCGCGTGGCATCAACAGCATTCAATTGATGAACGACGGCAAACGCTGGTGGATCAGCGGCGCGCAATGGCAACACGAAACCCCGGATACCCCGATTCCCGCGAAGTATCTGTCGGGAGCTCGCTAGGCGCATGAGCCTTGAACCCGAACCTGGCCAGAAGCACGGCGGTTGCCGCGCTGGGCGGACTGCTGTTCGGATTCGATACCGCCGTCATCTCCGGCGCCACCAGCACGCTCACCCAGACTTACCAGCTTTCGCCGGGCGGGCTGGGCGTCACGGTGGCCAGCGCTTTGGGAGGGACGATCCTGGGCGCGATGTTGGCCGGGTTTCCCGGAGATCGCTATGGCCGCCGCGATAGCCTGCGAATTATGGCCGTGCTTTATTTGGTTTCTGCCGTGGGATGCGCGGGGGCGTGGAGTTGGCCTGCCCTCATCGTCTTTCCGCTTCATTGGAGGATTGGGGATCGGCGGATCTTCGGTTCTCGGGCCGATGTACATCGCGGAGATTTCACCCGCGAAACTGCGTGGGCGTCTGGTGGGATTCTTCCAGTTCAATATCGTCTTCGGAATCCTGATGGCCTATTTTTCGAATTATCTGATCGGGCTGCAACGTTTCGGCATGTCGGAATGGCGCTGGGAGTTGGGCGTAACCGGCATTCCCGCGGCCCTTTTCTTCATTTTGTTGTTCAGCGATTCCTCGCAGCCCGCGCTGGCTGGTCAAGAGCGGGCGGATCGCCGACGCCAGGATGGTTCTGCAAAACATGGGAGAAAATCGACTTCGAACGGGAACTGCAGGGAGATCGTTGCTTCCATCGATTCTGAGCAGCGGCAAGCTGCTGAGACTTTGTTTTCGCGGAAGTATCTGTTTCCGATTTTTCTGGCGGTCACCATCGGAATGTTCAATCAGCTTTCCGGAATCAACGCCATCCTTTATTACCTGAACGATATCTTCTCGCACGCCGGATTCAGCAAGGTCTCGGGTAACCTGCAAGCCGTCGCGGTTGGCGGCACGAACCTGCTTTTCACCGTCATCGCCATGGCGGTCATCGATAAGATCGGGCGCAAGATCTTGCTGCTGATTGGCGCAGTCGGCATGGCCGCCTGCCTGGCGGGGGTTGCTGCGATTTTCTTTACCGGCCAGCATCAGAACCTGCTGCTCGCGCTGCTCATTGGATACATCGCCTCTTTCGCTTTTTCGCAGGGAGCCGTGATCTGGGTGTACCTTGCGGAAGTTTTTCCCAACGCCGTCCGGGCCAAGGGCCAGAGTCTGGGCAGCTTTTCACATTGGTTCATGAACGCTCTTATCTCCGGAACGTTTCCGCTGCTGGCGGCTTCGTCAGGCGGTTATCCGTTCGTATTCTTCGCGGCCATGATGGTGCTGCAATTCTTTGTGGTGTTATTCGTGTATCCGGAGACGAAGGGTTTGTCGCTCGAAGAAATGCAGAAGAAGCTCGGGATCGCCTAGCCGCTCTCAATGCTGCTCAAACAATTCCGCTGCGGTCGACGCGTTCGCCCTTGAACACAACCGACGAAATCTGTTCGGTCGCAGTGATGTCCTCGAAGCGGATTACCATCGACGATCAGCAGATCAGCGTCGTGGCCGGGGCGAATGGAACCGATGTGCGCGTCGGCCCGCAGCAGCCGCGCTGCGTTGAATGTAGCGGCTTGCAGAGCAACCGCCGGCGGAATTCCGGCTTGCACCCATAACTCCAACTCGCGTTGCACGGTCGGACCGTGGACGACGAGATAATTCCCAGCGTCGCTTCCCGTGACCAGCAAGACTTTGTGCTCGTATGCGCGTTTCAGGTTCGCAGTTGCGATCTGCATGTCAATGGGATATTGCGCAATCGAAGCACGAATCTCTTCTGTGTCTTTGGACGCCATCGCCTCCTCGGTTCCCTTTAACAATTCCGGTGGCCCGACTTGCTGCACCAAAGAACGCTTGAGCAAATCGGTCTTCCCTGCCGCGAAATCCTTGAAGGCTTCGCCCACGCTCAAAGTGGGATCGTAGAATGTCCCCTGCCGGGCCATCTGTTCGAACAGCGCATCTGGAATCTCCTCGCGGAAATGATCCGTGTTCGATGGAATTGGCCTGGGCTTGCACGGCTTCGGTCACGTCACTCACGTCGCCGGTATGAACCGCGAGCGGCAGATCGTCGGCATGAGCTTCTTGAGCGATCGCGGCAAAAATCCCAGGATCAAGGTGGTTGAACACGTGGCCGCCAGCTCCAGATTCCAGAATCGCCTTGATACAATCCACGCCCCGGCTCTTCAGATTATCCACCTGCTTGCGCGCTTCTTCGGGAGACGTAGGAATGCGTGTGAACTGCTGCTCTGCCCTCTCGCGAATTGCGGGTGGAAGCTGCTTGAAATATTCTGTCCCGTGGCCACCCTTCGCGGTAAACAGCGGGCCGCAAGTGAATAGTTCCGCGCCCAACATTTCTCCGCTGTTGACCTCCGAACGGGCCTTCAGAATGCCGTCGAGCCCGTCGCCAACGCTGCGAACCGTGGTGACGCCGCTGTATAGATAGGCGGCCAGATTGCGCAACATCATCTTGTCAGGGTTGTAAGACGCCATATCAGGATAGAAACCAGCAGGTGCGCCGAGATGCACGTGAACATCGATCAAACCGGGCAGAATAGTTTTCCCGGCGGCTTCCACCACTTCCGCGTTCACCGTCTTCGGGTCTGGCCCATTGCCCTGGTAGACTTCCGCAATCTTGCCGCCGCGGACCAGCACGGCTCCATTCTCAATCACGGTGCCGTCACCGACAAAAATGCGGGCTCCGCGAATCAGGAAAGTCTCGCTGCGATTAAGCTCTCGCTGGAGTATTTTGGTCTTTTCGACATTGCTGTTGGTGTGCATCTGCCAGAGGCCGAGGCACACGAAATGGCGCCATCACCGCTGCGATCCACAGCTTGGCCGAATTGCGGATCTTTTCTTCCTTCTCCCAGCGGAAAAGTTTGTAGGCGATAAACAGCCCCACCACGGTGGTCAGCACCAGCGCCGCCACTGGCTCCAGGTTCGAGGTGATGCCTTCATCCCGCATCAGCATCGCCTGGACACCGGTGACGAGATAAGTGGCGGGCAAAAACTGCGTGGCCACCAGCAGCCACGGCGGAAACATCGCCAACGGGAAGGTTGCGCCGCTTAGGAACAACATGGGGAGATAGACCAACTGGACCAGAATCTGGCTTTCCTGCATGGAGTTGGCGACCGCGGCCAGGATCGAACCTATGGCGCGAAATCCAACGATGCCAACTGAGACAAAGAGCACGATCGAGCCCATGCTTTTCGGCCAGGGCATGCCGTAAATGAAATGCGCCAGGCCAAACATTACGAACACGTAGGGCATGAAGATGATCCAGCCGGTCACGGTGGATGCAATCAGCAAAGGCGCCGGGGAAATAGGCGTGACTTTGTAGCGCCGCAGGATGTTGGCTTCGCGCTCCTGCACGGCGCGCATGCCGGCGCCAAATAATCCGTTGCCCAGAATGCCGATGATCAGCACCATGGCAATAACAATGGTCATGCCGGCGCCGCGCTCGGCGTGAAAGGCCTGTGCGAACACAAAGAAGAAGGTCAGCGGGAACAGATAGTTAAAGAACAGCACAGACCGGTTACGCAGAGCCAGCTTCACATCCAGCGCGATCAGTGCTTTGTAGGCATTCATTCGCGCAGACTCTTTCCGGTGAGCTCGATGAAGACATCTTCGAGCGTGGGCTGTTTGAGATGAACGTCAGTAAGCTCCAGACCTTGTTGATCAATCCACTTCACCAGATCAACCAGTGTCGCGGCGGGGCGGCGAGAATGCACGGTAAGGGTGCGGCCAGTGGAGTCGACAGCGGTCTGCGTGGCTTCCGCCCACGCGGGACGGTCCAACGGAAATGGCTCGGCGCAGGTGACCACGATGCTTGAGGCATGGCGGCTTTGCTGTTGCAGGCGGCCAGGCGTGTCAAGCGCGATGATCTTGCCCGCATCAACGATGGCCACTCGATCGCACAGTCGCTCAGCCTCTTCTATGTAATGGGTGGTCATCAGGATGGTGCGGTGTTCCTTTTTGAGTTCTTCCAGCAAAGTATGGATTTCCGCGCGGACCTGCGGATCGAGACCTGTGGTAGGCTCATCCAAAAAAATCAGTTGCGGGTCGTTGACCAAAGCCAGGGCCAGCGCCAGCCGCTGTTTCTGGCCGCCAGAGAGCGTTCCGTAGAAGGCGTCGCGCTTCTCTTCGAGTTGCAGACGGCGAAGCAGTTGATTCAGGTCGGTATGACGGGTGTAGAACGACGAAAACACCTGCAACGCCTCATGAACCCGAATCTTATCCGGCAGGTTCGTTGCCTGTAGACAAACTCCGATGCGATCTTTGAGACTCTGCCGCTGCGTGTCGGGATCGAATCCAAGGACGGCAACCTGACCGGCGGAACGCGGGCGAAGGCCTTCGAGAATTTCTACCGTCGTGGTCTTGCCTGCGCCGTTGGGTCCGAGGAGTCCGAAGACTTCTCCGGCCTGGATTTCGAAATCAATTCCCTGCACCGCGTGAACATCGCCATAGGACTTCTTCAGGCCGTGGACCGAGATGGCTGGAGCGTTGGAGGACATTTCAGAACGATTAGGCTATCGAAGAAGACAGATGGAGTCAAAGACGGAACGGATAGGGTTGGGTTTTTCTTTGCGTGCTTGGCGAAACAACTTTGCGCCCTTCACGGTCAGAGGCTCTTAACCGCAAAGTACGCAGAGCAATCGCCAAGGGCGCAAAGAGCTTCAATGTAACCCTGGTACTGGGCTGTTTCAAAACAGCTCACCACCCCTTGCTACCCTCGGCTTGGCAACTACGTCCAATAGGAGTAAAGTGTCTTTTCTCGCAGGGAATCTCTCTTTTCTTCAGATTGGAGCACGCATGCGTTGCCGACTGTTGCTGTTGCCCGCGGCTTTGTGTTTGAGCCTTGTATCCTTCGCGCAAACCGCCGATGAATTGGTTGCAAAAAACATTGAGGCCAAAGGTGGAATGGAAAGGATCGAGGCCATTAAGACGTATCGAATGACTGGCAAAGCGTTGCTTCCCGGCGGATTCGTCGGCACCGTCACCCAGGAGAATACCCGTCCCAATCTAGTGCGCGAGACTTTTTCACTGCAAAGCATGACCGCAGTGCAGGCTTACGATGGCAGCGCCGGCTGGCAGATTCAGCCTTTCGGCGGGCGCAAAGATCCACAACTTTTGGGCGAAGACGACTTGCGTGACCTGCTGATTGATTCCGACTTTGACGGCCCCATGGTCAACTACAAAGAGAAGGGCAATACCATCGAATATCTCGGCCACGACACCGTGGATGGCGATGACGCCCTTCGGCTGAAAGTCACCCTCAAGGACGATGACATTCTTTATTACTACCTGGACCCGGATACCTACCTGGAGATCCGCCGCGAAACCCAGGAGTTTATTCGCGGCTCGGTGAAGGAAAGCGCCAGCGAAATGGGGTCTTATAAGCCGGTCAACGGAGTCATGTACCCCTATTCGATCTCCTCAGGGCCGAAGAACGATCCCACGCAATGGCAGACCATCACTGTCGAGAAAATTGAAGTGAACGTACCGCTGGAAAATTCCGAGTTCGCGGTTCCTGCCTCGCTGAAGAAGGAAGAAACCAAGAAACCGTGACCGGAAACATGCCCATGATTTCGCCACATCCAAGAGGACTCTCAATGATTCTTAATGCTGCCCATCTTTCCCATTGGTTCAAAAGATTACTGGTACCTGCCATCGCTCTGCCCCTGTGCGTCGCCGCAACTGCGCAGCAGGCCTTCAAGTTTGACGCTGCCACGATTTCTGGTCTGCCGATCCGCAACATCGGCTCCGCCACCATGAGCGGGCGCATCGCGGCCGTGGATGCGATCGAGAAGAACGGGCGCGTGACTGTATTCGTTGGCGCGGCCAGCGGCGGAGTGTGGAAGTCGATCAATGGAGGCACAACCTTCCGGCCGGTCTTCGACCGGCAGCCGGTGCAGTCGATTGGCGCGGTCGCCATCGAGCAATCCAATCCCAGCACCGTTTGGGTCGGTACGGGCGAAAGCTGGACAAGAAATAGCGTCTCGATTGGCGATGGCATCTACAAATCCACCGATGGCGGCGAAAATTGGACCAACATGGGATTGAAGGATTCCGAGCATATCGCCAAGATCCTGGTTGACCCCAAAGACAGCAACGTCGTTCTCGCGTGTGCCACCGGCCATCTCTGGAATGACAATGACGAGCGCGGCGTCTACAAAACTACCGATGGCGGCAAGACGTGGAAAAAAGTTCTGGCCGGAGCCAACGGCTCAACCGGCTGCGGGATGCTCGCCAGCAGTCCCCAAGCACCGGAAACAATTTTTGCCGATATGTGGGACTTCCGGCGCCAGGGCTGGACTTTCCGCTCCGGCGGCCCGGGGAGTGGCCTTTTCAAATCGACTGACGGCGGCGACTCCTGGACTGAACTTACCGCCAGCAACAGCAAAGGCCTTCCCGACAAGCCTTACGGACGAATCGCGCTGGCGGTTGCGCCTTCGAAGCCCGAAGTGGTTTACGCGATGATCGAGTCGAAGAAAAGCGCGCTGTTTCGTTCCGACGACAGCGGACAAAGCTGGAATAAGCTCGATGCCAGCCAGTATGTGATTTGGCGGCCCTTTTATTTCGGCAATCTGATTGTCGATCCTAAGAACGAAAATAAGGTTTTCAAAGTGGATCTTGGGCTGCTGCTGAGTGTCAACGGCGGTCGCAGTTTCAGTTTCGTGGCCAATGCTCACGGCGATTTCCATGATGTGTGGATCAATCCCAAGAATCCCAACATGATTTTCGCCAGTGACGACGGCGGCCTGTGGCGCAGCGAGGACGGTGGTACTCGCTGGAAACATCAGCTCAATCTGCCGATTTCGCAGTTCTACCACGTGAGCGTGGACAACGCGAATCCTTATCACGTATATGGCGGATTGCAGGACAACAGCGTCTGGGTCGGCGATTCGTCTTATCCGGGCGGCGTCAGCAATTCGCGCTGGGAAAACGTCTACGGCGGGGATGGCTTCTGGGCGTTTGAAGATCCTTCCGATCCCAACTACATCTACGCGGAGTCGCAAGGGGGAGAGATCGGCCGCATCAACCGGCACACTCTGGAGGTTCGCAGCATCAAACCTTTTCCCGACTACAACGAGAAGAAGCTGCGATTCAACTGGAACGCTCCCATTTACATGAGCCCCAACGAAAAGGGGACGATCTACATTGCGGCGCAGTTTCTGTTCCGCTCGCGCGATCATGGACAATCCTGGGAGCGCATTTCTCCTGACTTGACCACCAATGATCCCGAGAAACAGAAGCAGGAGGAATCCGGAGGAGTTACCGTGGACAACTCCTTTGCGGAAATGCACACCTGCATTTATTCCGTTTCGGAATCGCCGAAGAACGGGCAAATCATCTGGGTGGGAACCGACGATGGAAATCTACAAATCACCCGCGACGGGGCGAAAACCTGGACCAATGTTGTAGGCAACATTCCCGGACTACCGAAAAATTCCTGGGTTTCGACGGTCGTAGCCAGCCGCTTTGACGAAGGCACGGCGTACGCTACGTTCGATCGCCACACCTTCGGCGACATGAAACCTTATGCTTACAAAACTGCCGACTACGGCGCAACCTGGACTCCGTTGAATGTTCAGGAAGATGGCGTCGTCGGCTATGCCCACGTAATCACGCAAGACACGGTCAAGCCAAATCTGCTGTTTCTGGGCACGGAGATGGGGCTTTGGATGTCCTATGACGAGGGCCAGCACTGGGCCCAGTACAAAGCTAGCAATTTCCCTTCTGTGCCGGTCGACGACATGGTGGTGCAGGCACGCGATTCTGATCTGGTGCTGGCCACGCACGGCCGCGGCATCTGGATTATCGATGACATTTCCTCGCTTCGCGCACTTACCCCAGACCTGATGGCGAAAGATGCGGTCTTACTTCCCGGCCGCCAAGCGATCCAGTACGTGCAGGCCAATGGCGGCTGGGCGGAGGGCGACGAAACCTTCAATGGTCCCAGCCGGCCTACCGACGCATTCATCAACTACTATCAGAAGCGCCGGCACATTTTCGGCGATCTCAAAATTGAGATTCTTGACCAGGACGGCAAGTTAGTGGATACCATCCCCAGCAGCAAGCATCGAGGGCTGAACCGGGCTACGTGGTCGATGCGGCTGAAGCCTCCTACGGTTCCTCCGGCGGCGAGTGCTTTATTCGCCGCGGCGCAAGGGCCGCTGGTTCTTCCCGGCACTTACACCGTAAAAATGATCAAGGGTGACAACGTGTACACGATGCCCCTGCACGTGGTTCTTGATCCTCGCGCCACCTACACAGTGGAAGACCGTAAGGCACAATTCGACCTGGTGATGCAACTAAGCAAGACCATGAGCTACATGACTTACGGAGTGGCCGCAATTGAGGGGGTTCGCGATGCCGCAAGCGCCGATGCCGCCAAACTCCCCGCCAAGGACGCTCTCCGCACCCGTCTGGAGCATCTGGCGGATCAGTCGGGAGATTTGCGTTCCAAGATCGTTGCCACCAAGGAAGGCGGCGCGATCACGGGAGAGGAACGAATCCGCGAACATCTCGGCGAAGTGTATGGCGACGTAAACGGCTACAATGGGCGGCCGACCGCAGAACAGACCGCTCGCGCCGCTTCGCTCGCAAAGGAACTGGAAGACGTCATCACGGACTTTCACAAGGTCACGGACGCGGAGCTACCCGCCATCAATGCTGGTCTGAAAAAGAAGAAGATGGAGACGATCACCGTGCTCAGCGAAGCTGACTGGCAGAAACAGCAAGATAGCGGAGGCGGGACAATGCCCCAGGCTGCCGCATTCAGGGATGTTGACTGAGGCGGACTATCCGCGCGGAATCTCAGGCTGCAAGGTATATACTTTCCTCATTGTGGCGAAGAGGTGTACCACGGGCGAGATCTGAGGAAAGGCCATGTTCAGGAAGATCAGGCCCCAGTGGCTGGCTGTAATGCTTTGTCTTTTGCTGGCGGCGCCCCTGCCAGCTCTAGCTCCCCAAGAATCGGGTCAGGTGCCCGGCCTTACGATCCGTGTCAGCAGCCGCCTGGTGCTGGTTGATGTAGTGGTGACCGACAAGCACGGCCAGCCTGTGCTCGGGTTGAAACCGACCGACTTCACCGTCGCGGAAAAGGGCAAGCCGCAGAAAATATCCGTCTTTACTCCGCCCAATCAGACTGCAAAGCCAGCAGCGCCCGCGCTGTCACCGGGTGTCTACTCGAATCGTCCTGAGTACCGCTCGCCCAGCGGTCCGCCCACTGTCATTTTGCTAGATGCGGTCAACACGCCTCTGGAAAATCAGACCGAGGCACGAACCCAGATGATGAAATTTGCAGTGGAAAACTTCAAGCCGGGCAACGAGGTCGCCGTGCTCGCTCTCACCAATGAACTCCGCATGCTCCAGGATTTCACGACCGATCCCTCGGTCCTCCAGCAGGCGTTTCAACGCTATGGCGCCCAAAAACCCGGGCATACTGACGAGCCGGCGGAGGCCATGAGGGTAGATATTTCGGGGCCGGGAGTGGGGGTGGCGGCAGCTCGCGTGACCTCCCGACTTGAAGCCTTTCAGAAGGAAGAGTTGACCAACGTAGTCGACCACCGCGTGGAGATCACCCTAGCCGCTCTTCGCGCTCTCAGCCGCATTCTGGGCGGAATTCCGGGCCGCAAGAACGTGGTCTGGCTGTCTGCTGGATTCCCGTTCAGCCTTCTTCCCAACCAGCAGATCGAGGCCCCTATCGAGTCCGAATTCGAGGCCAATCAGGCACGCATGGCGAAGTGTGAAAACTACGGGTGCCCGGACCCGGTCAGCGGCGCCGAGAATTCAATTAACTCGGGTCAGCAAAGGGTCTACGCCGACCAGATCCGCAACGTTTCCGCTCAACTGGCCAGCGCTCAGATCGCCATCTATCCCGTCGACGTTCGCGGGCTCGAAACCGCGACCGATTCCAGTTCCTACTCCAGCCAGCAAACCATGAAGGAAGTTGCGGCCGAAACCGGCGGCGCCGCCTTTATCAACCGCAACGACATCCACGCGGGTGTAGAGCGCGCCATGGCCGACCAGGCCGCTTCCTACACACTTGGCTATTATCCCGCTGACAAAAAATGGGACGGTGGCTACCGAACTATCTCGGTGAGGGTGGATCGCGAGGGAGTGGAAGTCCGCCATCGTGATGGCTACTTCGCCCTCGATCCCGCGAAAGAAGACCATAAAATGTTTGCGCAAGATCTTTCCGAGGCCATCCAGGACAGAATCTCCGCCACGGAGGTTCCTTTTTTATGCCAAAGTCTCCGCTCTCGACAAAGGCAAGACTCGATTCGAATTCATGGTCGACGGAAACGCCTTTTCAGTCGAAGACGCGGGCAATGGCAAGCATCTGAACCTGGATTTTGAAGTGGCCATCGTCGCCCCGGATGGCAAACAAATCACGAGCCGCATCATGAAGGTCGACAAGGTGTTGCCGCTTGAGACTTACCAAGAGATCATGAAAGAAGGCTTGAGCGTGCACCTCGATGTGGATACGCCTCGGGGAAAGAACCTGGCGTGGCTGGCCGTCCGCGACAACCGCAATGGCTACGTTGGAACGCTGCAAGCTCCCGTCGGGCAATAGCGTTCCCACACTCCAAAGAACCAGCCCCGCCCGCCTCTCGAAACCACGAAAGGCAAGAGCGGGGCATGGGCTCGAATCGCCGGTCTACATTGCGCTACAAACTGCTTTGACTTCGGTGTATTGCTCCAGCACTTCGTGGCCCATCTCGCGGCCCCAGCCGGATTGCTTGTATCCGCCGAAGGGCAGCGCCGCGTCGAAGATGTTGTAGCAGTTGATCCACACCGTACCGGCACGCAGATCGGCTGCCAAACGATTGGCTTTCTGGATGTCACGCGTCCAAATGCCCGCCGCCAGGCCATACTCCGAGTTGTTGGCTTGCGTGACCAACTCGTCAGGATCTTCGAAAGGAATCGCAGTCACCACCGGCCCGAAGATTTCCTCCTGCACCACTTTCATGTTCGGTTTGGTGTTTACCAGCACCGTTGGCTTTACAAAGTAGCCCTTGTCGCCCACCCGGTGTCCGCCGATAACTGCTTTCGCCCCCTCCGAGAATCCGGACTCGAGATAACCGCAAACCCGGTCCAGTTGCTCCTTGGAAACCAGCGGTCCCATGTCGATGGAGGGATCAAATCCCTGGCCAACTTTGATCTGCGAGGCCTTGTCGGCCACGCCATCCACCACTTTGTCGAAAACTTTCTTCTCGACGAAACAGTCGCGAACCCGCGCAGCAGCATTGTCCGTGATTAAAGAAGATGGCGCTGGCCGCGCCGGCGATGGCCGCGTCCAGATCGACATCGGCGAAGACCACATTGGGCGACTTTCCGCCCAACTCGAGCGAAACTTTCTTCAAGTTTCCCGCCGCTGCCTGCAGGATCAGTTTGCCAACTTCAGTCGATCCGGTAAAAGCGATTTTATCCACGTCAGGATGCGCCGCCAGTGCGGCGCCGGCAGTCTCGCCGTAGCCCGGGACGATGTTGACCACGCCATCCGGGAAGCCCGGCTTGCTGAATCAGTTCGCCGAGGCGAAGCGCCGTGAGTGGCGTCTGCTCGGCCGGTTTCAGGACGACTGTGTTTCCCGTAGCGAGCGCCGGCCCCAGCTTCCACGCCGCCATCAGCAGCGGGAAATTCCAGGGAATGATCTGGCCGACGACGCCGACCGGCTCGCGCAGCGTGTACGCCAGATAGCGGGCACCGGGCGTGTACGGCACCGAAATCGGAATGGTGTTGCCTTCAATCTTGGTGGCCCAGCCCGCCATGTAGCGGAACAGATCGGCAGCCAACGGAACATCGGCAGCCCGCGCGATGGTCAGGGGTTTGCCGTTATCCAGGCTCTCCAGTTCGGCAAACTCTTCCAGGTTTTCTTCCAGCAGTTCACCCAACTTCCAAATCAGGCGGCCGCGTTCGGATACGGTCAGTTTCCGCCAAGGGCCGTTATCAAAGGCAGCGCGCGCAGCCGTCACTGCACGGTTGATATCTTCGCGATCGCCCTCGGCAATCTGCGCCAGGACTTCTCCGGTCGCGGGGTTATAGGTGGGGAAAGTCTTGCCAGAGGCTGCATCCACCCACTTGCCGTTGATCAGCATCTTGTGTTTTCTGGAAACGAAGCTGGTGACTCTTGCTTCCGGTGGAACAATCTTTAAAGCTGTTGCCATATACATATCCTCCTGAATCCGTATTTCGGGCAATCCCTCACGTTGTGAACGTGGGCGGATTTACCTGCCAAAGCAGTGACACATGCAAGCCGGAAGGCCACTTGGAATGACGGGAGAATTGTAGCTCAGGTTACGGCGGGCGTGCGGCGCAATAATTTCTGATACCCGGCCTCGTGATATCGTCATTACTTGAAAGAGTTTCCGATGCCGACCGCCAAGAACGGCGCTGCTAAGCGCAACTGGGTGAGCCTGGTGCCCTACGGGCTCAATCAGCAGCATCCCAACGCCTACAAAGACATGCTGGGGACGCTGTGGGAGAACCGCGACAACCTGGGCTACGCCTGGCGGATCCTCAATGACGGATGTTGCGACGGCTGTGCCCTCGGAACCACGGGAATGCACGACTGGACCATGAAGGGCACGCATCTCTGTGCCGTGCGTCTGCAACTGTTGCGTTTAAACACCATGCCCGCGATGGATTGGCGGCTGCTGGAAGATGTAGCTCCTCTGCAGAACAAGACCGAAAAACAGCTTCGCAAGCTTGGACGGCTGGCGGTTCCGATGGTTCGACGCAAAGGAGAGAAAGGCTTTCGTCGCGTTTCATGGGACGAAGCCATCGCGACCGCGGCCAGAGGATTGCAGAAAATCGATCCCCGCCGGCTGGGATGGTACCTCACCTCGCGTGGCCTCACCAACGAGGCGTATTACGCCCATCAAAAAGTTGCGCGCTTCATCGGCACCAATCACGTCGATACCAGCGCCCGCATCTGCCACGCTCCGAGCACATCGGCGCTGAGCGCCACCGTTGGTTGCGCGGCCACGACTTGCTCCTATAGCGACTGGATCGGGGCCGATCTCATCGTGTTCGTGGGCTCCAACATCGCCAACAATCAGCCGGTGGCCACCAAGTATTTGTACTATGCGAAGAATGCGGGTACCAAGGTCTTCGTGGTAAACCCTTACCTAGAGCCGGGTTTGGAGCGCTACTGGGTGCCATCGGTGGTGAGAAGTGCGTTGTTCGGGACGCGCATCGCTGACGATTTCTTTCAAATCCATGGCGGCGGCGACATCCCGTTTTTCTACGGAGTGATGAAGCACCTCATTGCGAACGGATGGGTCGATCGCGACTTCATCAAGCAACGAACTAACGGCTGGAGTGACCTGGAGAGGAAAATCAACAGCCTTTCATGGGAAGCCCTGGAGCGCGGCTCCGGCTTGTCACACGCCGACATGTTCCGTTTCGCCGAAAGCTTCGGCAAAGCGCGCCATGCGATCGTAGTCTGGAGTATGGGCATCACACAACATCGCTATGGCAGTGATAACGTGCGCGCGCTAGTCAATTTGCAACTCTGCAAAGGTAACGTCGGCCGGGAGCACACGGGACTGATGCCCATCCGCGGCCACAGCGGAGTGCAAGGAGGCGCGGAGATGGGCGCTCAGCCCGGCGCTTACGTGATGGGCTTTCCCGCCACGGCAGAAAATGCCAAGACATTTTCCGCGCCCGAGATGTGGAATTTCGAGCCGCCGTCGTGGAAAGGAATGAGCGCCACCCACATGATTCTGGCAGCCGAACGCGGCGAAATCGATGCCCTATGGCAGAGTGGCGGCAACTTCAAACATACACTCCCCGAACCAGAAATGGTGGCACGCGCCCTGGGCAAAATTAAGCTCCGGATCCATCAAGACATTGTGGCCAATCCGACCATGCTGCTCGATCCCGCCGAAACCGTGATCCTCCTGCCATCCCGTACCCGTTACGAACAGCGCGGCGGCGGAACGGAAACCAGTACCGAACGGAGGATTATTTACAGTCCCGAGATTCCAGGTCCGCGCATCCCCGAGAGCAGGGACGAATGGGAAATTCCCGTGCTGATAGCGCGAGTCATGAAGCCCGGTGCGGCAAACACTTTATTTCCCTGGCGGGACACGCAGGACGTTCGCGACGAGATTGAACGGATTTGCCCGACCTATAAAGGAATTGCTGCTCTTCGGAAAAAAGGCGACAACGTTCAGTACGGCGGGCGCCACTTGCTGGTGGATCGTTTCTTGACTCCAGACGGGAAGGGTCATTTCACGGCCGTCGAACTGCCGGAAGAGAAAGTCCCGGACGGGCAATTTCTTTTGTCCACGCGCCGAGGGAAGCAGTTTAACAGCATCATCGCGGCGGACATCGACCCCATCACCGGTGCCCATCGCGGCGACATTCTTATGGCAGCCGAGGACGCGAAGCGGATGGGCTCCGCAGCGGAGATGCAATCACGTTGCGCAACGAACTTGGCGAGTTTCGCGGACGGGTGCGCGTCGATCGCATCAAGCCTGGGTGCTTGCAGGGGCACTGGCCCGAGGTCAACGTGCTGATTCCTGCGGGGAAGCTGGACGCGAGCGGCATTCCGGACTACAACGTAACCGTGAAACTGGTTGGTGGAGGCTGCACAAGGGCCGGGGATGTGACCGCCGCCATTTAACCAAACGCCGTACTAGCCAGGAACTGTAGCCGTCATTGCCTGACGGGTTCTCGCCTCCGCCAGCGGCAACTCGACCGTTACCCGTGCTCCGTGCGGTTGAACATTCTCGATCCTGATCTCGCCATCGTGCTCTTTGATGATGCCGTAACAAATGCTCAAGCCCAGGCCCGTACCCTTCCCGACGGGTTTAGTGGTATAAAACGGATCTAAAGCGCGATTCACATCGGCGAATCCGGTGCCTGTATCTTCAACTTCAACAATAGCCCGGTTGCCTCGCGCCAAGGCGCGGATCGTAATCCTCTTAGCCTCAGCTTTTGTCTCCACCGCATCGATGGCATTGTTCACCAGGTTCAACAGAATCTGTTTGAACTGGTCCTCATCCACTGCAACCTCGGGCAGGTTAGCCTGGATGTCGACCAGAATCTCCAAGCCCATGCGTCCGCACGTAATATTCGCGAAGGGCCAGCACATCCTGCACAACCGCCGTCAGATCGACGGCCTGCCGGTCGACCGCCCGTTGGCGTGAGAAACGCAGCAGATTTTCAACGATCTTTTTCATCCGGCGGCCTTCATTTACCAGCTTCTCCAGCCGGTCACGCATGGCGCCCGTAGGAGCGTCTTCACTGAGCAGTTCCCCGTACCCCATGACCGCGGTAAGGGGGTTGTTGAGCTCGTGGGCTACACCTGCGACCAACTGGCCCAAGGCAGCTAGTTTCTCGGACCGAATCAATTGGTTATGCAGGGATTTCAGCTCCAGGGCGACGGAGAGATCAGCCGCCAGCAATTCGATTCGCGATAACTCCGCGGCGTTAACTGCTTCCACTTCCCGTGGATCATCCAGCGCGATGCATCCCAGGTACCCGCCCCGCGCGGAACACAGCGGGAATCAACAGCTCGTCACCCGTATTCCAATGCGGATTGGGCGGATATTCGCTCTGGCTCTTGACCGGCTGGTATTTTGCGGCTTCCCGGTGCGATAACAGAAATGAGTTTTGCCCAATCTGCCGGCCACGGGCGCAAAAGTCTTTGATGTCCTCGGTGGTCCAATGTCGCGATTTGCGTTGCAGTTCTACAACCGATTCCGGAGACAGGCCGCTGGCTCCGGCCAATCGCAGACCGTTGCCGCCATTGTCCAGATGAATGGCCGCCGCCCGAAAGTTGCTGGCCTCTGCGATTGCAGAAGCAATCTCGTCACACAGCAGTTCCACCGTCGGTGCCACTCAGCAGTCGCGAGGTGATGGCGGAGAAGCGCTCTAATTGGTGATTCTGCGCTCGCTCCTTGCGTTGCATGACCTCGATGGATTCGGACTTGTCCTCAACAATAGCCAGGATCATGCCGAAAGCGACAAACATCTTCGGCGTATTCCACAGTTCTGGCGGGACATTCAACGAAGGCGCGAAGTGGGCCAGGAGCATGGCCACGGGAAATACCGCGCCCCAGCAGAAAAACCCTCCCGCGACCGTCAGGATGCCCGGCGAAGGCCGCCAGTAGTTCCGGCAGATCAAAATCCCCGGCAGACCGAATCCCAGAGCCCAGCAAGGCTGTCAGGCCCTCATCGAAGGAACCCGGCCAAGCCGCCTGGATGGCCCACGCACCCACCGCGAGTCCCAGGCTGCCAGGGAAACTACATACCACAGTGGCTGTCTTCCTTACCCATGCCAGGAAGACCATGGCCCCGCCAAAGGCCGCCGCCAGACACACCACGAATGGCCAGCGAGCATGAACATCATAGGCGGCAAGCACCGCGTAGGTAACCGACGGCACCCCA
Organism: uncultured Acidobacteriota bacterium; assembly: GCA_963845725.1. GTDB lineage: Bacteria > Acidobacteriota > Terriglobia > Terriglobales > Acidobacteriaceae > JABCZH01. The sequence goes on from CAWJTC010000004.1 coordinate 216,751, forward strand.
GCCACCGTCAGCAGTACAGCCTCGTTTCAGTCGGTCGTCGACCACCGAGGCCACCGAAGCGACAAAAGCCACAGCCGAGGCCTGGAGAGATCCCAGATCGAGGCCAGGAGCAGCGGGTTGGTCGCCCCCGAAGCCGGTTCAAACATCTGTGCCACAAAATGAGTGAAAACCAGAAACCACGCCACCAGCCAGAGTTGTAAGCGAGCGGAATGACTGTGACGTTTCAGTCCGGCAAAAATACCCACCAGCACGGCTACGGTTACCAGCGTGGGAATTTTTTCCAGAATGGTCATAAGGACGGACTGGAATCAACAGTATTTCAAGCCACTTCCATAAGCCAAGATATCGCAGGTAACTAAGGTAATTGGGGACTGAATGTGCCGCAAAACCGCAACTTTTCTCGCGCATACAGAGGTTGAATGGATGACACATGGTGATCTTAGCGATGCCGTTTACGAAATGGAACATGCTTAGTCATTCTGCCGCCGGGTTCTATTCGTGATTGATATTATTGAGTGAGGTCAACACGTAGCCTACTGAAATAAAAGCGGTTACATGTTTTTGAAGCAGGGTGCAGGAGACCCGAATCCAACCCGGTGCACCTGTGAAACATCCAACGTCTGTACCCACATCAGGGAGAAGAAAGTGAAAAAACTAACTGTTGTTGCGCTTGCATTTGCAGTCTTGTTTCTTTGCCTCCAGCGCCTACGCGCAGCAGTTCGACGCCGCTTTTGGCGTAAGCACAATTACATCCTCTTCGGCGACCATTACCAATGGACTGTACTTCCCGTCCGATACGGGCGGCGCCTACCCTGGCTTTAGCGCCGACCTGCTGCTGCGCCATCGCTATCGGATTCGAGGGCGAGTTGTCCTGGAGAGCGAGCCAGAATCTCTACGGCGGGTCGCAACCCTATCGCCCCGTGTTCTACTCCTTCAATGCCATCTGGGCTCCGAAGCTGAGCAAGAATTTTACGGCTGAACTGTTAGCTGGAATCGGAGGCGAGGACGTTAGATTCTACGGACTTCGTCAATTGCAGCAACTTCTTCGGCTGTACCAACTATTCCAGCAGCAATCACTTTATGGGCGACTTCGGAGGAGGCATTCGGGCTTATATCTGGCACAACGTCTTTATTCGCCCGGAAGTGAGGGTTTACCTGATCAATAACAACACTCGAGTTCAGCTCCGAACACGGTGGTGCGTTACGGAGGGTCGTTGGGCTACAGTTTCGGCGGGCGGTAGCCTCTGGCCTGATGATCGGGCTGGGCTTCGTCGCGATCGTGGTCGTTGGTCAGTCCGAAGCTACCCACAGTCGGATTTTCCGGCGCACTTCCAGCCAACCGGGAGTACAATCGGCGGAATTAGGAGGTCTCTCCATGAGACTCCGCCTTCTATTTTTCTGCCTTGTCGGTGTGCTAATCCCTGCGATTTCTGCAGGTCCCAGGGACCGGCGTCGACGGGCGGTTTGAACCTCCCGGAAAGCGGGAGATTGCCAAATATCCGCTCCAGCTTGAGCCCGCCGCCGCCGCCCTCTAAGAAGGCTCCGGATCCCGTAAAGCTTCATGCCGAGGCCAACTGAGTTAGCCGAACTCGCGCATTCGGTTCCCGCCGAGTGGATCAGGTTTCCCAGGGTAAGCTGCCGAAGGACTTCGCCGAGAAACTCAAGCGCATCGAGAAGCTGTCGAAACAGCTGCGCGAGTGAATTGAATCCCTTGACCGACTCAGTTCAGGGATTTGGAGTGCTTTGCAAGCGATTCGCTTCCATCTGCTCGCGGCGTGCATTCTCCTCTTCCCCAGTTCGGTGTAAACATTCCCCAGAAACTTGTGTGCGTCGGGCGATTTCGGTTGCAGCTTCACCGCTCTCTGTAGATACGGCAACGCCTCCTTGGGACGGTTCTGCATACCCAGAAGGCGTCCCAGCAATAGATTTGCACGGTAATGGTTGGGATTAATCTGGAGGGCCCGCTGCAGGCTTCTGGCCGCATCTGCCTGCACGGCCGAGTTCGTCATACGCCATGCCAAGGTAGAACTGCATGTCGTCGGAATCGGGCGCATGCGCCACGGCAATTTCCAACTGGGGGGCCGCGCTCGTCCCAGTCTCCCGTCTCCGCCAGCGCCACTCCCAACTCATAATGGGCGCGGCCGGACTCCGGCATGAGTTCGATTGCTTTCCGCAGCCAGGGCAGCGCTCTCCGCGTAATTACTCAGACCGTTGTAGGCCCGGCCCAATTCCAGATTCGCCAGCCCTACATTTGGCTGGTCTTTGAGCACCTTCTGCAATTGTGGGATGGCGTCCTTATAACGCTCATCGTCCATCGTCCAGCAGACCCTGGTGCAGCCAGATTCGCGATCTGCACCTTCCCTTGGGATCGGGACCGGTTGGCGTCGCCGCTTCCACCGGACTTGCGGGACTCCGACGTAATGTAGCCCAGCGCCTGCAGTTGTTCCGCCTGATCGGGTGTGATCCCAGCCTGCGCCGGGGTGGCGCTGCTGGTCTTGGATGGAACTCATCCAGCTGCGATGCCAGAGTGTCTGCAACCGCAGTTGATTTGCCCGCTAGATTACTGTGAGGCTCCTGGATCCGACACCTTGGTCGTAGAGTTCGCGCTGCGGCGCTTCCACATAAAGATATTTCCCCTGCCCGCCAGGCTCGTAACGGACTCCAGCCGAAAGCCCGATAGGGATAGTCGGTTTCGGCGTACGCCGGATGGTCCGCAGCCTCGGCTTGGAGTCGGGCTTCGCCAGCTCCATGAGAGACTCGCCCTGCATGCCGGCGGGCGGTGTGATCCCCACAGCCTGCAAGATCGTGGGTGCCAGGTCTACCAATCCCACGCGGGTATCGATGCGACTGGCAGCCTGGCTTGCGCCTGCAAACTTCACCAACAGCGGCACATGGATGGTCTCATCGTAAAGAAATATCCCGTGGGTCAGCTCTCCATGTTCTCCAAAAGCCTCTCCATGATCGGCGGCAACTGCAATCACAGTGGAGTCGTAAAGTCCGCGGGCATGTAACACGGCCAGCAGCTTTCCCACTGCGAAATCGGCGTATGCAATTTCCCCGTCGTAGGGTGCGGCGCGATATTTGGTTTTGAACGGCTCCGGTGGATCATAGGGATCATGCGGATCGTAGAGATGCACCCAAAGAAAGAAAGGAGCCCGCCGTGCTCCGGTTGAGCCACGCTATGGCGCGGGCCACCACGACCGCCCCGCGACGCTCCACGCTGTGATAACGGTCTTCTCCGGGAGCGCGGCTATGGAACCCGGCATCGTAAACCTCAAATCCACGGTCGAAGCCAGGCGCGGCCACACTCTTCGGATCAAAATCTGCGAGCCAACAAACGCTGCCGTGTGATATCCGTGCTGCCGCAGGATATCGGGAAGATACGGCAAATCCTTGGCCAAGGGCATTTCCCATATCTTGCAGATGATTGAATTGCGGATAAGTCCCGGTAAGGATGGTGGCGTGGGAAGGCGTCGTCAATGGAACCTGGGAATAGGCGCGGGAAAATACCGCACTCTGCCGGCCAGCGCGTCCAGATTGGGGGTAAGGCCGCGCTTCGAACCTAAAAAACCCATGCGATCGGCGCGGGTCGTGTCCAGGGTGATCAAGAATAACGTTGCGCGGGCGCGGCCAGACTCGGCAGAGCAGAACCGCTGACCGACAGCAGGACACAGATCAATGACCGGCGCAGGAACATGACGTACCGCCAGTTTAGCATTCGGTGAAGGGGCTCGTCGAGCCTGAGCACGTAACTGGGCCGACATCGTCTGGCCTGCAGACCAAGGTGTACAATGCGCACCATCTTGTCAGGAGGCCGCTATGAAAGTTCCTCCCGCTTCTTCGTTGCTTCATCCTGCTCGTCCTGGTGGCTGTCGACTGCGGTGCCCTGTCAAGTCGTGCCACCAGGTGCGCCGATGCCTCCTGGATATGGGTAAGCTGCGCCCACGGTCTATATTCCGCCCTACCCTAGCCACTTGGCGGCTTCGCGGGTTGATCCGGTAGCCCTGCAACGCGAGGGCAAAGAGCTGCTAGAGCTCTCCCAGTCAGTGCAACCAGACATCGAATCGCTCAAGCGTGGCCTATTGCCGAAGGACCTCATGGACAAACTCAAGCGCATCGAGAAGCTCTCGAAGCATCTGCGCGGCGAAATAGCTCCTCTGGGAAACTAAAAAAGCCGCTGACCCGAAGGTCAGCGGCTTGTTGTGAGAACTACCCGATTAGAAGTTCAGCCTGATACCCCACTCAACCTGGCGCGGGGCACCCAGCGAGAACATGCCAGACCGGTTCCGGTTCGCAATGAATTCGCGAGTCGAGCCGTTCGACGGTTCCGTTGACGTTGCCGGCGTGGCCAACGCTGCCGGGCGCAACGGTGTCAACGAGTTAACCAGCGCGCCGAACTCGGTTCCGAAGTTCGCCAGGTTGAACACGTTGAAGGCGCTGAACGAAGGTTCAATGTTCGAACCGTTCCGTCAGTTTGATGGGCCAAGCCAGCGTGGTGCTGACCTCGCGGAAGATCCCGTTGCCCACCGCGCCTGGTGGCGGAGGTTGAACAAACGGCTTCAGCTGCACCTCAGACTGCTGTAACTGCGCTGCGGTGAGTGAACAGGCCGGCTCCCACCAGCGCTTGCCCTGCCGGCGTCAGCGTACCCGCCTGCGTGCTATTCCAGGAGTTGATCACGTTCGTCAAACCGGTCGGCGGAAACCGAGCGACCAAACTGTCCCGGCTTTCCAGCCGCTTGACCGGGCGGCTGTCGGGAGCAAGTCCTCGTTCGTGCCGTCACCCGTCAGATCGGTATCGGAATATCCCGCCTCGCTCTCGATTCCTCCGGCAGCCGAGTTTGCGCTCCTGAAGGAACATCGGAGCTTGGATGGGCCGTACCAAAGTTGCCGATCACGCTGAGCCGCGGGCCGTGATGCGCAACTTCCATGGTGAGGCCAAACTTGAACTGGTCAGTACGATCCAGCGAAGTTGGTCCGGTGAAGTAGCTCGGGGTTGTTGAAGTCGGCGGCACTGGCGCTGAAGAACTGATCGTTGCCACCGTCGCCGACAAAGCGCGACAGAGTATAGGCAACAGTCAGATTCATCGAGGTGAAACCTGGCATCGGATTCGCCAGCTGTTGCTTGTACGACATCTGCAACGCGTTATAGGTGGAGCGGCCTTCCGGAAGCTCGAAGTCGCCGACACCCATATTGCGGTTGATGCCGCCAAAAGCCGCGCCGCTCAGCGTTGGCAGGACCGGAACCGAAGACATTTCCTGAATCCAGCCCGTTGCTGGCAAAGTCGTTAATGGTGATCGCGCTACCGGTGGCGGCGCAAATCGTGCCAGGTATTGACGGCGGCGGCAATCGACGCCACACCGCATTCCGTCAGAGTGTTGGTGATGGCGGTATTAGCGGCGGCAGCGTTCAGGAACCGCGCATCGCCCACGTGGTTTTCGTCAATCGTCAGCATGAAGCGCGTGCTGACGTTGCGGAGGTAGTCAGCCGTCAGGACGCCACCCTTCCAGATCTCATGCTGCATTCCAAAGTTGAACTGGTAAGAGCGAGCGTTGCGGAAGTTAGGATCAAACGCCGACAGACCTTCCGGTTGGCTGATTTGCAAGGTGTTGGCAACGTAGCTCGGATTCGACGTTGGTCCTTGCGCCTTCACAGCCGCCTGGAACTCCTGTTGTAAGTCGAACACGAGCGGACCAGCAATCGAGAGCGGTTGGTCGCAAACTCCGCTGCCTAGATCCACTCCGTTGATCGAGGTAACGGCTCCGCCCGGAGCACCAGGAATGGGAAAGGAGACGCTTCCCACGCTTCCGTTACCGCAGCCTAGGAATGCACTCTGGAAAAACAGCCCCGTGGCCAGTTTAGCCGGACGGTCAAACAGAGTGTTGTTGAAGATGGAGTTTTCGTAGTAGATGCCGGCGCCCGCCCGGATGACGGTCTTGCCCTTCTTCGTGGGATCCCAGGCAAAGCCGACTTGCGGTCCGAACTGGGTGTTGGGCTGATTGACTGCGTTGCCCAAAGGAGTTCCCTGATTATCCACACCATACCAACTGATTCAGCAACGGTGCGCTGCCGGTGCAAGGGGCCGCTGACTCCGGTCACTGCGGAGCACGGAATCGGAGCCAAGGTCGCTGTCCGAGCGCCCGGTATCGCGGTTGTAACGCAAGCCGTAGGTCCAGGTGAAGTTCGGTTTCATCTTCCACGAATCGCCCAGATAGAACTGGAAGCGGTTGTCGCGTTGTCCTCCAGCCGGGAAGTTGAAATTCGGCTTTTCGGTGAAGAATCCCTGACCGTTGCCGATGATTGCCTGCAAGAACGGGCAGGTGACTACGTTGCCCGGTGTCGCCGCAGCCGCTGCGATACGGTGAAGTCCAGCGGTGCAATTCCGAAGAAGCTGGCGAACCCGCCGCCGTTGATATCGTTGTAGCCGATACCGAAGCGGAACACGTGCGAAGCCGTACACTTTGCTGCCGTCGTACTTGATCTGCTTGTTGCTCTGGAAGGTCTGCTGCGGCGCCAGAAGGTTCGGGCCCGACAGCTGGATCCCAAGGTCGAGCGACCAGGATCTCAGACGTGGGTAGCGGGTTGAAGAAGCTGGCACCCTGCGTAGCATCGCCGATCAGGTTGTGGAATTTCAAATAGCCGAAGCGGAAGCTGTGTGACCACGATCCCTGACTGATGTCAACACCGGCGGCATCGGACGGAGTGTTGTCCCGGTTCTCGTACACCTGGTAGTTGTAGCCGAAGTTGGCGTCCGACCGGTTCCAGTTATAGGTAAAGCGGTAGAAAACGTGGATGTTCTTGGTCGCCTGCCAGTCCAACTTGCCGGTGACTTCGCTGTCACGGAAGGGCGAAAGGAAGCCGCCGCTGAGCGGCTGAAAGGAGCCGGGATCACCAGAGGGCAGCAATCCATCCTGCTTCATGCGTTCGCCGTCCAGGAAGAAGAACAACTTGTCCTTGATGATCGGTCCGCCCACGCGGCCACCGAAGTTGTTGCGCTGGTAATAGCCAACCTGGCCGCCCGGGAACGACGCCGTACCGGCATCGCGGCCGCGGAAGTTATAGAACGCCTGGCCGTGAATGTCGTTCGACCCAGATCGCGTGGTCACGTTCGACCGCGCCAGCCGATGTAAGCTCGGTCGAAAGATCAAGGTTCGATCGGCTGATGTTGAATTCCTGAATCGAACTCAGGCCGACGTTCTGCGTGGTCGTGCCGACGGTCTCGTCGCTGATGTCGACGCCGTCCAGTTCGATACGCGGAGTGCGTCCGAACACGCCGTTGATCGAAATCGAGGAATAGCCGGCCTTGGTGGGGTCGAAGGTCTGGCCGTCTTGAATCTGCACGCCGGGTTCGAGCTGCGCGAGGTCAAGGAAGTTGCGGCCATCGACCGGCAGCTTGTCAATCTGGTCGCCAGTCAACACGCCTTGCACCGTGGATTGCTCGGTGTTCACCTGAATCGAGAGGCCTGCACTTCCACTACCTGGCTGGCTTCGCCGACTTCCAGCTTAATGTTGCCGGAAGAGGTCACGCCTACTTGCACGGCGTAATTTTCTCTGCCGAGGTGCGGAAGCCTTTGGCTTCTACCCGCAAAACGTAGTCGCCGGGGATCAATCCGCCGGAGTTGAAGGTGCCGGAATTCGTCGAAGTCGTAGTGATGACCTGACCGGTCTCTTTGTGAGTGATAGTGATCTTGGCGCCACCAACTACGGCACCCGACGGGTCAGTAATGGTTCCCTGAATACTGCCTTGGGAAACGGTCGTCTGGGCCAGGAGCACAGTGCTCGCTGCCAGTACGCATGTAACCAGGAGAGTAAATAACGCTAAGCGCTTAAAGCTCATTTCTTCCTCCGCGAACCCGAGTCGCTTTCGAAAAACCTTTGTTAATTGCTAACCACCTGCTCTGCCAGAAGTCACACCCGTACACTCGTAGCAGAGAAGTTGTCATCATCCCAACTGCACACCGGTTGCCATCTTGTTGAGCATCGTAAAGCTTTTGTATTTATAAAGTTGTGTAAACCAAGGCGCCATGAACAGATATGAATTTTGGAATACAGCGCCCGCGAATATACAAACACATAACTTGTAAGGGATGAATCGACAGCATTCCGCGTATGACTTGCGGTCACTAAATGCCCGCTCGAGAGCGGTTGAACGACACGTCGTCCAGCGCCATTCAAGGCGATTCTTGCGCCCGTAATAGCCTGGCACGGCTTTCAGCCGCCTTGGCTTCCCCACTCTTGCCAAGGCCTGCGTAAGCTTGAGCTAATAGGGAGTAGGCCTCGGCGTTGCGTGGCTGCGCCTGCACGATGGCAAGAAGTTGTGGAACCGCTTCGCTGAAGCGACGCTGCGCAATCAGGACTTGAGCCAAAGCGAGTTGCGCTTCCCGGCTTTCGGGTTGTACGAGTAATGCCGCTTCGAGTTGGTCTTCTGCTGCGCTGTAATCCTTCAAACCGAGGTAGACCCTCCCCAACAGCAGCCGCGCAGGAAATTGGCTGGGATTCAGTTTCAGGCTGGTTTGGAGTGCGTCGCGCGCGCCAATCAGATTACCGGTCATCTGCCGCGCTTTGCCGCAAGCAAACGCCGTGATCGCGTCCCCGGGACGTACTTCGAGTGCCCGCCCTAAGAGGTCCGCCGCCGCGGGATAATTCTTCGCACCCAACTCAAGTTGGCCCAACTGGACTAGAGCAGTGGGCGATTTCGGATCCCTATCCAAAACTTTTTTGAAGGCATCGCGTGCCACATCGGTGCGTTCATCGTCGAGGGCCAGCATCGCCTGGTGCAGCAGATTTTGTTCTTCAATTTTATCCTTCGGATCGGGCAGCTGGGACCAATCCATTGCGTGGCCCGAGCTCTGCGCATCGACCGCCCCCGCATAACCCAGGGCGCGCAACTCATCGCTCGTATTTTGACCCACCGCGCCGGTTGATGCCTGCTCCGGCATCTTCTTTCTGAGCTCGGCCAGTCTGGCCCGCATTTTTTGGACGTTCGCATCCTGGGCCGTGTAGGTGTTGTGCAGTTCCTTCGGATCGGTATGCAGATCGTACAGTTCCGGCCGCGGCGCCTCGATGAACTTGACGCCCGGTTCCCGCACTGAACGCAACGGCGCCCAGCCAAAACGCAACGGATAGTCAGTCTCACCGAAGGCGGTGCGGTCGGAGGTTTCTGTGCCGGCGAAATACGGCCTCAGCGATTCTCCATCGAGCCGTGCCGGAGGCTTGGCGTTCACCAGATCCAGAACTGTGGGTAGAATGTCGGTGGTTCGCACCTGCGCGGCGACTTCCCTTCCTTTTGCCTCTTCCCCGGGCAACTTCACGATCAGCGGAACGTGGGTGGTCGAGTCGTAAAGAAAGATTCCGTGGGTGTCTTCGTTGTGTTCGCCCAGGCCTTCGCCGTGATCGCCCACCACAACCACCACGCGCCGTCGTACCATCCTTGCTTTCTTCAGATAGGCTAGGAAATGGCCAAGAGCAAAATCGGCGTAGGCAATCTCGCCGTCATAAAGCCGCTCCTTATATAAGGACGCAAACGGCTCCGGAGGGTCATAGGGATCATGAGGATCATACAAATGCACCCAAACGAAACGCGATCCCGACCGATGAGCATCGAGCCAGTTCTCGGCGTGCTGCACGACTTCCATGCCCCGCCGCTCCACCCGACCCCAACGCGACTTGCTGGTACGAATGCTCGGGAAAGTTGTCGTAGAAATCGAATCCGCGATCGAATCCGGGGGCCAGCTGATTGCTGTCTAGAATCACTGCGCCAATGAAGGCCGCGGTGTGGTAGCCCTGCGGCTTGAGTAATTCCGCCCAAGTGGGATGATCAGGCGCCAGCGGCACACCAAAGTCGGTGACTCCGTGGTCGCTCGGTAGCAGTCCGGTCAGAATCGTGGCGTGCGACGAATTGGTAATGGGACTGGCAGTAAACGCTTCCTCGAAGCGAACGCCATCCTTGGCCAAGCTGTCCAGTGCCGGAGTTTCTATCTTTTCATAGCCATAACAATGGATGTGGTCGGCGCGCAGCGTGTCGATGGTCACCAGAAAGACGTCCGGCGGCCGAGCTGTCCCACCCGCTTGCTCTGCCCAGGCAACAGTCGCTGGCCAGTACAACAAAAAGAAAAGTGCAAAAACCTTCATCAGGCTGAGCGTAGCACAGAACCGCGGCGTTTCCCGATCTGCAACTCGCTCCCGCAATGGGCCATATTGCACGCGTGCTAGCACCTCTGGAAATGACTCCATCTCCCTCCACTCGTGCTGCAATGAGTTATGTCCCCGCCTGCGCGCCGAAGGAGTAGTTTGGAGCCAATTCGTCAATTGCTTTCGCCAGATTTCATGCCCCACGGATACTGCTATCTGTGGAATCCGTGGATCGTCTGGCTGCACGTCATCTCGGATGCGCTGATCACGCTGTCTTACTACTGCATTCCGGTCGTCCTCATTTACTTCATCCGCAAGAATCGAGGCATCCCTTTCAATCGCATTTTCTGGATGTTCGGAGCTTTCATCCTGGCCTGCGGCACCACGCACCTGATGGAAATCTGGAACATCTGGCATGCCAGCTATCTGATTTCGGGCGTGATTAAGGCGGTAACGGCGGCCGTATCAGTGGTAACAGCGGCCATGCTGATCCCCTTGGTCCCGAAAGTCATTTCGCTTCCTGCCCAAGTACGGTCGCAGGAGGAGGAGATTGCCAAGCGAATGCAAGCGGAACGTGCCAATGAGCAAGTGCTTCAGGAGTTGGCCGACCTGAAGTTTGCTCTCGATCAACATGCCATCGTTGCGGCGACCGACGTCCAGGGCACCATCACTTACGTCAACGAGAAGTTCTGCGCCATCAGCCAGTATTGCGAGGATGAATTGATCGGCCAGAATCACCGCATCCTCAACTCCGGCCACCATCCCAAGGAGTTTTTTCAACAGATGTATCACACCATCGCCCATGGTCAAGTCTGGCATGGCGAGATCAAGAACCGGGCCAAGGATGGCTCAATCTATTGGGTGGATGCGACCATTGTTCCGTTCGCAGGAGCCGATGGAAAGCCGCGGCAGTATATCGCCATACGGACCGACATCACCGAGCGCAAGCATGCGGAAGACCGTAATTCCCGGCTCGCGGCCATCGTGGATTCCTCCGATGACGCCATCATCAGCAAGACCCTGGAAGGCAAGATCACCGCCTGGAATCGCGGCGCCGAAAATATCTTCGGCTATTCCGCCGCGGAGGCCCTGGGTAAGCCCATGCTGATGCTCTTCCCGCCGGACCTCGTGAACGAGGAGCCCGCCATTCTGGCGCGTATTGGGCATGGCGAGAGCGTGGAGCATTTTGAAACTCGACGTGTCCGGAAAGATGGCGTGAAGATTGACGTTTCAGTGACAATATCGCCGATTCGAGATAGCGGTGGGGCCATTGTTGGCGCCTCGAAAGTTGCGCGCGACATCACCCAGCACAAACGGGCGGAAGAGGCCTTGGCCGGTCAAGCCGAGGAATTGTCACGTCAAGCGGAAGAATTGTTGCGTTCGCGGCAGGCGCTCGAGGCGCAGACGCTTATGCTCCAATCCGTCCTCGATAGTATGACCGAGGGTTTGGTCGCGGCGGACATGCAGGGAAAATTCACCATCTGGAACCCAGCGGCGGAGAAGATCCTGGGCCGGGGCGCGACCGATCTTTCTAGCCGAGAATGGATCGAACACTACGACCTCTATTTAGCTGACAAGGTCACACCTTTCCCAACTGACCAACTCCCATTGCTGCGCGCCCTCCGCGGCGAGGTAACGACCGCCGAGATGTTTGTGCGCAATCCCGCGGTCGCAGATGGGGTTTGGATCGAAGCTAGCGCCAGCCCGCTGAAGAATAAGGACGGCATGGTGAGCGGCGGGGTCGTCGCCTTCCGCGACATCACCGAGAAGAAAGCTGCGGAACGCGAGATCCGCCAACTTAACCATGATCTGGAGCGGCGGGTCATCGAACGCACCGCCCAGCTCGAAGCAGCCAAGAACGAAATGGAATCGTTCACCTATTCTGTCTCCCACGATCTGCGCGCCCCGCTGCGCCACATTGCCGGCTTCGTTGGCATCCTCATGGAAGATTGCGCGCCCCAGCTCGACGCCGAGGCCAAAGGCCACCTCGGGCGCATCGAGGAAGGCACGCGCCGTATGGGCGTGTTAGTCGACGAATTGCTGGCATTGGCCCGGGTCGGCCGCCAAGCGCTGTCCTACCAGCCCACTCGGTTAAACACTCTGGTCGACGACGTAATCACGCTGCTCAGACCCGATATTGAAGGTCGGCAGGTGGAATGGAAGATCGCCGACTCTCCCAAGTCGATTGCGATCCCACGCTCATGCGGCAGGTCTTTCAGAACCTGATTTCGAATGCTCTGAAGTATTCGCGGAAGCGGAAACCGGCGGTCATCGAGATTGGATGCCGCGAGGAAAACGGGCAGGCCACGATCTTCGTCCGCGACAACGGTGCCGGTTTCGACATGAAATATGCCGACAAGCTTTTCGGCGTGTTCCAGCGCCTGCATCGCGACGAAGAGTTCGAAGGCACCGGCGTTGGATTAGCCACAGTACATCGCATCGTGCAGAAACACGGCGGACGCACCTGGGCCGACGCGGAGGTGGAGAAGGGCGCGAGTTTTTATTTCACGCTGGGCCAAGCTCCCGCAGGGAAGGCGTTTGGGCAAAGTGAGGGTGGATAAAGATGGCGGCAAAAATCGAAAACGCCACGGATGCACACGGATCAAAACGGATAAGTCTTAAGGTTTATCCGTGGAATCCGTGAAAATCCGTGGCCAGTCTGGAGTAACAGCCTATGAATGACGTGGAAGTGGACATTTTGTTGGTCGAAGACAGCCAGGACGACATCGATCTCGCGCTACACACCCTGCGGCGGGAAAACCTGGCCAACCACATCTTCGTGGTGCGCGACGGCGAGGAAGCGCTGGACTTTCTTTTCTGTACCGCTGCCTTTGCCGATCGCAACCCGGCACAAATGCCCAAGCTCGTCCTGCTCGACCTGAAGTTGCCCAAAGTGGATGGCATGGAGGTGCTGGAACGGCTGCGCGCCGACCCGCGCACCACGAACCTTCCTGTGGTCATCATGACTTCCTCCAAAGAGGAAAAGGACGTGGCCAATGGTTATCACCTTAGGGTGAATAGCTTTATCCAGAAACCGGTGGATTTCGACCAGTTCCGCCAGACGGTGAAGGCCATCGGGCTGTACTGGCTGCTGATCAATCAGCGGGCGCCAAATGGTCTAGGCAAAAAGGCAGCGGGGCAGGTGAAGTCTGAGCCAAGCCGCCATCGATCCTGTAGCAGCGCGAGCCGGCCGAGGCCAAACTGCGCTTGTCGGCCCTGCTGGTCGAAGACAACTTAGCCGACAGCGAATTGGTGCTGCGTGAGCTGCGGCGCGGCGGGTTCGAAGTCGCAGGCGAGGTGGTGCAGACCGCCGTCGAGTTCCGGCAAAGATTGCAAGCACCACCCCGGACATTGTCCTCGCCGATTACAACCTGGGGACTGGCGGGGGATGGAAGCGCTGGAAATATCTGCGCAGCGAAGGCCGGGACATCCCACTGATTCTGGTGTCCGGCGCGCTTGGCGATGTAACCGCGGTCGAATGCATCAAGGAGGGAGTCACTGATTACGTTCTCAAAGACTCGTTGACCCGGCTACCGGCTTCAGTCCGCCGCGCCCTGCAAGAAAGGAAGGCGCGGGAAGAACGGCGGCAGGCGGAAGCTCGACTGGCGCGAAAAGTCGAGGAACTGGCCCGCTCCAATCACGATCTCGAGCAGTTCGCCTACGTTGCCTCACACGACCTGCAGGAACCGTTGCGCATGGTGGCCGCCTACACCCAACTCCTAGGGGAGCGCTATGCCGATAAGCTCGATGAAAACGCCAACAAGTACATCCATTACGCCATGGAAGGCGCGCAGCGCATGCAGACCTTGGTGCAGGATCTGCTGACGTTCTCCCGTGTTGGCCGCGATCGCCAGCGCACGCTCGTGGCCTGCGAGGAAGTCGTGCGAGAAGCGCTCAAAAACCTTCAGGCGGCGCTGCAGGAGAGCGGCGCCGAAGTTCAACATGACGGGCTTCCCAGAGTCAACGGGGATCGCACGCAACTGCTGCAACTCTTTCAGAACCTGATTGGCAATGCGATCAAGTTTCGCGGAGACCGGGCCCCGTTGATCGCCGTCGGTGCGGAAACAAATCGGCAACGAGTTGGTATTTTGCGTCAGCGATAACGGAATCGGTATCGCTGCCGAACACATGGACACTATCTTTGTTATTTTCCAGCGCCTGCATACCCGCGCCGAGTATCCGGGTAACGGCGTTGGCCTGGCCATTTGCAAAAAGATCGTCGAGCAGCACGGCGGCCGTATCTGGGTGGAATCAAAGGCCGGCGAGGGCACCAGCTTCAAATTCACGTTACCCGCCAGTCCTGCCGATGGAGAAATGGATCCCACTCGATGAAGGACGCGCCTGACATTTTGCTGGTGGATGACAATCCGGCCGACGTCGGATTGACCCGCGAAGTCTTAGCTGCGAGCGCTCACCATAGCAGCATTCACAACGTTCCCGATGGCGAACAGGCAATCGCTTTTCTTCGCCGCCGCGGCAAATACACTGAGGCAGTCGCGGCCGGACCTGGTGGTGCTGGACTTGAACATGCCCCGCAAAGGCGGACAAGCGGTGCTGGCGGAGGTGAAAACCGACCCTTCGCTTCGCACCATTCCCATCGTGGTATTCACCACTTCCCACGCCGAAAAAGATATCACTCACAGCTATGAATTGGGCGCCAACTGTTACATCAGCAAGCCCGGGAATTTAGGGGATTTTTTTTCCGCCGTGCAATCCATTGAAGAATTCTGGTTTGGCTTTACCAGCCTGCCGCATTAGGGAGAAATCATGAACGATCAAGCCACACGCGTGCTGCTGATCGAGGACAATCCGGGGGATGCCGATCTGGTGCGGCTTCGCCTAATCGAAGGCAACGCTGCGGTGGAGGTGAATTGCGTAGAACGCCTGGCGGATGGCATTGCCTCTCTCGGTGCGCACCCGCCTTCGGTCGTGCTGCTCGACTTGAATCTTCCCGACAGCCATGGCGCTGAAACCTTCCGCACCGTGCTGGCCAACGCGCCCGATGTGCCGGTGGTCATTCTTTCCGGACAGGACGATGAAGCCCTGGCAGTCAAAGCGGTCCACCAGGGCGTGCAGGATTATCTGATCAAGACCGACATTACCAGCAAGCAACTGGAACGGGCCATGCGCTATGCGGTTGAAGGCAGGCCTTGCTGCGCTCCCTCGAAATCACCCGCAAACAGCAATTGGAATTCAAGAATCAATTTCTTTCTCATGTCTCACACGAACTCCGCACCCCCCTGACTTGCATTCACCAGTACGTCACTATTCTGCTGGATGGCTTGGCCGGCCCTTTGGCCCCGGAACAAAACGACCACCTGAAGACGGTGCTCAAGAGTGTGAACCAGTTGCATGCCATGATCCGCGATCTGCTGGAAGCGACGCGGGCGGAAACCGGAAAGATTCGGGTGGAACCGCGTTGCATCTCCATCGGCGAACTGGTAAAGCAGGCGGTCACCATGATGCGGCCAATCGCTGGCGAGAAGCAGGTCGGCCTCGAAATCGGCGTCGACAGCCGCGTCCCCCTGGTGCACGCTGATCCCGACCGCATTCTCGAAGTGCTCATTAACCTCATCGACAACGCCATCAAGTTCACTTCTCCCGAGGGTTCAGTGATAGTCAAAGCTTGTGTGGTGGAAGCCGATGAGGACGCCGTCTATGTCTCCGTGACTGACACCGGCCGAGGCATTAGCCCGGATGCCAAGGCGCTCATTTTTGAACGCCTCTATCAGGACCCCGACTCAGTTGATAACAACCGCTCCGGCCTTGGCCTCGGCCTGTTCATCTGTAGGGAACTGGTCAGGCTGCATGGCGGAAAAATCTGGGTGGCGAGCGAACCCGGACAGGGCAGCACCTTCACCTTTACCCTGCCGGTCTACTCCCTGCCCAAGCTCTTGTCGCCGGTCATCGTGCACGCGGGGCGGATACGCGACCATATCGTACTGGTAAAAGTAGAGTTGACGCCGTTGTCCAAAGCTCCGCGCGCCGACTGGAGGGAAATCTGGCAGCGGGCGCTCGAGACTCTGCGTCGCTGCGTCTATCTCGACAAGGACCTGGTCCTGCCTCCGATGGGCGGCTCGGCCGCGGCCCAAAGCTTTTTTGTGGTCGCTTCCACCGATCTCGAGCGCGCCGGGATCATGATGGCCCGCATTCGCGGACAACTCGAGCGCAGCCCGGACCTGCGGGCCAGCGCAACCCTCTCAGTTTCCGCCGTGCCGATGGACTTCGCGGCGCGCCGCCGGATGCCTCGCTGGACCAGCAAGTCCGAATGGTCGCCGGCTGCGTGACCGAAATCATCTTGGCGAGTATGTCGCCGGAGCCAGCGTCTTCCGGCAATGGCCACGCAGCGTCAAATTCCATCCGGCAAGTTCAATCTCATTCCAAAGGAGAATACCCAATGCCAAAACCGAAAATCCTGATTGTTGACGATGATCCCGATCTGCGGCGCGCTCTGCGACTGCGTCTGCGCGCCAATAACTATGAAACTGTTCATGCCCAGGATGGCTACAGCCGCCGTCGCCGTGGCGCAAAAGGAACATCCCGACCTGATCGTGCTTGATCTCGGCCTTCCGGCCGGCGACGGCTTTGTGGTTCTGGAACGGCTGCAGAACATCGACACTCTGGCCGGTATTCCTGTGGTGGTGCTGACCGCGCGCGATCCGCAGAACAACGAAGAACGGGCCCTGAAAGGCGGCGCCGCCGCGTTTTTTCAGAAGCCGGTGGACAACGCCGAATTGCTGGATGTGATTCGCGCCAGCCTGACCGATTCGCGAGCGCCAGGAGTACGACCATCCTGACGGATCGTGCAGCCAGACTGCGAAAATGGACTCGCGGCGTGGCCGAGCCGCTGAGCCTTCGCCAGATATTTCGTCAGGGGATCCCAATAATGCCCCTTCCATCCCCGGGCCCAAACGTCCAAAATTGTGGTCACCATCCCAGCCAAAGCAGCGGAACGAGACCCAACGCGGCGAGAGCTGCCAGAAGCGCAAAGCTCTGCGTCCCGGTCTTTCGGTCGGCTAAGCTGAAAGCATAAATGCCCTTAACAAGATTGTTACTCGCGGCGGCGATTAAGACCGCAGCCGCCGCCACCTTCACAGGCGTGAGCGCGCCCGCTGCCTGGGTCATCCCCATGATGAAGGGATCGACATCGGTAACGCCCATGACCGCAGCCAAAGTGTCCACTCCCGCTTTCCCGAGATAAGTGACCGCCAACTGGGTCGCAATCAACATCACCAGAAACAGCCCTGCGAAGAGAAACGCCGCAAGCAACTCCAGCGGATTCCTGGGTTCGAATGTCCGCTGCACTGCCCGGGCGCCGCTATCCGCCCGGCGAGTCCATAGCCAGCCGATTCCGGTCGCCAGCCCCGCCAGAACCAGAAACGGGAGCACGAGCGCAGACATCAGTTGCCGGTTAAACATCGCCAACAGAGCCACGAGACGCAAATACATCACGCCGGATGCGATCAGGATACTGCCAGCCAGCAGGTGAGGATGCGACTCGTCAGCGGCACGGCGCGCGATAACGACAGTTGTGACCGTCGATGAATATGCCCCGCCCAGCAGCGCCGCCAGCACAACTCCTCCCCGCTCTTTCGTCACCTTCTGCAGCACATAACTACCGTAAGAGATCGCGCTCACCGCCACCACCACCAGCCAGGTTTTGAACGGATTGATATGAAATCGACCAAATTCCTGGTTCGGGAGTACGGGTAGAACGACGCCGGTCAAAAACAGAAACTTCGCGAAGGTAAGAATCTCCTGAGGCGCGATGCGAACTGCAAGCTTCTCCAGAGCTGTTTTCAAGTCGAGCAGGAGCAGACTGGCAACGCCCAAAGTGGTCGCAATCCAGAAGTGGCCGTAATAGACAAGCGCGCCTACAAGGAAGGTCGCAAGACCGGACATTTCTGAGGTGACGCCGGCAGCCTCGGAACAAGAAAGTTTATGCCAGTAGGACAGAAGCAGGAATCCGGCGATCACTAGAAACCCGACTGTCAGCGGCAACAGTTGCGTACCCGACAGCAAAGCGATCGAATAGCCAATTAGTCCTATCAGGGGGAAGGTACGCACTCCCCCGAAGGAGTACGACTTCGTCTCCGCTTTGTGCTCTTCCCGCTCGAGCCCAATTAAGAAGGACAGAAATAGCACCAAAATAATCTTCAGTACTTCCGGGGGCAGCTGCTGGTAGAGTCCCACTAGGGTTGTACCTCACTGCAGACTGCCGACATAAAGGTGGATCCGTCGGTTTGAGGCAGGAGATCGATCATCCGTCTTTCCTTCTCCAAACCACTGCATTTTGTCACACAGGCCTCGCTTCAGGGAAGCACGCCTGCAACCGGCTACTAAGTCCTCCTTTTCTCCTTGACAGCTTAGGAGAGCCGCGTTACTCTCCTAAGTGTCTTAGGAGGGTCCGTGGCGGATCAAGCTCACTTGCTTCCTGGAACTCTTGATCTCCTGATCCTGCGGGCGGTTTCGCTCGGACCGCTGCATGGCTACGGCATCCTGCTGCGGATCGGCCAAATCTCCGACAATGCGCTGCTGATCGAACAAGGCGCGCTCTATCCCGGCCTGTTTCGCCTGGTGCGTCAGGGACTGCTAAAGGCAAGTTGGGGCACCTCGGACAACAATCGTCGTGCCAAGTTTTACGAACTCACCGCCTCCGGTCGCAAGCGCCTGCGCCAAGAGACCGACAACTGGAACCGTCTCGCCACCGCCATCGGCACTGCACTGGCCGCGCAACCGGAGGAAGTATGAAACTCCTCGACTCGCTTCGTTTTCGCATGGCCATTCTATTTCGTCGTTCGCAGATCAGCGCTGAGATGGAAGACGAGCTTCGCTGTCACATCCGCAGCAACTGACGGCAGCCATCCGGAGTGCCGTGCAAGCACTGGATCCGGGGCTGCCCTTTACCATCCGCACCTGGAGCCAGGAATTAGAGAGCGCCCTATTCCCTTCCCGCATGGCAACGTTGTCGTTGGGTGTGCTGGGCGTGATGGGGGCGATGCTGTCGATCACCGGCATCTTCGGAATGGCCGCGTATTCGGTCAGCAAGCGGATGAAGGAATTAGGAATTCGCATGGCCCTCGGCGCCAAGCCGAGAGAAGTGTTAGCAGCAGCGTTGGGACGTGCCTTCAAGTTGCTGGCTATTGGTTCAGCCGCGGGGTTGCTCCTGGGAATTCTGGCGAGCCGGGTGCTGGCTTCCATCGTCTATCAGGCAACTCCCCGCGATCCGCTGGTATTGGGTGGCGTCGTGTTGGCCATGGCGTTGCTGGGGCTGGTGGCCGCGTGGATCCCGGCGCAACGCGCTCTGTCAGCTGATCCTTTGGTATTGCTGCGGGACGAGTGACAAAAAGGATGCAAACTTCGGAAGTCCGGGGCCAGATAACATGCTATACAGTCAGATTCCACGCGGATGCGGAAATTGCGATACAAGCCGCTAGCTGCGGGAGACTTCCGCGAAGTTGGACGCCCTTCCGAAGTCACAAGATGAAGCCCGGTTGAACACATTCATTGTTTACAGCGGGAGGAGTAGAATTTTTTCGTCCCTAGGAGTCCCCTCTTTCCGAGGCCTCTCATGGGATTTTCTGTAAACCATTCAAAAGAATGGCGGGGACGACGGGACTCGAACCCGCGGCCTCTGCCGTGACAGGGCAGCGTTCTAACCAACTGAACTACGTCCCCGGTTTTGCGACCGGAATCGCCAATCTGGTGGGCAGTGCAGGACTCGAACCTGCGACCTCCTGCTTGTAAGGCAGGCGCTCTAACCAACTGAGCTAACCGCCCCTCGCTCCCGACCTTCCCACGCCGTGGGAAGTTGCGCAGAATAAAGATGAGGGGCGCTTTTCTGAAACTCTTTGCAGTATACGTGAGCGTGGGAAAGGGAGCAAACCTGACACCAGCATTCAGCCCTCAGCATTTAGCATTCTGGCTAGAGATTACGCCGGTTCGACACGCCAAATGCTGATTGCCAAGTGCCAATGCTGGCTACAATGTCGCGTGCGGCGTTTGATCGTCAATGCGGATGATTTTGGCCTCACCTCCGGAGTGAATCGCGGAATCATGGAAGCGCACCGAAAGGCATCGCCACTTCCACTACCCTGATGGCGAACTCCCGCGTTCGAAGATGCTGTACAACTCGCGCGATCAACCCAAAACTAGCCGTAGGGTGTCATCTGGTTCTAGTGGATGGCTTCGCCGCTGCTGAGCGCGGACCAAGTCTCAAGCCTGATAGATCCCAGCAATCCTGGCCATTTCCGGCGAAAATCGGCGGCTTTGCCCTGCGCGCATTGAGCGGACGCCTCAATGCGGACGAAATCGAAATCGAAGCCACGGCTCAAATTCGCAAGCTGCAATCCGCAGGCGTTCAGCGTCTCTCACATCGACACTCACAAGCATACCCATATGTTTCCCCAAGTACTGCGGCCGCTGTTGCGCGCCGCGCGAGCTCGCGGTGTGCCCGCCATCCGGAATCCCTTTGGATGCATCGTTTTTCCCTGGTCGCGCGTCGTCCGCGCTCTGTGGAACGGTACAGTCAGGTAACTGTGCTCAATGCCTGGCAGGGCAAATTTCTCCGTGCTGTCGCCGATGCTGGAATGATCACCACCAATGGAAGCTTGGCGTCGTTGCTACCGGCGCACTCGACGACCAGCTGGTTCATTTCATCCTCGAGACTCTTCCTGAAGGAACCTGGGAGTTTGTGACCCATCCCGGCTACAACGACGAGGATCTGCAGGCATACGCACTCGGCTGCGGGAATCGCGGGACTTGGAAAGGCGGATTCTGTCCAGCCCTGCGATTCGAGAATTATTAGGTCACCGGGGAATTCAACTCATTTCATACCGCGATCTGTTGCACCCCGATACTCCTTCAGCACGCGGAATGGAACATTGCTAGTTAGCGTGCGGCTGGGCGTAGTCACGGTCACGTAGCCCGTAGTAGCGCCGGCCGGAACAGTAGCTTTTTCGAACGTATCAGAAACAACCGTGAAGCTCGCCGGGGTTCCGTTGAATGAGACGCCGGTCGTTCCGGTGAATCCTTTTCCGAGAATCTGTGCGGTCTGGCCAACTTTACCTGCGGCCTGAACGAAAGCCACCGACGGGCCTAGGCCTGTGGCCAGTCTGAAGACCGTGCCGCAGCCATCCGGCCCGCACTCGCTCGAACTGCCGCCCCAGTACGTCGTCGAATAGAGGTTCCCACTGGTGGCTTGGAGCAGTCCACTGGCCGGATTTGCGCCGTCGGTGTTGTCGAAGTCGTGGAGTATCGTTAGGGTTCCGTGCGGCGTGATTTTGAAAACGGTGCCGCAGCCCCCCGATGCGCAGCCGGTCGTCACACCCCCGAAGAAGGTTGTTCCGTAGAAGTTCCCGTCTGTAGCCTGGATAAGGGCGCCTTGAGGTTCGACACCGCAGTTGGCTTGCGTTAGGCAGAACGTGTAAAGCGTGGTTAGCTTACCCTCATGGGCGATCCTGAAAACTGTGCCCACCGTTGTGCCGTAGAAACTCCCGTCGATTGCGCGCGCCAGCCCGGCATACGGCTCTCCGCCATCGGGACAAATGGCCTCCAGCGGATTACCTGGGGTTTGTTGAACACAAAAGCTATGGAGCGTCGTGAGAGTTCCTTCCGGAGTCAGTTTGAATACCGTGCCGCAGCCGTAGTAATAATCGAGCAGACAGGTCGCGCCTGTTCCTCCGAATTCCGTTGTTCCGTAAAAGTTTCCATCCACGCCTTGGACCACTCCCCCCTTCAACACATACCCGTCGGCGCACTTCGGCTGGGAGCAAAACGAGTAAAGCGTCGTCAGGTTGCCCTCGCGAGTGATCTTAAACACGGTGCCCCCGCCGTATGCCCCACCATCGTAGGTCGTGCCGTAGAAGTTCCCGTCCTTGGCTTGAATCAGTCCCGCGAAAGGCGCGTCGCCGTTTGTACCGTCGAAAGTGTAAAGAGTCGTGAGTGCGCCGGCGGGCGAGATCCTGAATACCGTCCCACACGGGAAGCCGTCTTCGAAGCAGACCTCGCTGCCTCCGCCGATGGTTGTCCCGTAAAAGTTTCCGTCAGTACCTAAGACCAGCCCTCCGATTGGGTAAGCGCCATCCGGGCAAAAAACCTGGCCGCAAAAGTTGTAAAGTGTTGTCAATGCGCCTTCTCGGGTTATCTTGAAGACGGTACCGGCTGCGTACATCCCATAGTCTGAGGTTGTTCCGTACAAATCTCCGTCACGTCCCTGGATAAGCCCCGCACCAGGATAAGCACCGTCGCTCGCCTCGAAATCCACCAATGTGTTGAATGTCTGTGCGTGTGCACTTATCGCCGTCGCAGCGCCAAGGACGAGAACCACCCGAACTTTCTTCCATTTCGTTAGTGACGTCATGATCGGCTCCTTCCGTGGCACAACTGCACGATTCGCGGCCCAACTCACGCGCGAGACGAGAACAAGAAAGCCCCTGGGTAAACTGCGACGAAATATTAGGCTCGGCGGCGTGCATGGTCAAGAGACTTTCGACCCCATCCACGCCGGGATGCGCTGCAAAGCGCACATGCTCCAAGACGCATGGCGGCTCTTCCGCCCGCCCGTACACGCCCTTCCGGTATCCAAAGTCACTTACGTTGGTAACCTGCGAAGGTCACTGCTCGCGGTTATGATAAGCAAGTCTTTCATATTACTCATCAGGTAGCGGAGTCCATGGATAAAAGACCGGAAAGCCGGATCGAAGCCCAAATCCTTGTGCGAATTTGGGGCATGGATGCGGACGGCCGTCCCTTCTTTCAGAACGCCAACGCCGGCAAGATTTCAGCGAAGGCGCGCAAATCTCGGGCATCGCTCATCCTCTGAAGGCTGGGGACATCATCGGCGTTCAGTACGGCGATAAGAAAGCCCGCTTCAAAGTCATCTGGGTCATCGATGCCGGGGTAGCGCGGAAGATCGAAGCTGGCGTGCAAATGCTTCCCAACCAGCGCAGTCCCTGGCAGGACCTGGCCGCGTGGGAGAAAAAGGAAGTTGTTTCCGGCGAGAACAAGCGGCGTTTCGCACGGCACAAAGTGCTCTTTCCCATCGAGATCAGTTTCGACGACGGCCGCCGCTCGCAGATGAATACTAACGCCACTGACATTGGCGGCCGCGGCTGTTATGTTGAGAGCCTGCTGCCGCTTCAACTGGGCACGAAGGTCAACATCAAGTTTTGGATGGACGAAGAAAAAGTCCAAACCAGCGGTGTGATTCGAGCCAGCGATCCTGGAGTCGGAATGGGCATCGAGTTCACTGCCCTCGACAACACCGTTCAGGAACGATTGCAGGCCCATCTCGATAAACTCGACGACGGACTCGCAAGCCGTGATGCCGCTAAGGGCGCCAGCACCTCCGAAACTTAGACCTTTCTTTTTCGGCTCGAAACATTCCAAAATCTGAATCCCATACAAGCCGATTGCCATCGAATATGAGAGCCACGCCGGTCGGCGTGCAAAGGACTGGCATGAAGATCGGGATTACCTGTTATCCCACCTACGGCGGCAGTGGAGTGGTGGCCACCGAACTCGGTCTGGAACTCGCGAATCGCGGGCACGAAATCCATTTCATTTCCTACGCCCAGCCTATCCGCCTGACCGAACTGCATCCCAACATTCACTATCACGAAGTGGACGTCTCCCGTTATCCGCTGTTCGACTTCCCGCCCTACGACCTGGCCCTGGCCACGCGCATGGCGGAAGTTTCCGAACTCTATGCCCTCGATCTTCTGCACGTGCACTATGCGATCCCGCACTCGGTGAGCGCGCTGCTGGCCCGGCAGATGCTGGCCGCCAAGCCGCGCGGACAACGCCTGCCGTTCGTCACCACCCTGCACGGCACCGACATCACTCTGGTGGGACTCGACCGCTCCTATCTGCCCATCACCCGTTTTTCCATCGAGCAGAGCAACGGAGTGACTGCGATTTCGAAATATCTGCGCGAGCGCACGCTGCGCGAGTTCGACATAAAGAATCACATCGAAGTGATCTACAACTTCGTGAATTGCGATCTCTACTGCCGCGACGCAGGAAGCTCCGCAACGGCGACTGGAATATGCGCCCAACGGGGAACGCGTGCTGGTGCATCTTTCGAATTTTCGCCCGGTCAAGCGGGTGACTGACACCATCGAGATCTTCGACCGTGTGCGCAAGAAAGTGCCCTCCAAGCTGCTGATGATCGGCGACGGCCCCGACCGTTCGCGCGCGGAGTGGCTGGCGGTGCAGAAGGGTATTCATAACGACGTTTTGTTCCTCGGCAAGCAGGACCAGATCAGCGAAAAGCTGGCTGTCGCGGACGTCATGCTCATGCCCAGCGAACTGGAGTCATTCGGACTGGCGGCGCTCGAAGCCATGGCCTGCAAAGTGGTGCCCATCGCCACCCGCGGCGGCGGAGTTCCCGAAGTGATTGAGCACGGAGTCAGCGGCTATTTGGCCGACGTAGGCGACGTCGACACTATGGCCAACTATGCGATCGAACTGCTGAACGACGATAGCCGCTTGCAGACCATGGCCAAGGCCAGCCGGGCGATGGCGCAATCCAAATTTTGTGCTTCGAGGATCGTCCCGCAATATGAAGAGTTTTACCGGCGCACGCTCGAACGCTCTTCGTGAAGCGCTGCTGGAATGGAGCCTTCGCTTTGCAGCACCGGCAGGCGCAGCCGGATCAGCGTTCCCTTGCCTTCGTGGCTGTCGATGGTCATGCGCGCGGTATCGCCATAAAGCACTTTCAACCGCTCGGCAACATTCGCCATGCCGATGCCAGTCCCGCCCAGGCCGGTGGGCTTTTCCAGCAGGTGGGCAGCGCCCATTCCGACCCCATCGTCCTCGACTTCGACGATCAGCTGTGAATCCGCCAGACGGCTTCGTAGAAAGATGCTGCCACCTTCGATCTTCGGCGCAAGCCGTGCTTGATGGAATTTTCCACCAGCGGCTGCAGCAACATGCTGGGCACCATCGCATCGAGCGAAGCTGGATCGAGCTCCTTCACTACTTGCAGCTTGTCGCGGCCGAAGCGCACCACTTCAATATCGAGATAGTTGTCGATGAATTCCAGTTCTTCGCGCAGCGGCACGAAGGCATCGCCGCTGCCCAGCAATCGCCGCAGAATCGTAGCCAGCTTGATGATCAATTCCCGCGCCGTGTCAGGATCGAAGCGTACCAGCGACGAAACCGAGTTCAAGCGTGTTGAACAGGAAGTGGGGGTTGATCTGGTTTTGCAGCGCCTCCATGCGCGAGCGCAGCAGCAGCCGCTCCTGTTCTTCCAGCTTCATCTGGATGCGCACGCTGTTCCAGATCTTAAGCTCGATCCCAATCACCATGATCGACGCCGCATAAATCAGCGACTCCACCCACTATTCCGGGCTTTCCAGGCTGAACGATGGCGCTGCGGGAAAAATGTGATATCTCGGTCTGGATAAACCGCAACCCCACGATGGTCACAAAGAACAGGACCTGCCAATCGAACCTGCGCGGGAGCCGGAAGATTGCGGCGGATCATGCGGTAAATGCTCAGATCAATGAAGGGCGAAAATGACCAGATGTCCTCGCGGTCAGGGGCTGCGTCCCGCAATTGTCCGGACACCAGCCCGCAGACGATGGCAAAGGGCAGCGTCGCCCATTCGCCATAGAGCAACGCGGGAAGCGCAACCAGCGTCCCGCCGAGTACTCCGGTGAGGCGTCCGCCAATGACTCCCAGAACGATCGCGGTTTCGAATGACAAGTCGCCGGCGAGAAAGCTGTGCGCTATAAGCCGGAACCAAACCCCAACCGCCAGCGGTCCCGCGACCCAGAGCACTAGATAGATTTTCTGCTTGAGCGAACGGTCTTCCCGAAACAGCAGTCGTTTGAATTCGACGGAGCGAACCAGGATGCTGGCCACGGCGGCGGCGACGCCCAGCTTGATCAGCAGATTGATGAGGATGAGGCGCTGTTCCATGGGACTGAAGGAAATGTAGCACGAGGCGGTCGGTTCTTCGCGAACTTTGCGGTTGTTCTTTGCGCTCTTTGCGGTTATGGCTTTTGATTTTCTCCCAGGCGCATCGCGATCTGCGCTTAGTTCCGCCGTCAATCCCGCCCAATCGCGCACGCCGCCCTGGGCCATATCCTTGCTGCCGCCGCCACGTCCGCCCAGCTTGGCCAGAGCCTCTTTCATGAGCGCACCCATGTCGAATCGGCTCTCCCCGAGATTGCGCAAACACGAGCGCGGGCGAATCAGCCTCAGCGCCCAGTAACGCAACCACATTCGAACTCTTGCCGTGTGAGTCTCTGCGCCAGAAGCTTGATGAATGCGAGATCGCGATCCGGGAACACACGAACCACAATCTTGCGGCCACCGCTCTCGGGCGTTTCGGCGAGGATCTGGCTGGCATAAAGATCGGCGACCTCCGCCCATGTGCTGCTCGGCCGATTTTTTCAGCGACTCGCGACTCGTCCTGAGACTTTCGAATTTGCTGCGGCACGTCCCAGACATGAGTCGAAAGCAGCCCAGCAGACTCCGCCAGAGTGGTGTAATCACGGCGCGCCGTGGCCACCGCGCGTTTGCCGCAGACGAACTCCACCCGCCATCCCTGTCTCACTTTTTCGATTTTCCGCAGCAAGAATGCATCCGATTTGCCCCGTGGCCGTGACATGGGTACCGCCGCAAGCGGTCAGGTCGAAGTCATGAATATCAATGAGCCGCAGCTGGTCCCGTTCCGCCGGCGGGAGCTTCCGCAGTCCCAGGTCTTTCGCCTCTTCGCTGCGTAACAAAGCGAATGCTGACACTGCGGTTGTCGGTCACGACCTCATTCGCCAGCGCCTCGGCAACTTCAGCCTGCTTCGGCAGTCAGGCTCTTGCGTGTCCAGATCGATCGAGCACGATTCCGCTCCCATGTGAAACGAAACCGTCGGCATATTGAGCGCCCTAACGAACGCCGCTGAAAGAACGTGCTGGCCGGAGTGTTGCTGCATGTGATCGCGCCGGCGATCAGCGTCGATCAGCCCGTGGATACGGCTGCCAGTTTGAATCTGCGCTGGATTTTCCAGGAAATGCAGAATGCTTCCGTCGTCTCGTTCGGCGACTTCCGCAACCCGTAGCCGTCCGCTTGCTTCTCCCGCAGGAACGATCCAGCCCGTATCAAACACCTGTCCGCCGCTGGTGGGATAAAACGCAGTGCGATCCAGAATGACCGCCGGGCGTGAATCAACCTCGCCACCTCAACTACCTCCGCATCGAACTCGTAAAGAAAAGAATTGTGATAGTAAAGATGCTCGGTCATGGCTAAATGCTGAGTGCTGAGGCTGAATGCTCTTTCAATACGGCCCAATAATCCCGCCGATTTGCCGCGCCGCCGGCCGCGGCTCCTGCGACTTCTTCTGTCTTTCGATTACATCCAGATACTTCAGCCCCGAGCCAGTGTTGAACAGAACAACCGTGTCGTCGGCACCGAAGAATCCTGTCGCATGCAGCTTGCGATAAGCCGCCAACGCCGCCGCTCCTTCCGGAGCCGCAAAAATTCCCTCCACCCGCGCCCAATGCCCCAGGGCATCCATGATTTCGTCGTCACTCACCGCCAGCGCTAGGCCTTCGCTCTTCTTTAGTATGTCGAGAATCAGATAATCGCCATACGCTTTGGGAACACGCAACCCCGCTGCCAGCGTGGACGCATTCGGCCAGAACTCTGCTGACCGGCTTGTCATCATCCCACGCCTTCACAATGGGCGCGCATCCCGCCGCCTGCACCGCAATCATCTGCGGCCGCTCCTTGCCAATCCATCCCAACTGCTCCATCTCTTCAAACGCCTTCCACATGCCGATCAACCCGACTCCGCCGCCCGTGGGATAAATGATTCCCTGCGGCATCCGCCAGCCCAGTTGTTCCGCCACTTCGTAGCCCATGGTCTTCTTGCCTTCCACGCGAAACGGCTCTTTCAGCGTGGAAACATCGAACCAGCCTTCCTTTTCTTTTTCCTCCGCCACCATGCGGGCACAGTCACTGATTAAGCCATCGACCTAGGTTACGTGCGCTCCATAGCTCTCGCACTCCACGCGATTGGCCAGCGGCACATCCTTAGGCATAAAAAGATAAGCTTCGATTCCCGCCGCCGCCGAATAAGCCGCCAGCGCGCTCGCCGCATTTCCGGCGGAAGGCGCAGCCAGCTTCTTCAGACCATAAGCCTTCGCCATGGTGACCGCAGCGGACATGCCGCGCGCCTTAAACGATCCCGTGGGATTCAACCCTTCATCTTTTATGTATACGGTGGGAGATTCGCGGCTGGGCAACATCGGCGTGAAGCCTTCGCCCAGCGAAACCGGCTCGGCTTCGGGCAATACTTCCGCGTAGCGCCACATGTTGGGAGTGCGCCCTGCCAGCGAAGCCGCCGGAAACGTTTTCTTCAATGCCACCAGGTCGTAGCGGACATAGAGAACTCCGCCGTCCTTGGGACACACCGTCTGCGGGTGCTCGGCGCTGAAGTGTTCGCCGCACTTCGTGCATTCGAGATAGGCAATGCGAGCCACGATGCGAGTTTAACATTTGCGCCGCAACGTACCCACGTAGGGCGGACGCCCTCGTCCGCCCGTCAAAGCGAACTACCAGGCCATCTCGAAGACCGCACCTTCGCCTGATCAGTGAAAAGTGCGTGGTAAATCAAATGAGTTGCAGAATCGGTCCAGTCATTCAGTTCCGCTTTCGGCATGCGTACCGCCTGCCCGAGCAGGCTCCAGAAAAAAGTATCCATCACTCGCGCCAGGGTCGGAACATCCACTCCAGGCCGCGCACCGGGTAGCTTTTCAGAAGAGTAAATAATGTTCGGTGAGATGGGTTGTCCAGGCTCGGCTTCTCAGTTGCTTACGGCCAATCTGGATCTGAGAGCACAGCTTCTTCCCAGGCGCGGCAGGGGCAGAGAGAATGGAGTGTCGGCGAGCAAAGACGTGCCAGCAAGTCACGCAGGGTTGCCGGCACATCAGCGCTTCCGCCGGGATGAAGATCAAGCCCGCTCAAACCCTTCAGAAGGTCATCCATGAGCGCCAGCAAGAGTTGCCGCTTGGAGCGATAGTGTAGGTAGAATCCTCCAACGGCAAGATTTGCGCGGCGGGCAATTTCTTCGATGGAAGTGCGCTCGTAACCCTTTTCCCCGAACAGCGCCAGCGCCGCAGTTTTCAGTTGGGCGCGCTTTTCCAAGCTGCGCTTCTGCTGCGGTTCACGAGGAAGGTCCTCACGGGCCAGTAGATTGGGGCGTTTGGTCACGCGCGCCTTTCAGGGCGAGAGCTCGCTCCCAGCATAGCGCCCGCGCAACACCACAGCATCCAGCCTCCGAAGACGCCGGCCATCTCCGGCGCGATATTAGGGAACACCACCGGAAAGAAAGCGCTGGAAAACGGATCGAGCAGCAAGGTCGGAAGAGCGATGGAGATAGCCCCATATGCCCAGTCTTCGGGCGGTAGGCGAAAACGGCTGCACAAACGTCGTCACGATCCCAGCCATTAGCGGAAAACTGATTACGAAAAGAACCACCATTGCCAGCGGGTGGTTGGGCCGCAGCAAGTATTGGCCGTGCCAACGCAGCGCGACCGTGGCTGCGGCCCAGATTCCCAGCCCATACAGAAAGAGGGGTTTTTGATAGTGGAACATGAATTCATATTCATATGTTACAGTTCAAATGTCAAGTTATTTCTCATTTGGTCTGCTAGCGGCTCTTTGGATAGCGTTGGTCCAACTCCAGGTTCAGCTCCAGCACATTCACCCGCGCCTCGCCCAGAAACCCCAGTTGCCGGCCCTCGGTGTGCTTGAGCACAAGCTGCCGCAAATCGTCTACCTTGATTCCCCGCTCCCGAGCGACTCGCTCCACCTGAAATTCCGCCGCCGCAGGAGAAATATGGGGATCGAGTCCGGAACCCGAAGTGGTCACCAGATCGACCGGCACTGGACGGCCGAGCTGCCGCCCTCGCTCGCAACCGATGCCTTCACACGATCGATCAGGACTCTTATTCGTCGGCCCCAAGTTTGATGCCGAGGAATTTGCAGCGTCGTATCCATTTCCCGCCGCCGAAGGCCGAGAGTGAAAATAGGCCGGGCCAGTAAATGCCTGGCCGATGATTCTGCGAACCAACGACCTTCCCGTTCTCGACGATCAATTGGCCGTTGGCCTTGTCCTTGAAGAACACTTGTGCCAGTCCCGTAACCACCAGAGGATAAATGATCCCCAGCAGAATCGTGGTCGCGATCGTCATCCGGACCGAAATCAGCAGATTTTTCTTCATAGAACTCACGCCATTCCCACCCGGGTAATCAGCAAGTCAATCAGCTTGATCCCGATAAACGGCACCAGAATGCCGCCGACGCCATAAATCCACAGATTGCGGCGCAGCAACGCGGCTGCACCCATCGGGCCGATATTTCACTCCGCGCAACGCCAGCGGGATCAGAGCAATGATGATCAGCGCATTGAAAATCACTGCCGACAGCACCGCTGACTGCGGCGTCTTGAGCTCGCATAATGTTCAAAGCATTCAGCACCGGAAACGTCCCGGCAAACATCGCGGGAATAATGGCGAAATATTTGGCAACGTCATTGGCGATCGAAAAGTGGTCAGCGCTCCGCGCGTCATCAGCAACTGTTTGCCGATTTCCACGATTTCAATCAGCTTGGTGGGATTGGAATCGAGGTCCACCATATTTCCCGCTTCTTTCGCCGCCTGGGTGCCGGTATTCATGGCCACGCCAACATCGGCCTGCGCCAGGGCCGGCGCGTCGTTGGTCCCGTCTCCGGTCATGGCCACCAGCTTGCCCTGCTTTCTGCTCGCCGCGAATCAGGTCCATCTTGTCTTTCGGGGTTGCTTCCGCAAGAAAATCATCCACACCGGCTTCGCGCGCAATGGCCGCCGCGGTCAGTGGATTGTCGCCGGTGATCATCACCGTCTTGATTCCCATGGCGCGAAGCTGGTCAAAGCGTTCCCGCATTCCACCCTTCACCACATCTTTCAGATGAATCACTCCCAGCACCCGGCGATTCTCCGCTCACCACCAGCGGCGTCCCTCCCGAGCGCGCAATTTTTTCGACCGCCGCGTTCACCTCCTTGGGCAGACTGGTACCGTGCTGTGCAAGATATTTCGTGATGGCATCGACCGCGCCTTTGCGAATCTCGCGGCCATCGAGATTCACGCCGGACATGCGCGTCTGCGCGGTAAAAGGAATGAAAGCGGCTTCCTGCGACGCCAGTTCCCTGCCCCGCAGTCCATAGCGTTCCTTGGCCAGCACTACAATCGACCGTCCCTCGGGGGTTTCATCCGCCAACGATGAAAGCTGCGCCGCGTCCGCCATCTGCGCTTCGGTGATCCCCGGAGCCGGAACGAATTCCGCCGCCTGCCGGTTGCCCAGCGTGATGGTCCCAGTCTTATCGAGCAGCAGCGTGTTGACATCGCCCGCGGCCTCAACCGCGCGTCCCGACATGGCCAGCACATTGTGCTGCACCAGCCGATCCATACCGGCAATGCCGATGGCGGACAACAAGTCCGCCGATGGTCGTTGGAATCAAGCAAACCAGCAGCGACACCAGCACAAACACTGTCTGCGGTGGCACCGGAGTAAATTGCGAAAGGCTGAAGCGTCACCACGGCCAGCAGAAAAATAATCGTCAACCCGGCCAGCAGAATATTGAGCGCGATTTCATTGGGAGTCTTCTGCCGCTCTGCTCCTTCGACCAGCGCGATCATGCGATCCATAAAAGTCTCGCCCGGATTGCAGGTGATCTTGATCTTCAGCCAGTCCGACAACACGCGCGTGCCGCCGGTCACCGCCGATCGGTCTCCGCCGGCTTCACGGATTACCGGCGCGGACTCGCCGGTGATGGCGGATTCATCCACCGATGCCACGCCTTCGAGGATTTCTCCATCACTCGGAATGAACTCACACGCCGATAACCTTGACCAGGTCACCTGCGCGCAGCTTGCGAACTCGGAACTTGTTCCGTCTTCCCATCCGGCAACAGGCGATTGGCAATAGTTTCCGCGCGGGTCTTGCGCAAGCGCGTCGGCCTGCGCTTTGCCCCGGCCTTCGGCCATGGCCTCAGCAAAGTTGGCGAACATTACCGTGAACCACAGCCAGAGCGTGATCTGCAGATTGAACCCGAACGCTGCCTGATGCGCCTTCACGCAGCAGCAGAAGCGTGGTGGCCACACTGCCGACTTCCACCACGAACATGACGGGATTCTTCATCATGTGGCGTGGGTTCAGCTTCAGCATCGAATCCAGCGTCGCGCGGCGCACGATCGCCAGATCCCAGATTGACCTGGTTTTAGAATGCTTTTCAGTCATAGCAGCTCAAAAAGTCTTGCCCGCCGTCATCATCAGGTGCTCGAGGATCGGCCCCAGACTTAGCGCGGGGAAAAAAGTCAGCGCGCCCACGATCAGAATCACGCCCACCAGCAGCACACTGAATAATGGCGTGGTCACGGGAAACGTCCCCAGCGAAGGTGGGACATACTTCTTTTTCGCCAGGTTTCCGGCAATGGCCAGCATCGGCAAGATCATGAAGAACCGTCCCACCAGCATGGTGATGCCGCCTGACGCGTTGTACCAAAGCGTGTTTCCGTTCAGGCCTCCGAAGGCCGAACCGTTGTTGCCCGCCTGCGAGACAAACGCATAGAGAATCTGCGTGAAGCCGTGGGGCCCGGGATTGCTGATGCTCGAAGTGCCGAAGCCTTCGACCGATGAGATCGCCGTCAATGCCAGAATCACGAGCGGAAATACCAGCGTCACCAGCATCGCCATTTTCACGTCATAGGCTTCAATCTTTTTGCCCAGATACTCCGGCGTGCGCCCTACCATGAGTCCGGCGATAAAGACTGCCAGCACTACGTAAATAAGAACGCCGTACATACCCGCGCCCACCCCCCCGAACACCACCTCGCTGAGCATGATGTTGACCAGCGGAACCATGCCACCCAGCGGCGTATAAGAATCGTGGAAGCCGTTCACGGCTCCGCAACTGGCGTCGGTTGTAATGGTGGCAAATAACACGGAATCAGCCATCCCAAAGCGGACTTCTTTGCCTTCCATGTTGCCGCCAGCTTGACGAACTGAGGCGCGCTGATCGACTCCGGCAAGCAGAGGATTGCCCTTCGCTTCAGCCCAATAAGCGGCCGTCACTCCGCAGAAAAACAAGAACGCCATCGCCGCCCACACCGCCCATCCATGGCGTTGCGATCCGGTCATGCGGCCCAGGGTGTAGGTCAGGCCCGCGGGGATGGCAAAGATGGAAAGCATCTGCAGATAGTTGCTGAACGGCGTCGGATTCTCGAAAGGATGCGCGCTGTTCGCATTGAAGAAGCCGCCTCCATTCGTGCCCAGCATTTTGATGGCTTCCTGCGAGGCGACCGGGCCTTGCGCGATGGTCTGATCCGTCACCGTGTCCGTCACCGGCTTGCCGTCGGTGCCCACCATCGGCTTCCCGTCCGCCCCGGTTTTCTGGACTTGCTGTGACTCAACCAGCTTCACCGTGTCGTACGGCTTCAGGTTCTGCACCACTCCCTGGGAAACCAGGGCCAGCGCGTAGACCAGGCAGATGGGCAGCAGAAGCCAGAGGACCGCCCGGGTCATATCAACCCAGAAATTGCCAATGGTCTCTTTTTCCCGCCGTGCGATGCCGCGAATGAAAGCAATGGCCAGTGCGATTCCCACCGCCGCCGACATGAAGTTGTGATAAGCCAGCCCCACCATCTGGGTGAAATAGCTCATGGTGGTTTCACCCGCATAGTTCTGCCAATTGGTGTTGGTGGTAAATGAGGCGGCAGTATTAAAGGCAAGATCGGACGCGACCGCAGGAAATCGTTGCGGATTCCACGGCAGCCAATGCTGCAAACGCATAATCCCGTACAGCAGCAGCATGGAAACGGCGCTGAACAGCAGCATGCAGAAGGCATACTCGGTCCACGCCATGTCGTGATCTTCATCCACGCCGGTCAAGCGATAGAGCAGGCGCTCCAGCGGGCGAAGAAGCGGATCGAGAAATGTGTGCTCGCGGTTGAATACCCGGGCCATGAATACACCCAGCGGTTTGGTGACCGCAAGGATCAGCGCGAGAAACAACAAAATCTGAAACCAGCCGTTGGCTGTCATCAGAATTTCTCCGGCCGCAACAGCGCGTACAGCAAATACACCATTAGCCCAGCACTCACCAGCAGCATGATGACCGATACCGGGCTCACAACATTTCCTCCTCAGCGAATGCGATCACAGAAGCGCAAGTAGCCGATCGCAATCACAAAAAACGCCAGCGTTACCACGATGAAGATCACATCTTTCATACGTCGTCCTCTCAGAACTTCACCAGTATCGCCAGATCCAGCCGGTTTTCGTCTTTCACCAAGTCCGGCGCGCAACCCGGAACCAGTGAACCCGGCGCACCAGTGTTGCCATTCGGAGGCGTGATCCCACCCGATCCCGAGAAATAGGGCACGTTCGCGGCACGGTGATCGAACTCCCAACGGAAAGTTATGTACTGGCTGGGCATATAGTCGAAGGTCTCGGAAAGATCCCAGGCCTTGTAGGGGTCACCCGGATTTTCAGTGAAGTAAGACGTACCCGAGGCGGCGGTCGCGCCGTTGATCGGCGGCAATAGCACCAGGTAACGTCCGGGATTGTTGATCTTGCCGCCGCCGATTGTGAAGCCATAGCGGTCTTTGTGGAACCAGAGGCGGTTGTATACCATAAAGCCCAGAAAATCCTGCTTCGGCCCTTTGGCGGAATTGCCTGCACAACTCACGCCTCCGCCGTGCTCACATCCCATGTCGCCGGTTAGCGAGAAAGCAGCTTTGCTCAAGAAGTTTTCTGGATGGTCGTAATACTTCATTTCGACACTGTCGTCGGTGTGATAGCGCACCCGGCCCGGAGTGTTGAGCGCATCTTCGCCAAGGGCGTATTGATTTCCCAGGACGGAGAGCCAGCCTGTTGGACGCCACAAGATTTGCCCGCCCACACCGGGGCGCCCATTGAATCTTCCATACGACTGCCATCCGTTGACGAACCAGGGCTCAATCTTCAAGTGGGCAGTCGGGAAGATCTGCACACGAACCCCATTGAAAAACCAAGGCGTATTGGAGGACACATAAGAGGGTTGATAGGCCCAGTTGTCGAAGTTGTAGTAGCTGAAGAGGCCGATGTAGGAGACGAAAATTCCGGCATCCACGTTGATTCCGTGCAACGCGTTAAAGTGATATCCGCCGTAGGCTTCCGTCAGATAGCGATACGCGTCGGCCAGGTCCCACTGCCCGCGGGAGGGGCTGGCGTCGTTGCGCGGCGTGGTCGTCGAATACATGCCAAACTGGGTCATCAACCGGGCGCGGACATTATCGTAGTGGAAATCGCCACCCACTCCGAGTTGTGTGACTTGCACTTCGTCAGAACGAAAGACTTCGCTCGACCCTCCTATGGTGTCATCTTTAGGATGGTTGAAATCGTAGATGTAGGACACATCCGTCCGGATTTCCGGGGTGAAGAACTTTGAGTCGAAGGCCGGCGTCTTGGTGCGGGCATTGCCATTCAGCCAGGTCCAGTCGGCAAACGCGAACGGCTCCTCCTTGGCAGGTTTTTCCTGCGCAGTTGTTTGAGGCAATACGACCTCAGCTTGCGCGGCTGGCGCGGCAGCATCGGGAGACACGGCCGGCGGCGGCGCACCCGTGGCTGGGACGGCTGCGGCGGGCTGCTCTGCCGATTCATGTTGTTTCAGTTCGGCTTCGAGCTGCTCAATTCGCTTTTTCATGGCCGCAAGTTCTTGCACAATTTCCTGGTCCCTCTGCTGATTAGCTTCGCTCGCCTGTGGGCTGCCCGCTCCGGTGGCTGCTGCCGAATCGCCATTTCCAGTCTGCTGGCCATGCAGCGGCAGCCCCAGCAACACAGCGGCCACGATGATGAGAGCCGCGCGCTTGCCGGTCTCAAGGGCAGACTTGTGCACATAGCTCTTAGAGTCCATAACTATTAGTTCTCCACGTCGCTTAACTGGATTAAACTTCGCAAAATAAACCCGCATTCGCTCCGGCGAAAGACGCTTCCTTTCTCTCAAGAGCGCGGCCAAGACGCGTAACATAAAAACCGCCGCGCTCGCACACCCTAACGTCAGGACTAGTTTCATTCTGACCGCCCAGCACTTTAGTTGTAGGGAAGATGCCGCCGACATCATTCGACCACTACGGACATAAAGATTGCCTAAACACTTCGTAAGAACTTCATAAGTGCCGAGGATGCCCTTGCGCGGGAAAAACGCCTCGGATTCAGCAGCCCCAGTCCGCTTCGCCAGGCTTGGCAAAATACTGGCGGTTGGTCTGCGCAGCCTCGGCATTTGCCGCCAGTTCCAGCAGCGTTAAGCGGGCGGCTGCGACCATCAATTTGCGTTGCCGGTGAGGAGCCTGCTCCCAGCAAGCATCAGCTTCACGGGTGGCGTGCCCGTGAAAGTCGTGCGCCAGGGCTTCGTGGTAATGATGAAAAAGTCTTGCCAGATCTTCCGCAGATACGTTATGAATCGACGACATGAATTCCTAGCCTTTCTGTGCTGCCCCCGTGAGTTGCGAGGCGTTGCGTGCCGCCCTATCGTCAGCGCCTGCCCGGTTCTCTTCTTGCTTGCGCAGCCCGGTCAGAAATCCAACCACCAAAAGCAGCAGGTTTACGATCCCAAGCACGACCATTTGTCCGTTCCCTCGACTCGACTGATTGGACAACGAAAGGCGTAAAGATTGAATAAAGAGTTCGTAGAATGTTCGTTAGGACGGAATGGACTTGAAAATGGGGAATTTACGTCCCCGCTCGCAGCAAAAACCGATCTACTCAGATACCGGCGCCAAAGGTAATCTCACGCGTGGAGCTGCGGTCGCTGCGTCCGTGCGGCTCGCATCAGCCCTGCATTCAGCAAAATGCTCAGAAGCGAAGCTGCCAAAATCGCGTTATAAACCTCATTTCCCACAAGGTTCGAGTCACGCGCTACGCCGATCAGAACGTAGGAGAACTCACCAATCTGGGTCAGTCCAATCGCCACCAGCAACGCCGACCGAAGCGGGTAACGAAACAAACACACGATGCAAGCCAAATCAAGAACTTGCCCAGCACGACCAATGCAAGGATCTCCGCCAGCAGCGAGGGATGGGAAAACAACTGACGCGGATCAATCAGCGCCCCGATGGTCACAAAGAACAGAGCGACAAAGGCGTCGCGCAAAGGCAGCACACGAGCGAGAGTCTCATGCGCGTGTTCAGATCCACTGATCACCACGCCTGCAAGAAACGCGCCCAGCGCCAGTGACAAGCCGACAGCCTGGGTCAGCGCTGCCGTGGCAAATCCCAAAGCCAAAGCCACCAGCAGAGTAGAGTTCATCGTTTTTCATGCCGTGCCACGCGGGACATCAACGGCGGCATGAATTTGTACGCTACCAGCGCAACTGGCGCCAGGATGAGCAGCCCTTTACCCAGAGCCCAACCCACGCCCAGAAGTTGACCGCGGTTGCCATCCCCCTAAGCTCGGCAACAAAACCGTAAGAGCAACTACGGCGAAATCTTCGACCAGCGTGATTCCGATCATCACCCGGCCATGCTCCGATTGCAGTTCCCCGCAATCAATCAGCAGGCGCGACAACACCATGGTGCTGGCCACCGAAATCGCTGCGCCCACGGCAATCCCTTGGGATGTGCTCCAACCCAGCAACCACCCCGCTCCGGTTGATAAGAGAATAGAAAGCAGGATGCCCAACGGGCCGCCGATCAGTGCCACCCACTTCACCCGCAGCAAGTCTCGAATGGAGAATTCGATGCCGATGGAATACATCAGCAGAATGACGCCGATTTCCGCGAGAAGCTCGAGGTGGTGGACGTCGCTAAGCCGCGGACCAGGAGTGAACGGTCCTACCAGAATTCCCCCGGCCACGTAGCCCAGAATAAGCGGCTGGCGCAGTTTTCGCGCCACCAGGCCGCCAGCCACAGCCGCCACAAAGACATAGGCGAGATCATGATAAAGTGCGGAATCGGCAGTCATATCCGTTCAACAGATATTCTTGGTTGACCCCGGTTCGAAGCGATATCCGACCCAGGGCTCGGTGATAATGTATCGTGGGGAAGAGGCTTCCGGTTCCAGCTTCTTGCGCAATTGTCCGACAAATACGCGCAGGTATTCCACCTGCTCGGTGCTCTGACCACCCCAGATCGCGCCCAAAAGCGCTCGGTGGGTTACCACCTTGCCTGCATGTCGCGCCAGATACACCAGCAGATCAAATTCCTTAGGAGTAAGGCGCACCTCGCCGCTGCGCACAGTAACTTTGTGGGCCGCGAGATCGATGCGAAAGTCTCCGGTCTCAATCAACGAATTCTGCTCGCTCTCCACCGGCACGCGGCGCAGCGACGCCCGCACCCGCGCCAGCAACTCTTCAATGCCGAACGGCTTGGTCACGTAGTCATCGGCGCCGGCATCCAGCGCTTGAACTTTGGTTCGCTCCTCTCCACGCACGGAGAGCACGACGATGGGAATCTTTGTTCGCACCCGCAACCGGCGGCAAATTCCAATCCATCCATATTGGGCATGGAAAGATCGGTGATGACCAGGTCAGGCGTCCAATCTTTCATAATTTCCAGCGCGGTCTCGCCATCGTTGGCCACGCGAATGTCATAGCCCTGGCTGGAAAGACTGGTGCGCAACACCCGCGTGATCTGCGGCTCATCGTCCACCACGAGAATTCGCGCGGCGTTCATTCATCGCCGGATCAGGAGGCTCCTGGGTAACAATGTGAACATCCACCGGCGGCGCATCCCGCAGAAACTTGTGGATGCCGGAGAGATAGAAGTATCGTTTTATCCCCATGGTCGCCGAACGCCCAAACACAACCTGAGTAATGTGCTTCTCGCGGACAAAATCCGCCACCACTTCGGCGACACTTTTCCCTGTGCGCTTTTCAATCTTCGCACCTACATTTTCCGCGAACTGGATGTTCGCCGCCAGCGTCTTCTGGTTCGCCTCGCTGCGGTCCTGGCCCAGATCTACATACACGACATAGAGTTCACCATTCATCGCTTGCGCCATCCGCGCCCCACGTGCAATCAAATATTGCGCCTCCGGATTGGAACTGATGCAAACTGCAATCCGTTCCCGCACCGCAACCGTCGCCGTAGCCTCGTCCTTTTCACGATAGGATTCCAGGCTGCGGTCTACCTCCTGCGCCACTTGGCGTAGCGCGAGTTCGCGTAAGGCAATCAGATTTCCCGGGCGAAAGAAATTGCCTAACGCCCGTCCCACCCGGTCCAGCGGATAAATGTCTCCGCGCCGCATACGATTCTGCAAAGCCTCAGGCGTCAGGTCCGACATGACAACTTCATTCACACGCTGGAGAACCCAGTCGGGCACGGTTTCGCGCACCGTGACCCCGGTAATGTTCTGTACCGTGGGAGTAATACTCTCCAGGTGCTGAATGTTCATGGTCGAAAGCACATCGATGCCTGCATCGAGAAGTTCCAGCACGTCTTGATAGCGCTTCGCATGCTTACTTCCCTCCACGTTGGTGTGCGCCAATTCGTCCACCAACACCACGCGCGGATGGCGGGCCAGAATGGCGTCAACGTCCATCTCGTCAAAGATCGTGCCTTTGTAATCGATCTTCTTACGTGGGACACTTTCCAGTTGCGAAGCCAGGTCAGCGGTCGCCTTGCGGCCGTGCGATTCGATGACTCCAATGACCACGTCCTCACCCCGGCTGTGGCGGCGAATGGCTTCACTCAACATGCTGTAAGTCTTCCCCACTCCCGGCGCGTAACCCAGGAACAGCTTGAACACTCCGTCTTTCTTCGCGGGCGAGGTTTCCTCCAGCCATTGCTCGGGAGTTTTCGTCATCGCGGATATTGTCGTCGAGCAGACCAAAATTGTCGATGTCAGCTACAATCGGCTGCGTGAAGGCATCCCCGGCAAGGCTGGCTCTCCCTTATCTCGCCTCTGCGGCCACGGTGGTGGTGCTGGTCGCGGTGTACCGGGCTGTCCTGGTTGGTGAACCCCACCACAGTCGCGCTCACATTCTTGGTCGGCATCCTGGTAGTCTCTGCCAATTGGGGTTTGCGCCCCGCCATTTTCATGGCTTTGCTTGCAACCCTGGTCTTTAATTATTTTTTTCTTCCTCCAGTCGGCACTTTCACCATTTCGGACCCTCAAAACTGGATTGCGCTCACCGCATTTCTGGTCACTGCCATTATCGCCAGTGAACTGGCGGAGCGC
The DNA here is from genome assembly GCA_963845725.1 of uncultured Acidobacteriota bacterium. Classification (GTDB taxonomy): domain Bacteria; phylum Acidobacteriota; class Terriglobia; order Terriglobales; family Acidobacteriaceae; genus JABCZH01. The sequence goes on from CAWJTC010000004.1 coordinate 257,084, forward strand.
GCCCGCCGTGAGGCCCACAGAGCCCATGAGCGTCGCATGGAGACCGAACAACTTTACCGATTCAGCCAACAATTGCTCACCAGTGACAATGCTGCCGAGTTGTTGAATGCGATTCCACGTTTCGTCGTCGACGGCTTCGGAGTTTCCTCCGCGGCAGTGTCTCTGCCCAACCGGCCGGACGTCTACCGTTCAGATTCCGCTACCGACGTGTTGGATATCCACGATCTGCAATTGGTATGCATGCGCGGCGAACCGAAAATGGATTCTGAGGCACGCGTGGCAGTGGTGCCTCTGCGGCTGGGGTTGCGGGTTGTTGGAAGTTTGGGCATTGCCGGCGCCGCGCTTTCCCGCGAGACTTTGGAAGCCTTGGGCGGCCTCATTGCCATCGCCGTAGAGCGCGCAGGCGCCATGGAAAAACTGAGTAAAGCGGAAGCCGCGCGCGAAAGCGAACAGTTGCGCTCTGCGCTCCTCGATTCCGTTACTCACGAATTTCGCACGCCGCTGACCGCTATCAAAGCTTCCGTCACTTCCCTGCTCTCCAACCCTGCTCTGGATGGGGCCCAGCGCCTCGAACTGCTCACGGTCATAAACGAAGAAAGCGACCGCCTGAATCGCCTGGTGGGCGAAGCGGCTGAGATGAGCCAGTTGGATGCTCATCAGGTCGAACTGCAGCGTGGGACGCATCAAATCCAGGAAGCCATCGACGATGCCATTACAAGACTTGCGCCCGTATTGGCCCGGCATTTGGTCAGCACGGTTTTGCCGGAGAACCTTCCGCCCGTCCTCATCGATGTGCATCGCATCTCGGAGGTCGTTTCCCAGTTGTTGGAGAATGCCGCGAAATATTCTCCGCCGGGATCACCCATTCAAATTGCCGGCGAAGCAAGGAATCGAGCGGTCATGATCAGCATCGCCGACCGGGGCCCTGGAATCGAGGATTTCGACCAATCGCTGATCTTTGAAAAATTCTACCGCGGCCGCAACCAGCGCTTGCAAGTGCAGGGCACGGGCATGGGCCTGGCCATTGCCAAAGCCATCGTGGAGGCTCACGGCGGCGAGATCGGAGTCACCAGCCAGCCCGGCCACGGATCTGTTTTTTACTTCACCCTGCCGGTCGCGTAAGGGCGAGAATCTTAAACGCCAACCCCGCCATACTTTCCCACCGGCGGATATGGCAAACTCTTTCTTCGGGGTCGCATGAATATTCTTGAGTTCACCATGTTGGTGGCGATGGGATCCTTCCTCGCCGGCCTGCTCGGTTCGCTCACCGGGCTCGGAGGCGGGGTTGTGCTGGTACCCCTGCTTACCATCTTTTTCAAGGTGGACATCCGCTACGCCATCGGAGCCTCCTTGGTTTCGGTGATTGCAACTTCTTCCGGGGCTGCCGCCTATTACGTCAAACAGGGGTTTTCCAACATTCGCATCGGCATGTTTTTGGAAATCGCGACCACGATCGGGGCCCTCAGCGGAGCTTTCCTTGCAGCTTTTGTTTCTACTCGGGCTCTCGCCATCATTTTCGGCGTGGTGCTGCTCTATTCCGCCTATCTTTCCCGCAAGCCGCGACCGCCCGAAGAACGCAATCTGCCGCCGGACAAACTGGCCACCAGCCTCCGCATGAATGGCAGCTTTCCTTCCGAGGAAGGCATTCGCAATTACAATGTGCAGCACGTGCCCACTGGCTTCAGTCTGATGTTTGGGGCCGGCGCGCTCTCGGGCTTGCTCGGCATTGGCTCGGGCGCGGTCAAAGTTCTGGCCATGGACCAGGCCATGAAGATTCCTTTCAAAGTCTCCACCACCACCAGCAACTTCATGATCGGCGTAACCGCCGCAGCCAGCGCCGGAGTTTATCTCAATCGCGGCTATGTCGATCCAGGGCTCTCCATGCCGGTGATGCTGGGGGTGTTGGCCGGCTCCATGCTGGGGGTTCATATCCTGATGAAAGCCGAGACTAAAATCTTGCGCCTGGTGTTCAGCCTGGTGCTGCTCGTGCTTGGAGGACAAATGATTTATCAGGGAATTGCAGGGAAGATTTGATATGGCGCTTGTAAACAACTGGACCGACCGCCGCATTGAAGAAATCGTAGCTGACCTGCTGCGCGCCGGCGTCGCCCTCTCGGCGCTCATCGTCTTCGTGGGCGCGTGCTTCTACCTGGCCCGCTACGGACATGCCCCCGCCGACTACCGTGTATTCAAGGGCGCACCGTCCGACCTGAGAAATCTCCGCGGAATCATCCACAGCGCCAAGCATTTCCGCAGCCGCGGCATTATCCAGTTGGGATTGCTTTGTCTGATCGCCACTCCCGTGGCCCGCGTAGCTTTCTCTATCTGGGGCTTTGCCGCCGAACACGACCGCCTCTACATGATCTTCACCGGAATTGTGCTGACCGTTCTGCTCTACAGCTTGCTGGGTTCAGGCTCGGCGTTCTAGATATTTTCGAAAGGCGCGTTCTACTTGGGCGATAGCTCGGACCCAACAATAAAGTCACGCACGATTTGCTGGTGCAGAACACTCATCTCGACAAAGTGAATGCCTTGCCGGTCATTCTTGGCCCATACCACCACGCCGGTGGCCTCAACCGTCAGCGCCGGATCGGGCAGGCTGAACGATACCTGCACGATTTGCCCCGGCTCCAGGCCCGCAACTTCCAACTGCATTCCACCCTGGCTGAGATTCCAGGTCACTCCTGACAGGGTTTCGGAACCGACCCGACACCTTACCTCGGTTTCCATAGGGACTCGCGTGTAGCGGCGACGATTCTCGTGCAAAGGCTTTTCTACCGTCTGCAGCAAAGTGGTCAGCTTGAGCCGGTCGATGGGCTTTTGCAGAAAGAATGTAGCTCCCATGGCAAAAGATTCGTACATGGTATCGGATTTTTCCCGGCCGGTGACGACCACGATCGGAGTGGAATTGTTCCAGGAAGACTGCCGCACCAATTGCGCCAGCTCAAAACCGTTGAGATCAGGCATCTCGATGTCCAGAAAGATTCCGTCAAACCGCTCCTGGTTTATCAAGACGGCGGCTTTCAAACTATCGCTGACCGGGCAAACGTTGGTCTTGAGCGATGTGAAAACCTCGGTCATTAACTCCAGGCTTGCCGGATCGTCTTCGACTACGAGGAGTTTCAGTGACACCGCAATTCTCCCGGCGTTTCGCGAATCGTACCTCTGGAGTATCTTATTTTCAGGTAACCATAGCAAGCGTGCGTGTCTACCGTGGACGAAGGTGTCTCGAATCTGGACGACGATGCACCCCGGAAATAAAAGGGGCAGGTGTAAACCTGCCCCTCACTTCGCAACCCTTCCGGCTTCTACTATCCTTGGGGCGCGTGCAACACGCGGAAAGTGCTGCCGCCGTTCGACCAGACCAACAGCAGCGCGTCCTGACCCTTGGGAACGTTTCGCAGGGCGTCCTGCACATCGGAGGCGCTGTTAACGTCTTTGCGGTCCACTTGGACGATCACATCTCCACGCTGCAATCCGGCATCGTCGGCCGGACTGCCGGGCTGGACTTGATCCACGACCGCGCCGTGAATATCGCTTGGCGCCTGGATTTGGCCGCGTGTGCTGTCATCCAGGTCGGATAGTCCGAGTCCCCAGCGAGGTTTGCCGGTGCTCGCGTTGCTGACTTCGTTGCCAGACTTGTCGCGGGCTCCCATCAATTCGAGCGTTACCGGCAACGTCATACTCTTGCCGTTGCGCAGAACACCCAGCTTGATGGTCGTGCCGGGCTGCTTCTGCCCGACTTCCACCTGCAACTCGCCGGCATCGGGAATCGGCTTGCCGTCGAGATCGCGGATCACGTCCCCGACTTTCACTCCCGCCTTGGCCGCAGGCGAATCCGTTTCCACCTGCGTAACTAATGCCCCGGAGGCATCCTTCAAGTCGAAGAACTTTGCGTTGTCCGGAGTTACATCGTTGATGCCGATCCCCATGTAGCCGTGGCTGACTTTGCCATCACGAATCAGTTCTTCCACGGTTGGCTTTACGATTTGCGTGGGGATTGCAAATCCCATCCCCGAAAACGTTCCGGAAGAAGAAACCAGAAACGTGTTGATTCCGATCACCTCACCGCGGGCATCCACCAGCGGTCCGCCGGAATTTCCGGGGTTGATGGCGGCGTCGGTTTGAATGAAGTTGCCGGGCTTGCGCCGGTCACCGGCAAACGGATTGGGACGGTTCAGGGCGCTCACAATTCCCCGGGTCACGGTGAAGCGGAAACCAAAGGGATTGCCGAACGCCAGCACAGTCTGCCCCGGACGCAAGTCAGTGGAATCGCCCCAGGGAACGCTGGGCAGGTCGGCGCCGTCTATTTTGATCACTGCCAGATCGGTCAGCGGATCGGCGCCGATCAGTTTGGCGGTGAGAATCTTGCGATTGCTCATGGTGACACGGATCTCCACCGCTCCATCAATCACATGGTTGTTGGTGACGATGTATCCGTCCGGCGAAATAATGACGCCGCTGCCAATGCCGCGTTCAATCTGCGGCTGCTGCGGCATCTGCGGACGCATCTGCGGTCCGAAAAACGGTCCGAAGAAGCGCTGCATTTCGTCGGGCATGTCGGACTGCGAACTGTCGGTCTTAGCGCGCGAAGTTACGGCCACGTTGACGATGGCCGGAGTTACGCGGGCGGCCAAAGTTTCCATGGCGTGGTCGAGCGACAGCAGGGCGCTGACGCTGCTGTCGTCAAGCGGAGCCGCGGCCGGTGCTACTGACGCGCCTGCCGTCATGGGCTTGATTACTTCGTAGGTGGTCACCGATGCCAGTGCCGCCAGCGTTAGCACGGCTACCAGCACATGACCTCCCACAGCTTTTCTGAGCTTTGCGATCAGGGTTTTCATTGTTTCCATTTCTCCTTGTTACAACTAATTATTTAGTTTTTTAGTGCAAACAGAATCCTGTAAGTTACGACCACTCCCTATGTTGATTTCGCTGGAGTTTTCAGCCCGCTCGGAACCTGCTCTGGCCGCAACACGGTGAAGCGCCACACATAGACCGTCCAGCTTTCGCCCGACGAACCGAGCTGCTCGCTGTGCATGACCACCAGCACAGTTTGCGCCGGAGCGCGCGATTGCCAAGACGCCGGCAACATCGCCTTCGCCAGAATTTCCGCACCGCGTTCGGAAGGTGTCACCTGCCGGATAACTCTCGCGGTTGCCTGCCTGGGCTGCGGCTTAACCGCAAAAGATGCCGGCACTGCCTTCGCCACCATCGGTATCGCAAACTCTTTCGGCAACGATGCCGGAACCAGCACCGTCGCCAAGGATGAAGAAACTACAGGGGTGCTGTTACGAAACGCAATCACCTCCGGAGCACGCGCCAAACCCACTGCAAAGATTCCTGAAGCCACGGTGACCAGTGCCAGCGCCGGCTGCCATACCCGCGTCGCGGGGGAACGATTGCCGCTCAGTATTTGGGAGACACGCTGCGTTGTCTGCCGCATCTTGCTCACCGCGGCCTGCGCCAGCGCCAAGCCTCGGCGCATGAAACTTCTTTCCGCTATGGCAACCAGACACTCGGCATACGCCCGAGGATTCGTCGTGCGGGACAACACGACGTCGTCACACGCCATCTCCCGCTCCAATGAGAGCTTGCCTTCCACCCACCAGATCGCGGGATGAAAGAACAGCAGCGCCCGCAGAACTTTCTGCGCCAGGTTCGTCCAGTCGTCGCGGCGTTGCAGATGGGCCAACTCGTGAATCAGAATCGACTTGAGTTCGGCGGTGGAAAGTTCACTCAAAGCCCAACTGGGTAGCACGATCATGGGACGGAAGAATCCAAGCGCAGCCGGAACCGTTAGCTTCTCTGAAACGGCCAGCCTCACCGGGCGTGAGCAGCGGAATTCCGCAAGGGTTGTTTGCAGAGCCGGATCAAGACTACCCAGGTCGACAGCTTCGCTCCCGGCCCGCAGCTTGTGCAGTTGCCAAAAACCTACAGCCACGCGTGCCAGCCCGGCCATCGCGATCGCCGCCCAGGCTAGAACGACATAAGTCGCCCATAATTCAGGGACGTTAACCGCCCAGACCGCTGCGCCGCCGCTCGGTGATCCGGCGCTGGCTCTGAAAATACTCAACAGCGGGAGAGCCGCAATTGAGAACAAAGCCGCCAGCAAAATGGCAAACCTCGCGCCAGAATTTCGCCGGCCCATAAGGCGCAGCAACAGCCCCGCCAACAACGCGACCACCACGCCCGCAATCACGCCGTTCAGCATTCTCTCGGCAGAAACGCGTGCCAGCTCAGGGAAAGCCGTCATTGGCGGGTTTCCTCCGGCGGATTTTCTGCCAGCAATTTCCGCAGCCGCTTCAGTTCGGCGGCGTCGATGCTCTCGTCTTCCAAAATGTTCAACACCAGTCGCTCATGGGAATTCTTAAAGAAGCGGCTTACCAGATGGCTGATCTCCGACCGGGTAGCGTCATCGCGTTCAATCAGCGCCATATACACATGCGCCCGGCCATCCTTGACGTGCTTGAGATATCCCTTCTTTTCTAAGATGCGAATGGTGGTAAGGACGGAGTTGTAGGCCAGCGCCGGATGCTTGGGCAGCGCTTCCAGAACCTGCTGCACGGTGGACTCACCCCGCTGCCAGAGCACGTCCATCAGCCGCAACTCGGCTTCAGTCAGGGTTACGGATTTCCTCGGCGGCAACGCTTCCCTCCTACTGATTATTAGACGCGGGCCCGCGCCAAACGTCAACTAATTATTTAGTTGCATGCCGAGGGGCTTCGGTTGCCTGCGGGCAAAACTCAGTGAGTTCGCCCCCACAGTATCTGGATACGAAGGATGTGCGGCGCGACCCGCCCGTGGTGGTCAACGCCGGGTGTTGAGAATAGAGCAGGATGAAGGTGCGCTTCCGCAGGGGGGTGGGGGGCGCGTATCGAAACTTAGTGGGGAAACTCCGCCACTCCGTCCCACACCAACTGCACCGCGATTGCCAGCAGCAGGAAGCCGAAAATGCGATTGATCGCGCCCACTGCGCCGGGCCCCAGGCGTTTCACCAACGGCCCACCAAGACCCAGGAACAGGTAGACCACGAGGCCCAGGGCAACAATCCCGACCACCATGCCGACATAGGTGATCATGCTGTTCGCGTCCGCCGCGAGTCCCATCACCACGCCGATGGAACCCGGTCCCGAAAGCATCGGCATGGCCATGGGCGTCAATGAAATGTCGGCTTTGGTCGCGGCCTCGTCGCTCTCCGCCGCGGTCATGCGGGCGTTCCCGGTCACCATGCCCCAAGCGGTATTGGCTACGATGAGACCGCCGGCAATCCTTAGCACGGGAAGAGAGATCCCAAAGAAGATCAGTACGAACCGGCCAAAGAACAGGAACACCACCAGGATTGCGATCACGTAAGCGGCAGTCTTAAGCGCCGTGCGCCGGCGATCCGCCTCCGGCATATCCGAGGTGAGCGAGAAGAAGACCGGAACCCCGCCAAAAGGATTCACGATGGGGAACAACGCAAGGAAGGTAGCGACCGCGGCGGAAGGCAAATCCTCCAGAATGTGCGCCAATGGGTGGACCGCCGTCATCTATCGGCCACTCTCCAATTCCGCAGTTGCCCGATCTAGAGCAGCCGCCAGTGCATCGATCTGCTGTCGCACCTGGGCAAGATCGTGCCGGTCAATGGCTTCGTTAATTCCGGGAATCACTACCGCAGCGTAGCCGGTATATCGCCCCGGAGCATAAATGGCATGGCCGAAACCAGGGACGCGTGGGCAGTCCCTCAGGGATAAGCAGGCCGCGTTCGGCGGCCGCCAACGCATGGTTAAGCTTCTCAGAGCCATTTCCAGGTTTAGTTTGCTTCGCCAGAATCTTTGCACCGGCCTGCTCAAAACGCCGCGCCGCTTGCACAGCATCGAGGAAAGGCACTTGCTCGACGCCGAATTCCGCGTCTGCTTTCTTCCTGGCCGCCTCGATGTAAGCCGTCACTTCCTTTCCGTATTCTTCATAGTCATAAGGCAAGACGTCGGCATCCGCCATTCGCAGGACTTCGATCCCGAACACGCGCGCCATTTCCTGTTCATAAAGAAAATCGGGATCGGCAAAGCGCTTAAACCAATTGAAATCGTCGAACGCCGAGTGATACACGCCATAGGGGCCGCTCGAAGTAACGTCGGTTGAAGGCACGCCGAGGTGTTGCAGGAACACCGTGTAGTCGGACCCGCTGCCCAGGTCGCCAATCGGCACCTCCAACTTCCCCTGAGCGGCGGGTACACGCTTCATTCCTCCTATGGCGTCGGTAGGCGACGGCGCGGATTCCGCTCCTCGTTCGTTGGCCTTTTTCCAGGCGTCATACACCGTGCCGCCCTTGGGACTGGGCACGGCTTTGGTCACATCGGATAGAAAGCGCTTCAAGCTGGGAACCGACGAAGCGCCAAACGCCGTTCCCGAAACGGCAACGTCCATGTTGAAGTAAGCGACGGCGTTGGCCAGTTCCGCCTGGTTCTGTTCGCCCCATTCCGTCGAACCCATGAGTCCTTCTTCTTCTGCATCCCAGCTTGCGAAAACAATAGTGCGCCTGGGTTTCCATCCTGACTTCAGCAATTCACTCAACCCATGCACCGTTTCCAGCATGGCGGCAGTGCCGCTGTTGGGATCGACCGCGCCGAAGACCCAGGCGTCGCGGTGATTGCCTGCGACCACCCATTCATCCGGCGACTCACTACCGCGCACCTTGCCGATCACGTCCCAGATGGTGCGGAATTGATAATCCTGTTTGAGGTGCATCTTCACTTTCACCGGGCCGGGGCCAACGTGATACGTGAACGGTAGCGCCCCTTGCCACTCGCGGGGGGAGTCTGGGCCTGTAAGGTGCTCCAGAATCGGCCAAGCGTCCCCGTAAGACAGCGGCGTGGTGGGAATTTTAGGCAATTGTGCCGACTGCTGCGGAGAAATGCGTTCGGAATCTGGCAGTGACGGCACCGAGGCGATTCCCGGCGTGGTGGGATCGCCGGGGAACTCGAACATAAATCCGATCGACCCGCGTTGCACCCCGGTGCTGGGCCGCCACGGGCCATCGGGATATTTATCGCCGCGCCTCCAACCATCGTCGGCAGGATCGGAATACAAGATCAGTCCGGCGGCGCCGTGCTCTTGCGCGTCCAGCGCTTTCACTCCGCGGAAGTTCTGACCATAACGTGCCAGCACGATCTTGCCGCGAACATCGACCTTCAGTTGTTCCAGTTTCTTGAAATCTTCCGGAGTACCGTAGTTGGCATAGACCACCTCGGCCTCAACATCGCCCGAGGGCGACATTCCGCTGAATGGCATCACCACACGAGGATCATCCGGCAGCGGGTCGCCATCCACGTGCTCGCGGGTCGGGCCGTGCATCTGAACCCCGGCGGGTGCGGTCACATCTACGCTGATTTCCGAGGGATAATTGAACCAGACGCGGTATTCCACCACCTCAGTTTCCAGGCCAGCGTCGCGAAATTTCTCTGCGACGTAGTCCGCTGTGGTTTTATCTTCCGCCGTCCCGGCCACATGCGGCGACTGAGTCAGCGTGCGCAGGTGGTGCTCGGCGAGCTTGGGGTCGGGAACCGCAAGAAAGCGCGACTCAACGCTCGCTTCGGTGGCCGAGTCCCGGAAGCCAAAAATTGCCGGGGACGAAGTCTTCGGGGCTTTGGCATCGCCGAATTCAAGAGACACCGTGAACTAGAACAAAGAGAAATAAAATGACCGTCTTTGGAACTTTCATTAGGCTCCTGCGGTTCCGGCCTGAGCCGTCATCCAGAGCCGCAAACTGGAACGGCTTTCATAGTAGCAAACCCAGCATGCCCACCTCGGCCAATAAAACCTTCTAAAATAGACGCATGCCTGTGCAAGATCCTACCGCCCGCTTTTCATCCCGTGTCGAGAAGTACGTGCGTTACCGTCCCGGATATCCGAAAGAAGTTGTCGATCTGCTGCGAAAGCGGGGCGGCCTCAGTTCAGATTCGGTGATCGCGGACGTCGCTTCCGGCACTGGAATCTTCACTCGCCTGCTTCTTGAGAATGGCAATCGGGTCTTTGGCGTCGAGCCGAATGCGGAGATGCGCCGCGCCGGAGAAGAATACTTGGCGTCTTATCCGCGCTTTACCAGTATCAACGGAACCGCGGAGGCAACCACGCTGCCCGATCACAGCGTGGACATGGTCACCGCCGCCCAGGCGGCACACTGGTTTGATCGCGTCCAGGCCCGCCGCGAATTCGTCCGCATTCTCAAACCGGGAGGATGGATGGTGTTGATCTGGAATGAGCGGCAGACCGACTCGACTCCCTTTCTTCGCGATTACGAAAACTTGTTGCTGACCTACGGCACCGATTATCAGGAAGTTCGTCACGAGCGCACCACCGATGAGATTGCCGGCTTCTTTACGCCGTCGCCGTTTCAGTCAGCGGTGCTGGAAGTTAATCAGGGTTGTGACTACGACGCGCTCGAAGGCCGGCTTTTGTCGTCGTCTTATATACCGAGTGCCGGGCATCCCAGCTACGACCCCATGCTGCGCGATCTGCGTAAATTATTCGACGCGCACCAGGTGAACAGCACAGGTGGTGCTGGCGTACACAACACGGATTTACTACGGGCAGCTCGCGTAAGCCCTGTGTTGCTGTGTGCCTTCTGTGGTTCGATTCTTGCCCGAGGAACCCGTAACCACGGAGGTCACAGAGAGCCACAGGAAAATCTGAAATCAGGAACGCACATGCCACCAGAAAAAACCTTTCATATGACTCCCGAAGAATTCCGCCGCCACGGACACGCGGTGGTGGACTGGATTGCCGACTACTACGCGCGGATCGAATCGTATCCCGTGCTGTCGCGGGCGAAACCGGGCGAGATTCGTGCATCTTTGCCCGCCAATCCTCCAGCGCGCGGCGAGACATTCGACGCCATTCTCGGCGATATCGAAAAGCTCATTATTCCGGGGGTCACTCACTGGCAGTCGCCGAATTTCTTTGCCTTCTTCAATTCCAACGCCTCCGGGCCTTCGATCCTGGGGGATTTGCTTTCCTCAGGACTGGGCGTGCAGGGCATGCTTTGGGCCACAAGTCCCTCATGTACCGAGCTTGAAACACATGTTCTTGACTGGCTGGTCGGCATGCTCGGCCTGCCGGAAAAGTTTCTCTCAACCAGCAGCGGCGGGGGAGTGATTCAGGACACGGCATCCAGCGCGTCGCTGTGTGCTTTACTGGCAGCGCGAGAACGAGCGACAAACTTCGCGAGTAACAAACATGGCGGCAATGGCAAACTGGTCGCTTATACGTCCACCCATGCACACTCCTCGATTGAAAAGGATGTCCGGATTGCCGGCATGGGGCAAGACAATCTGCGATTGATCGATGTCGACGAAAATTTCGCTATGCGTCCGAATGTACTGGCCCGACAGATTGCTGCGGACCTCCGGGCCGGATTAACACCTTGCTTCGTTTGCGCAACAATTGGGACCACCTCCTCCAATGCAATCGATCCGCTGCTGGAGATCGGGCGCATCTGCCGCGAGAACAAACTATGGTTTCATGTCGATGCGGCCATGTCCGGTACCGCCGCGCTCTGTCCCGAGTTTCGCCACACTCATGCGGGCGTCGAGCTCGCCGACAGTTACACTTTCAATCCGCATAAATGGATGTTCACCAATTTCGACTGCAACTGCTTTTACGTGGCCGACCGCAAGGCCCTGATCCAGACTCTGAGCATTCTGCCGGAATATTTGCGCAACCAGGCCACGGAATCGGGCGCAGTCATCGATTATCGCGATTGGCAGATTCCGCTGGGACGCCGCTTTCGCGCGCTGAAATTGTGGTTCGTGATTCGCCACTATGGGATCGAAGGTTGCAATATCACGTTCGCCGCCACGTAGAATTGGCTCAGCAGTTCGCCAACTGGGTGAAAGCCGATAGCCGCTTCGAACTGGCTGCTCCCGCGCCGCTAAATCTGGTCTGCTTCCGCCACAAAGCGGCGGACGAGGTAAATCAACGACTGATGGACCGGCTGAATCGCAGCGGCGATCTTTACTTAACCCACACGAAGCTGGATGGATCGCACGACGTCTGCGACTGTGCATCGGCCAGACGAATACCGAAGCGCGCCATATGGAGCGGGCGTGGAAGAGGATTCAGGAAGAAGCAGCGAAGCTTGCGTAGAAAGCAGGTTCCTCGACACGCTCTCGGCGCGTCCGCTCGCCTGCGGCATCGGAATGACAGGATATTTTGGCTGACGGTGGAAGCTGCTGCAGTCGGCTTGAGCGCCGCCGCGTTTGCCGGGGCCGCCGGATTCACTCCAAAATCCCAGACGTAAGTGTTCATTCCGTGCACGGCCGAGCAATTCGACTACGGCATACTCTCCCGGTTCAAGCGGCGCGGTGGGCGTGACTTTTACCCAGCCGCCGGTCAATTGCTGGCAGGTAGTCGCCACCAAGTTCTGTTGCTGGCTGACTTTCCCAGCGGGTTGATCTTGATCACTCCCACAACGCGCTTTGTCTTTCTTCACCTGTGCGCGCACGATGTGGAAGCGGTCCCAGGGTCTGCTGCGGCTGTTGAGGTTGTTGTGGCTGCTGCGCATGCTGCCGGCCTTGCGACGCTGGAGCAGATCCTTCGAGCGTCGCCCTGTCGTTGAGGTTGATATAGATTGACGGCAGCGTGGCGTGCGCCTGCACGGTGGCGTGCTGCCCTTCGATTTCGATGGTCTGCTTGCTGCTGGTAATGGGAATCGGGATGATGGCGGCGCGAATCATGTTTTGCGCGCGGTTGCGGTTCACTTGCCCGTCGTTCTGCTGAAGTTCCACCAGTTGCGGCTGGTTCTGAAAGGTATCCAGCAGCAGGAACGACCCATTTTCGGGAAGACGCAAACCCGGCGCCACCTGCGGTGTCCTGGCCAGTTCCGCTGCGCTTTCCGCAGCCGATTCTGCCTCTTTGTCCACTTCAGCGGCGTCGGGGTTGGGAAGCTGCAGCGGCGCGATTCTGCTCGAACTTCGAGGTGGCCGGCCAATCGACCAACGATTCTGGCACTTCCTCCCATTCATTGCGTTCCGCGCTGAGGTAGCGCACGCGGTCGCCCTGGATTTCCCACCGAGTAGCCAGTTGGTAAGTGCCATCTTTAAGGATCAGGCGCTTGGCGAGTTGCTGGGCGGAAATAATCGGCATGAAAATGACTGCGAAAAAAACCATCAACGCCGCCGAACAAGATACGGACAGAGCTCGGCCACCACTCATGCCCGCCCCCTGCGGCGATCGGCAATCAATTCGTCAACCAGCGAAACGCGCCCGAGTGTACGTGACGCCGAACCAGGCGCTGGGCGCGCTCAATTCTCGCTTTCATGGTAGAGATGCGCAATTCGCCGTCCTCCATCCGTAGCACAACTTCGTCTCCAGGATTGATGCCCAGTGCCTTACGAAAGGATGCCGGAACCACAATCCGTCCGTCTACACCGACTCGGGCTCGACGTTGGCCTTTCATGTCCCTGCGACATTACAAATGAAGGGCGACGATTCTGTAAACTGCCCGAAGGTCTCCTCGTTCTGTAGACTCAGGCTATTTCTCATTTCCTTCCACAGCCCTTTCTGGCATAATTGATCGTGCACCCCATCTGCACAAAATTCCAATCACAATTTAGGGCGAGGAACCGATGTCGGCAAAGTACATCTTTGTAACCGGCGGTGTGGTGTCTTCATTGGGCAAGGGACTGGCGGCAGCTTCGATTGGCTGCCTGCTGGAGAGTCGCGGCCTGAAAGTTAACCTGATGAAGTTCGATCCTTACCTGAACGTCGACCCCGGAACCATGTCGCCGTTTCAGCACGGCGAGGTTTTCGTCACCGATGACGGCGCCGAAACCGACCTTGACCTCGGCCACTACGAGCGCTTCACCCACGCCAAACTGTCCCGCGACAACAACTGGACCACCGGCCGAATTTACGAACAGATCATCACCAAAGAACGCCGCGGCGACTATCTCGGCAAAACCGTGCAGGTAATTCCTCACGTCACAAATGAAATCAAAGCCGCGATGAAAAAAGTCGCGCAAGACGTGGACGTCGCCATCGTCGAAGTCGGCGGCACGGTCGGCGATATCGAGTCGCTGCCCTTCATGGAGGCCATCCGTCAGATGCGCCAGGAACTGGGCCGCGAGCACACGCTGTTCGTTCACGTGACACTCGTCCCGTTCATTGCTGCTGCGCAGGAACTCAAGACCAAACCTACGCAGCACTCGGTCGAAAGAGCTGTTGAGCATCGGGATTCAGCCGGACATTCTGCTTTGCCGCACCGACCGTTTTCTCTCAAAAGATATCAAGGGAAAAATCGCGCTTTTCTGCAACGTGGAAGAAGAAGCTGTGATCACCGCCAAGGACGTTGCGTCCATCTACGAAGTGCCGGTGGTGTTTTCGCATGAAGGCGTGGATACGCTGGTGCTGCGTTACCTGAAGTTGGAGGCAAAAGACCGCGATCTCTCGAAGTGGGAAGACATGGTTCATCGCGTCTACAACCCGAAGGCCGAGGTCACGATCGGCATTGTCGGCAAATATGTCGAGTATGAAGATTCCTACAAGTCGCTGAAAGAGGCGCTGGTCCACGGCGCGCTGGCTCACAACCTCAAACTGCAAGTGAACTGGATTGAAGCTGAAGGTTTGGAAACCGGCGACCGCACCTACGAAGAGCAACTCGCCGATTACGACGGCATTCTGGTGCCCGGAGGTTTCGGGAAGCGCGGAATCGAAGGCATGCTGATTGCGATCCGCTACGCCCGCGAAAAAAGGGTTCCATATTTTGGGATTTGCCTGGGAATGCAGACCGCGTGCATTGAGTTTGCGCGAAATGTCTGCGGCCTGGCGGAAGCCAATTCCAGCGAGTTTGATCCCGCAACCCCGCATCGGGTGATTTACAAACTGCGCGAACTGCGTGGCGTCGAAGAACTCGGCGGCACCATGCGGCTGGGGGCGTGGCCCTGCAAGATCGAGCCGGGAACTTTGGCTCACAGGATCTACGGCCAGCTCGAAATCAGCGAACGCCATCGCCACCGTTACGAATTCAATCGCGAATACGAAGGCACGTTGACAGCGGGAGGGCTGCGCATTTCCGGCTCTACCCCCGATGGAACCTACGTGGAGATGATTGAACTTCCCGATCATCCGCATTTTATTGGCTGCCAGTTCCATCCCGAGTTCAAGTCGAAGCCGTTGGAGCCGCA
The DNA here is from genome assembly GCA_963845725.1 of uncultured Acidobacteriota bacterium. Taxonomy (GTDB): domain Bacteria; phylum Acidobacteriota; class Terriglobia; order Terriglobales; family Acidobacteriaceae; genus JABCZH01. The sequence continues at coordinate 272,245 of CAWJTC010000004.1, forward strand.
TCCACTGTTTAAGAGCTTCGTCAGAGCGGCGTACGAGCACGGACTCAAGCGGCGGGCCGAAAAGGCCGCAGCGGAAATCGAGATGTTCCACCGGCCGGAGAAAGTGGGAAAACGCTAGAATTAACCACGAAGGACACGAAGGTGCACAAAGGAATTCCTTCGTAAGCCTTCGTGTCCTTGTGGTTTATGGGCATTTCCTTCCAAGTCGAAGGTATTCACATCGGCTCCGGCAATTTATTTCTCATCGCCGGGCCGTGTGTCATCGAGAGCGAAAAGCACGCGCTGTTTATGGCGGAAGTGATCAAGGGCGTCACGCGCTCTTTAAACATCCCCTTCATTTTCAAGGCCTCTTACGACAAAGCCAATCGCACCTCGATTCGTAGTTTTCGCGGACCAGGACTAGCCGAAGGGCTGCGCATCCTGAAAAAGGTAAAAGACGAAGTACACGTGCCTGTGCTCACCGACGTACACGAAACCAAAGACGTGGCGAAAGTCGCCGAAGTAGCCGACGTTTTGCAGATTCCCGCCATGCTTTGCCGCCAGACCGACTTGCTTGTCGCGGCTGCTATGAGCGAGCGCGCCGTGAACATCAAGAAAGGTCAATTCGTTTCGCCATGGGACATGAAGCACGCAGTCGAAAAATGCCGCCAGGCGGGCAATGACCGGGTGTTCGTCACTGAGCGCGGCTCGAGCTTCGGCTATAGCAATCTGGTGGTGGATATGCGCTCCCTTGCCATCATGCGCAAGTTTGCGCCGGTGGTCTTCGATGCGACCCATTCCGTGCAGTTACCTTCGGCAGCCGCAGCGGACGGAGATCAGCCCGTTGCCAGTGGTGGGCAGCCGGAGTTCATTCCCGTACTCGCCCGCGCCGCCGTTGCCGCCGGAGTGGACGGAGTGTTCATGGAAGTCCACGATAATCCGAAAGAAGCGAAATCCGACGGCGCCAACGCGCTCGATTCGACCAAGCTACGGGGAGTCTTGAAAGAGCTGCTGGCCGTGCACGCGGCGTTGGCCGCAGCGCATGTGAAGCCGTAGGCCGAATACCCTTCGAATCTGCTACCATCCCTTTTCATTGAGGCGTTTGCTTCCGATATGCACATTGTCATCACCATCATCGGCCTGCTCCTGGTCTTTGCCGTGTTGCTCGACGCCTTCGAAACCGTCGTCTTACCGCGACGCGTTCGCCGGCAATATCGCCTCACCTCGTGGTTCTATCGGCGCACCTGGATTCCATGGCGGGCAATCACCGCCCATATCGCGTCGGCAAGCCGCCGGGAATATTTCCTGGCCTTTTACGGGCCTCTCTCGCTGATTTTGCTGCTGGCATTATGGGCAGCCGGATTGATTTTTGGGTTTTCCCTTCTGCAATATGGCGCCGGGGAACATGTGCAGTTGAGTGGAGAACCTATCACTTTCGGGCGCCTGATCTACCACAGTGGCGAAACCTTCTTCACTCTGGGTTATGGGGACATTGTGCCTGTTTCGGCGGTGGCTCGAGCCCTGGCGGTAATCGAAGCAGGCATGGGGTTTGGTTTTCTCGGCGCCGTAATAGGCTATCTGCCCACCATTTACTCGTCTTTCTCGCGAAGAGAAATCGGGATTTCCCTCTTGGACGCGCGTGCCGGCTCACCACCCACCGCGACGGAATTATTGGCCAGATTTGGAAGCTCTCCGCAGCAGATTGCTCTCAACGACATTTTGATCGCAATGGGAACGCTGGGCCGGCGAGGTCCTGGAGAGCCACATCTCATACCCGGCGCTGAGTTTCTTTCGTTCCCAGCACATCAATCAATCCTGGCTGGGAGCGTTGACCGCAATTCTCGACACTTGCGTGCTGATCATCGCTGGAGTCGAAGGAATACGCAATGAGCAGGCCAAGATCACCTTTGCCATGGCGCGGCACGCGGTGGTGGATCTGGCGCAAGTGGTGAACGCACGCTACGACCCAAACTTTCCCGACCGGCTGCCTGCGGACGAGATGGCGCGGCTCCGCCACGCCCTATCACAGCAAGGGCCGCAATTGAAAGAAGGCCCCGAATTTGAACAGAAGATGGCTTACCTGCGATCACTTTATGAGCCCTATGCTCTTTCCATGGCCCGGAACCTATTCATCACTCTGCCTCCGTGGATCCATACGGAAAAGAAAAAAGACAATTGGGAGGCAGGGCCGTGGGACCGTGCGATCCAAGCTAAGAGCCTGGTGGTGCTGGGTCAGCCACGCGTCGTACAGCAGAACCCGGATGACCATTTCTAGTCTCTTTCTAGATCGTATGCGTTGCTTGCGACGTGCTTGCCTAGCCCGGAGACGTTGCAAGGAAAGTCTCTGACGACGCGCGTGCTAACATCTTTTTCCTGATGAAACAGATTGGCGAAAACGTGGTGCGGATTGAGGCCGAGGCGCTGCGCGCGCTGGCCGACCGCATCGCCGGACCGATGTCCAAAGCATTCGCGCAGGCCGTGAATCTGCTCCACGGATGCAAAGGCCGCGTGGTGGTCACGGGTATGGGCAAGAGCGGCATTATTGCCCGTAAGATTGCGGCGACTCTCAATTCCACCGGCACCCCAGCGCTGTTCATGCATCCGGTCGAAGCCGTGCATGGCGACTTGGGGATGGTTGTGAGCGGAGACGTGGTGCTGGCACTCTCAGCTAGTGGCGAGACCGAAGAGATTCTGCGTTTGCTGGCGACGCTGAAGCGGTTGCGGGTGCCGTTGATCGCGATGACCTGTGATGAGATTACGGCGCAAGGGATGCCGTAGCAAGCAGCTTTCTACGCTGGCGGCGGCAGCCGAGGTTGCCCTCGATTGCTCGGTGGCCAAAGAAGCCTGCAACCTAGGATTGGCTCCGACCGCCTCCACGACAAGCATGTTGGCATTGGGCGACGCACTCGCCATGACCGTGGCTGCCAAGCGCGGATTTAAAGAAGAAGATTTCGCCAATCTCCACCCCGGAGGAAAATTGGGCAAGCGACTGGCCAGAGTTGAATCGCTGATGCACTCAGGAGACGCAGTTCCACGCGTGACTCCAAAAACGAAGATGCCGGATGTCATCTATGAGATGTCGCGCAAGAAACTAGGCATGACTGCGGTGGTCGAAGGAAGAAGGCTGGTGGGTGTGATCAGCGACGGCGATTTACGGCGGCTGCTCGAAAAACGTGGCAAAGACGCGCTGGACCTCACTGCCGGACAATGCATGACCAGGAATCCCAAGACGATTGCGGCAAGTGAGTTCGCCGCCACCGCCCTGGCGTTGATGGAAGACAAGAAGATCACATCGCTGGCTGTGGTCGATGGCAGAGGAAAGCTGGAAGGAATTGTCCATCTGCACGATTTGTGGGGCACCGAGATGATGTAGGAATTGAATCATTGAGTGATTGAATCATTGAGTGATTGAATCATTGAGTGATTGATTCAACGAATCATTTGTAATCACGATGAATGCGCTCGATAAAGCGAATGTTTTGAAGGAACGCACCAAGCAATTTGCGATTCGGATTGTTGCAGTTTCGCGATCCTTGCCACGCTCTCGAGAGGCGGATGTCGTTGGCAAGCAGTTGTTGCGGTCTGGCACGGCAGTAGCTGCGAACTATCGGGCGGTTTGTCGGGCAAGGTCGAAAGCTGAGTTCGTATCGAAGATGAGCATTGTAGTCGAGGAAGCCGACGAGACCGTTTTCTGGCTTGAACTCCTCGGTGACACTGGGTTGGCGCCGACGGCCAAACTTGCCCTCCTCCTGAAAGAGGCCAACGAATTACTAGCAATCTGTGCCGCTTCTCTTCGAACCGCGAAGTACAATAACTCAGCGGTCTAGTTTTTCAATGAGTCAATGATTCAACCTCTCAATGAGTCAATTCTATGTATCACTACGATCCCAATACGGCGCTGGAAGAACTGACGGAAGAAGCAATCCTGCCCAACCCGGTCCACGTGCGTGACATGATTCTGCGCAAGCGGCTATCGGCGGACAAATCGCTGGAGATGAACCGTCTGTTTGTCGAGTATCAGAAGTTCTTCGGCGAAACGCAGAAGCTGGGGAAACAGATTCTGAAGCAGTTGGTGGGATGAAGCTCGGCCGCGAGCCCAGAACTCGTGCTATCCTCCCGACAGGAACTCGATCAGTTCGTCCCTCGTGAAACCGGCTTCGCGAAGCAGTGACAGCAGCGTTCCCTGCGGCATATCTCGGTTATGCTGGGGCACCACCGCACGGCGTTTTGACCCGGGATGGCGAAAAATGAAATGGCTGCCCGTTGTGCGATCAAGCATAAAACCGTTGTCCTCCAAGAAACGCACGACTTGACGCGGCCTGACGGCGGGGAGTTTGGTCATATTCGTCGCGCATAATAGCCACGCAACGACGCACAAGTCAATCTAAACTAATGCGTGTATTCCAATTCAAGCGAGGCAAGCAAGGTCTCATCATCGGTCGGGATGGGTTCGTTGTGTTTCCTTAGGCTCGCAACATAGCCGGACATGGCGTCTTTCACCATCTTCCGAGCCTCATTCAAGGTGCGCCCGTAGGTTACACAGCCAGGTAGAGCGGGAACCATCGCCGTGAAACCGCCCTCAGGTTCTGGGCGGAACATGACGTTAAAGTGATATCGCAGTTTCGCCATAAACTTCGACTGATTCTAGCTCGGTTACGCCTGCCCGTCAAAGCCATTTCAAACAATAGTACTGCTCGAGCGGTGCGAGCGCCGACGCCGGGGCGCGGTGACTCCATCGTTTACAATACCCAATTCCCTGCCCTACAGGACTCATACCTATGCATCGCTGGTCAGAACTGTTTATTCCTACGCTGCGCGAGGCCCCGGCGGATGCCGAGGTCGCCAGCCACAAATTCCTCGTCCGCGCCGGCTATATTCGCCAACTGGCAGCGGGAATCTATTCGTTTCTCTTCCTCGGGAACCGGTCGTTCAACAAAATCGTTGCCATCGTCCGAGAAGAAATGGACAAGATCGGCCAGGAATTTTATCTCCCGGCGCTGCATCCGCGGGAGATATGGGAAGCCAGTGGACGTTGGTCGGTGATGGGCGAGAACCTGTTTCGCCTCAAAGACCGCAAGGGCGCTGATTTGTGCCTGGGCATGACCGAAGAAGAGGTCATGACCGAGATTGCCCGTAAAGAACTGCGCAGCTATAAACAGTTGCCGCAGATCTGGTACCAGATTCAGTCGAAATTTCGTGACGAACCCCGGCCGAAGTCCGGTCTGCTGCGCGTTCGCCAGTTCATGATGAAGGACGCTTACTCCTTCGACCTGGACGCTGCCGGGCTCGACGTTTCCTACAAGAAGCATCACGATACATATTGCCGAATCTTTGACCGCTGCGGACTGAAATACATGGTGATCGAAGCTGATTCGGGCGCCATGGGCGGATCGCAATCGCAGGAATTCATGGTGCGGACACCCGCTGGCGAGGATCAAGTTGTCAGTTGCGATGGCTGCGGCTACGCCGCCAATCTGGACAAGGCAACATCGAAGCTGGAAGCGGTGCCAGACCTCGCCCCAGAAGGCGACGGCAACCCGCTCGAAGTCCATACTCCGGGACAGAAAACGATCGAAGATGTGGCGCGCTTCCTCGGCGTTTCGCCGAAGAACAAGATCAAGACCCTCGCCTACATGGCAGAGGAGAAAGACGCGAAAACCGCGAAAACGCGCACCCGCGCAATCGTCGTCCTTATGCGCGGCGATCATCAACTCAACGACGCCAAGTTCGCTGCTGCCAATGGCGGAAAAGAAACTCGTCCCATGCAGGAGGACGAAATCAAGCAGACTGTTTCGTTCTCCGGCAGGATTCCTCGGTCCAGTCGGAATCGACTGGGCCAAAGATCTGAAAGATCCCGACCGGCCGCTGCTATTGGTCGACCGGGCTTTGGCAGGCCGCAAGAACCTGATCGCCGGGGCGAACAAGGAAGACTACCACCTGAAGAATCTCACCCCCGGCCATGATTTTCATCCCACCGCCTACGCCGACCTGCGCACTGTCATTGCTGGCGAGGCTTGTCCGAATTGCGGCAAGCCATTGCGCATCGACACCGCCGTCGAAATCGGTCACATCTTCAAACTCGGCTACAAATATTCGGAGTCGATGGGCGCCCGCGTGCTCGACAAGAATGGCAAAGAAGTCACGGTAATCATGGGCAGCTACGGCATCGGAATCGAGCGCATTCTCACTGCCGCGATTGAACAGAGTAACGATGAAAACGGCTTCTGGCTGCCGCCGCAGATCGCTCCCTTCGAGATTGTTGTCACTCCCACCAACGTGGCTGACGAGAAGCTGAAAACCACCGCCGAAGAGATCGCCCGCAGCTTGGAGGCTGCTGGGTTCGACGTGTTACTAGACGACAGGGACGAACGGCCAGGGGTGAAGTTCAAAGATGCTGACCTAGTGGGCATACCCTTCCGGGTTACCGTGGGGAAAAAGGTTACCGAAGGTACTGTAGAGGTCGTTCAGCGCTCGACTCGTCAGGTTCAGGATGCTAGCATCGGCGAAATAGCAGAGCATTTCAAAGCTTTGCGTTGGGCGCGTTAGTTTGCACACTGGCGCGCTGGAACGGGAGCGCGCCATGGGCACCATCAAACTTGTTTTCGGCATATTCCTCATCGTTGGCTCCGTCATACTTGGGAGCAGAGCTGGTTCCGGTTTATTACGCCAATTACGAGTTCAAGGACATCATCGTCAACCGAAGCCACGCTGCAAACCTACACCACCAAGCCTGAATCCGAAATTCAGGACACCATCTACAAGAAGGCACAGGAACTCCAGATTCCGCTGAGTAAGGACCAAATCAAGGTTGCACGCCATGGCTACACCGGTACAGGGTCGTTAAGCATCCGCGCACCCTATGTCGTTCATGTCGACTTGCCGGGGTACCCTGTGGACCTGCATTTTGACCCCTCGACCGACAACCACAGCCCTTTCTAATTCGCGCGGGCCTCGCCGCTGTGATTTAGAATGTCGCTGGACTCCAAATCCTAGAGATGCCGGACCGTTTTCGCTCCGCCCCAGAATGCGGACGACTATGTCTCGGCATCTAAGAAACTTGGGGCGCGCGGGGCTCGACGGCACGATGTAGTTCCGGATAGGCCTGTGGGAGTCCCCTGATCCAAGTGGCAATCAAGGTAAAGATTCCGAAGCGAAAGAAAGCTGCCCAGGGCGGCAAGAAGGTGGCATCTCGGGATCCTGTCATCCGGGTTGCGCTGGCAACTTTCGTCGTGCTCGGAGTGGTCATTAGCGCCTGGTTTTCCTACTTCTACATCAAATACGACCGCATTATTGAGCAGCGCTTCAAAGGGCCGGTCTTCAGCAGTTCCGCCAAGATTTACGCCATACCACAGCTGGTCAAGGTGGATGAGGCAATTTCTGCGCACGAGATTGCAGTTCAACTGCAGCAAGCCGGATATTCACAAAATGCCGACTCGCCCATCGGAACTTACCGCCTGCTAAGTAGCGGGATCGAAGTCAGGCCTGGCCCGCAGTCCTACCACAGCCCTGAGCCGGCCACCATTCGCATTCAAGACGGACGGGTAATCAGTATCACCGGCAAATCGGGCGACCTTTCCGCTTACGAACTGGAACCCCAGATGATCACCGCGCTATTTGACGCAGAACAACGGTCAAAGCGCGAAGTGGTGAAGTACGATCAGATCCCAAAAATCATGGTGGACGCCGTCCTCGCCATCGAAGACCGGCGATTCTTCCAGCACAGCGGTGTAAATTTTATCCGCATGGCCGAGGCCGCCTGGATTGACTTCATGCACGAGCGGCATGAACAGGGTGGTTCCACACTGACCATGCAACTTTCCCGCGGCTTTTTTCTCAGCCCGCAAAAGACGATCAAGCGCAAACTCACCGAGATGCTGATCGCCGAAGAACTCGAGCAGAAATTCAGCAAGCAGAAAATTTTCGAGTTCTACGCCAATTGGGTGGACCTGGGTCAGCGTGGGTCATTCACCATCAGCGGATTGGCGGAAGCCTCGCACGCCTACTTCAACCAGGAACTGAAGGACATCACTCTGCCCGAGGCGGCATTGCTGGCGGGCATTATCCAGCGGCCCAGTTATCTTTCCCCCTATCGCCATCCCGAACGCGCTTTAGAACGCCGTAATCTGGTTCTGGAAAGCATGGTGGAAACTCACGCGATCACACGGGCCGAAGCCGACAAAGCCAAGGCCACGCCATTGAAGCTCGCGCCTCCAAACGTGGAAGCCAGTGACGCGCCGTATTTCGTCGACCTGGTCCGCGATACCCTGGCCAGCAAGCTCAGTGAGCGGGAGTTGAACGATGAATCTTACCGCATCTATACCACGCTTGATCCAGAACTCCAGAAAGCGGCGGCTCAAGCCGTAGAATCTGGGATCAAGTTGGTGGATGAGCAGGTCACGAAGCGCCGCACCAAACGCATCAAGGTGGGTAAGAACAAGTTCGAGACCCAGGTGGAACCGGGTCCACAGGCGCAGGTGGCTCTGGTGGCTATTGATCCGCACACCGGCGAAGTGCTCGCCCTGGTGGGAGGGAGAAATTACGCGTTCAGCCAGCTCGACCACGCGGTTGCGAAACGGCCCACCGGATCAATCTTCAAGCCGTTCGTCTATGCTGCCGCGATGAACACTGCGGTGAGTGGTGCGACTCCGGTGTTTACTCCCGCTTCCATGGTCACCGACGAACCCACTACGTTCGCCTACGGCGATCAGATCTATGAGCCGAGGAATTACAAAGAGGAGTATCACGGCGATGTCACCGCCCGCTACGCCCTGGCCATGTCGCTCAACAATGCGACGGTGAAGCTGGCGGAGGAGGTGGGTTACGACAAGGTCGCAGACTTGGCCAGGGCCGCCGGAATCACTTCGGTGAAACCGACACCCGCGATGGCTCTGGGAGCTTATGACGCGACTCCGCTCGAAATGGCTGCGGCATATACCGTCTTCGCAAACTCGGGGGTCCGAATTTCCCCTTTGCTGGTGAACTCGGTGCGCAACGCAGCCGGTGATATGGTCATGGACTGGAAGCCGGATAAGCGCGGAGTGCTCGATCCGCGAGTGGCCTACGTCATGACCGATATGATGGAAGGGGTATTTAATTTCGGGACCGCTTACACGGTGCGGGCCCTCGGATTCACCGCCCCTGCGGCGGGAAAGACAGGTACTTCTCATGATGGCTGGTTTGCCGGCTATACCAGCAATCTGCTTTGCATCGTCTGGGTAGGATTCGATGATTACAGCGACATACACCTGAGCGGGGCCCAGACAGCAGCGCCGATTTGGGCCGAGTTCATGAAAAAGGCGATCACTTTGTGGCCTTATTCCGACGTCCACACATTCACCCAACCCACGGGCGTAGTTGACGTGCAACTGGACAAGGCTACCAATCTGCTGGCGACGCCATCCTGCCCCGACACCTATACATCTGCGTTTATCGTGGGTACTGAGCCGACCAACACTTGCGACCAAGGTTCAGGGGGCAAGGGATTCTTTTCGCGTGTGTTTGGATTGGGTGGTGACAAAGCCCTGCCTCCACCGGGATCTAACGCGCAGCCCGGGAGCACAGCCGCTCCCGCAAACTCGGCTGAAGACACCAAAAAGAAAAAAGGCTTTTTGGGCAGAGTAGTGAGTATCTTTAAGGATGACAAGTCGTCCAATACCGCGGCGCCGACCGATAGCGGAAACAGTCCGCATTAACCACCGGTTGGCCGGGCTTTAAGGTGTGAGGTGAGTGTATGAATCGCTGGTTCGTTCTGTCCCTGGCCGCGCTGGTTCTGCTTACTCTACCCGGGCTCTATGCCCAAACCGAGCTGGTGCAGGTCACGCCGCCACCACTGCGGCGCGCCGAACCACCCGCCCCCAATGCATCGGTTGCCGAGCTAGATGCCCGCGGAGACGAACTCCGCGGCCAAAAGGCCTACCTCGATGCCCTGGACTACTACCGTGCCGCGCTGGCGAAAGGTCCCTCGGCTCTTCTCTATAACAAAGCCGGCATCACCGAACTGGAACTTCGACGAGACAAGGCGAGCAGAAAGGATTTTGAGCACGCTGTGCGCTTAGACCGCCAATTTGCCGACGCTTGGAATAATCTGGGAGTGACGTGGTATCTGGAGCAGAAGTATAGGAAGGCAATCAAGCAATACAGTAAGGCCATCAAACTGAAGGCGGACGTCGCATCCTTCTACAACAACCTTGGGGCCGCGTACTACGGGAAGAAAGAGTGGGAAAGAGCCACCGCGGCCTACGGCCGCGCCTTGCAACTTGATCCCGACATTTTTGAACGAACCTCCCTAACTGGAGTCACCGCTCAGTTGCCGTCTCCCGAGGAGCGGGCACGCTTTGAATATCTGATCGCCAAGCTGTACGCCAGGCAAGGGGACACCGACCATGCCCTGCAATACCTGCGGCGAGCCATGGAGGAGGGTTATCCGGGGATCGATGACGTCTACAAGGACCCGGATTTCGCGAATTTGCGCAAGGACAATCGTTTTGCCCAACTGATGGCGGCCAAGCCTCCCGCGATACCGGAATAGGCCTAGCCCCTTCAATCACTTAGAGATTACAAAAAATTACATTTTTTTCGAAACTTTTTCGCGGTTTTGTGTTTCTATGGAGAACAACTCCTGAAAACACAGGGTGAGTAAGGAGAAACGGTAGCCCATCGGTTGTCGACCCGAGCACGCCCCAAGCAGACAGCCGATGGGCTTTTTTGACGTGCGGCTGTTGGCTGTTAGCTCTTGGCCCTTAGCCTGAGACCTATCGTTCGGTGCCGCCGAGCCGACGAATTATTGGGTCGATGGGATTCGAGCTAGGAGCTAAGAGTAGCCAAGAGCTTCGCTCAAGAGCTTCTTTCTCCGATGTATTCTTCCACTACCCGCTCCCACTTTCCCTGAGCTTTCAACACATACTCGATCGCATCCCGCAACGCGCCATCTCCGCCGACGTGGGGAGTAACGTAGTGCGCCTCTTTCTTCACTTCGGCGCGGGCGTTGGCGACGGCGACCGCAAACCCAGAATGGCGCATGGCGGGCAGATCGATGACATCGTCACCAACAAAACCCACTTCTGCTGCATTTAAACCTTCCTCCTTCAAGATTTGCTTTAAGACTCCCCGCTTGTCCTGGATCCCCTGATGGACGTGATCGAGCTTCAAATCGCGGGCCCGCACCGCTACCGTTTCCGAGATGCGCTTTGTGATCAGTCCAGTCTTAATGCCGCCCAGCCGGGCCAGGGAAATGGCCGTGCCGTCGTGCGCATGAAAGCCTTTGGCCTCAATCATGGAGGAACTGGCCAGACCGAATCCGCCCTGCCCGCCATGCTTGGTGGCGTGTTGGAGGGTGGTTTGTTCAAACCCTGAGGGGACGGGAAGAAAAAACAACTTGCCGTCGGTCAGGACGCCGTCCACGTCAAAAAGCAGGAGTTTGATCTTGCGGGCGCGGGCTTTCGGAGATGGTTTGTTGGACATGGCCGGGATTCTAGCATTCACGAGGGCCCACGCACGGCCTATGCGGCAGTTAGGTAGAACTAACTGTTTCCGACCAGCAGATTGAGCCTAGGCCGCAGGGGCACAAATTGACGCTCAACACAAGCGAACTGAGCTAGCTCAACACCGACGAACCTGAGGGCCCACTCCTATTCCAGCGCCGCTCAGCGAAGCTCTGCTCACGATGCTCTCGCTCTCGTGCCTCGACCAGCGAATCTTTGCCCTTGCAACAGCCGCGAAGACTGCTAATGTGCCGCCCTGTGACAGGTGGTAGGGGATTCTTCTTCTCCATCCTCGTCCGCGTTCCAACAGATCTCGACCGCTTCAGATGTCACCCCCAACTTCATTATAGGCGAACATTTTACGAAATGATGCTTTCCCGATAAAATATTCGCATGCCTTCCTTCCCTGCCGCGCTCGCCTGGGCCCACCCTCTAGTAAGGGAGTGGTTTGTCTACCGGTTTGGCACCCCCACCGAGCCCCAGGAGCAAGGCTGGCCGCACATTCTTGCCGGCCGCACCACGCTGATCTCAGCTCCAACCGGCTCGGGCAAAACTCTCGCTGCCTTCCTGGCATGTATTGACCGCCTGGTGCGCAAAGCCCTCGCGGGCGATCTCCAGGACCGCACCGAGGTGCTCTATATCTCGCCGCTCAAAGCCCTGGGCAACGATATTCAGAAGAACCTTGAAATTCCCCTCGGCGAGATTCTGCAAATGGCTGGGGAACGCGGCTTGCTGATGCCGCAGATTCGCACTGCCGTCCGCACCGGCGACACTCTCATGCACGAACGCCGGGCCATGTTGAAACGCCCGCCGCATATTCTGGTGACCACCCCCGAGTCGCTCTATATCCTGCTCACCGCCGAGAGGAGCCGGGCGATTCTGCGCGATGTCGAGACCGTAATTGTCGATGAGATTCATGCCGTCGCCGACGACAAACGCGGTGCCCACCTGACGCTGTCGTTGGAAAGACTGGAAGCGCTTTGCCACTCGTCGCCCGTCCGAATCGGCCTGTCGGCAACCCAGAAACCCATCGAGGAGATCGCGCATTTTCTCATCGGCAACAACCGCCCCGATCCGGTGATCGTCAACGTCGGCCACAAACGGCAGCTCGACCTCGCCGTCGAAGTGCCAGCAACGCAACTCGGCCCCATCGCCAGCAACGAAATGTGGGACGAGATTTACGACCGCATCGTCGAACTCGTCGGTCAAAACCGTTCGACGTTGGTGTTTGTGAACACACGCCGCCTGGCAGAGCGGGTGTCGCATCAGTTGGCCGAGCGGCTGGGCGAAGACAATGTCGCGGCTCACCACGGAAGTCTGTCGCGCAAACTGCGGCTCACCGCCGAGAACAAACTCAAAGACGGCCAGATCAAAGTGCTGGTCGCGACTGCCTCGTTGGAATTGGGAATCGACATCGGCACCGTCGACCTGGTGATTCAAATCAGTTCGCCGCGAGCGATTGCAGTGGCACTGCAACGGGTGGGACGTTCCGGCCACTGGCGGGGTGCGATTCCTAAGGGCCGGTTCTTTGCCACCACGCGCGACGAGTTGCAGGAATGCGCCGCCTTAGTGCGAGCTATCCGCCACGGTGATCTTGACCTTCTGATGATTCCAGAAGCGCCCGCCGATATTCTCGCCCAGCAGATCGTAGCGATCTGCGCATCTGGAACCGCCCGCGCTGGGGAAGAAGACTCCGGCCGGGACGAAGACGATCTATTCGCTCTGGTTAAGCGCGCCTACCCTTACCGTAATCTTTCCCGCGAAACTTACGAGTCCATCCTCGAGATGTTGTCAGAAGGGATCGCCGCTCGCCGCGGCCGCTATGGCGCCTATCTGCATCGCGATCGCGTGAATCACAGATTGCGAGCCCGGCGCGGCGCGCGACTGGCGGCCATCACCAGCGGCGGCGCGATTCCTGAAACTGCGTTGTTTACAGTGGTGGCCCAGCCTGAAGGCATCGTCGTCGGCACGCTTGACGAAGACTTCGCCGTCGAAGCCAACGCCGGCGATATCATGCTGCTCGGAAACACTTCCTGGCGGATTCACCGCGTCGAGGGCAAATCCGGGCGCGTGTTGGTCGAAGACGCGCACGGCTCGCCGCCGACAATTCCCTTCTGGCGCGGCGAGGCCCCTGCACGCACACAAGAGCTGTCATTCCACGTAGCCGACCTGCGAAAAGAGATCAGCGATCGATTGCGCGACGTTTTTCCCGTAGGCGTCTCACAAGCCCAACCCGCAGTCGCCGACACTGTCGCCTGGTTGAAGGACGAATGTGGCTTGGATGATTCCGGCGCCGAACAGGCGATTGAATACATTCTGCAAGGCCGGGCAGTATTAGGCGATGTCCCAACGCAAGCTACCATCATCGCCGAGCGTTTCTTTGACGAAGGCGGCGGCATGCAACTGGTGATACACGCGCCTTTCGGCGGGCGCATCAATAAAGCCTGGGGCCTGGCTTTGCGCAAGCGCTTCTGCCGCAGCTTCAATTTCGAACTCCAGGCAGCCGCCACCGACAACGGTCTCAATATCGCGCTGGCAGAGCAGCACAGCTTTCCGCTTGCTGATGTCTTTCACTTCTTGAACGCAGAAACAGTGCAGCCGATTTTGGAGCAGGCCGCACTGGCCTCGCCCTTCTTCGCCACCCGCTGGCGCTGGGACGCCGGCCGCGCCCTTGCCCTGCTGCGTTTTCAAAGCGGCAAGAAAGTCCCGCCTCAAATTCAGCGCATGCGTTCGGACGACTTGATGGCCTCAGTCTTTCCCGATGTTGCTGCATGCCAGGAGAACATCGAAGGCGACATTCAGATTCCCGACCATCCACTGGTTAAGGAAGTGATGAAAGACGTTCTCACCGAGGCCATGGATCTCGACGGTCTGAAGACCGTTCTGCGAGATATGGACAGCGGCCGTATCCATTGCATTGCCGTCGATACGCCCGTTCCTTCGCAATTTTCCCATGAGATCCTGAATGCAAATCCCTACGCCTATCTTGATGATGCCCCGCTCGAGGAACGCCGTGCCCGTGCGGTCGAGATGCGCCGAGTACTGCCGGAATCGGTTCTCGAAGAGGTTGGCAAGCTCGACCCGGCGGCGATTGCGCAAGTCCGTGAAGAAGCCTGGCCCGATGTCCGCGATGCCGACGAACTACACGACGTTTTGCACACGTTGATTGCGCTACCCAGCGATAGCCGGACTTCGCTCGAGGGTATCTGCCCCTACGTGAGCGTTGTTACTTCGGAATGGTCAGATCATTTTCAAAAGCTGGTTCGAGATGGGCGAGCCGCACACGCCGTTAGCAATGGACGGCATTATTGGGTCGCGGCAGAACGGGCGAAGAACTTCTCTCTGCTCTTCCCTGGCGCAACTTTCGATCCTTCGCTCGCGGAACTAGATAGTCCCGTGCCTTCGCGCGATGACGCTTTGTTAGCGCTGGTCACAGGATGGATGTCGCACCTCGGCCCAGCCACAGCCGAACAGCTAGGCGAACTGCTCGGGCTGCCGGCCGCTGAAATCGACGCCGCTTTGCTGCGCCTGGAAGCCAGCGGCGCCGTCTTGCGCGGAAATTTCACTGGCGGCCACTCCGAACACATCGAGTGGTGTGAGCGGCGATTGTTGGCACGGATCCATCGCCTCACCGTTGCCACGCTTCGCAAGCAGATTGAGCCGGTCACTGCTGCTCAGTTCATGCAGTGGCTCTTGCGCTGGCAGCACATCGCGCCCGGAACTCAAGTTCAGGGCGAGCGCGCCACGCTCGAAATCGTGCGCCAGTTGCAGGGATTTGAAATTCCCGCCAATGCATGGGAGCGGCAGATTCTGGCCCGCCGCATCGCCGACTACGATCCCGCGTGGCTCGATCAGCTTTGCCTCACGGGCGCAGTGGGCTGGGGGCGTTTATCTCCGCATCCGGCGACGCTCGAAGATTCCGCCGCCGGCAAACGCCGTGTGATTCCCACCAGTGTGCGCGCCCATCACGTTTTTCATTCGCGAAGAAGCCGACTGGATGATGCCGCAACATTCCGCCAGCCAGCAGCCCGAAGCTCGTGGCTTGAGCGAGGGTGCGCGCCAGGTTCTGGACTTCCTGCGCCAGCGCGGCGCATCATTTTTCGCTGACACCGTGCGCGGTACCGGCAAGTTGAAGGCGGAAATCGAAACCGCGCTCTGGGAACTGGTGGCTGCGGGCGTAGTCACAGCCGACGGTTTCGACAATCTACGTTCATTGATCGATCCCAAACGCCGCGCCGGGCAAGGAACCGGACGCACTGCGCGCCCCCGTCACAGCTCCGGCCGCTGGGCCTTGCTCTACGCCGACCAAGCAGTCGAACGAAGCCGAGCGGTTGAAGCCACCTGCTGGATGCTTTTGAAGCGTTATGGAATCGTCTTCCGCGATTTGCTGGCGCGAGAGACCAATTTACCCAAGTGGCGTGAGCTCCAAGTCGCCTATCGCAGGATTGAAGACCGGGGCGAGATTCGCGGCGGCCGCTTTGTGGATGGATTCGTTGGCGAACAATTTGCCCTGCCGGTCGCCGTCGAATCGCTACGCGCCGCCCGCAAGCTGCCACCCACGCAGGAAACCGTTACACTCTCCGCCGCCGATCCGCTGAATCTCGTCGGCATTATCGTCCCCGGCGAACGCGTGCCCGCCATCTCAGGTAAGATTGTCAGTTTTCACGATGGTGTCGCCGTTCAGGAAGCGGAACACCCGACCGTGCCGCAATCTCTCGCCATGGACTGACCCTCGATCAAGGCATGCGCAAACTCAGCAGCGTTGCCGGATCCAGATAGATCCCCTCCCAACGCACGGCCACATGCAAGTGCGGACCTGTCGCACGGCCCGTGCCTCCGCTCAGAGCAATCTGTTGTCCGCGTTTCACGTGCTCACCCGCTTTCACGTCAAATTTCGAAAGATGCATGTAGATGGTAAGCAGCCCCTGGCCGTGATCAAGCACCACGCAATTGCCTTCAAAGAAAAGCATCTGTGCCAGCAGGACTGTGCCGGCGTTGAGCGCCGCTACCGGAGTGCCCGCGGGCACTCCGAAGTCGAGTCCCTGGTGAACACTCTGTGTCTCACCGTTAAAAACCCGGGCCGTTCCGAAAACATCGGAGATCGGCGCACTCACCGGAGGAAGAAACTTCCCCGCCCACTCGCGGTCGGGGCTCACCGCCCCTAGCACCCGCTGTTTGATCGGCTTGTCCTCATCGATTTCACGCAGTTGCTCGGCACTGGGTTCGGTGTATTGCTTGGGGACAGTCACCGCAATCTGCCGATATTTCGCGTGGCTCACAGGGATCGGCTGCTGATATGAAACTTCATCGCCGGCTTTGGTTTTGCCCACGAGCGCCAAAACATATTTGCCAGGCTTGGTTTCGAGACTAGCACCCGCGATTCCTCGCCAGGTTTTGCTCGCTGCGTCAAAAGAGAAGAAGACCTCGTGATCCAGCCATTTTCCCGAGAGCGACTCCAACCGCTGCGGTGAACTCACCTGTAACAGAACCGGTGATCCATTGGCCACGCGCCTGGGCTGCCAGCGCACCGACCAGGAATGTATAGTTCGGGCCGGGGCATTCGTTGAATGCGCGTCACCGGCGGCAAAGGGGACAGCGACGATCAGTAGAAAAGTAGCGATCTCTCGACAGTTTCGCATCTGCGATCTGGGCCGGAAATGGCGCTTCGGCTCCCGGTCTTGTTTCACCAGACTACCTTCTGCAAAGAATGATCTCAAGAAGTAGTTGGGTTCGCAGGTTTAGGTGTTTTGGTGGACCCGGTCGGGATCGAACCGACGACCTTTCCATGCCATGGACCGGCGTTAAAGATCCATCTGCCTCTGTCGTCGAGGCTGCTCCTGCGCATGCCCAGCTACCGCTGTAGAATGGTATGTGCCCATCGCGCGGTTGAACCGAGACACGCTACGTAGTCTGGCTGGCAGCAGGGCCGAAGAAGCTCGTGTGCTCTTGGAAAACAAGCTCTGGACCGGTGCCTACTACATGACAGGCCTGGCCGTCGAGTGTGCGTTGAAGTCCTGTTTGGCAAGTGCGGTAAGAGAACATGATTTTCCCGATAAGGAGTTCGTAAACGCGATGTACGTCCACAACCTAGAGAAGCTATTCAAGTTGAACGGAGCTCTCTGGGTCGCATTGCAGGCCGACTTGAAGAGTGACGCGAAGCTCAACGTGAACTGGAGTACGGTCAAAGATTGGGATGATGGTAAGCGTTACGATATTGTTGACGAGTTAGAAGCTAGAGCCTTGTACGAAGCCAGTACGGATGCGGGTTCAGGCTTGGTGGAATGGATTCGGAGAAGATGGTGAATGGCATACCTTGAAGCTCTGACGGGAACAGACATAGACTTCGGAAAAGTGCTCTGGCACCGGCTGCGTGGAAACCAGAAGTTCCCAGTGAACGGGGCTCTCTGGCTGTTTCAATCCGAATCGGACGAGTGGCACTTGTTGATTGCGACCCCGAGAGTAGATGAGATCGGACCGCGCAAAGCCTACGAAGAACTGTCGGACATCACAAGGGGCATTCCGGCAGATCCATCCCAGCTGTTAAGGATCGAACTTATAAGTCCAAGGCAGCCTTTTTACCAAGCTCTGCACTCGGTGTTTGGGAAAACTGCCTCCACGGAAGGAGCGCGCCTCGGTAATACGCAAATCGGAGGGATGTACATCAACGACGCTTATCTTTACGAGATTCGTTGAGCAGAACGGGGAACGTAGCCTCGGGGAAATTTGGTGGACCTGGTCGGGATCGAACCGACGACCTCTTCCATGCCATGGAAGCGCGCTCCCAGCTGCGCCACAGGCCCACATTACGATGGAGGTAAATCAATTCTCGCCTACCCGGTAGCGATAGTCAAACACCGTAGCCAAGTTGTAAATGCAGACCCAGGAGCAGCTACGACTGTTCTTGCAAATTTACGAACTCCGCAAAAATGCGTATCCTGAGGGCAGCCGGTTTATGAAACTCACCCTCGGATTCAGGTCGATTTTCTGTTTTTCCGCGCTGCTGGTGGCGCAAACTGCGCCGCCGCCGCGTCCCATCACTCCGCCCGACGCCTCGGCGCCGGTCCCCTACGCTTCCGTCAGCCAGGTGAATCTGCTGCTTTCCCAGGTCGAACAAACAGCGCTATCTATGCAGCGGGATCTGTCCAGCTTGCGCATCGAGAAATGGAAGACCGACGGGAATACCAAGCGCGGATCGCAAGCTGACGTGGCTTCGATTCAGCGCAACCTGGAGACCGCTCTCCCCGAAATCATCGCTAAGCTGCGAAAGTCGCCTGAGAGTTTGTCCGAGACATTTAAGCTCTATCGCAATCTGGATGCGCTTGGCGATGTGTTCGTTTCCCTAGCTGAATCCAGCGGAGCTTTCGGCTCCCGCGATGAATATCAGGCATTACAGAACGACCTGAACTCCCTCGAGAACTCGCGGCGAATGTTCGCAGATCGCATGCAGGCTCTGTCGGAATCAAAAGAAGCTGAGCTCAACGGGCTACGTACCGATCTCCAAACTGCGCTCGCCGCCCAGAAAGGCCCTGACACGCCACCGAAGAAGGTTATCGTGGATGACACCGAGCCACCCAAAAAGCCGGTGCAGAAAAAGCACACCCACAGGGTCCCCAAGCCGCCTGCCAGCGCTACACCGAGTTCCGCTCCGCCCTCACCCAACCCAACCCCGCAATAGGCTGACCCACTGAACTCCCCTCTGGGAATAAGGCGTTCTTATCATGGAACTTACTTCCCCGGGTTGGGGTCTAAACTATAGGGGAAGTACTGACCGCGGGAGCGATCGGGAGTGCGAATCTTAGGGCCAGCCCTGCAGCGAGAAAAGATCCTATAATGGAGTGAGCCATGGGAGTGATGGCGGGAGCGTCCAGCGTGGGGAATCTCGCGGGAACCATTGGAATGCGTGTCGAGGAATCCGCGATCGTAGCCGAACTTAAGGCCGGATCCGAGGACGCCTACGCGCGGCTGATTGGCGAGTTTCACCAACCGGTTTACAACCTGGTTTACCGCATGGTTTCCGACCCCGCCGATGCCCCAGACACTACCCAGGAAGTCTTCCTGAAAGTGTTTCGCGGGATGAAGCATTTTCATGGTGAATCCAGTTTGAAGACCTGGATCTATCGTATCGCTCTCCACGAGGCCTCGAACCGGCGGCGTTGGTGGTTTCGCCACAAGTCTCGAGAGACATCCATCGAGCCCTTGGAATCCGCCGTTTCAGCGGCGTCGGCTTTGCGAGACTCTCTCGCCGACGACGCCGAATCGCCCTTCGATCAGTTTGCTCACGAGGAAGTGAGGATGCGTGTGACTGAGGAATTGCGCAAGGTGGCTGAACCTTATCGCACCGCTGTAGTCCTGCGCGATCTGGAAGAAATGTCCTACGAGGAAATTGCGGAAGTCACGCAAGTTTCCCTGGGAACCGTGAAGTCACGCCTAACGCGGGGACGGCAAGCCTTGAGAGAACGCCTGGTTTTGTACGCGCGGGAAACTGGTCTGGAACTGGGTCTTGGAAACGCCAAGGCTGGAGGGGCGTCGCGCCGCGAAGAACCGGGTACGGGAAGTCGATGCGAGGTGGGATCATGACATGCCGCCAGGTCAAGTTGCTGCTCTCGTCCTATCTTGACAACGCCATGACCGGCAAGTTGATGTTGTCCATGGCCCGCCATCTGGATGGTTGCGAGGACTGCCGGCAGGAATATCTTTCGCTGCGCCAGACGCAGCGCTTACTGTCATCGATCGCACGTCCGACGGTGCCCGACGACCTGGCTTTGAAACTTCGCCTGGCGATCTCTCGCGAAGTCGCCCGCTCGCGCCAGAGCAGTTTCGCCATATTCCGGGTTCGCGCGGAGAATGCCCTGGACGCATTCATGGTGCCGGCTACGGCCGGTCTGGCCACCGCCGTGGTGATCTTCGCCTTCCTAATGGGTTTCCTGGCATTGCCATTGCAGGCGGGCAGCGCCGATGTCCCGCTGATGTTGAACACAGCCCCGCAACTCCAGGCCTCGGCTTTCGATGCCACGCTTGACTCCATCAAGGGCGATTCTCTGGTGATCGAAGCCTATGTCGATGCGAACGGGCGGGTCCAGGATTACCGCGTGTTGTCGAATCCCGACTCGGGCAAGGATTTGCCGCCACAAGTGAAGAACGTGCTCATCTTCACCACATTTCGTCCAGCCATGTCGATGGGCCGGCCGACCTCCGGAACCGCCGTGCTCTCGTTCTCGAGAATCAGTGTGAGGGGATAGAAGCATGTGCGGCTTTTGAAGAGTTGGCTTCCGTTGACCCCCTGCTCCGAACCCCTTAAACTGACAGACGTAGCCCGCACATATTCACCATTCTGTGGGAGGGGTTTTCCTGGGCCATCGATTTCGAATTGCGGTTTTTGCCGCCTTGTTGGCGCTAGTGGCGCGAGTGTGCCGGGCCGAGAACCAGCCCACCGTCACCTTGGAGACCAGCGAGACACTGTTCAGCGTTCTTGCTGCCATCAACGCCTGCGGCTACAACGCAGAATTAGATTCCTCCGAACCGGTTCGTACGCAGGTGCGCGCCGAAGTCGCCAAGGCGGCACAGGCTTTCGACCAGGCAAAGGAAGAAACCAAGGTATTGTGCCAGTTCTACCACGACCATCAGCAGGATGACCCCGCCCGAACTCTGGCACAATACGTCTCTTTGGCGCTGCGTTTGGATGCCCCGCCAGGGTTTGCCTTCAAGGTCAAAGATGCCGACCTGCCTCCGGACGCCGCTCAAGTGTCAGGCTTGGTACCCATTTTGCAAAAATTCTATGATGTCGCCGGCTTGCATGCTATCTGGCTCCGTCATCAGGTGGTCTACTCCGGACTCGCAGCCCGCTACCGCCAACCGCTGGCGAAGATCTTGTTCGACACCCAGATCTATCTTCGTCTTCAGTCCACCGAGTACCTGGGACACAGCTTCACCGTTTATCTCGATCCTTTGGGCGCGCCCGGGCAGACCAATGCCCGCAATTACGGCGCCGATTACTACGTGGTGATCTCTCCGGGTCCACAACCGAACCTCAAGATGGATCAGATTCGGCACACTTATTTGCATTACCTGCTCGATCCGTTGGCGGCGAAATATCCCAGCACCCTCAATCGCCTGTCCCCTTTGCTCGCGAGTGTGCGAAGTGCGCCGATGGATGAGAGTTTCAAACAGGACGTTTCCCTGCTAGTTACAGAGTGTTTTATTCGTGCCATTGAGGTGCGCACCAGCGGGCCCAAGGCGACGGAGGCGCAACGGCAAGCCGCGGTCGAGCAATCGGTAAAGCAGGGCTACATCCTGACGCGATATTTTTACGATGCGCTGGCGAAGTTCGAGAAGAGTCCGGTCGGTTTGCAGAACGATTACGTCGAGCTGATCAGTGACATTGACCTGGGCAAAGAACAAAAGCTCGCGGCGCTGACCAAGTTCTCTGGTGCGGCTGACCCTGAACTCCTGCGAGTGTCGCGCCCGCCTACGAATAATCTGCTGGAAACTGCCGAACAGCGTCTGATGACCGGGGACTCAGAAGACGCCAAAAAACTCGCTCAGCAAGCTCTGGAGACTAAAAATGGCGATCCCGGCCGCGCCTACTTCGTCTTGGCGCAAGTCGCCATCATGAACCGCGACCTACAGGGAGCTCGTAACTACTTCGAGCAGGCCCTGGGTGTGGCGCGTGAGCCCAAGGTCGTGGCCTGGTCACACATTTACCTGGGAAGGATTTATGACTTGCAGGAACAGCGCGCCGCTGCACTCGACCATTACCGTGCCGCCTTGAGCGCCGGAATGCAGTTGCCGGAAGCCAAAGCCGCAGCCGAACGCGGTATTCGGCAACCCTATGAGCCGCCCAGTTCCCGTCCACAGTAAAGCAAGGGTGCGGAGATCAGGTCTGCAAAAGCAGGAATGAAGGCTACAATCGGAACCTTAAGGAGAGAGCATGAAACAGACAGGCATGATTTTGGTGATGCTGGCGTGGGCTAGTTTTTTGCCAGCGCAACAGGCGAAGACTCCACAGAACCCGCCCCCTTCCACACCGAATGCGGCCGGCACGTCTCAGCCGGGAGCCACGGCTGCCCTTCCTCAAGGTAAGCGCCCGCCGCAGGCGAAGACCCAGGCGGAATTTGACGCCTACAAGGCCGCAGTCGCCACTTCGTCTGACCCCGTCGCCTTCGGCAAGGCAGCCGATGATTTTGCCGCCAAGTTTCCCGACAGTGAACTTCGTATTCTGCTTTTCAAAGCATCCATGCACGCCTTTCAAAATGCTAATAATGCGGAGCAGATGAGTGCTGCCGCGGATAAGGTGTTGAAGATCGATCCCGATGATCCCGAAGCCCTGGTGGCCGCCGCGGAGGTGATCGCGGAACATACCCGCGATACCGATCTCGACAAAGATCAGCGTTGGGCGCAAGCGCAGAAATATGCTTTGCGGGCCACCGAAACCATCGACACCGACGTTGCGATCCCCGCCGGCACACCCCAGGAAAAGATCGATGCCTACAAGGGATTCGTGCGCTCGACTGCCTATTCTGTTCTGGGTACCATTTCTTTCAACCAGGAAAAATATCCTGACGCTGAAAACTACTTTCGCAAGTCGATTGAGGCCTTGCCATCGCAGCCGGATCCGGTTGTGGTTCTGCGCCTGGCGATTGCGTTAGACAAGCAAAACAAATATCCGGAGGCGCTGAAGGAGGCCAATCACGCGGTGGCGCTGACTCCGGATGGCTCTGTCGCGGGAAAGCTTGCACGCGAGGAACGGGACCGGTTGGTACAGTTGACTGGCGGCGCTGCTCCTGCCCCGGCTTCCAAACCTGCCGCCGGTGCGTCCCCAACTCAGACTCCGCCTTCGCACTAGCGAACGATTTAGATCGAGACCATTAGCGGCGCCATTTTCCGGGCCTCGATAAGCATTGCTTTGTCTTTTTCGAACGATGAAGTCACGCGACATCAGCGAGCTACAACAGATTCTGGGCTACCAGTTCGTCCATCCGGAGTTGTTGGAACTGGCCGTAACTCACAGCTCGCAGGCGCGGGAAGTGGAGTCGGCCCAGGTGCTCCCAAACCAGCGCGCCGGTGACAATGAACAGCTCGAGTTCCTGGGCGACGCGGTCCTGGGACTCATCACCACCGAAGAACTGTTTCACCACTTCCCTCAATTCCGGGAAGGCGAGTTATCCAAGTTGCGGGCTCACTTGGTCAGCGAAAAGCATCTAATCCGGGTGGCCCAGACTTTGGAACTGGGTCACTACCTGCGCCTGGGCAGGGGCGAGGAAAAAAGCGGGGGACGCAACAAGACCGCTCTACTGGTGGATGCCTTGGAAGCAATCTTGGGAGCAATGTATGTGGACAGCGGGCTGGAAACGGTGCGTCGTGTGGTACTTCAGCACATCATATCGCCAGAACTGGAGACCATTGAGCGCAATGGCAGCACCCTGCCACTGAACGACTACAAGTCCGCTCTCCAGGAGAAACTACAAGCCATGGGGCGCCCCAGCCAGCCTATGTATTGGTGAAAGAACGTGGCCCCGAACACAGCAAGACTTTTACCGTCCAGGCGCGACTGCTGAAGGGCGACGATCCCAACGAGGCTGAGCTGGTGGGGCAAGCTGAAGGATCGACCAAGAAGAACGCCGAGCAGGGCGCTGCCCGGCAGTTGCTCGAATACTTGGAAGGGCGAGGGTTGAGGGCATGACCGATGTAGCCGCTCCGGCAAGAGCTCAGTGGCCCAGCTCCCTGCAATCGCTGCTGAGCACGGTGGTCATCGCTCTGTTTGTCATTGCGTTCGTGGTGCAGGCCTTTCAAATTCCTTCCGAGTCCATGGAAAATACGCTTTTGATCGGCGACTACCTCCTGGTGAACAAAATGTGTTACGGCGGGGGCGGAATTTGGAATCATCTCATGCCGTATCGCACCATCCATCGTGGAGACATCGTTGTTTTCCGCTATCCGCTGAATCCCACGCAGCATTTTGTAAAGCGGGTAGTGGGGATTCCCGGCGACCGGGTGCGGCTCATCGACCGCGTAGTCTATGTGAACGAAACTCCTCTGCATGAGAACTACGCGATCCATATGTCGCCGGTGCGCGATGCGTTTCGTGACGAATTCCCCCGCCTCAACCTTCCCGTTCCGGGCCTCGACGGAGCCTGGTGGCTCCAAATGAAGAAGCTAGTGGAAGATGGCGAACTGATCGTCCCTCAGGGCAACTATTTTGTCCTGGGCGACAATCGTGACGAAAGCAGTGACAGCCGCTATTGGGGTTTCGTTCCCCGGGAAAACATCATCGGAAGGCCCTTGCTGATCTATTGGTCCCTGCGCAGCATGAACGAAAATGTGCAGTTTGGTTCTTCGCCGGGTGATAAACTTTATCATTTCGCATACGCGGTCAGTCATCTGTTTCGCATCACTCGCTGGGACCGCACATTTCGTTTAGTCAACTGACAAACGCAGGCTAATCGCGGCTGCTGAAAAACGTTAGGACAGGAATACCCTCAATGGTCAAGAAAGAAAACCCGCAACCTGAGAAACCACGCGAAACCACGGTCGAGTTCCTGGCGTCCCTGGCAGCCGTATTGGTGACCGGCCTGTTCATCATTACATTCATCCTGCAGGCGTTTGAAATCCCCTCCAGTTCCATGGAAAACACCCTCTTGATCGGAGACCACGTCTTTGTGAATCGGGAGCAGTTCGCGCCGGCGACGCATTGGATTGGTCCGTTGATTCCTTATCGCCAGATCCGCCACAACGACATTGTGGTCTTTCTTTCACCGGCGGAACCCGGCCTTTACGTCGTAAAACGGATCATTGGCATCCCCGGAGACCGCATCCATTTGCGCAACGGCGTGGTCTACCGTAACGGCGAAAAACTCGACGAGCCTTATGTCATTCACTCCGGCGTGGCCGATTCCTACAATCCCTATCGTGACAACTTTCCTGCGGTGCCGCCCTCCGAGTTCAATAATGTCGCTCCAAATTGGCAATTGACCATGAAGGATTACATTCAGGGTGACGATCTCGTGGTCCCGCCGGACAGTTACTTTGCCATGGGTGATAACCGCGACGTCAGCTATGACAGCCGCTATTGGGGGTTCATTCCGCGTCCGAACGTAATCGGCAGGCCGATGTTCATCTATTGGTCATTTGAGACCCCAGCCAATCAATACCTACAAACAGAAGTCAGCCAGCGAGTTGGGTTCCTGGCTCACGTTGTGTTGCATTTCTTCGACGAAACCCGCTGGCGCCGTACCTTCAAGGTGGTGAAGTGAGATTTGTCCGCTCCAGACGCGGAATCATTATGCTGGGACTCGCCCTGCTGGCGGTCCTCTGCATGGTTCGGCCAGGGGCCAATCGCCTGCGTTCCCGGATCGTCAACTCCATCAGCCTTGCCATGGGGCGGTCCGTGGAGATATCTGTGGGTCAGTTTGCGGTTCCTTCCTCAGCCGGGATTTGAGCTGGAGAATTTCGTTGTCCACGACGATCCAGCATTCGGGGCGGAGCCGATGTTGCGGGCGCAAGAAGTTGCCGCGTTGCTGCGGATTAGCTCTCTTCTGCGCGGAAAATTGGAGATCGCCACCCTTAGCCTTACCGAACCGAGCCTAAACCTGGTGCGCAACTCGCAAGGGCATTGGAACCTTGAGAATTTGATTGAGCGTGCTGACAGAATCTCTGCCGCTCCCACCGGCAAAACCAGGGCGGAAAAACGTCCCGCATTCCCTTACATTGAAGCCCGTGACGGGCGTATCAACTTCAAATTCGGACCAGAAAAAAAGCCTTACGCGCTCACTGGCGCAGATTTCTCGCTGTGGCAGGATTCGGAAGACACCTGGGGCATGCGGCTGCAAGCGCAACCCCTGCGCACTGACTTCAATCTTAGCGACACTGGAACTCTGCGGGTAGCAGGATCATGGCAGAGGGCAGCCACCTTGCGGGACACTCCTCTCAAGTTCTCATTCTTTTGGGACCGCGCCCAGCTTGGACAGCTCACCAAACTGATCTATGGAACCGACAAGGGCTGGCGAGGAACGGTGCACATCACAGCTCGGCTTGCGGGCACGCCAGCTCGTCTGGATGTAACCGCGGATGCTGCCGCGGACGACTTCCGCCGCTACGACATCATGGGCGGGAACACCATCCGTCTGGCGGCGCGATGCACCGCTCAGTACAGTTCGATCGACAACTCACTTTCAGGTGGCGACTGCACCGCTCCGGTTGCCGGTGGCTCGATCAATCTCACTGGACGCATGGACAATCCCTTGGGGTCTCGCAGCTACGATCTTTTGCTCACCGCGAAGAGCGTACCGACGCAATCGATCGTGGCTCTTGCCACACGCGCCAAACTAGGTCTGCCGAACGATTTGGTGGCCCTCGGGGAAATGACCGCCAAAGTGACAATCCGAAGCCCCGGCGAAGCGCGCAACCCCTCCTCAGGGTGGCAGGGAGGTGGAGAGATCACCGGATTCCGGCTTCACTCCGCTCTCACCACGGCCGACTTTGCGCCGGGTGATATTTCGTTCACCGTCTCTTCCGACGGAATGGCTCCCCGCGTCGACTTGAATCCATTCCGTGT
Source organism: uncultured Acidobacteriota bacterium (assembly GCA_963845725.1). Taxonomy (GTDB): domain Bacteria; phylum Acidobacteriota; class Terriglobia; order Terriglobales; family Acidobacteriaceae; genus JABCZH01. Next base: position 299,254 of record CAWJTC010000004.1, read on the forward strand.
TTCTCTTGGGCACGCGGTTCCTGCTGTTGTGCAGGGGCATTTGTCACATGATACGTACGACTTCGAGCTAAGAGGGGAGGCCCAACTGCAGAAACTGTTGCAGGCAGCCAGGACGGCGGGAATCTCGGCGCTTCAAACCGCCGCCGAGGGCTCGGCAAAGTTCGATCTGCATGTCGCCGGAGCCTGGGCCCATTTTGCTCCACCGCAAATCACCGGCACGGCTCATCTGCGCTCGGTCCGATCCCGAATTCGTGGACTGGAGGCGCCATATAGTATTTTGGCCGCCGACCTTGTCCTCGGCCCCAATCAAACCCAGGTCAGCAACCTCGATGTGACCATGGCCGGCACTTCATGGCGGGGATCTCTAACCCTTCCCCGGCCCTGTGGGACCTTGAAAGGGTGCTCGATCCTCTTCGACTTGCATGCCGACCAGATCAATACCGATCAGTGGGCGGAGGTTTTCTTTCCTGTGGCGCCGAAAGAGCCATGGTATCGTTTCGCGTTCACCTCAAGTCGCTCCGGCAATTCGGGCCTGCTCGCACTGACTGCCTCCGGAAAGCTCGCCGCGGATAAAATCGTGGTTCACGGTGCCATCGCCGACCAGGTCTCCTCGACCATTCAGATAGACAATGGGAAAATCGAGTGTAAGGACCTGCGTGCCGAGATTCTCGGTGGACGGCAAATGGGTGACTGGAAAGCAGATTTCTCCTCACAACCGCCGCGATACAGCATCAGCGGAATCCTGGATCACGTCGCCCTGGGCCAGTTTGCCGTGGCCGGCAGCAGCCGCCGGACGACTGGCTTGGCAACCGTAAAGTATCAGCTTGAAGCATCCGGGCTCAGCCGCGCGCAACTCCTGGCCTCGGCCACAGGCACGTCACATGTGGAAGTAAGGAATGCCACTTTCCCTCGCATCGTGCTGGCCGAGAACGGCGGTCTTCAAGTGCAACACTTGACCGCGCGCGTAACTCTAAAAGCGGGGAAGCTCGAGCTTGAAGATGGTTACTTGCAAACCGCGGGCGACGACTACAAACTAAGCGGCAACGCGTCGCTAAGCCACGTCCTCGACCTGAAACTGATCCGCGACGGCGCCCCCGGCTTCAACATCACTGGCACGCTGACCCAGCCGCGCGTCACGCCCCTCGCGGCCGCGAACGCCCAAGCCGCGTTACAACGCTAGGAGCACCCAGAAGACAGCTTGACCTCTCTCCTCTCATATGATATTACATATTATACTTTATATGAGAATACCTAAGACGATCACGGTGGAAGAGTCCATTCTCGCCGATCTCGAACGGAGCCGTGGCGGTCGCTCGACTAGCGAACGCGTGAATGAGCTGCTAAAGCTCGCTCTTGAACACGAGGCCAGACAGAATTTGGAGCGCGAAGCGGCGATGTTCTATTCCGGAAACAAGAATGCCAGAGCCGAACGACGGGCATTCCAGAAGGCCTCCTTGCGTTCCCTGGAAAGAGACTAGATTATGCCGTCTTTATCTCTGACCCGTACGTTTCCTCATCGTGGCGAGATCTGCCTGGTACGGTTGGACAAGAACCGTCCCGCGCTGGTGATCTCGAGCGATGCCCTCAACCGTCACTCCTTGGACGTATGCGTGGTACCGGTGACCTCTGTCGAACATGGGAAGTTCACGCTCCGAGTGGAGCTTCAAGCGGGAGAAGGCGGCCTTGACCGACGTTCGTGGGCCAAGTGCGATCAAGTAACAACCCTGGAGAAAACCCTTTTGCGGTATCCTCCACTTGGCCGTCTTTCCGCAGCCGCGCTCGCTCGAGTTGAATCCGCGATCAAGGCAGCTCTTGAGCTTCCCTGACCCTCACCTCGCCGCCACATACCCCGGCCCCCGCAGCACCTTTCCCGGTCTGGCGCCCGTCATCTTTCCCTGATCAATCACCGCGACTCCGTTCACCAGCACGTACTCCATACCCTCTGACAGCTGATTGGGATCAGCGAATGTCGCCCGATCCCGAATGGTCGATGGGTCAAAGATCACGACGTCCGCCCACATCCCCTTCTTCAGCACTCCGCGATCAGTCAATCGCATGCGCTGCGCCGGGAGCGCCGAGAATTTGCGGATCGCATCCTCCAAAGTCAGTTTCTTCTCTTCACGAACGTACTTGCGAAGGATTCGCGGAAACGTCCCATACGCCCGCGGATGGGGATGCTCCAAACCTAATAACCCCTCAGGCGATGTTCCCGAGGAATCGTTATCGATCGACACCCACGGCTGTTGCAGGGCCAAGGCAACGTCGGACTCTGACATTCCGAACACCGCAACCTCAGTGAACGCGTTGTCCTCAATCAAGAGATCGAACAACGCATCCATCGGATCCTTGTTCCACAGCTTGGCAATTTCCGCCAAGGTCTTCCCTTGCAACGGAAGCAGCTTCGGATTCTGCACCACTCCAATCAAAACTGATTCCGGCCCGGGAATCTCCTGCCACTCGTTGTCCCATGCAGTCGATGGAGTTTCCATGTCTTTGCGCATGCGGGCCCGTGCCGCCGGATCTTTCAACCGCTCCACCAGCTTGGCGTCACCGCCATCATGCGCCCACTGCGGAACAAATGCAGAAAGGCTGTTGAACCATGCGGTGTAAGCATAAGTATTGGCGCTCACGTCGATTCCCTCGGCCCGCGCCGCATCGATCTTCGCCACCACCTCCGGCATGCGTCCCCACATCTGCTCGCCCGCGACCTTAATGTGCCAAATCTCCACCGGAATGTGAGCCTCCCGGCCGATGCGCAGCGCTTCGTCAATCGCGGGGAGGACCGCCTCGCTTTCGTTGCGCATGTGGGTCGCATAGATGCCGCCAAACTTTGAAGCTTCGCTCGCCAGAGCGATCAATTCCTCCGTCTTCGCATAGGGCGCGGGCGCATACTCCAGCGCCGTCGAGACTCCCACCGCTCCTTCCTGCATGGCTTGACGCACCAGAGCTTCCATCTCTTCAAGTTGCGCTGCCGAAGGCTGTTTGTCTGCATCTCCCAAGACCATGCGCCGCACCTGCGTGGCCCCAACATAGCTGGCCAGATTGATACCAATTCCCTGCCTCTCCAATCTTGCAAAATATCCGCCCAAAGTTCTCCAATCCGGGGTGAGATGGTAATGATCGTAGGTCGCGCGGTCGGCCGCGATGATGGCGTCATTCAGCGGCCCGGCTGAGCCTCCTTCGCCGGTGATTTCGGTGGTGATCCCTTGGTAGATCTTCGAGGGCACCCGAGGATCAACCATGATCGTCAATTCCGACTGCCCCAGCATGTCAATGAACCCCGGTGCAACCACCTTGCCCTGCAGCATCAATGGTGCGGCTTCTCGCTGCCTCGCTCAGATTGCCGATGGCGGCGATCTTGCCGTCGCGAATTCCAATATCGCCGGAATACCACGGCGAGCCGGTGCCATCAATGATGTGGCCGTTCGTGATGACGACATCGAAAGCCAAGCGCGACGAAGATGTCTGCGCCGTTGCCGACGCGGCTAGACATAAGGCCAAGCAGTACTATCAGACCGATCCACGCTTTACCGCGAATGAAACTCCTCATATGCAACCTCCGCTTAAGCTCGTGCTCTCCGTGCCAGAGTCAATCCCAGCAAGCTCCAAATTCCCAACGCCAGCCATTCGTAGCCGCTGAAATGCCCGGGAACTGCCGGCACAATCTTCATCAGTATCATGAGCAGGCTGACCACAATCCCAGCCATCGCGACCACGCGCTCCAGCGGCGCCGGCCTCATCCAGTAATAAGCGGCACAAGTGCCTAGCCAGCCGATGGCGGAAGCCACCGATCCCACTTCGGTAATGGGAATCAGAAGCGCATCTCCCAGAAACATGCACCCGGCGGTTGCAACTCCAATGCAAACCACCGCCACCGACGGCGTCTGATTCCGCGGATGCACCTCGCCCACCCGCGGATCCACCAAGCTGACGGCGTCCCATGGCAAACAACACCCGGCTGGCGGCAACCAGGTTGCCGTTGAAAACCTTGAACAGCGACAGCAGCGCCGCGGCCAGAATCAAGCTGACGATCCAGCGTGAGCCGATCGCACGTTGAAACGCAACCGCCGTCATGAATTTCTCGCCGGTCAGTTCGCGCCACGGGGCGACGTATCCGACGGCGGCAATGATGATGATATAAAACAATACCCCCACCGCAATCGCCATCCAGATTGCGGTGAAAAACTGCCGTGAGCGAAACTCCGGCCTCGCTTCCTCTGCTCCCTTCACCACCGATTCGAATCCCGACATGAAATAAGGCACTACTTGCATCACCAGCAGCACTGAAACAAACCCGCCATGTGTAAACAAAGGAGGAAAGTTTCGCGGCGAACCCTTGCTGACGCCGATACTCACGAACAGCAGAAAAAGCGCGAGCGTCCCGAAAACCGTCCAGTTCTGAAAGCTGGCGCTCAGCCGGATGCCGCGATAATTCAGCACGGTGAGAAATGCAGTCAATCCGAGCCCGATGACCAGGTGCGGCAAATACACCGGCTTGCCGGCAACGCGATACAGCTCCATCGTGTCGAGTGCGGGAAAAATATACGCCGCAATTTTGCCAACTGCGACCGCCTCCCACGGACACACGATGAAATAAGCCAGAACCATCATCCAGCCGGTGGCGAAGCTGACCGGCTGCGGAAAGACCTTGGCAGTGTAGGCAATTTCGCCGGCCGCATCAGGAATCGCCGCCACCAACCGCCCGTACACGAAGCCGATGGGCAACAGCAAAGCCCCGCCAATGGCGAAGCCCAGAATTGCACCCAGCGCTCCGCCGCGCAGCAGCCAGTCGTCCATCACGACCAGCCATCCCACTCCCACCATGGTTCCCCACCCCAGGGCGAAGTAGTCGACCATGCGCAGCTTGCGGGCGAGAGTAGTCACAGGCTAAGGCGGGAATTATAAAGCATGGCGGTCAATAATCCGGCTTGCCGACGGCCCTTCCCTCTGCGTACTCTGCGGCAGTTCTCCGCAATCTCTGCGTTTTAAGATTTTGTGTCGCACGGGCCTGATGAACCCAACGACGCTGAGACTGCCGTTGCATGTGCTATGTTTTAAGTTCGTCAATTTCTTGTGAGGCACTCATGCCCCGATACGAATATCGCGCCATCGGCCCCACTCCAGCGGCCGAAAAAGCATTCTTAGCCTGGATCGATAGACTCGATCAAGAGTTCATCCACCGCGATCCCGAGCATCGCTCAACTGTGGTCCGGAATGCGCTGCATGAACTCTATCTGGCGCGACCCTACAGCGCCCCGCACCCGAGCGCCCCCCTGGCCGAGCAGGTGTTGATCCACTCCTTCGACCCCCGCAATGCTACGCTGGAACCTGAGTCCTACGGCGACGTTGACGTCACCAAGTACAACGAACGCAAGCCGCTGATCTGGTTCTGGATGATGTACGACCGTTCCCCGGCTGGCCTGAATCACTGGCTAGGACATCGCGTCCGCGCCATGCTCGCCCGCCATGTTTTCAAGTATTGCGGCAAGAACGTCAAGATTTTCCACGGAGTCGAGGTTTCCTACGGCTACAACCTGACCGTAGAAGACAACTGCACTATTCACAAGTATGTGCTGCTGGATGATCGCGGCGAAATCATCATCCACGAAGGCTCATCCGTCTCCGACTACGCCAACGTTTACTCTCACGCTCACGATCTCAACGACGGCATGATCGTCACCAATCAGAAAACAGAGATCGGCCCCAAAGCCCGCGTCACTTATCACGCCACCGTGTTGAGCGGCGTCAAAGTGGGCGAACACGGCATGGTGGGCTCGATGGGCGTGGCCTCGAAAGACGTGGAACCGTATCCACATTGTCGGCGGCATTCCCGCCAAGCCCATCAAAGTGAAATCGATTGCTCCGGAGAAAGTTGCAGAAGGGGTTAGAGAAACGCTAAAGGCGCGGCTTCGTGACTGAGTTAAACATCAAGAAAATTCGCTTTCGCGATCGCAGGATTTCAATGCTGCCGATCACTCTGCGAGCACAGACGCAGGGACAAGAATGTCCTGATCCGCCATGCGTCAAAGAATAGCGGAGTCAGATTCGCCGCCGCAGCGGGTGCGTGTTTCAGTGACGAGTTCATCGTCACTTGAATTTGACCAAGGGTCAGAACCCGGCTGACACATGAGCAGGACTAGGAGCGGAAAAAGTCAAGTTTGAATTACAAGGGCTGACGCTGAATCGATATCCGTACCGCATCATCAGTTCGAGGGAATACGAAAAGCGGCTGTATTCCAAGGCAAGTACCACATTGGCGATTGCGTGCGAAGACGCTGCGAAGACATAAGGAGTTTTGATCCACATCGCCATGAGAAAGCAGCCCCAGAGCCCTACGCCAGCAACGAAACGCAAGGCCTTGTGGCCGTCTGTGGGGTCTAAGAAAAAGTAAGGTATAGCAAAGAGACAATAGCCAGCCCACAGCCAACGCGTTAGCGGCTTCAACGAAACATTGAAGGCATTCGCCGCAACTGACAGAACTAGCCAGGCTAGAAACGGCGCCGCCAGGACCAGCCAAAACCATAGGGGATGCGCTGGAAAATGCACCGAAAACTCTCCCAATCGACCACTGCGAATTCACAGGTAGGCTAGCATAACGTGGCTTTCAGAGCCACCGTCAATCGTGGCTCCCAGCCCCATGTTAGTATCAACTCCAGCCCCGAATGACCCTGCAGCACGTTGACATCCTGTTCGAGTTGATCGCATTTCTGTTCGCGATCAGCATTCACGAATCGGCGCACGCCTGGATGGCCAACCGCCGCGGCGACCCCACCGCACGCATGTTAGGACGGGTTACACTCAATCCCATCAAGCACATCGACCCGGTGGGAACGGTTCTGCTGCCGGTGATCGCATGTAGACACATATGCCGGTGATCGGATGGGCCAAACCTACGCCCGTCGATCCGCATAATTTTAAGAATCCCGTTCTTGACGACATTCTGACCTCAGTTGCCGGCCCCGTCAGCAATTTCATCGTCGCTACTGCGGCGGCAATTTTATTGGCATTGATTTCTAGTCGCTGCTCCAAACGGACGAATGATCGTTCAAGGCGCACTGGGTGGCTATGCGCCTTCGGCGACTCTGCCTTCGTGCCCGCTGGCCTTGCTTCTTTATGAATTTTTGAGATCAACGTTTTGCTCGCCGTGTTCAATCTGATTCCCGTCCCGCCGCTCGATGGCAGCCACGTGCTGCGCCATTTCCTTTCCGAGCGGGTGCGTCAAGCCTATGACATGGTGGGAATCTTCGGGCTGATGGCCCTGGTATTTTTCGGCGGCAATTTGCTGATGGGCCTCATCCCCCTGTCCTGCGCTGCTACACTTCCATCTTGATGAGCATCTGATGCCATCTTCATCCCAAATTCGCAAACGCGTTCTCAGCGGCATGCGCTCCACCGGCAAACTGCACCTCGGTAACTACGTCGGCGCATTGCAAAACTGGGTCGCCATGCAGGACCAGTACGAATGTTTCTTCTTTGTGGCCGACTGGCACGCACTTACTACCGACTACGCCGACACCTCGCACGTAAAAGAAAACTCGATAGAAGTGTTGCTGGATTGGCTGGCAGCCGGGCTCGATCCCGAGCGCTGCACCATGTTTATTCAATCTCACGTCCCCCAGCACGCCGAACTGCATTTGCTGTTTTCGATGATCACGCCTCTGGGCTGGCTGGAGCGCGTCCCCACATATAAAGAACAGCGGGACAATATCGCGGAAAAGGACCTAAATACCTACGGCTTTCTCGGCTATCCTGTGCTTCAGGCGGCCGATATTCTCATCTACAAAGGTGACTTCGTCCCCGTCGGCGAAGACCAGGTGCCGCACGTCGAGCTGACCCGCGAAATCGCTCGCCGCTTCAACCAGTTTTATAATCTTCGATGGAAAAGCCGTTTTCCCTGAGCCGCAGCCGCTGTTGACCAAGACACCCAAGCTGCCCGGGACCGACGGCCGCAAAATGTCGAAATCCTACGGCAATGCCATCATGCTCACCGATCCCGAGCCCGTGGTCCGCCAAAAGCTCAAGACCATGGTCACGGACCCGGCCCGCATCCGCCGCACCGATCCCGGCAATCCCGACGTTTGTCCGGTCGGCGACCTGCACAAGATTTTCAGTGACTCCGCTACCATGGCCAAAGTGAATGCCGGCTGCCGTTCAGCGGGCATCGGATGCATCGAATGCAAAGGCTGGGCGGCCGACGCCCTGGTTAACATTCTTAACCCCATGCAGGAGCGCCGAAAGAAATACGAAGACAATCCACGGCTGGCGTGGGATATTCTTGAGGCAGGCTCCGCCAAGGCCGGCAAGGTGGCTTCGGCCACCATGGCGGAAGTGCGGGAATGCGTTGCACATGTCGTTGGACTACGAGGGTCATTAGCGAACCGATGGCAGAGAGTTTTCCAAACCGCAGGGGCAAACGCGCTGGCGCCAACCGCGCCACCGAATTCTTCCGCCAGCCAGAAGAAGGAAAGCGATTCGCCTTTTTCCGTCGCCGTCACGGATGTCTACGAGGGCCCGCTCGATCTGCTGCTCGACTTGATTCGCAAGCAGGACATCGACATCTACGACATCCCCATCGCCATGATTACGGCGCAATATCTGGCGTACGTAGAAAAGCTTCGCGAGTTGGATGTGAACATCGCTGCCGACTTCATCTACATGGCGGCGGTGCTGATCCACATCAAGTCGAAGATGTTGTTGCCGCGCGATCCGGCGGCCGGATCCGAAGAAGCAGAAGACCCGCGCAGCCGAATTGGTCAATCGACTCATCGAGCACGAAAAGTTCAAGTCTGCCGCGCAGATGCTGATGCAGAAGCAGCAGATCGAAGATGCGGTCTGGTCGAATCCGGCGATCAAAGAATTCATGGACGCCGAAGGGACGGAACCGGAAATCGCCGCCGACGTCATCGATCTGGTCAAGACTTTCCAGTTAATTCTGGATCGCGCCCGCCATCGTCCCATGATCCAGGTTGACGAGGAAACGGTCACCGTCAGCCAGATGATTGAATACCTGCGCCGCCGCCTGGCGTTGGAAGACCAGCCCATCCGGCTGAAACTGCTTTTGCGCAACATCGAAGTCGCGCCAGACTCTGGTTTGCATGTTCCTGGCGCTGCTGGAACTGGTACGATTGCAGGCGATGCAATTGCGCCAGGACCGCCTGTTCGGCGAGATTCTGGTACGCAAACATGTGGGTTTTGAATCCGTCATGGCCGAGCAAGCGGCGGTGCGAGACGATTGGTGCTGATTGTCATCCTGAGCGAAAGGAAAACTTCGCGATGCGAAGTTTTCGTACAGTCGAAGGATCCCTATGGGCGAGATGCTACCGACGGGGATGTGGAAGTAGCGATTCTTCGGCTCCGCCAGCCGATTCACAAGCGAACCAGCAGGTTCCGCTCAGAATGACACCGAATCTATGAGCCTCAAAGCCAAACTCGAAGCCATCATTTACGCCGCTGAAACGCCCGTTACTCTGGATCATCTGGTTGAGTTGACCAAGGGATCACTCGCTCCGACACGGGGCTGAGGACGGGGAAGTTCGTTCGCAGGTTCGCGCAGCGCTCTCGAGTTGCTCTCCGACTACGCGGGTGATCGCGGCATTGAAATTCGCGAAATCGCCGGCGGATACCGCATGTCGACCAAACCCGAGCAGCACGATGTAGTGCGCGCATTCGCCAAGAGTTTGAAACCTCCCATCCGGCTTTCAATGCCCGCGCTGGAGACGCTGGCCGTGATCGCATACAAACAACCGGTCACAGTGCCCGAGATCAACGATATTCGCGGCGTGGATTGCAGCGGCGTCATCGCCACGCTTCTCGACCGCAAGCTGGTGACGACCGCGGGCCGCAAAGCCGTGATTGGCCGGCCGATTCTTTATAAGACGACCAAAGAATTTCTCCTGCGCTTCGGCTTGAGCGACGTCGGCGAACTGCCCAGCATGGAAGAATTCGAGAAGCTGGTCGCGGAGTCGTTTCAAAGCGACTTGTTGCCGGCGCAAGAAACTGTCGAGGCGAAAGCGTGACGCCGCTGAGACCCAGGCGCTGGCAACAGTTCAGCCCAGCGAAAATGATCCCGCGGCTTGAGCCCCGAAGACCTCCAGATGACGCCGGTTCCTGCTGAAAATTCCCATGCCCATTGAACGCCTGCAAAAGATTATCGCCGCCGCCGGCATCACCTCTCGCCGCAAGGCCGAGGAACTAATCACCGGTGGATTGGTGTCGGTCAACGGCCAGGTAGTTACGGAACTAGGCAGCAAGGCTGACCCGGAACACGACCACATTCGCGTCAATGGAAAATTACTGCACGGCGCGGAGCGTCATGTCTACCTGCTAATGAACAAGCCCAAAGGATACGTCACCACCCTGAAAGATCCGGAACATCGCCCCACAGTAATGGACCTGCTGCACCGGGCCGGTGCGCGCGTCTATCCCGTCGGACGCCTGGACTACGCCAGCGAAGGCCTGCTGCTGCTGACCAATGACGGTGAATTTGCCAATCTGCTGATGAAAGCCGCCTCTCATGTCCCCAAAACCTACATGGTCAAAGTTGCAGGCACTCCTCCGCCTGACGCTCTGGCCCGCCTGCGGGAAGGAATCTCCATATCCACCGACCGAGGAAAAAGAGTGAGAACGGCGCCCGCCAAGATTCAAGTGATCCGCAATGCTGCCAACCCCTGGTATGAAGTCACACTGACCGAAGGCAGGAATCGCCAGATACGGCGCATGTTTGAAGAGATCGGTCATCATGTCGAAAAAATCAAGCGGGTGCGATACGGCCCGCTGCAATTGGACGTGCATCCGGGACAATTCCGAAAACTCTCCGCCGAGGAAGTTGCCAAACTAAAATCTCTGACCAAGGGGAGCGTCCACAAATAGATTCTCTTTGCGACCTTAAGGTACTTCGCGCGCTTCGCGGTGAAAGCTCTTGACCGCAAAGGCCGCAAAGTAGTCGCGCAAAGATCACTAAGAAGGCCTAAGTATCTGAAGCCCCAGATGACACCCTCCCCATCAACGTGATAAAGATAAATAGCCAGCATGACCGACTTCAGCCAGTTTGTGCCCGCACACATCCGAAGCCTGGGCGGGTACACTCCCGGCAAGTCGGCTCGCCAAGCACAGCGTGAGAGCCGCGTGAACTGCATCAAAATGGCCTCGAACGAGAACCCCTGGGGACCATCGCCCAAGGCTGTAGCAGCCATGCAGGCGGTTCTAAGCGACTGCAATTTCTATCCCGACAACGACGCCGGCGACTTGCGCGACGCCCTGGCAAAGCGCCACGGAGTACACCGGGACCAGATCGTCCTAACTGCTGGATCGACTTCGCTGCTCGGAATAATCGCGCGTACGTTCTTGTCGCCAGGTCTCAATGCGGTCACCAGTGAGCGGTCGTTCATCGTTTATCCCATCGCGACCCAAGCCGCCGGAGGGCAACTGATCCAGGTACCGATGCGCCGCGATACCTTCGACCTGGACGCGTTGGCCGCGGCGGTCGATGGCAACACCCGCATCATTTATCTCTCTAATCCGAATAATCCGACGGGAACCCTCGTCGCTGCGGCCGAACTCGACCACTTCCTCGACAAACTTCCAGAGCACGTCGTCGTCATTCTGGATGAGGCTTACTACGACTTTGCCCAGTATTTCGCCGTGCAGCGCCGGGTCGAATATTCGCGTTCGCTCCAGTATGTGAATGAGGGCCGCAGAGTGGTCGTTTTGCGGACTTTCTCAAAGGCCCATGGTCTGGCCGGCGTGCGGGTGGGATATGGAATTGGCCCAGCCGAACTGATGTCGTACTTCGCCCGCGTGCGGACGACATTTTCTGTATCCGCGCCGGCGCAGGCAGCCGCGCTAGCAGCATTAGACGATGAAGCGCACGTTCACAGGGCGCTCGTAAATAACGCTGAACAGGCGGAACGCTTGACCGAAAGCCTACGCGAGTTGGGGTATGAAGTGGTGCCGACCTGGGCGAACTTTCTCTATTGCGAACTCGGCGAGGATGTAGCGGCAGTGGCCCAGCGCCTGCAAGCCGAAGGTGTCATCATTCGCCCGCTCGGTCCGTGGGGAGCCCCGACTGCAATTCGGATCACCATCGGGACTCCGGAGCAAAATGCAGTATTCCTGAAGGCGTTCAGGAAGGTCGTGGAACGCAGTCTCGTGAAGTAAGCTCTAGCCACCGTTTACCAGCGGCAAACGTGCCGCCCCGTACAGTCCCGCGTCACTGCCCAACAATGCTCGCGTTACGACCGTGTTCTTTGTCCCCATCGGCTTTACTTTCCCGGACGCTCCTTGGCCCCCCGAGGGCCCGGGCGCGGTAGCAGCATACACCATCGATCGAAATCGCAACTCCTCGAACATCGCCGGCGCAAAAACCTGCCACGCACCCGACACTCCACCTCCAACCACATACATGGGAAGATTCAGAGCATTGACCATGTCCGAAAGCACGATTCCAAGTGCGCGTCCGACGCTGCGAAAGACGTTCTGAGCCTGCTCATCGCCTTGAATCGCGAGGTCGTAAACCATCTTGGCGCTGAACTCAACGTCCGACTTCGCCGCCCGAGCAAGTCCTGCAGCAACTCCGTTCGCAATCGCTTCCCGGGCCATACGCACCACGGCGGTCGCCGAAGCGTAAGCCTCCAGGCAGCCTCGGTTACCGCAACCGCACGACGCGCCGTTCGGTTCCACAGTGGTGTGGCCGAACTCTGCTGCCATCCCTGCCATCCCATGCCAAATCTTTCCACCCAGGACCAGTCCACCGCCCACGCCGGTTCCCAGCGTCAGCATCGCCATATCATCTACGTTTTTCGCAACCCCCAACCATTTTTCACCGAAAGCCGCGGAATTGGCGTCATTCTCCAGAACCACCCGCGTTCCCAGCCGCCGCTCGATCTCCGCTTGTGCCGGATAGTCCGCCCAGTCTGGAAGGTTCGGCGATTCCCGCACCATGCCGGCTTCCATATCGATAATTCCGGGCACACCGATTCCGATACCCTGCAGCTTGCCGGAGTCCTTGTGTTTTTCCGACAACTGCTGTATCGCCGCACACATATCGTTGACCACGTGGTCGCGACCGAGCGCGACCCGTGTGCCGAGAGTGGTTTTTTCCAGCAGATGGCCGCGCTCGTCAACTGCGGCGATACGAAGGTTGGTCCCACCAAGATCCACGCCAATGGAATAGTTAGTCATGAGCAAGAACCGTCAGGGTACCACCCGGAATGATGGTTGTCGAATTATTAAATCGTTTCCGGCCTAAAGTTCGGTCGATCGAGGATGCCCTTGTGGGCGGCATGTTTATTTCTGGCACTTCGGGCAGTAGTGGGCGCTGCGTCCGGCAATCACGATCCTTTTCACCGGCGTCCGGCAGACCAGACAACGCTCACCTTCCCGCCCATAAACGCGGTGCTGAAGCTGAAAAAAGCCTTCTTCCCCGTCGGAATCTACGTAGTCGGAAATGGACGAGCCACCGAGAGCGATCGCTTCTCTCAAAACTTCCTGAACTGCTCGGTACAATCGGCCAAGCTCGTCTCTGGTCAGCGAGGCCGCGCGCCGCCGTGGCCTTATGCGTGCACGAAAGAGCGATTCGTCCGCATAAATGTTGCCCACGCCGCTCAGCAGTTTCTGATTCAGCAAAGCGCTCTTGATAGGCGTTTTTCGGCCGCGAAACAGGCTTACAAACCGCTCCAACTCGACTTCGAGGGGCTCTGATCCCGGCGCCTCGAAGCCGCTTGAAACGCTCAGCCGCCCGAAACGCCGCGGATCCACAAATCGCAGTTCTCTTCCCGATGCCAGTTTGGCAATCGCATGGGTGTGCTTTTCAATCTGCTCCTCAGGCGGACACACCAGCATGCGCCCAGTCATTCCCAAATGGACAATCCACTGCGCCTTTGATGTAGGCGCGGGCGTCCTCGCCCGTGCGGTTTTTGATGCGTTCTCGGTAGGCCCGCGGCCCTTCCTTTTCCAGATCGAAAACAATATGCTTGCCCACGCGGCGAACTCCGGCGATACGCTTCGACTCCAGCGCGGCCGCGATTTCTCTCGCGGAGGACTTCAGCGGCTCCGGTTTCGAACCCAGCCAGACTGACTCGATCACATCGCCGGCAACCCGGCTGTTGAGGCCGCAGGCGATGGTTTCCACTTCGGGGAGTTCGGGCACGAAGATAGTTTACAAGCTCCGGACGAAACGCTTCACCACAGCCCAAGGTTTCGATTGCCGACCATCCACCCGGCGGGTTATCATTCCTAGTACACCTCTGCCGCGCTTAAATCCTTGCAATTTAGCAACCCGTCTTCGGTGCGGGCAACGAGTGTGTGCGACCTCGCATTTGCGGCCCGGAGCGGCCGCACTAATCAGTTTCTTGGAGCTTGCATTTGAAAAAAGGCAAGGCTGCGGTCATCGTCGGCGCCCAGTGGGGCGACGAAGGCAAAGGCAAAATCGTCGACGTCCTGTCGGAGAATTTTCCCGTGGTCGCCCGCTATGCCGGCGGCCACAACGCCGGACACACCGTCATTATCAGCGGCAAAAAGTTCATTCTGCAATTGGTGCCGAGCGGCATCCTGCGCTCGGACTGCCGCAGCGTCATTGGCAATGGCGTCGTGTTCGACCCCATGGCCTTCCTCAAGGAAATCGGCGCGCTGGGCGAGGCCGGTGTCAAGGTAGACGGCAACCTTTTCGTCAGCAATCGCGCCCACGTGATAATGCCCTACCATCGCCTGATCGAACTGGCCGCTGAAAACGCGCCGGGCCGGGTCAAGATCGGTACTACCTCCCGCGGCATCGGGCCGACTTACGAGGACAAGATGGGACGCAGGGGCCTGCGCGTCGCCGATCTGCTGGACCTGCCGCTGCTCAAGACTCACATTGAAAACGCCTGCCGCGAAAAAAACATGATCGCCCATGCGCTCTTCAATTCCGAACCGCTCGACCCCGATAAGATGTTCGAGGAATACTCGGCTGCTTCCGCTAAAGTTGCGCCCTTTGTTCGCGACACCGCAGTGCTTTTGAATCAGGCGCTGGCCCAGGGCGAGTCGATTGTGTTCGAAGGCGCACAAGGCACCATGCTCGATATCGACCACGGCACTTATCCTTTCGTGACTTCGTCCAGCGCGACCTCGGGCGGCGCAGCTACCGGCACCGGCGTGGCGCCCACCGCAATCGACACCGTGATCGGCGTCAGCAAAGCCTATTGCACCCGCGTGGGCGGCGGCCCATTTCCCAGTGAAGCGCTCGACGCCAGCGGCGACCTGCTGCGCGCTCGCGGAAACGAATTCGGAGCCGTCACTGGCCGCCCGCGCCGTTGCGGTTGGTTAGACTTGCCTCTGCTGCGCTACGCTGGCATGATTAACGGAACCTCCTGGCTGGTGGTCACCAAACTCGATGTGCTGGATGAACTGGAGGAGATTCCGGTTTGCGTCGGTTACAAAATCGACGGCAAGAAAGTCGAAGACGTGCCCGCGCAGGACAGCGGATTCGGTAAACTTGAATGCATTTATGAGAAGCTGCCGGGCTGGCGGACTTCCAGCGTTGGGACCACGCATCTTGAGAAGCTGCCGAAACAGGCGCGCGAGTACCTGTCATTTGTGGAAAAGGAAAGTGGCACTCGCATCGGTATGGTTTCCACCGGGCCCGGGCGTGAACAAACTATCATGGTCGACGGGTTTGCGGCCAAGATGGCGGAGCTGACCGGGAACAAAACCAGGGGGCAGGCGAAAAACTGAGGATGGAGTGAACCATGGTCGTTCTGGCTGTGACGTGGATGGCAAAGCTGGGCCACGAAACTGAAGTGGCCAGCCTGTTTGGGAAGCTAACCGAGGAAGCCCGCAAAGAACCCGGATGTCTCATGTTCCAGGTCCACCGGCACAGGACCGAGCCGCGCCGCTTCTTCATCTATGAACAGTACAAGGACGATGCCGCACTCGAGGCCCACCGCGCTTCACCGCATTTTCTTCAATATGCAAAGAAGGAATTGCCCCGGATCGGCGACCGCGTGGAAGGGCAGCTGTACGAACCGCTAGGATGATTGCGCGGCCGGGCGCCCTCGCCCGCGATTATTTCCCTTTGTCCGCCATCAGCACGCCGCCCGAAGCGTAGCTCTCTTTCGATACTTCGTTAAATGCCACAACAATCGCTTCCCGCTTCGCTCCCGCTTCTTCCACCATGACATCAGTGATTCGCTGCGCAAGTTTGCGCTTCTGCTCGATCGTGCGGCCGCTCAGCATCGTGATCTGAACCAAAGGCATGGTCAATCCTTCACTGTGCCAGTTCGTATCCGGCGAAAAAATAACTCAGTTCGAAGCGCGCCGTGTCGTCGCCGTCTGATCCATGAATCGCATTGTGCTCGATGTTGGTCGCCCATTTCTTGCGGATGGTGCCTTCCTCGGCTTGCGCCGGATTGGTCGCTCCCATCAGCTTGCGCAGATCGGCAATGGCATTTTCTTTTTCCAGTGCCAACACTACGATCGGCCCGCTCGACATAAAATCCGTCAAGGAATTGTAAAACGGCCGGTTCGCATGGACGGCATAGAACTGCTCCGCCTGATGCTTGGAAATCTCGAGCATCTTCATGGCAAGAATGCGAAAGCCATTCTTCTCGAACTGCTCAATAATGTCGCCGACGGCATTCTTGCGCACGGCGTCAGGTTTCACGATAGTAAAAGTCCGCTGCAAAGTTTTCATAGTTGTTTGTCTGAGAAACTGAGAACTGCGATCTACTGCTCTTACACCTTAACGCCCATCGCCGCCACCACGGTCTCACCAATGTCCGCAGGCGATTTGGCCACGCGAATTCCGGCCGCTTCCATGGCTTTGATCTTCTCCGCCGCAGTGCCTTTGCCGCCGGAAATAATGGCGCCAGCATGACCCATTCTGCGTCCCGGGGGCGCAGTCTGGCCGGCGATGAATCCCACCACCGGCTTTTTCATCCGAGTTTTCACGAACTGGGCGGCGGTTTCTTCCGCATTCCCGCCGATTTCCCCGATCATCACCACCACTTCAGTTTGCGGGTCCTTATTGAACAGTTCCAGCGCATCCAGGAAATTCGTGCCAATGATCGGATCTCCGCCAATGCCGATCGCCGTCGACTGACCGATGTTGCGGGTCGTCAATTGATAAACGGCTTCGTACGTCAATGTTCCCGAGCGTGAAACAATTCCCACCGAGCCTTCCTGGTGTATGCGCGCCGGCATAATTCCAAGCTTGCACTTTCCAGGAGAAATAATCCCCGGACAATTGGGGCCAATCAACCGTGATCGCCGCGTCTGTAAGAACTCCCACGTCCGCACCATGTCGAGCGTCGGAACGCCTTCGGTGATGCAGACGATCAACTCGATCTCCGCATCGGCCGCTTCCATAATAGCGTCGGCGGCGAAGGGCGGCGGCACAAAGATCATCGAAGCATCGGCGCCGGTCTTGTCGACCGCCTCTTGAACACTGTTAAAGATCGGCCAGCCTTCGTGCGTCGTTCCACCTTTTCCAGGCGTCACGCCGCCTACGATCTTGGTCCCATACTCGGCGCAGGCCTTAGCGTGAAACGTCCCCTCGCGCCCGGTCAGCCCCTGCACCAGCACTCGCGTCGATTGATCTACAAGAATGCTCATGAATCCTCTATCATCCTCAAACTCTTGTCATCCGGAGCAAAATAATTTCCTTCGCGAAGCGGAGGAAATGTGCAGTCGAAGGATCTCGATCTAGTCCGGCCTATCCCTTCGCCGCTGCAACCACTTTCTCTGCCGCGTCCTTCATAGTCGCCGCTACAATAAAGTTCAAGCCCGACTGCTGCAAAATTTCGCGGCCTGCTTCCACATTCGTGCCCTCAAGACGCAGCACGATGGGAAGCTGGATCTTGGTTTTCGTTGCCGCTTCTACCACCCCGGTTGCCAGCGTGTCCACGCGCAGGATGCCGCCGAAAATATTAATCAGCACCGCCTTCACATTTTTGTCGCTCAGCAGGATCTCAAACGCGTGCGTCACTTGTTCAGCGTTGGCTCCCCCGCCCACGTCAAGAAAGTTTGCCGGCATCCCACCCGCATACTTGATGATGTCCATGGTCGCCATCGCCAGCCCGGCTCCATTCACCATGCAGCCCACGTTGCCGTCGAGTTTGATGTAGTTCAGGCTGTACTTCGAGGCTTCAACCTCAAGCGGATCTTCTTCAGTAATATCGCGCAGTGCTTTGATATCGGCATGACGAAACAGCGCATTGTCGTCAAAGTTAAGCTTGGCATCCAGCGCGAACAGCCGTCCATCGCTGCAACTGACAAACGGATTGATTTCGCACAACGACGCGTCAGTTTCCTCAAACGCGCGGTAGAGGCCGCTCATGAACTTCACCGCATCGTTGATCTGGGCCGGCTTCAACCCCAGCTTGAACGCCAGCTTGCGCGCCTGAAAAGCTTCGAGGCCCATGCCCGGCTCAATGTATTCTTTGAGAATCGCATCAGGATTCGTCCGCGGCCACCTGTTCGATCTCCATTCCTCCTGCAGCCGACGCCATAAACACAGGCCGGGCTTCGACGCGGTCAATCACGATCCCGAGATAAAGCTCTTTCTCAATCGGCAACGTTTCTTCGATCAACAATCGCCGCACTACCCGGCCTTCAGGCCCAGTCTGGTGAGTACTCAGCGTCATCCCGAGAATTTTGCCCGCTAGTTCCGCCGCTTCCTCAACCGACTTCGCGATCTTGACGCCGCCGCCTTTGCCCCGGCCACCAGCATGAATCTGAGCTTTGACCACGACGCCTGTGGCTCCCGCATCGAATAGAGCTTTGGCCGCGGCCTGCGCTTGCTCACGAGTCTCGGC
Source organism: uncultured Acidobacteriota bacterium (assembly GCA_963845725.1). Taxonomy (GTDB): domain Bacteria; phylum Acidobacteriota; class Terriglobia; order Terriglobales; family Acidobacteriaceae; genus JABCZH01. The sequence continues at coordinate 318,042 of CAWJTC010000004.1, forward strand.
CATTTCGCCCCGCGGCACGGCGACCCCATACTTTTTCAAGATGGCTTTGCCTTGATATTCATGAATCTTCATAACGATTCTCGTTTAGCTTTATGATCGGCAGGACTTCGCTCGCGGCTTAACTGCGGGCTGCAAACAATTGATTCTATAGAAGCGCGTGTGATTGGGCAAACAGGTTTCTCTGCGCACTCCGCGGCAGTTCTCAGCGGTCTCTGCGTTTTAAGGTGGGAAGCACGTCGCAAACGCAAGACCTTAAATCGCGGAGGTTGCGGAGAAATGCCGAAGAGTACGCTGAAGAAGAACGAACCGTCAGTTTTCCGCATTTACACGGGCTGCCGCAAAACAGATGTTACTCTAGACCTTCTTCAATGATCCTCGACGCCCTGCACCGAATCGCCAAGCGCCGCGACTCTCTATCCCGCGAAGAGGCCCGCGCCGTCATGGCAGAGATCCTCGCCGGCCAATGCACCGACTCTCAGATCGCAGCTCTTCTCGTGGCGTTGCACATGAAAGGTGAGACGGTCGAAGAGATTGTCGGCTTCGCGGAGGCGATCCGCGCCGCAGCTATTCCCCTGCCTTCAACCTCCAGCGTCGACGTGACCGGCACCGGGCGCGACGCCCTGGTCGATACCTGCGGCACCGGCGGCGATGCCAGCGGCACCTTTAACATTTCCACGGCTGCGGCGCTGGTTGTCGCAGGCGCGGGAGTTCGCGTGGCCAAACACGGCAACCGTAGCGTCACTTCAAAATGCGGCTCTGCCGATGTGATCGAGGCTCTCGGCGTCAACATTGATTTAGCGGCGAACCAATCGGCGGCCTGTCTCGCGGAAGTCGGCATCGCTTTCCTTTATGCCCCAGCGATGCATTCGGCGATGAAGCACGTGCAGACCGCTCGCCGCGAGCTTCGCTTGCGCACGATTTTCAATTTATTGGGACCACTCACCAATCCGGCCAACGCTTCCGCTCAAGTAGTCGGAGTGTACTCGATCGATCTGGTTGAAAAGCTTGCGGAAGCCCTCAGCATGTTGGGCCTGCGCCGTGCCATGGTCGTGCACGGACTCGACGGCCTCGATGAGATTACAATCACCGGCCCCACGCGCATCGCCGAAGTAAACGCTGGTTCGGTGCGAACCTATGAGGTGACGCCGGAAGAATTCGGCATGAAATCTGGCTCACTCGAAGACATCGCCGGCGGAGATGCAGCGGCGAACGCTGCCATCATCCGAGAAGTGTTGAGCTGCAAGCATTCACCAAAACGCGATGTGGTCATGCTCAACGCGGCCGCGGCACTGGTCGTTGCCGGTAGCGCGGAGAGCCTCGCCGATGCATTGCCCATAGCGGCGAAATCGATCGACTCCGGCGCGGCCGCCCAAAAGCTTGCAGAATTAGTGCGGTTCACGCAAGAACGATAACCACAGAGCGCACACAGAGTGTCACCGAGACAGACCTTCTCTGCGCCCTGTGGCTATGCCTTCCCCGCCGCTTTCTTCAGTCGCTCGATCTGCTCCAGGTGGTTCGGACCGTGCTTCGACATCATTTGCACGTAGTCCGCAACCGTAACCGGATGATCTTTTTCAGGATGGCGTGCCGACTTCTTCAAATCCTCCGCCTTCAATCTTCGCAGCAGTTGCACAGTCGCGTGCCGATTCAACCCGTAAAGCGCCACCAACTCTGGCGGCGACGACTCCATGTATCCCAGATGCTTTGCCCACGCATCTTGATCAATCGGCGCCAACACCGGGTCTTTGTCCGCCAGCATTTGCCGCATACGGTAGGCGTACAGGGTTTCCATATCCGCCAGATGCGCCAGAATCTCCAGGATGCACCACTTGTCCGGCGCAGGTTTGTAGCGCAAGGTCTTGTCCGGCAGCCCCAAGACCGCCGCCGCAAGCTCCTTGGGACTTTTTTCCGCCAGGTCGAGATGCCTCTTCAGTTCCGCTTCAGTCATGAACCACCAATTCGTAATTAAGCAATTTGGGTATTGAGTAATTTGACGAAAAAAACCGCTGGTTTCAATTGCTCAATTACCCAATTGCCGGATTGCTGAATTCTACTTCATCCAATCTGCACTTTCTCCATCCACTGTGCTACCTGCACGTTCCAGCCTAGCTCTTTGGTGATCGCATCTTTCAACAGCGAGGACGCCGACGGCTCCCCGTGTACCAGATACGTCACGCTGGGCTTCTGGGTAAAGGTGTGCAGCCACTCCAGCAGCTCGGGAGTATCGGCGTGATCGCTGAACTGTTCGAAGACTTCGATCTGCGCCCGGATGGGCACCATCTCGCCGAAAATTTTCACTTCCGGAGCCCCGTTCTTGATAATAAAGCCGCGCGTCCCCGGCGCCTGAAAACCAATAAACAACACCACATTCTTCGAATCCGGCAGCCGTTTCGCCAAATGGTGCAAAATGCGGCCTCCGGTCCCCATGCCGCTCGATGAAATAATGATGGAGGGAGACTTTACATCGTTGATCTTCTTCGAATCCTCCGAGGTCAAGGCGAAAGTGAAACCGGGCCACCCCAGCGGCGATCCATATTGGCCGATCAACTGGCGAGTGTCCTCGCTGTATTCTTCGGAATGCTTGATGAATACCTCGATCGCCTTAATCGCCATTGGACTGTCGCAATACACCGGGATCTTCGGCATCAGCCCGGATTCCATCAGGTGCTTCAGTATGAAAATGAATTTCTGAGTTCGCTCTACGGCGAATGCGGGCACCACCACGCTCCCTCCCCGCTGCACCGTCTGGCGAATCACCTCAGCCAGCCTGGGCCGGGGATCGTCGGTGGGATGCTGCCGGTTCCCATAGGTCGATTCCATCACCAGCAAGTTTGCCGCCTCACCCTCCGTCGGCCCCGAACGCACCACCTTGCCGGGAGCAACCTGCTGATCGCGAACCCGTCCAATGTCTCCCGTAAACAGCAGGCGTCTGCTCTGCCCATCGGATTCAAGCGTAAGTTCCACCATCGCCGAACCCAGAATATGCGCCGCCCGCACGAAGCGAAACGATATCTGCTCGGAAATCCGCTTGGGTTCATCGAACGGTACCGGCTGAAAATATTGCAGGGCGCTCTCCGCCTCCTCAAGAGTGTAGAGCGGCAGCGCGGGATCGTGTTTCGACTTCTTGTGCTGGTTGTAAAAGCTGGCATCTTCTTCCTGCAGGTGACCGGAATCAGGCAAAACGATGCCGCACAAATCTATGGTCGGCGGAGTGGCATAAATTGGGCCGTGAAAACCCTCTTTCACCAGGCGCGGAATCCATCCGCAATGGTCGAGGTGAGCATGGGTGAGTATCACCGCGTTGATCTCGCGCGCCGGGGCAGGTATGTCCTGCCAGTTGCGCTCCCGCCACTCTTTCAGCCCTTGAAACATACCGCAATCGATCAGCACCTGGAAGCCGCTTTTTCCAGTGGCATCGGTCCCGCAGTTGATCAGATGTTTCGAGCCGGTGACAGTTCCGGCAGCTCCTAGAAACTGAATGTAGGCCAAGTCGTTCCCTTTCCGATTTAATGATTCAATGCCTCAATGATTCAATGACTCAATCTTATAAGTGTTGTTGCTGGTGTCGCTTTCCGGCACGCTGCCGTCGTTGACGACGACTTCGAGCGGCTGCGAAGAAGTTTCGATTCGAACTGAGGCTTTTGACAATCCGCGAACCTCTAAGCGCTGCCGCACCTCCCCCCCTTCGACGTTCAGGACCACGGGCACTTCAGCTCCGGCGCGGCCGAGGTTTTCCACCGTAACCGTCACCAGAAAGCGGTCGTTCTCCAGCGGGCGCGAGAACACCGAAGCTACCCGAAAATCCGGCAGCCCGCGGTCATGGTATACCCAGTCATCAAAAAACCATTGCAGATCACGCTTGCTGCCGCTAGCGATAAGCCGCTGCATGTAGGTGGCTTCTTTGTCCTGGTTCGCGCGGTAACTGAGCAAAGCGCCGGTGGGCAAATTCCCCAGCATGTCCTTCAACATCCACCAGACATACATCGCCTTGGCTTGCAGGTACAAATCATCCGGGGCATTGATCAGCGAACGTGCTTCCGAAGTCGCATCAGTCTTGACCGCTTTCTCAGCATCGACTAACTGCGGCCTATGCGCATTCAGATAGTCGAGCGCTGCTTCCAGTCCCTTGTGTTCTTCAACGAAGGCTGCCTGCGCATAGTGCGCCAGGCCTTCCTGAATCCACGCGCGCGAAGAGAGCACTAATTGGCGGGCGATCGCGTACACCATATCCAGTTCCGCTTCATTGCTCAAGTCCGCGCCGAGCGGAATTAGTAACATGCCCTGGGTGACAAACGGTAACGCGTTGACATCGGGCAGACCGAGGATTTGCAGATTTCTCGAACTATTCCCGACGCGAACGGCGGGATCAATTTGAGAGGCAGCGTCAGCGTAATCTTTCGCTGTCTCCTCCTGCCCCGGAAGATATTCCACATCGATTGAGTTCTGCGGCGGAAGTTTCTGATACTTGGCGATCACAAATGTCGGTACGCTCACGCCGACGCCGGCCAAATGAAAAGCCGGTTCCGCTGTCGTCGGCGAATTGACCTCATCGTGAGCCTTGCCCGGCGTTCCACTGAAAAAGATTTCCTCGTCCGAAGTCGACGCAAACTTCAAATCCATCGCCGTGTCGGCATGCCTGGCAATCCATCGTCCCACCACTTCCGGAACCGCCTCCCCATCCGCCAAACTCGCGGCTTCGGTTGCCACTGGATACCATGCCACATAGCCGATTCCGCGTACCGCCGTAAACGCGCTGCTGATTTGGTCCCAGTCGCTGTGTTTCGCCTTATCCTCCGGAACGCCGATGTGCGTGAGCCGCGTAGTATCCAGCGGAATAATGCCTTCGTATCCGATGTCCAGTTCAACCGTTCCCTTGGGCAAAACCTCGTGCGGCAAAGCGACAATCGCTTCCGACAGCGCCCCGGTGTGATCGATGTCGGATGTGTATTGGTGAGTCTCGAACTGGACCGGCTTCCCGGCGATTTTGATCGACCTCCAATCGAGCGTCGATGAAATTTGCAGCGCCAGATTTTTTTGCGGCGCCGCAGAGTCATTACGTAAAGTAATTCGCCCACGAACACCTAACCGCTGCTGCTCCGGTTCGATGCGAACATTCAAGTCATAGTGGGTGAAGGTGAAAGCTTCGCGGTCCAGGGCTCGCGCGGGTAAACACAAAACGCAAAACATGCAGAGCGCACGCGGAAACTTCATTCCGCCTTCTTCCGCCGCTGGCGAACGATCTCGTAGAGCATCACGCCCGCCGCTACCGACACATTCAGCGAAGGCACTTTCCCGAGCATCGGAATCGAAACCAGAAAATCGCACTTCTTCGCGACCAGATCATGTACGCCCTTACCCTCCGCCCCCAGCACGATGGCGCAATCCATGTTGTAATCCAGCGAATCGTACGATTGTTTTCCGCGCTCATCCAGCCCCACCGTCCACAGGTTCTGCGCCTTCAACTCTTCCAGCGTACGCGCGATGTTGGTGACTTTGGCGATGGGCAGGTGTTCGCTCGCTCCCGCAGAAGTCTTGGTCACAATCGCAGTAACTCCCGCAGCTCGCCGTTCTGGAATCACCACGCCGTCCGCTCCCGCCGCGTCGGCGGTACGAAGTATCGCTCCGAGGTTGTGGGGGTCTTCTACGCCATCCAGGACCACGATCAGCGAATACTGCCCACGCTTAGCCGCGACCACATCCTCGAGATCGTTATATTGCTTCGCCGACGTGACAGCCACCACCCCCTGGTGTGCGTTGTTTCCGGCCATCCGGTCGAGTTCCGCGCGCCCGACAAAGCGCACCGCAACCCCCTGCCGCCGGCATTCGTCCACCACCTGCTGCAAACGCAAATCATGACGCTCTTTCGCCACTCCCACCCAGGCGAACGATCGCCCCCGCGCCTTCAACGCCTCGGCCACAGAGTTGATCCCGTAGATGTAATTCATTGATGTTCAAGTTTAGCCTAAGGCTGCAGATGACGGGGCAGAGCCGTTCTTCGCGGACTTTGCGGTCGTCCTTTGCGATCTCTGCAACCTTTCTTTGCGATCTCTGCGGTTTGAGATTTTGTCACCGTTTCACAGACCGGGAAACGCGCGGGCGCAAAGAAACAATCCCAAAGTACGTGAGCGAGGCCGGGAGTCCATCGCCGCCGCCTCAACATCAAATGCGATGCTAGACTAAGTAATTTGGAGGCAGGCTTGCCCGACGTTTTCATCCTTTCCGCTGTCCGCACGCCCATTGGCAAGTTCGGCGGCTCTCTGGCTGCGATGACCGCGGCCGATATGGGTGTTGTCGCTGCGAAAGCCGCCATGGAACGCGCTGGCGTTCGTCCGGATCAGATTGAGGAATCGATCTTTGGCAATGCGCGTCAGGCCGGCGGAGGTCCCAATCCCGCCCGCCAGATTTCCATCCGCAGCGGCGTTCCGCAGGAAGTTCCCGCTTACACGGTGAACAAAGCTTGCGCTTCTGGCATCAAATCCGTCGCCTTGGGGTTTCAGGAAATAGCCACCGGCAATCTTGATTGCGTTCTCGCTGGCGGCACCGAATCTATGTCCCGCGTTCCCTACTATCTCGATGGCGCCCGCTGGGGCTATCGCTTGGGCAACCAGGAATTAGTCGACGGCATGTACCGCGACGGATTCTTTTGTCCGATGGCGAAAATGGTCATGGGCGAGACCGCAGAAGTCCTAGCCGTGCAGTACAAAATCACGCGCGAAGAACAAGACCAGTTCGCCCTGTGCTCGCAAACCCTTGCCGCTGCGGCCATCGAAGCCGGAAGGTTTCAGAACGAAATCGCTCCTCTGACTCTCGAAACCAAGAAAGGCCCGGAGATTTTCAGCCGCGACGAGCATCCCTTCGTCGGCGCCACGATAGAGAAATTGGCAAAGTTGACACCGGTTTTCTCGAAAACTGGAACCATCACCGCCGGCAACTCATCCGGCATCACAGACGGTGCAGCCGCGGTTGTTCTCGCCGGCGAAGACTTCGTAAGGAAGAATAATCTAAAGCCGCTGGCTCGCATTATGGCCGTGACGTCCGCCGGCGTCGATCCGCGCATCATGGGCATCGGCCCTGTGCCGGCCGTGCGTAAGATGGAGCAGAAGCACAAACTCCGCCTGTCCGACTTCGATTTAGTTGAACTCAACGAAGCCTTTGCCGCCCAGGTCATCGCTTGCGATCGCGAACTGCATTTCGACCACGCGACACTCAACGTCAACGGCGGGGCCATTGCCCTCGGTCATCCCATAGGCTGCACCGGAACTCGTATCACGGTCACGCTGCTGCACGAAATGCTTCGGCGCAAAGCCAAACGCGGCGTCGCTACTCTCTGTGTCAGTGGCGGCATGGGCATGGCGCTGGCGATGGAGAACGTAGCCAGTTAGAGATGAGCTGATATGGAGAGCTTCGAGGACGGGTTGCGTCGCTTTCTAAGCGCCGAGAGGGAAGCACCCTTAACTTTGTTGGTGTGGGGCCAAAACGTACTGCTTCACCAGCTTGGGATTGTTCGTGAGAAGAAATTCGAGGACATGATCTTCCTCAGCACCCATGCATTCATCCAGGCCTTTTCCGAAATAGCACTTGGCAAGGTGGGCCGTTCAGCAACTCTTTTCTTCCTCAAAGAATTCATGGACGGGGCGAAAGAGGGACAGCGCTTCTCCCTTATCGGCGACGAAATCCATGAAATGCGTAATGTGATTGCCCACCAGGTATTCTCGAGCCGAACCCACCGCATCGCTATTGACTACACGATTACGGACGGCTGGAAGAAGGAGCCAAATCTTCTACACATCAACCCTGAGATATTTGCCCTCCAATTTGAAGCTGCCCTGAACGGAGGGCGTCTGTGGAAGTGGCACAAGTTCGTCACTAAAGAAGATGCCGTCAAGAGACAGTATAGCTTCGTTTGCAATTGGCTTGATCTGCCAAAGTCGGACCCAATCTCGCGGCATATCGCGACTTTGGAGAAGGCGACCACCATCGAGGAGATTCGTCGGCTGGAGAAGCCGGTCAAACAAGAAATCGAGGTGCGCTACAATCTCTGACGAGGAAGCGCTAACGATTGAGAGTATGGCGCGGAGCGAATTCGACTGACGGGACTTTCCGCGTAATAGGCTGCAAAAACACAAGTTACTCCTCGTGCTACTCTCCCGACCCACCCCTGCATCTTTTCCCCCTTCTCGCTCGTATATCCGGTAGCATGAACGCCGCAGCCTTATATTTCGTGAATGGGATGGAGTCCGAGACCAGCGCCATCGCTCGCGGCCTTCGCCGTCGCGATCCCGATCTGCTCGACCGTCTGATCGAGCAGTATCAGCATCGCCTGCTGCGCTACTTGACCTACCTCACGGGACACCGCGAACAAGCGGAAGATCTCTTCCAGGAAACCTGGATTCGCGTCCTCGAACGTGGCCATCAATACGACGGCAAGCACGAATTCAGCACCTGGCTCTTTTCCGTCGCCCGGCACTTGTGCATCGATTCCATGCGAAAGAAAAATCCGGTCAGCCTGGATGGCCTTCTCGACTCGGAAGATCACGCGCCGCTGGATCCCGTCGACCTTCGCCCGTCGGCGCTTGAAGTTATCGCGCAGCACGAACACGCCGACCGCATCAACGCCGCTCTGGTTTCGATTGCCGCAGAATATCGCGAGGCTGTCGTCCTGCGCTTCCAGGAAGGCCTGACCCTGGACGAAATCGCCGCTGTGACCGGCGCACCGCTGGGAACCATTAAATCGCGCCTTTACCGCGGATTGAATTTGCTGATGCCACTGTTGAAAGGAGCCCAGGCATGACACGCGACCTTCACCAGCAAGCGCAAGAGTGGATCGCCCTCAGCGGGATCGACGGCCTGAGCGATGCCCAGCAGTCGAAGTTGCAGGCGCATCTGCGGGAGTGCGATTCCTGCCGCGAATACGCCGACGCCGCCGGCCAGGTCATTCGCTCCCTGCGTTCCGTGCCCATGGCGGCAACGCCAGCGCTGGTGCGGAGGACGCAAGCCCGCGTTCGCCAGCACGCGCAGTTGCTCCGCCAGCAACGGGAACGCTTGTGGATGGTGGGGATCGCGTGCGCGGGCATTGGATTCTCTGCATCGGTGACCATACCCATTATGTGGAAAGTCTTTGCCTGGCTCGGAAATTGGACTGGAGTTTCCAGTCCCGTGTGGGAAACAGCCTTTACCGCTTTTGTGATTGCCCCGGCGTTGCTGGTCAGCGTGTTGTTGCTGGCTCGCGGCACCCATCTGAGCGACGATGCCGGTCGCTGGCACTGAGATGAGAATGGAGACTTTATGCAGGAACCAAATCAAAAACTAAGTGGATTCGCAGCCGAGATCAGAAACATCGCTGGATGGGTGTGGGCCTTGGCGGTGCTGGGCTTCCTCACCATGCAGTATGTGTTCATTGTGGTGGTAGCCCACCAAGCCGACGCTCCGCCCGCCTGGGCGCGGCCCCTGCTGGGTTTGTGCGTCGGCCTGGTCGTGGCCTTTTATCTATTGATGATTGGCTACGTAAGCCGCGATTTCAGGCTGGTCGCCCGCTGGGCATGGATTCTGGCAGCGATCGGCTTTGTGAGTATGCAGGTTGTGTTCAATGTGGTGGTAGCGCGGCAGGCCGATGCTCCCCCTCCTGGGCGCGCGTTCTGCTGGGCTTGCTCGTCGGTCTCATCCTGAGCTGTTACTTGCTGCTGATTGGCTACGTGAATCGTGACGCGGGACGGCGAGGCATGAGCCGCGCCCTCTGGACCACGGTTTCCGTCCTGGTGCCCAACGGCTTGGGAATCATTTTGTATTTCATTCTCCGCCAACCTGTGGTCGGCAACTGCCCGCAGTGTGGGCATGCCGTGCAGCACGGTTTCAATTTTTGTCCCCAGTGCAACTACAAGTTGAGCCCTAGCTGTCCGCAATGCCAGCGCATGGTGCACCCAGAGGATGCATATTGCCCGTACTGTGGGACGTCCCTGCCTGGCCAGACAGTTCGGACAGAAGTGGCTCAGGTCGAAGATCGCAGCTAACGCTGATCCGGCCATTAACTTGGAAGGAGGGAACGGTTATGAATCCGATCTCAGAGAAAGCTACAGCAGTTACTTCCGTCCCGACCGGTGCCAGCCAGCTTCCGCCGGCAAATAATTCCTGGGTTCGACGCATCTTCGTTGGACCCAACGGTCTCCGAGCCGGCTCGCGGCTACTCATCTTCGCCGCCTTGGTTGTCGTTCTCCTGGCTGCCTTCGTTCTCATCCGCAACGGTGGCGTTCAAGGCTTCAAAGAAGCACAGAAGCATGCTGCCGCGATTACGGTCACTCCGTTTTTGATGATCAAGTCCGAAGCGATCGCCTTTCTGCTTCTTTGCCTTGCTACTTTAATTATGGGGAAGATCGAGCATCGCAAATTCGGTGAATACGGCTTGCCTCTGCGTCGGGGCGTAGGAAAGAACCTCTGGCGCGGGTCTCTATGGGGCTTTCTGGCAATCAGCGGCACGCTTCTCACCATGTTCCTGCTTCACGGCTTTAGGATTACCGGCTTGGCTCTCCACGGAACTGCGATTTTGTCGTCGATGGTAGCCTGGGGCATCGCATTCCTTCTGGCGGGACTCTGTGAAGAATTCTTGTGTCGCGGATACGCCCAGTACACGCTGAGTTCCGGAATCGGTTTCTGGCCGGCGGCGTTCGTGATGTCCGGCTTGTTCGCCTTCGGGCACTCCTTCAAATGAGACCGGAGTGGGTGCAGTCGCGACTGGGTTCTTCGCGCTCCTTTTTTGCTTGTTCTTGCGGCGGACCGGCAGTCTGTGGATTGCGGTCGGCTTCCATGCCGCTGGGACTGGGGTCAAACTTTCTACGGGGTTCCGGATAGCGGCATGTTGCCCTATCACAATGTGTTCCATTCCACGTTGAATGGACCGCAATGGCTCACCGGCGGCACCGTCGGCCCTGAAGCCAGCGTCTTGTGCCCGATGGCGCTGCTGATCGTAGGCCTGATTTTCAGCCGCTACTATCGCGAGAATCGCTATCCGCTTAAACCAGCTTCCTTTGCCGGTGCCCGTTCCTTGACTTAGTTGCTGCGGCTTAATTCTGATATGCTGCCTGTAAGGCATTCCCGGTAGATCGATCGCAGTATCCGGAGTTGTGTTTCACCGTTTTGCCGATTCCAGGAGGCTCGATTTGATGAGGAAATTCATTCGCCTGTTACTGCCCGTGCTCTTCTTCGTTCTACCGCTCGCCCTGTTCGCCCAGGAAGATTTTTCCGCCGACATTGTCTCTCACCGCCAAGGCGATCAAGAGAGGGTCCCCGCCAAGATCTATGTCACTAAGAACAAGATGCGCGTAGAATCCGCCGGGCGGAACGGCCAGAGCGCGGCCATCCTAATGGACTTTGCAAACCAGACCACCGACATGCTCATGCCGGCACAGAACATGTACATGGAGTTCCCCGCCGGCAAGGGTCCGGGGGCGCAGCGGTTCACCGCCTTCTTTCGTCCCACGGATATAGAAAACGCATGTGGAGAATGGCAGAAGTTGGCTACCCATCAAGGCGGTGAATGCCATAAAGTCGGCAATGAAACCGTGAACGGCCGTAATACCGTCAAGTACGAAGCAACCTCCGCGAATGGAGACCACAGTACGGTGTGGCTCGACCCAAAAATTGCCTTTCCCGTGAAGTGGGAAGGCAAGACTGGCGGCGGCGAATTGCAAAACATCAAGGAAGGCTCATTAAGCTCCAGCCTGTTCGAAGTTCCGGCGGGATATCGAAAGATGGAAATGCCGGCTGGCATGAATATGCCAAATATGCAGCCCCACTGATTCGTACTCTTGCTTGGCGCCGCGAGGTGAATGTATGTCGCTATCCGCAGTAATCGTGGACGATGAACAACTCGCGCGCGACGAACTGGCCTTTCTGCTGAAAAACGTTGGCGATGTTGATATCGTGGCCCAGGGCAAAAACGGCGTCGAGGCGGTTAATCTTATCCGCGAACACAACCCCGACCTTGTTTTCCTGGATGTGCAGATGCCCGGCCTCGATGGCTTCGGCGTGATCAAAAAACTGCTCGACCGCAAAGTGCCGCTGCCCCAGATTGTCTTTGCCACGGCCTTCGATCAGTATGCCGTAAAGGCGTTCGAAGTAAATGCGGTCGATTACTTGCTCAAGCCTTTCGACAAGAAGCGAGTTGCGCAATCGGTGCAAAGGGCTCGCATCAAACTGGGCAGCGCCAGTCCAGCTTCCGACAAATTCGAAACTCTGGTGCGAATGCTGGAGTCGCAGAAGCCGCAAACTTCCAAGGTCCTGTTGAAAGCCGCCGGCCGCATGTTCCTGGCAAACCAGAAAGACATTTGTTTTGCGTCTATCGAGGACGGCATCATTACGGTCGTGACCAGCGGTCCTAATGGCATGGAGGGTCAATCGAACTGCCGCACTCTCGAAGAATTGCTCGACAGCCTCGACTCCACTCTTTTCTGGCGCGCCCATCGCTCTTATCTGGTAAACATTAACCGCATCAAGGAAGTGGTCCCGTGGTTCAAGAGCTCTTACCAGTTGCGCATGGACGACAAGAAGCAAACCGAAGTCCCGGTCAGCCGCGCCCAGACCAAGCGCCTGCGCGAGCTCTTCGGGCTTTGATGTTCCGGCGCGGGACAACTCTGTAACCCAAGGCTGCATCCGACCTCGAAAAGTTACTTGCTTTGCGTGCATGTATTGTGTTCTAACTGTGCTTTGGGGCATTGCGCTTGACTCAAACTCATTCAAGCAATAGCGCGTTTTTCAAGCTGTTGGCGCTGACTTGTGTCCTGCTGGTCGGATTTGCCGGCTTCGCCCAGGCTGTCCACGTCCATTCTGAAAACTCCAAAATCCCCAGCCATGAGTGCTCCATCTGCTCGGTGGCTCATGCCGGCGTTCTCGGCAGCTCCATATTTCAGGCGGCTCCGCTCGTAGGTCGCACCGTTTTAGTCGTGCCGCCGGAGACCGTTTCCGGGTCTTCCGGCTTTGTCTTTTTCCTTCGCATTCGCCCACCTCCGGCAGTCTAGCGTCTGACTCAGATCGATACGGACCTGTGTATGAGGTCCCTTTTCTAATCGTATTCTCTCGATCTTTCAGGAGGAATCATGCTGGCTTCTTACTCGAAGTCGCTGCGTGCGACTTTTATAATGGCCCTCTACCTCGGGCTTTGCCTTAACACTTATGCACAATCCGGTGGAAGTTCGACTTCAGTAAATGGGACGGTCGTAGACCCAACCGGCGCCGTCGTTCCGAACGCTGTGGTCGAAATTCAAAACCCGGTCAGCGCCTTCGCCCGGACCGCCATAACCGACGCCGCTGGCAAATTCACCATCTCCAATGTTCCCTTCAATCCTTACCACATCACAGTTAGTGGAAAAGGGCTTCGCGTCGTTCGTAGAGGATATTGACGTTCGGTCCGTCGTCCCCGTCAACCTCACCATCAACCTGCAAGTTAAAGGATCCGCAGAAACCGTTACCGTGGAGGCCGGCGAAGACTTGGTTGAAAACGATCCCACTTTCCACACCGACGTCGACAAGGCGCTCTTCGACAAACTTCCTCTGGAAAGCGCATCGTCGTCCGTGAGTTCTCTGGTGACGCTTGCCACTCCCGGCATCGCCGCCGATTCCAACGGTCTCTTCCACGGATTGGGTGATCACGCCGAAAATTCCTTTTCCGTCGACGGCCAGCCCATCACTGACCAACAAAGCAAGGTTTTCTCCAACCAGATTCCCCTCGATTCGATCGAGTCCATGGAAGTCATCTCCGGTGCTCCGCCGGCGGAGTATGGAGGCAAGACAAGCGTTGTAATCGTCGCAACCACGCGCTCCGGCCAGGGCTTCACCACGCCTCACGGCAGCGTGACCGCTTCTTATGGCTCGTTTGGAACCTCCAACCTCGGGGCCAATCTGGCCTATGGAGGCGCGAAATGGGGAAACTTTATCTCTGCCAGCGGATTGAACAGCGGCCGCTTCCTTGATCCGCCGGAGTTCGCGGTAATGCATGACAAAGGAAACGAAGAGAACCTCTTCGACCGCGTGGACTATCAGATTTCAACCGGCGATTCTATTCACCTGAACCTGGGATTCACCCGGTCGTGGTTCCAGACCCCGAACTCCTTTGACTCGCAGACTGGCAACTCCTTGGAACGGCGTGGTTGTCGCCAACGGCGGCCTCGATCCTAATGGTAATGTGGTCGGCCCCGCCGACCAGCGTTCCCAGATCAAAACCTTCAACATCGCGCCTGCCTGGACTCGCTTGATCAGCTCCACCACCGTATTTACTCTCGGCGCTTTCGTCCGGCGGGATGCCTACAACTACTATCCCAGCGCCAACCCTTTCGCCGATCTCGGGGCTCCGGGTCTTCAGAGCGAAACTGTCGGCCAAAGACGCACCCTCACCAACGCGGGGCTACGCTCCGACATTTCCTACGTGAAGGGAATTAACAACATCAAAGCAGGAGTCACCTACGAACAAACGTTCCTTGACGAGAAAGATCCTTTCGGTTTAGTCGATCCCACGCTGAACGCCCCCTGTCTGGACGCTAATGGTGTTCCGGTGTTCGTCGGCAACCCCGGGGTTAACGATCCAGCCAACTGCCCTACTGCCACAACCACCAGCCAGGCGCTCTACCCAGCGCCTTTCACTGCGAATGCCAACTTCAATCCTTTGCTGGGCTGCTATGACCTGACCCGCCCAACTCCATCGCCCAATGACGGCTGCCCCAACTCCACCAGCGGCCTCTTCACCTTTAACGGTCACACCGACGTCAAGGAACTCGCCCTCTATGTACAGGACATGATCACCAAGGGAAACTGGGCCTTGAATCTGGGCTTGCGTGGGGACTTATACAACGGCCTGACCATTCACCGCGAAGCCGAGCCTCGCATCGGAATCGCTTATAACGTAAAACGGACCAACACCGTCCTGCGCATTTCCTATGCGCGAACCATGGAAACTCCGTTCAACGAGAACCTCGTTCTTTCCAACCTGGGATGCGGAAACCCCGTCTTGAATCCGCTTCTCCTCTGTTCCTCATCGGCCATCACCCCGTTCACTCCTGGCTGGCGCAACGAATTCCACGCCGGCATTCAGCAGGCTTTCGGCCGGTATGTCGTCTTCTCCGGCGAATACATCTGGAAGTACACCCACAACGCCTACGACTTCAGCGTGCTCGGCGCTACCCCGATCACTTTCCCCATTGAATGGGATCGCTCCAAGATTCCCGGATATGCCGGACGTGTAAGCGTGCCGAACCTTCACGGGTTTTCCGCTCTCATGGTGTTCTCCAGCGTGGCGGCCCGTTTCTTTACTCCTCAGATCGGGGGCGCTGGCGCGGTTCCGTCCGCTGTCGGGACCCTTCCGCATCGATCACGACGAAAAGTTCAACATGACAGCCCACATCCAGTACCAGCCCTGGAAGCGCGGGCCATGGCTTGGCTTTAACTGGCGGTATGACAGCGGCCTGGTCGCCGGTCCAGCTCCGTGCGCCGGCGGGCAAGACTGTGCCAACGGACCGGCTGGGAACTGACACCATCATCGATACCTCTGGCCTGAGCGCAGATCAACAATTTGAAGCGGGACTATTTTGTGGCTCCCTGCACGCGGCTCCGCCCACCGCGACCAATCCGCTGGGCACTTCGCTAAGCTCCAGTCTGGGCACTAACCTTTGCCCGGCCTCACAATACGGCTCAACGCTTTTACAGATACCGGCGCCGGGCACGGAAAATGACGACCACAACCCGCCTCGCGTCGCCGGCGCGCAGCCTCTTCGATGTGTCCGTAGGCGACGACAATCTGTTTCACGCCGAAAGGTACAAATGGAGTCTTCAGTTGACCGCCATTAACATTGCCAACAACTACGCTCTGTATAACTTCCTGTCCACGTTTAGCGGCACACATTATGTGACGCCGCGCTGCTCTGACGGCTCAGCTCGGTTTCCACTTTTAGATGGAACCGTAAAAAATGCGGCCGGGGATAGGAGTGACCCGGCCGCGCACCAGGACACTTCAGCTATGCGGCTAGCGCTTCCAGCGCTATCCGATTCCGGATGATCAGCGTCGAACCCTCGAGTCGGATCAGTTCTTTCTTTTTCAAGTCGCTTAACAGCCGGGTCACCGTTTCCCTCGATGAACCGATCATCTGTGCCATCTCTTCGTGAGTCAGGGTAGGACGAATCCGAACTTCGTTGGATTCTGGTTTCTCCCGGCTGTCACCCCGGACAATAACAACTTGGCCAGCTTACCCGCCGACGAGCGCGCCAATATCAGGTCATGAATGTCCTGATAGGCCGATTGAAACTCTCGGCTCAGCGCCCGCAAGGAATGCAGCCCCAGCTCGCCACTCTTCTCGATCCGTTGAATCAGGGCTTCGCGTTCAATGAAGTTCACCTGGCACGGCCCCGCGGTCTCCGCCGTCACCTGAAACGGCTGCCCTGAAATCACCGCGCTCAACCCCAATATTTCTCCCGCCTCGGCAATCTTCAGAATCAGCACCTTCCCATCTCGGGAAGTGGTTGAGAGTTTGGCTTTACCCGAACACAGTACGTAGGCGCCTCGTGGGATTTGCCCCTCGACGAAGAGCAATGCCCCCCCAGGAAACGTAGTCAAGTGGCTGACCTCGGCTAGGGACTTTAACCCGCCATGAGAAAGACCGCAAAACCAACTGTCCCTTCGCAACTTGCAGGCTGAGGCAACTTTCGATGATTTCCAGTCCATACGGAGTGTTCATTTGCGCCGCTTTCTTCAGTTCTCTCTCCTCGAGTACAGGAGCATGGTTAGTGCTCATCTGGTTCAGCTTGGCCTTGGCACGACGTAACTGCCGCACTAACAAGCGCGTGTGCTTCGTCTTAGCCAGTACATCTGCGGCCAGCGCTCGTGCATTATGGTCGGTCGAGCGTAGGAATTGAAACAGTTCCCAACCCGCCGCCGTGTCTCTTTCGCGATGCCATCTCAGACTGCAGCCGATCAGGTACAAGGGATCTGCCGGCACATCCTGGTGCAGCCGGTAACTATTGCTCGCGGCCCCGGTGCGGACAAGCTCGACCGAAGGCAGGCTCGGCCACGGCGCAATCGCTTGAAAACCGCTCGGGCTGCCAATATCCCTCTGATTTTCGTGCGAGCTATACATCGGTTCTTCTCCAGAGGTGCGGGTCCGACCAAGCAGACCCCAGTTTTCGAGACCTGCTTTCCGTATCCGGTGGATCGCGAACACTCTCTCTCACCGGACGGAGTGATTCCTCTGGCACTCACAGTGCCAAACTGGAACCCAGTGCTAAGCCACGGGAAACCCATGGGAGCCAGTTCCTTAGGCCAAGAGAAAGCGTTCTTGATGAAACCTGCGGCTGACGACTATCCGGCAGATGCCGATGTCACGGCACTTCCGACCCATGGAAGCGCCCGACCGACGCGAAAAACCTCACCCCTGATACTCCTCGCGCGTGATTCCCAACTTCTGCATCCGGGATTGAAGCGTGGTTCGCTTCATTCCCAATCGGGCCGCCGCACCACGAACTCCGGCAATCACCCCTCCGGTTTCGCGCAACACATGCAGAATGTGTTCACGCTCCATGGTCTCGAGGGTCACATTGGAACGAGGAGAAGGTTGGGATAAAAGCTCTCCCAGCGGAGCGCCCAGGGTTGTTCCTTCAGAGAGAATGACCGATCGCTCGATGAAATTTTCCAGTTCCCTCACGTTCCCTGGCCAATGCCAATTGGCAAGGGCATTCATGGCCTCGACCGGGATATTCTCAATCTTCTTGTTCATACTGCGGGCAAACTTCTGAACAAAATAGCGCACCAGCAGTGCAACGTCCTTATCCCGCTCTCGCAACGCAGGCAGGTGGATGGGAAACACGTTGAGCCGGTAATAAAGGTCACTCCGGAATTCGCGAATCGATACGCTTTGAGCGAGCTCTCGGTTGGTAGCGGCCACTAAGCGAACATTCACTTTGATGGTCCGCGTACCCCCCAGATGCTCAAACTCCTGGTCCTCCAACACCCGCAGAAGCTTGGGTTGAAGTTCAAGCGGAATCTCACCTACTTCGTCCAGGAATAAGGTGCCGCCGTCAGCCAATTCCACCCGTCCGATCTTCTGGCGGATGGCTCCGGTAAAAGCGCCTTTCTCATGTCCAAACAATTCGCTCTCCAGCAGCCCCGTGGGGATGGCCGCACAGTTCAACTTGATAAAGGGGGCGGCTTTTCTCGAACTCATGCGGTGAATGGCCCGCGCAATGAGTTCCTTCCCCGTCCCGGTTTCACCCAGGATCAGCACCGTGGCGTCGCTGGGGGCAACCGTTTGCACTTGTGCCAGGACCCGTTTGAGAGCGGGGCTCTCACCGATCACCTCCTCAAAATTCTGGGTGGATCGGATCTCGGCATCCAGGCTTACCTTTCTTCCACTCAACTTGTCTGAAAGCACGGCGATCTCGCGATACGCGCCAATCCTGTCCAAGACGCTGGCAATTCTGGAAACCAGATGCTTTAAGAAAACGATTTCATTGGCTTGAAGGGCGCTCCCTTGGGTCCACCCCAAACTAAGTGTCCCCAGCGTGCCCTTGGGAGTTGTAAGGGGAAGGCAACCCATGCACTGAATCCCCTCTTGCAGCAACTGAGCGAGGTAGGGGGAATGGCTGGCTGCCAGTCTTTCGTGACCACAGATGATCGTATCGGCGTTCAAAAAAGCCGGCCCCCAAGCCTCTTCTGTAACCGGCACCGTGAGATTGGTGCCCACGACACGCCGGGCAATTTCAAAATCCAGCGCGTAAACCCGCATTTGATTTATGCCCTCATCGTAGAGCGCGAGGCCCGCAAAATCTGGCTGAACCGTTTTCCGCAGAAAATCGGAGATAGCCAGAAACAACTCTTGGTCGCCTAACTTCGAGGTCGTTTGTATCTCGAACTCCGCCAAGGCCTCCAGCCGTTTCATCTGTACCCGAGCCCTGGCTTGCGGGTCCTCCTCCGGCCTTCCCGTCTCCGGAACCTCAACAATGACTGCTCCCACCTGCCGCACCCGTCCCTCTGCGTCTTTAATGGGAAAATAGTTCTCAATCCAGCGAGCCGGTTGCGCTCTGGCCGGCAACATCGCCACTAACTCGAAATTCGACAGCGGTTGCCCAGTGGCCAAGACTTGATGTAAGGCCGGCTCTACTCTGGCCGCAGCTTCACCCAGAATGTCGTAAACTGTTCGGCCCAAGTGCGCCGCTGCAGGGATCCCATTCATTCGTGCCAACGCGTCATTGATCTTCACGTAGCGAAGGTTTTCATCGCAGATGACAAACCCCACATTGGGTGCGTCGAAAAAACTCGCCCACTCGTTCTGCCCAGATGTAGGCCCGGAAAAATCCTTGCTGCTTTCCGACTTCGCGAGTGCGTCATCAAACTGCATTCGGGCTCCACAAATTCTGCTGTTTCTGGGAGAAGTTTTCCATCGGGAAGGCTGAACAAGCTCTACTCAGAGGCGGTCGGGTTGTGGAAAGGGTGCGCAGGAACCTTAGGCGGGTACAACAAACTTCAGGCCGCGCGCCCGAAAAATACGCCAGGCCCCGGAGCGGCGGATTTATTCTCCGGCGCCAAAGATCGGCGCACAAAACGAAGTGGCTTGTAGGAACCATTTGCCCGAGCCCATCTTTCCCCCTCGTGCAAATCTCCCAACACTAGCGCTACAACTATTGCCTAATGAATAATAGACAATACTGGGCGTCGCGCAACATGTTTTTTGTGGGCCGACCGCTTTTGGGAAACTCCCCTCTCTTCATACTCGATACGAATGGAGGTGCGCGTAAACAATCGTACCTCGCGCATATGATCCACTCGGAGGGGGAATCGCTTAATGGTTTCTCGGTCAAGTTTGTTGTTAACATCTTATGATCCTTTATGTTAAGGTGCATGTGCCGAAATGTCGGCACATGCAAAAATGCCTTCATCCGAACCCGCACAACAAGAACTTGAGTCGGCCCTGGCCGTCGCCGGCTTTTTGCAGTTAACCAAATGCACCCTTCTCATCCAGCGGCGCGTGGCAGTTGAAGCAGACCGGCAGTTCAGCCTTGGCGCGAGAGAAGTTTGGATATTGTTGGCTGCACGAAGCCAGCAGCCGGTAACCCAGAAGCAAATCGCTAAGCACCTCGCGCTCAACGAAAACGTTTTGGTGCTGTTGCTCGATCGTCTGGAAACAAGCGGCCACGTCCGCCGAGTCCGAAACCCAGCCAATCGGCGGGAACAGTTCGTGCGCCTGACGGCCACGGGAAAGTCTGTCGCCCGGCGCGTGCTTGCTGCCAGAGCAAGGTTCTATCGCACGGTGTTCGCACCTCTGGACGAAACAACAATTCAGATGTTGCTTAAAGCAGCCCAGGACGTCCTGAGCTTTGAAGCGACTCGAACCAAACCCGCTCGACGTTCAGGCTAATATCACGGGCTCGGGCTATGACAACCGCCGCTGCCAGAAATATAATCTCTCCATGGCCCGCGGGTGGGAAAGCAAATCAGTCGAAGAGCAGCAATCTCAAGCGGCCTTTGCCGGAAAGAAACCCAGAGCCTCCCTCCACTCCTCAGGAACTTGCCCGCCAACGCGAGAGGCAGGGGCTTCGCTTGTCTCGCGCCCGAGTGATGCAGCAGCTCGAAACTGCCCAAAACACCCACCACCGCCAGATGCTGGCAAGCGCCTTGGCTGACCTGGATGCCCAACTTGCGCGACTGGGCTAGGCCTGTCGTGCACGGTGTTCCACCCCGGCCCTGACGTATAATGGCGTCATCCCCCATGAAAGCCTACGTCTATGTTTCACTGAAGAAGAGCGTCCTTGATCCCCAGGGCAAGACCATTCATGGCGCCCTTAAAAAGATGGGATTCAAGGGTTTGGACGAAGTCCGCCAAGGAAAGTACTTCGAGCTCACGCTCGATGGCGGACTGACCCGGGCAGAAGCAGACGTGGAAGTGGCGCGCATAGCCCGCGAGGTCCTGACCAACCCGGTGATTGAAGAGTTTCGTTACTCCCTCGAAGATTAACGGCTGTCAGACCCGCGCGGGCCAATAAGAGGGAGTTTTGCCCCTTATAGAAAACTTTCATAAGACGGTTGGCGTGGGTTGCCGTAGTCTGAAGGCCGCTGGTGGCTCAGACTTGAATCGGTCTCCTCGCCGAAAGCAGGAGTAAGAAAATCATGTGCGGCATCGTAGGATATGTCGGTAAGAAGGAAGTCGTCCCCGTCATCATCGAGGGCCTCAGGCGCTTGGAATATCGTGGCTACGATTCTGCCGGGATTGCAGTTTGCGGCAACGGTGAAGGCCTGCAAGTCCGCCGCGCTGAGGGAAAGTTGCGCAATCTCGAGGAGGTCATCCGCCTCCAGCCCCTCGACGGCACCTACGGCATCGGCCACACTCGCTGGGCCACGCACGGCCGTCCCACAGAAGAAAATGCGCACCCACATCGCGACTGCACCGGCAAGATTGTCGTGGTGCACAACGGCATCATCGAAAACTACGTCACGTTAAAGAAGAAACTGATCGAAGAAGGCCACCGCTTTACCACCGAGACCGATACTGAAGTCATCGCTCACCTGGTTGAAAAGTATTACTTCAAGACTGGCAACGGCCATCGGCCGTCATTAGAAGAGGCGGTTCGTAAAACTGTCGGCGACTTGACCGGCGTGTTCGCGTCTGGGCGTTCTTTCCGCCGATGCCCCCAACAAAATCGTTGCTGCCAGAAACGGGCCGCCCGCCGTCATCGGTTTGGGCAAAGACGAATACTTCATCGCATCCGATGTTCCCGCCATCCTCTATCACACTCGCGATCTCTTCTTCCTCTCCGACGGCGATCTCGCGACCATCACTCCCGAAGGCGTAAAGCTGACCGATTTTCAAGGTAAACCACGAACCCCGCAAATCCAGCACGTCACCTGGGATCCGATTCAGGCCGAAAAGGGTGGCTTCAAGCATTTCATGCTCAAGGAAATCTACGAGCAGCCGCGCTCCGTCCGCGATACGACTTTAGGCCGGATCTCGCAAGAGACCGGCCATATTTTTTTGGACGAGATGCAGGTCACGGAAGCCGAGTTCAAAGCTGCGAAGAAAATCAACATTGCCGCCTGCGGCACCAGTTGGCATGCCGCGCAAGCCGGCAAATTCATGATCGAGCGGCTGGCGCGGGTTCCGGTCGAAGTCGATTACGCGAGCGAATGGCGTTATCGCGATCCCATCATTCCGCCGGACACGTTGACCATGCTGATTTCGCAGTCCGGCGAAACTGCCGACACCATCGCTGCCCAACGCGAAGCCAAATCCAAGGGCTCGAAGACGCTGGCCATCTGCAACGTAGTCGGATCGATGATTACTCGCGAGGCCGCCGGCACCATTTACACTCACGCTGGCCCGGAGATCGGCGTGGCTTCCACTAAGGCGTTCACTGCGCAGCTCACCGCGCTCTACCTGTTCGCGCTTTATCTGGCCCAAATTCGGGAAGAAATGACCGCCAAGCAAGGCAAGAGCGCGATCACCGAACTACTACGCTTGCCCGCGAAACTCGAACACTTGCTCACCCGCGACGAAGAATGCGAGGCCCTGGCCAAACTCTATGTCCGGGCGCAGGATTTCCTGTTTCTTGGCCGCGGCATCCACTATCCCATCGCCCTCGAGGGCGCGCTCAAGCTCAAGGAAATTTCCTACATCCACGCCGAAGGCTATCCCGCCGGCGAAATGAAACACGGCCCCAATGCGCTCATCGACGAGAATCTACCAGTTGTGATTCTTGCCACCCGCGATGCCAACGACGAACTCTCGCGCATCCGCTACGACAAGACCATTTCGAACTTAAAGGAAGTCAAAGCGCGCTCCGGGGTGGTCATTGCCCTGGCTACTGAGGGCGACGAAGAAATCAAAGAAGCCGCCGACCACGTGCTCTACATTCCTCCCGCTCCGGAAGAACTCGCGCCAATTTTGGAAATCGTTCCGCTGCAGTTGCTGGCCTATCACATCGCGGTCCGCCGCGGCTGTGACGTAGATCAGCCGCGGAATCTGGCCAAGTCAGTGACGGTGGAGTAGAGTTCAGCATTCAGCCGTGAACATTCGGCAATCGGCTTTAGCCTTTCAGCAGTGTAGAAGTCTCGTCGTTTCGTATCAGGGCACGCCTTCAGGCGTGCCGTTACGAGCCAACAAATGTGCGCCTTCAGGCGCTGCCGGCCCAATTCGGAACCACCCCAAACCTGGCCTGTGACCAACATCACAGACACGCGCTCCAGGATTGCCACAGATTCGATCATGGCCATTCCAGCAAGGAACTCAAACCCCATACAGATTGTCTCCGGCGTCCGCACTTTTCATGTGACATCCTCGACCGCGGACAAGCGACTCCTCCTTCAATCCGACCGGGCCGCCCGATTGTTTCTGCGCATGCTTCAGGAATATCGTGCTCAAGGTAAATTCCTGCTGCACGAATTTGTCATTATGCCGGATCACTTTCATGTACTGATTACAGTAGGTACACATACAAGTGTCGAGCGCGCCGTTCAGTTCATTAAGGGTGGATTCGCATTCTGCGCAGGGAAGGAACTCGGATTTAAAATCCAATTTGGCAGCGCGGTTTTTCAGAGGTGCGTGTGTTGAACGCCCAGGCCGCCTCACACGTTTGCGAATATATTCGCGACAATCCGGTCACGGCGAAACTGGTTCAGGAGGCAAGCGACTATCCCTATTCGTCTGCATATCCGGGATGTGCCCTGGATCCACTCCCGCAGGGGCTAAAGCCCGTTTCTTTTGAGAAGCTCTTGCGGCACGGCTGAAGCCGTGCCCTGATACGAAACCGGCTGTATCTCGGCACAGTCACATATCGTGGCGCGTCTTCAGGATTGCCGCTAACTCTCCAGCGGGTCTTCTGGTAATCTTCCGTCATCTACATAAGCGAATGTCTCCATTCCAAACCTTCACCGCTCGTCTCATCAGCTCGACTGCGCTTTCAGGGCTGACCAAGCACCTCGACTTCGAGATGACGGCTCTCCCGCGTTTCGGCTTCGTGGCTGGGCAATGGCTGTCCTTCAAAACCAATGAACCCGACGGCGAAGAAATCACCCGCGCCTATTCCATCGCCTCGCCGCCAAGCGAAAACAACCGCTTCGCCCTGTGCCTGAACCGCGTGCAGGACGGATTTATGTCTAACTTTCTTTGCGACATGAAAGCAGGCGACGAAATCAGCTGCCAGGGGCCGTTTGGTGATTTCACTTTGCGCCCGCCGATGCGCGATACAATTTTCATCGCCACCGGCACCGGTATCGCGCCCCTGCGATCCATGCTGCACTGGTTGCTCGCCGATGAGTCTCGTCACCTGGGCAAACAGATTTGGCTCATCTTCGGCAATCGCACCGAAAAAGACCTCTACTACCACAACGAGTTCCTGCGCCTGGCCGCCGAGCATGCCAACTTTCATTACCAGCCGACCTTAAGCCGTGGCGACGCCACCTGGACGGGACTACGCGGATACGTGCAGGAGCACGTCCCCGGGATCGCCCGAGGCCGCAGCGATATGCACGCCTACATTTGCGGCCTCGACAAGATGGTCAAAGCCAACCGCGAGCTGCTGAAGTCGCTGGGCTGGGACCGCAAGTCGATTCTGTATGAGAAGTACGACTGATCAAGGCAGCAGCTTCCGGTGATTTGTTCGGATCCATTGCTCAATTTTCGTGCGTAGGGTCACCGCGAGTTCGTACATCTCATGTGCTTCTTTGTCTGAGACGGCTCCGGCAACATCGTAGCTGCTGATGTTTCGTTTCTTGCGAAACCGGTCGAAGGTGTCGATCAGCTTGCGTTCGGGAGCCAGCGTGAACTCCAGCGATTGGATTACCCGATGGTGATGGCTCTCACGGCTGGCGCGATAGCTGGCCGCTGCCAGAGCGGCAGTTGCTGCTTGCAACGCAGCGTTGTAGGCGATGGCAAAGCGCCAGTCGGCGGGTAGGTTCTTGGTCTGGCAGGCATCGAGGTCGCGATCGGAGAGAGCGAACAGGTTGGCTATTTCTTCGCTGCTGGATGTGTGTTGGACCAGCCATCTATTTCGCAGCCAGCTTTCTAAGCTCGTCTTCACTGCCTAATACAAATACCTTCTGGCCAGCCATTACGCTAC